>CAZKXW010000001.1:0-137366 GCA_964556745.1 uncultured Anaerolineaceae bacterium
TCTGCGGGCCGAATGGAGCTTGTATCGCTGGGGATCGCGTGGAACACATCATCGGCTATACCCGCGACCATCAGCGCAGTATCGGCACGGCACTCGGAATCATCCACCACGGTCGCGGTCAGATCGCCTTCAGCATGCTGCCAGGCCTGTATTCCGCCCTGTTCCGTCGTCCTGCCGGAATGCACGCGGATACCGCGCGCAAACTCATCGTCAATCTGCTGCGCTGGGCGCTGTCGCCCGCAGACAATCCATAAGGGGAGCGTGCGCCGTGCTGCATCAGCCTGTCTTTTCACGCGATGTCTGGATCACCGATCGCTGGTACTTCGATGGTATGCAGGCGCTCATCCTAGAGAATGCCCTGCTGCGTGTGGTCGTATTGCCGGGCAAAGGCGGGGATATCATCGAGTTTCGCCACAAACCAACTGATACCAACTTCCTGTTATCACAGCCGGGCGGACTGCGCAACCCGCAGCGCACCCCCCCATCCGCATACAGTGACACGCTATTTCTCGATTATTTCAACGGCGGCTGGAATGATGTACTCCCCAATGGTGGCCCGCCTGTCCTGTATCGCGGCGCACTGCTCGGCCAGCACGGCGAAGCCAGTCTGCTGCCGTGGGATTACGCGGTACTGGAGGCGGGTCGTCAGCGCGTCTCAGCGCGACTGTGGGCGCATTTGCTGCGCACGCCGTTCTACATTGAGAAAGAGATCGCGCTGCACGCAGACGATCCCCGCCTCCATCTCCGACTCACGATCCACAATGACGGTGGTACGCCACTGCACTGCATGTGGGGGCAGCATATCGCCTTTGGCGGCCCATTTCTCGACGGCGGCGCACGCATCGACGTTCCTCCCTGTTCACTGCGCGCGCACGGCCCGCTACCCGGTTTCGAGCCGCGCCGTTTCCAGCCGGGTGCTTCCGGGACGTGGCCCCATCTCCCCGCTCCGGATGGCGAACAGACCGATGCCAGCCGGGTTCCGTCCGCCGATTTCCGGGCACAGGAGATGGCTTATCTGCTCGATCTGACCGACGGTTGGTATGCCATTACCGCACGTGAACGCGGGGTCGGTTTTGGTCTGCGGTTTGATCGGGCGGTATTTCGCTCGGTTTGGTACTGGCAGCAGATGGGGGGCGCAGCGGACAGCTATCCGTGGTGGGGACGCACGCATACCGCTGCGCTCGAACCATGGACGAGTTACCCGACGGACGGTCTGCTGGAGAGCATCGCCAATGGCAGCGCGGTGCTGCTCGATCCAGGCGAGAGTATAACCACTCGTATGATTGCCACTGCCTATACCGGTCTTGGGCGCGTCCATCGTATTGCAGAAGATGGGATGGTTGAAGGGGAATAGATCATGCTCCGGAGCGATCCGTTTAAGTACGAGCGCACCCGCCGGGCACTCAGCGCATTAGGGCTAGAATGCGCTCTTTTCACCGATTTCTACAATGTGTCCTACCTGACGGGCTACACAACGTTTTTTGAGAACGGCCCCAGCCCATTCACGGAGGGACGGGCTGCTGCCCTGTTCATCCCCGGAGAGATCATTCTGATCGCGGAGGGGGCAGAAGGTACGCTTGAAGCGGGCGACTGGACGCTGCGCGGCGTCTCGTTCACTGGCTACAGTTACAGACAAAGCGATCCCCCGCTCGACAATTTCGGGGCTGCTGTTCTCAAAGCAGTTGCGCAGGCTGGCCCTTCGAGTGGAGCGATTGGCTACGAGCGGAATACCCTGTCCGCGATGCTTGAAGGCAAGCTGCGCGATCTCCGCCCAGACTGCACATGGATCGACCTGCCCTACATGACCATGCGACTGGTACGGGCAGTAAAAAGCGATGCTGAGATCGCGATTCTGCGGGACTGCGCGCGGCTGGCGGAGATCGGCCAGGAAGCGGTTCGTCAAGCTGCGCAGCACCCTGGCCAGACCGAAATCGCCATTTACGGTCAGGCCAAAGCCGCAATGGAAGCGCACATTGGCGGTCGCTTTGCCCTGCAAAATGCGCTGCACGCGGGTCTCAACACGCAGTCCCCTTTCCCCGGCATGCCCTCTGACTACATCACTCAGCCCGGCGATTGCTTAATCAGCGATATGGTTCCGTATTATCAGGGTTACTGGGGGGATACCTGCTCAACGTATATCGTCGGCGGTTTAGACGCAGTCACGGATCAGCATCGTCAGATTCAACGCATCGCTCAGGAAGCTTTCATGCTGGGATTTGAGGCGGCCTGGCCCGGCGTCACCGCTGGTCAAATCGATCAGATCGTACGCGGCTACATCGAGAATCACGGTTATACCTATCCACATCACACGGGACACGGTGTTGGCGTCTCCAATCAGGATGAACCACGGATCATCATCGGTGCAACACTTCCGCTTGAAGAGAACATGGTCGTCGTGATCGAGCCGCCAGTCTATGTGCCCGGTTGGGGTGGGCTGCGGCTGGAGCGTATGTTCCGCATTACGCCGAATGGTGCGGAGCTGCTGAGTCACAACTCGTTTGAACTGGCGTAAAACAGAGGGGTGAAACGATGTTCTTCGAAAACAAAACCGTGGTTGTCACCGGGGCAGCAGTCGGTATCGGACGTGCATGCGCAGAGGCGTTCGCCGCGGAAGGGGCAGCAGTCGTCCTAGCCGATGTCAACGATGAAGCGGGGGTAACCTGTACCGAGGATCTGCGCGCGGGCGGGGCACGGGCCATCTTCGTGTCATGCGATGTTTCAAAGACGGCGGATGCGGAGCGGTTGGCTCAAACAGCAGTCGAGTACTTCAGCGGCATCGATGTCCTTGTGAATAATGCTGGCATCCAGACTTACGGGTCGGTGGTCGATACTGATGAAGCATTATGGGATCGCACCTTGAATGTCAACCTCAAAGGAGTTTATCTGGTGTCGCATTTCTGCATCCCGTATATCCGCCAGCGTGGGGGTGGCGCAGTCGTCAATATGGCCTCGGTGCAGGGGATTGCGAGCCAGCCCAACGTAGCCGCCTACAGCGCGACCAAAGGCGCGATCATCGCGCTCACGCGCACAATGGCGCTCGACCATGCTTCGGATCATATCCGCGTCAACTGTGTCTCGCCCGGTTCTGTTGATACGCCCATGCTGCGCTGGGCCGCCGCGCGTTTTGTTCCGGAAGATCCAGACGGCGCTGTCCAAAACTGGGGGAAACTGCATCCTCTGGGGCGTGTGGCGCAGGCGACTGAGGTTGCACAAGCGGTGGTATTTTTAGCCAGCGATAAAGCCTCGTTCATCACGGGGGCCAATCTCGTCATCGATGGTGGCCTGACCATCGGAATCTAAAGGGCTATGAAACGATGAAACTTGGATTGGGCCTTTATCGCCATCTATTGACGCCGGAGAACTTCCGTTTCGCCCGTCAGGCCGGCGCGACGCACATTGTTGCGCACTTCACGGACTATGAACGCCATGCCAATTTGCTCTCCACTGGTACTGGCGCAGGCGCATGGGGCATCACGCGTAATCAAGAGCGCCCTTGGACATATGACGATTTGTACGCGCTGCGGCGCGCCATCAATGCTGAAGGGCTAGAGCTGGCGGCGCTGGAGAACTTTGACCCGGCTCACTGGTACGACATATTGCTGGACGGGCCGCGCAAACACGAGCAGATGAACAACCTCAAACAGCTCATCCGCGATATGGGGCGAGTCGGCATCTCGATCATGGGCTATTACTTCAGTGTGGCCGGGGTCTGGGGGCGCGCTGAGATGACCGTTGCACGCGGCAATGCGGTCTCGGTCGGGTTTACACGCGCTCAACTAGCGCAACAGACGCCTGTCCCGAATGGCATGGTCTTCAACATGGTCTACGATCCCAATGCGCAGCCGGGGACAATCGGCCCGGTCAGTGAGGATGAGATGTGGGAACGGCTGAAATGGTTTTTAGATGAGCTGCTGCCGGTGGCGGAAGAGTCCGGAGTTACACTGGCCGCACATCCGGATGACCCACCTATCAGCCCGCTGCGTGATACCGGTCGTCTGATCACCCGGCCCGAACATTTCCAGCGCCTGCTTGACTTGCGTCTCAGTCCAGCCAATAAACTGGAGTTCTGTTTGGGGACGATCGGCGAAATGCAGACCGACGCTATGACTATCTACGATGCAGTACAGGCGTACAGCCAGCACATCGCCTATGTACATTTTCGCAATGTCCGGGGCACAGTCCCGGACTACGCCGAAGTGTTCATCGATGAAGGTGCTTCTGATATGGTGCGCGTGCTCAAACTGTTGATCGACGCTGACTACACCGGCGTACTCATCCCCGATCACAGTCCACAGATGACGTGTGAGGCCCCGTGGCATGCTGGCATGGCCTATACACTCGGTTGGATGCGCGGCGCGTTACGGGCGCTTGGCGCACTGTAAGCGAGGATCGGCATTCATGCTGCGTGTCGATGCCCATGTCCACTTCTGGGATCCATCTGCTGTTCCTTTAGACTGGCTGGCGAATGTCCCCCAGCTTAACCGAGCTTTTCTTCCACATGATTTGCTGCATGATCGGCAGCCACCAGCCAATGCCTGGATTGTCGTTGAGGCGGGGGCGCGCGATCCATTGGCAGAGGTGCGCTGGCTGTATGAGCGCGCGCAGCAAGAGGTACGACTGCGGGCGCTTGTGGCTGGTCTACTGCTTCCGGATGCCAGCGACTGCCATCGTTTACTGACCGCATATCGCGATCTGCCGCTGGTGCGGGGTGTACGCGCTTCACTTCACGGTATGCCCTTTGAAGTAGTGCGGGGGGATGCGCTGCGCGCCGCGCTGCACAACGCGCAGGCGCTGGGGCTGACTGTCGATCTTAATCTTGACCTATCTCAGCTTGAGGATGGCGCAGACCTAGCGCACGATCTGCCCGAAGCAGCCTTTGCGCTTGACCACGGCGGCAACCCGGCGATCAGAGCGGACGCTTTCTCGGCTTGGGCGGATGGATTGGCGCGGATGGCTGAGTGCACGAATGTTGTGTGCAAATTGTCCGGGCTGATCACGCGCTTGCCATCTGGCGCTGATTTCGATGTGCTTAAGCCTTGGGTACATCACATTATGACGTGCTTCGGCACGGAACGGGTGATGATCGGCAGTGATTATCCGGTTATTACCCAGGCCGCGACCTGCGCTCACTGGTTCGCGTTTCTCGAGCGTGAACTGGAAGTTTATTCGCTGGAGGCGCAGGCTTCATTGTGGGGCGGAACAGCCCGCCGTTTTTATCACCTCGACTTACCAGAATTCGCTGCATCCGAAAGGGGTCTTCTGTGAAACTGCTCATGTATTCAACCGACCGAGGCTGGTGCGTTGGTGTTCGTACCGATGATGGCGTTATCAAGACGGGATTATTGGCTGATGCTTTTTTGCGCGGTGGGATAGATGCGCTGACCCAATTGCGCGCCGATCTGGCTGCCAATCCCAACTGGGAGTTCGTCAAAGAAGCCGCGATCACCATCGGCCCGGCAGTCCCCCAGCCTGGCAAAATCATCTGCGTTGGCTTGAATTATCGGCGTCATGCGCTGGAAAGCGGCATGGCCATTCCGGAAACCCCCGTTTTGTTCAGCAAGTTCAACACCGCCATCACGGCCACGAACTGCCCGATACCGGTCGATGCCACCTGGCGCAAAATTGACTACGAAGCCGAACTGGCCGTTGTGATCGGCAGAATGGCCCGGCACGTGCCCAAATCCGAAGCGCTCAATTATGTGCTTGGCTATTGCAACGCCAATGACTTGAGTGAGCGAGCGCTCCAGTTCACAACGAGCCAGTGGCTGCTGGGCAAAACACTGGATGGTTTTTTGCCGCTTGGCCCGTATCTGGTCACCGCCGATGAGATCCCCGATCCGCAGGCACTGGGTATCCGTGGTTGGCTGAATGGCGAGCTGCGCCAAGACAGCAGCACCGCCGACATGATCTTCAGCGTAGCACAGATAATCGCATATGTCTCACACTATTTCACGCTTCAACCCGGGGATGTCATTTCTACCGGCACCCCAGAAGGAGTCATCTTCGGTTATCCGCCGGAGAAACAGCGCTGGCTAGGCTGCGATGATGAATACACAGTGGAGATCGATGGGCTGGGACGATTGAGCAACCGGTTGGTGGAGGAAGACTGACAATGCGCGTACTGGTTACGGGAGCGATGGGATGTATCGGGGCATGGACGCTGTATCATCTGGTAAAGCAGGGCAAAGCGGCGGTCAGTTTCGACCTGAGTACCGATCGCCACCGGCTCGATCTGCTGCTGACCCCGGACGAACAAGCAGCGATCACCTTTGTCAGCGGCGATCTGACTGACACACAGGAGATGGAGCGTGTCTTCGTCGAATACGGCATCACCCATGTCATTCATCTTGCGGCACTGCAAGTGCCTATGTGCCGAGCTAATCCAGTGCTGGGAGCCAAAGTCAATGTTACGGGTACGGTCAGCGTCTTTGAAGCTGCGCGCCAAAATGGCATCAACCATATTGCTTATGCATCATCAATCGCAGTATACGGACCACCAGAATTATACGATACCTCGATCTTACCTCACGACGCGCCGAAGCTTCCACGTACCCTCTACGGTGTTTACAAAGTCACCAACGAAGGATTGGCAGACATCTACTGGCGCGATCATCATTTGTCAAGTACAGGGCTGCGTCCCTATACCGTTTTCGGCCTAGGACGAGATCAGGGATTGACCAGCGAGCCTACGAAAGCCATGCAGGCCGCAGCACAGGGCGTATCGTCCCAGATTTCTTTCGGTGGACGGATGCAGTTTCACTATGCCTCTGACGTGGCGCAGCAGTTCATCGCTGCCGCTGAAATCCCACTGAACGGCGCTCACTGCTTCAACTTAGGTACAGACCCGATTCCGGTGCAGATTGTGGCCGATCTCATTATGCAAAGCGCACCCAACGTGACCGTGACTGTGGGGGATACACTGCTTCCTTTCCCACAGGGATTCGATGATACCGAGCTGCGGCGGGCGTTCCCGGTTGTCTATGAAACGCCGCTCGCGGAGGCGGTCGCCGCTACCATTGAGGGGTTTCGCCGTGCGACGCGGGGTGCATCTCCCTAAGAAGCGACAGCATTGAGTGTACACGAACGATATCGGTGTTGTAACTGGCATACTCGCAAAAGATGTGAGTCAAACCCTATCTAAACAACAACATGCCCTTGCGGAGTTCACAAGGGGCCATAACAGTTGCTCCGCAGCCTGGATTCGAACCAGGAACCCATCGGTTAACAGCCGATTGCTCTGCCGTTGAGCTACTGCGGAAGATGGCGGAATGGTAGCAAAGCCCTGTGTGAGTGTCAAGACGAAAGTATTGCGCCAGACGGGAAAAGCGTTAAGATGATGCGCGGATGCCGGGGGCGCTCAAGCCGCTCTGCGGCATTGTCCCTTCATGCACCTTCGGAGCGTTCCCCATGCCCGCACCCGTCACCGTCCGCAAAGTCGAGACTCCCGCCGAATTCCGCGCCTTCTTCGAGTTCCCCTGGACACTCTATAAGGACGATCCTAACTGGGTTCCGCCGCTCCTCTCGATGCGGCGTGACCTGCTCGACAAGAAACGCAACCCCAGTTGGGAATATATGGAAGGCGACTACTTCGCCGCCTGGCGCGGGGATCAGATCGTCGGCACGATCACCGCCCTCATCAACCACCGCCACAACGAATTCCATCAGGAACACATCGGTTGGTTCGGCACATTCGAGGTCTATAACGACCAGGAAGCCGCCTCTGCCCTGCTGAACACCGCCGCCGACTGGGTACGCGCCAGAGGCTACGACGCTATCCGCGGGCCGCAGAGCTTCACCACCCACGAAGAATGCGGCATCCTCATCGATGGCTTCGTGCGCCCGGTGCTGCTCATGCCCTACAACCCGCCCTACTACCAGCGTCTCGTCGAGGCCGCTGGCTTCAACAAAGCGATGGACGTGTTCAGCTTCCACCTCAGCCGCCAGGGAGCACAGGAACACGCCACCGCCGATCGTTTGCAGCGCATTACCCAGGCCGTCATGAAGCGCAACAAGATCACTGTCCGCCAGATCGACCGCAAGCGGCTGCATCAGGAGTTCGAGCTGTTCAAAGAGATTTACAACGCCGCCTGGGAGAAGAACTGGGGCTTCGTGCCCATGAACCCCAGAGAACTCGACGCGCTGGTCAAGAGCCTCGGCCAGTTCTTCAATCCCGATTTCGCCTTCTTCGCGGATGTCGAAGGTCAACCCGCTGGCTTCGTGATGGCGATCCCGGACTTCAATCAGGTCTTGAAACGCGCTCACCCACGTCCGGGCGTTCCGGAGATCATCACACTGCTGCGGGCGCTCTGGTACTGGAAAATCCGCCCGGTGATAGACTGGGCACGCATCCCCCTCATGGGTGTAAAGGAAGACTACCGCAAGAAAGGCGTCGATGCCGTCCTGTACTATCACGTTTTGATGGCGCTGCTGGCCGATCCGCATGTCCAGCACTCCGACTCCGGCTGGATTCTCGAAGTCAACGAGAACATGGTCAGCATCGCCCTGAGCTTCGGCTCAGAAATCTACAAGACCCATCGCTTTTACGAACGCCGCTTGAAGTAAACGCCGCGAGGCTGCCACTGCTGGCAACCTCGCCCTCATATTGCCTACCCCATCGAAGCCTAATCCAGGATGGAGCGCGTCTCCAGCACCGCGTTCAATTCGATGTCCACCAGCGCGAAGAAGCGTTCTTCTTCATCCACCACGAAGCTGACGCTCCAGCGCGTCCCCCCCTGCTGTTCGGCATAGCTCGTCCACTCATCGTAGCCGTCCAGCGCATTCCAGACGCCCTCGGCGCTATAGGCCAGATTAATGGCTTCGTCACGCGCGTTCCGCAAGGCTTCCTCCTCGCTGAGTTGATTCGGATCGACGATCTTGTCGATCCATACATTGCCGTTCTCATCGACGGTGGCTTTGACCACCACGCCCTCGATTCCACGGTAGAAGCCTACATCCCAAACCTGCTCCCAGCGGTTCCAGTCGGGATACATCTCCCAGTGATCCGGATTCTCCAGCCAACCCAGCACTTCGGCATCGTGCAGCACGTAATCAGTGACAATTGCCAATTGTGTCTGATACACGTCCTGCGGCAGCGGTCTGGGCACGAACGAGTCCTGGATTTCGAACGTGTCGGCGTCGATGCTGGCGTAACCCAGCCACTCATCACCTGACTCGTTCAGGAATTCCATTCCCCAGACATTGTTATCATCCGGCCCCCAGGTATTGACCTGATAATTCGGATAGTTCGCCAGCCAGTCAGCGAATTCTTCCGATCCAACTACCACATCGATCACTGCCTGCCGCACTGGGTCTTCATCCTGCGCCTGCGCCACCGCGCCGCTGAACAGCGCTGCGATGAGCAGCACCATCAAAGCACTCTGCATCAACCTTCGCATCACAGCTCTCCTCTCTCCTTTGAATAGTCGCATGGCTTGCAGCACCCTCCGCATTTCTCTGTGTCTTATGTGTCTCCGTAGTAGTATTGCATTGGACTTCGCAGTTCAGCGCGGAACCACCAGACCCAGCGGCGTTGCCGTGAAATTTGGGAACACCTGATCGACCGCCGGATTCTTAAGCCGCTGAGTCAGCACCTCGGCCAGCACATCGCGGTAATCGGTGGTGATCGCCAGATCGCCATCGTTGAGCGCATCCGGCGACAGTCCCGGCCAGCGGGCAAAGACCTGTCCACCTTGCGTCCCACCACCCATCAGCAGCATGAAATTCCCATGCCCATGATCGGTTCCAGCATTGGCATTTTCGGCTACACGCCGGCCAAACTCGCTCATTGTCACCACAGTAATCCCACCCATGCGCTCGGCCAGATCGGTGTAGAAGGCATTCAGACCGCGTCCCAAGATGCTCAAGAGGTTGGCGAAAACACCCCCATGTGTGCCTTGGTTCTCATGCGTATCCCATCCGCCCAGGTCGATACAGGCTACTTCCAGACCCACATCCGCTTTGATAAGTTGGGCGATCTGCTTTAACCCCATCCCGAAGCCAAAGTTATCGGTCGGATAAACCGCTCCAGCCGCAGGTTGGTAACTGCCCGCATCCAGCGATTGCAGCATATCTATCGTGTCAAAGACCAGCCGGGCCTGCGAGTCCAGCGCGTCGGTGGGTGCCTCGATGGCATACAACTGCGCCAGGACATTCTGCGCCTTGCGGAGCTCACCTTCGCGCCCCTTCAGATGGAAATCGGCAATCGAGCGCAGTGACAGTGAGGACACCGGCCCCAGCAGCGAAGTCGGCAGCATCGCGCCCATGCCTACCGCTCGGAACGGCGAGTCGTTCTGCCACGCCGCCGATTTCAGATGGCGGCCAATCCAGCCTGTGGCGATGGTCTTGTCGCCGGGCGTGCCGTATTCCATGAACTGCATCGCATCGAAGTGCGAGCGTGTCGGATCGGTCGACCCCGTGGCATGGACAACCGCCAGCGCCCCAGAGCGATACAGATCGACCAACGGTGCGAATGACGGGTGCATTCCGAAGAAGCCGTTCAGATCGAGAGCCGCGTTGGGATCGCTGCCCGGTTCGGCTACTGCCTGTGTCGGCCGCGCGTCATAGTAGCCCGCGCCTTCCCCAAAGGGCACAATCGCGCTTAGCCCGTCGATCCCCCCCCGCAGAAAGATGCATACCAGCACATCGCCTGGTGCTTGATTCGGGGCGCGGAACGCCAGGCGTGGCATCCATGCTGGAAACAAATTTCGACTGATGCCAACCGCCCCTGCCGCGCTCATTCCCTTCAGGAAATCCCGCCGTGTAATGCTCGTGTTCATGATGATATTTCCCTCCGTCGCATTCCAATTGATCGGTCGAGTCATGCCGGACTTGCTCTAGCGCCACTGGTACTGCGGCGAGGCCAGCATGAGGCCGAAGAGCGTGCCCAACTTCTGGCTGAGCAGATGCGTCGTCACCGGCGTATCCGGCCCGCTCCCGTCGCTGGCATAAGCGATGAACTGCACCCGCGTTGTTTCCGGCAGCGGCGCGGCGAAAATCTGCACCGCCACCGCGTCAACCAGTTGACCAACAGTCTCCGGCGTGCCAATCCGCTCATGCAGTCGGTTGACCACACCCGAATCCTTGTCGCTGTAGCCGCCATGAGTCAGCCGCATAGCCGTGTTCCACCGCGCCAGCAGACCGCTGGAATTGATCCAGGCGGCCGCTACATCCGGGTAACTGTCTGGCGGATGCCAGCCGAACGGAACCTGTGCCAGATCGGTCAGCATCTCTTCCAACACCCAGAAGTTCTGGAATTCACTACCCGTCGCCCGCACCGCTCCGATGAAGAAATCCAGCGGACGGCGCAGCTTCTGTCCGACCGACGCCTGGAATTCCGCCGAGAGCAGGATGTGTCGCAGCACAGCACGGATGTCGCCCTCTGTGTCCTGCCAGAGGCTCACCGCGCTGTCGATCAGGCTGGCAGGCGGATCATCACTGACGAAACGACAGCACAGCTTCGTACAAATGAACCGGGCCGTAGATGGATGATGCGCCACGATGTCCAGCACATGCAGCCCGTCTTCGATCCCGCGTCCGGGGGGCAGTCGATGATCCAGCACCACCTTTTCGTCGGTGTCGTGCATGTCCATATCGAAGAAGAAGCCTGTCTCGGTCGCGTCGCGGACGGTGAAGCCCGTCAACGCGCGGGCAACTTCCTTCACATCGCGCTCACTGTAACCACCGTTGACACCCAGCGTATGCAGTTCTAGCAGTTCACGGGCGTAATTTTCGTTGGGGTGTTCCTTGTGGCTGTAAGCCTGATCCAGGTAGTACAGCATGGCCGGGTTCTGCGCTGTGCCGAACACCAGATCGCGAAACTTGCCCAGCGCGTGCCGCCGGATCACATCCCGGTGCAGGATCATCAGGTCGGGGCTGTAATCACTGGTGGCGATATTGAAATGATCTGTCCAGAATTCGACCATCCGCTCCAGCAGTTGGCGGCGTGTGACGGCCGCGCGGATGACCATCGCCCTGACCATTGTCATATAGACGCGGAACGCCCCCGGCCCCATGCTGTAAGCCGCCCGCCGATCCATGCTCAGGATCGGCATGGTCTTCGCCAGCGCATCCCATTCGGGATCATCGATTGCATCTGGCTGAAGCTGCTCGTCCAGATAGGCTTCGATCCCCATATGACGAACCCGTTCCAGTTCTTCGGGTCGCGCCCCATAGGTGATACGGTTGAGCAGATGCAGCGCCGGATCGTCGGCAGCCGGCAGCGTGTCCGTCGGCAGCCAGGCCAGCGCCTCGCGCGTAACCCCCGCGCCGATAGCGGTCCCGACCAGTGCCCCGCTCGCTAACTTCAGAAACCCGCGTCGTGATGTGGTTGTCATAACGTCATCTCCCGTTCCCATCTCAGCGCATCCTGCTGCGCCAATGCCCTCACTGTAGGACACAAACTCGACAGAGATTTGACGTAAGTTTGACGATTCCGTCACAAATCCACGGGAAGAATAGGCGCTGTCATCAACATCACATGACACCTATCACATATGTCGTTTCCTTAATGTTTTTCCAATGTGAAATCGCCAGAATGATGTCATCGATCAGCCAATCAGGAGCGTCGGGGCCAACATGAACGTATCTGACATCATGACCCGCAATCCCGTCACCATTCAACCTGAGGACAGTCTCCGCGCGGCACTCGAATTAATGGAAGAAATGGATTTCCACCACCTACCGGTGATCAGTTCCGACCGGCATTTGATCGGCATCATCACCGCGCGGGAATGCCGCGCCGCGCTGCGCCTGCCTGATCTGGTGCGTGAAGAGTGGAAAGATCTGGAACTCGTAGACAGGCTGACCGTGCGCGATGTCATGAGCAGCACGCTCGTCGCTGCTGAGCCGGACATGCCCGCCGAGGAAGCCGCCCGTCTAATGCTGCTGAATTACGTCAGCGGCCTGCCCGTTATGCGTGGGGAAACGCTAGTTGGCATCGTCACCATTTCCGATCTGCTGATCGCCTTTGTCGCCACACTCGAACGCAGGGCACTCCGCACCGCGTGAGCATCACTCCTAGCTGAACTCGTCCCGCCATTGCGCCAGCACTTCGGCCTGCGGCAGCCCGTGATCGCTGAACACCGAATACACCCATTCCGCCGTATCCGCTGACCGCCAGAAGGCGCTGAACTGCCCCCACGTTAGTGCCGCTCCCAGATAATCGCCGATCTGATCGAAGACCTGCGCCGATTGAAACAGAGATTGGTCGCCCTCGTCGTTCATCCCCGCGGCCCGCAGCGCCATCCCGAGGTTGTGCAGCGCGATCCCGGCCTCCTGGGCATCGTTGAGCATCCGCGCGGCTTTCAAACCCTCGGTGAAGTGCCGCACTGCTACATTCCACTGCCCGGCTGCCGCCGCCAGTGTCCCCAGCTGCTGGCGCAGGCGGTTCTGCAGCGTCACATCCTCACCAACCGCCCCCAGCGCCGCTTGCAGCGCATCGGCAGCCGCCCCCCAGTCCCCGTTCTCGAACTGCACACAGGCCGTATCCAACAGCGCCGTCGCCTCCGGGTATGGATCCGTGCTGAGGAAGCATGGGCCCTGTCGCCACCCGCGCCAATCGACCAGCCAGCCCTGCCATTCCAGATCGCCGAAGTCCGTCGCATAGGCTTCTGGCGCAGTGAGCGGTTCACTCGGCTTGTAGACGGCGATCACATCGGTCTCATAGATCGCCTCCTGGCTGCCTTCCTGGCCGCTGCTTTCGGACATCGTGACCCGCGTCACCGTCCGCAGTCGATAATCCCCCGACTCCGGCAGATACACTGTCGAATCCAGCAGTTCCTCCCGGAAGTCTTCCCCGCTGGACTCGAAGTCCTGCGTTGAAGCCGTTTGCAGGAACACAAAGTCCTCTTGTCCCGGCCAGCGCAGATACACATCCACTGAAACTCGCCCGCTCCCGGAACTATCCGCCAGCCACAGCGCTCGCCAGCTTGTCCGCAGCCGCAGCCCCCGCCCGCTGTCCACCACCATGTACTCCTGTGGAGCAGCCGACTGCGAAAACATCGTCAGCGAGACCACTCCCGGGGCGAATACCAGGTGCGGATAGGCGATAGTCTTGACGACTACCTCGCTGTCATCCGGCTCGCTCCGCGCCACCAACCCTGCCGATGACGTGATGATCGGCGGTTGGGGCGAAGGCGTCAGCGTCGGCGCGACCGTCGGCGTTACCGATAAGATCGGTGCTACCTGCACATCCACCGCGCCGCACCCCGCCGCCAATACCACCACGAGAAATACACTCAGCCACTTCACAGCCATTCCCCTCACCACGCCCTATCCACCTTCAACCCTAAACTCTCCGTATGATCTCTGTGTCTCTGTGGTTCAATTCTTCTTCACAAAGCCCCATCCCGGCGCGGCAGACAGACCGTCATTGTCGTGCCTGCACCTAGACGACTCTGCACGCTGATCGTACCGCCGTGCATCTCGATGATCTTCCGCACAATGCTCAGCCCCAGCCCACTCCCGCTGCCATGCGCCCGCGCCCGCACCAACGGCTCAAAGATGCGATCCGGCAGATACTCCGCCGGGATGCCCTCGCCGTTATCCACGAACTGGATGACATACTGGCTCGGCTGCGTCCCCAGCCGGATGCTCACTCGGCCGTCCGCGCCAGAATACTTCAGCCCATTGTCGATCAGATTCTCGAACGCCCGCACCAACAAATCCCGATCCCCTTCCAGCGGCATCGGGCCGGGCGGCGCATCCATCTCCAGCGACTTGCCATCGCGCTGGGCGCGTTCGTCATGGGCATACAGCGCCTCCTCCAGCACATCAGCCAGATCGAGCATCCCCGGAGCTAACGGCACATACGCCAGCCGCGCATCGAACAACATGCTGTCCACCAGCCGTGCCAACCGCTGTGCCTCGTCCTCAATCGTCGTCGCCGATTTACGCCAGCCCTCCGGCTCGACCGTCACAGACTGCCGCAGATTGGCTGCGTGCCCAATGATCGCTGCCAGCGGATTCCTCATATCATGAACGATCCGCCGGATGAAGTTCTCGTAGAACGTGTTCTGCGTCCCGCCCTGGAGAGGCCGGCACACCAGCGCGTAGCTGCCTCGGTCGAGAGGGAACGCCTGCACCGAGACTCGCTGCCCTTCCCGCAGCGCCAGCGTCTGGATAGTAATCCGTTCGCTCGACTGCACCCGCTTCAGCAGCCCCAACACATTCGCATTCAGGGCCACCCCGTCCAACAGATCACGCCCTGCCTCATTATGCCAGCGCACTCGCCCGCGTCGATCTGCCACCAGCACACCCTCGTTCAGATACGTCGAGAGCGACTCGAACCGGGCGATCCAGACGTCACCAATCGTCCGCGACCGGATCACCCGCAGGATCGCCAGCAGGGCTAACCCCACCCCACTCATGATCCACACAATCACGCCCAGCGAGGCGAACCGGATCGTCAGCAGTGGCGTTCCTGCCGTCTGGCTGGCTGAGATCAGCGCCAGCATGAGTACGATCCACAGTAGCACACCCACCGCGTAGAAGAAACGGTACATGCGGCCTAACCTACCCTGTCACCAGTCGATAACCAATGCCGTGAACCGTCTCGATCAGCTCATCGCGTTCCAGCTTGAGCTTGCGCCGCAGCGCCGCCACATGCCGGTCTACCGTCCGCTCGTAACCTACCCAGTGGTAATCCCAGACGTGGTTGAGCAGCTCCTCGCGCGTCCATTGGCGGTTGGGATACCGCGCCAGGAACGCCAATAGCGCGAATTCGATGGGCGTCAGATCGATCTGCTGCCCGCTCCGCGTCACCCGGAAATGATCCAGGTCGATCTGAATGTCTTCCCGCACCCGCAGCGTGTGCGGACTAGCCGCATCTTGCGCATCTTGATCAGTCGTCTCCCGGCGGATGTGCTGCACCGCCCCCAGCGTCGCCCGGATTTGATTCGCCAGCGCGTTGTTATCCCACGGCTTGGTCACGAAGGCGATGGCCCCCTGACCCAGGCTCTCCACCTGCCATTCGGGATACGAGGTCAACATGATGATCGGGATAAAGCGGCTCCGCTGCCGCAGTCGCCGACAGACTTCCAAACCGCTCATCTGGCTCTGGTCGCGCTCATCCAGCACTACATCCAGCAGCACCAGGTCCGGCTCGCGTTGTTCGACCAGCCCCAGCGCCGCCGTCCCCGTCGCTGCCGTGAACACCTCGTAGCCCAGCCGCCCCAGAAACGTACTCAGCGCCGACCGGATGGCTTCTTCATCATCGACGACCAGAATGCACACTTTCGAGTCCATCTTCCCTCATCGAGTCACATCGCTTCACCCGCTGCATTATAGCCCTGGCCGGCCTTCGCTGCTCCTCGGACTTGCAAGCGCCTGCTGTCCTCTGTCCTGCACTCATGCTATCATCATGAGGTGGTTGACTCACTGCGCGAATGGGAGCGCCATCATGCCCGCTGAACTGCCGATCCGCCTGGACGAGACCATCTCGTTCCTGACCGGACTGCTCAATACCCCCAGTCCTACCGGCTACACCATCGAAGCCATCGACTACGTAGAAAAAGCCTTCAAGAAGCTCAGAATCAGAGGTCTTCAGCTCTCCCGTACCCGCAAGGGCGCTCTCCTCGCCCACTGGCCAGGCAGCACCAAGAGCGCCCCGCGCGGTCTGACCGCCCACGTCGATACCCTCGGCCTGATGGTCAAGGAGATCAAGAGCAGCGGACGGCTTAAGACCACCCAGTTGGGCAACTTCGCTTGGAACGCCGTGGAGTTCGAGGGCGTTACCATCCGTACGGCCGACGACACCCGCGTGCGCGGAACCGTCTTGCTTGCCAATCCCAGTACCCATGTCAACGGCCGCATGGGAACCGCCACCCGCGAAGCCGACAGCATGGAAATCCGCCTGGACGCCCTCACCCGCAGCGCCGCTGAAACCCGTGCCCTCGGCATCGAGGCCGGCGATTTCATCTTCCTCGACCCGCGTGTGGAAGTCACCAATACCGGATTCATTCGCTCGCGCCATCTGGATGACAAGGCCGGAGTTGCCGCCATCTATGGAGCCATGCTCGCCCTCAAGGACGCTGGACTCAAACCCGCTCAGGATGCGCACATCCTCATCGCCAACTACGAAGAGGTCGGGCACGGCGGCTCCGCCGACTGGCCGTCCGACCTGGCCGAACTGCTCACCATCGATATGGGCGCGCTCGGCGACGGTCAGAACTCTGACGAATTCTCGGTGAGCATCTGCGTTAAGGACAGCACGGGCCCCTATCACTACGAGATGACTCAGCGCCTGCGCCGTCTGGCCGTGGAACATGACATCCCCCATCACCTGGACATTTACCCCTACTACGGCTCGGATGGCTCCGCCTACTGGCGCGCTGGGGGATCCGGCCGCGTGGCGCTCATCGGCCCCGGCATTGATGCCTCGCACGGCTATGAACGCACCCACCAGGACAGCCTGCGCCATTCGGCTCATCTGATCGCTCGTTATTTGGTGAGCGCCAGATGACCCCCTTCGCCCCCCAGTTACCCATTTCGACTCAACGCCGCATGCTCGCCCTTGCCTTACTGAGTCTGCTTCTGACCGCCTGTGCCGCTGCCGTTCAGAACAGCACCGCGCCACCCCCGACGACACCCGCGCCGGAGATGACGGCCGTATCGCCGGCGGATTCCCCCAGCATCGCCACGCCCACCGCCTCCGGGCCAATAACCCTGCGCGTATGGTGGCCGGATGCGCTCACTCTGCCCTCCAACGACAGCGCTACGCTCCTGCTCGATGAGCAGTTCAACGACTTCGAGTCGGCTGAGTCGGATGTCCAGGTGGAGCCGCGCCTCAAAAAAGCTGACTCGGTCGGCGGCATCTTCGAGACACTCCGTTCAGGCAGCGCGGTCGCGCCGGACTCCCTCCCCGATGTGACCCTGCTGCGTCGCGGCGAACTGGTCGAAGCCGTGCGACTCGGCTTGGTGCAGCCCATTCAGGGACAGATCACTTCTGCCATCCTCGGCAGTTTGGCTCCATCCGCTCTGGAACTCGGTCGCTTTGATGGCGTCCTCTATGGGCTAACCTATGCCGTCAACGTCCATCTCATCGCCTATCGCCCCGTCACGCTCAGCGGCAGCTTCAGCACCTTCGAGGAGGTGTTGACAAATCGTCAGTCCTTCGTTTTCCCAGCGGGTATCACCCAGGGGATCAGCGATGTGCTGCTGGTGCAGTATCTTTCGGCTGGTGGTCGCGTCCGGGACCTGCTCGATGGTCGCCCCAAAGCCGAGCCGCTGCGGATTGTCTTCAACTTCTATGCACAGGCCGCCGCCGAAGGCATTATCACTCCTGCCGTGTTGGATTACGCTGATTCCAGTGCCTACCTGCCCGATCTGAGCGGTGGCAGTCTGGACGCCGCCGTTGTGACCTCCCGCCAGTACCTCGACCTGCGCTCCGGCAGCGTCAGCCTCGATCCCGCGCCGATTCCGCTGGCCGCTGGCGATCTATCGAGTACGCTGGACGGTTGGATATGGGTAATCGTCACCCGCGATCCAGATCGACAGGCTGAAGCCGCGCGCTTGGTTGAATGGATGATGGAAATCGACCGTCAGGCGGTCTATACCGAGCAAATCCACTGGCTACCATCACAACAGGCTGCCCTGGCCGCCTGGGAGCAAACACCCTTCACTACTCTAGCCGCTGCGCTGATGAACAACGCCGTCATCGCCCCCGCCGAGGACAGCGCCCCGGCCACCTTTCGAGCTTTGCAGAACGCCCTGGCCGCCGTTATTTCTGGCCAGCGCACTGCCGATCAGGCTGTCGGCGATGTGCTGAGTCAAGCAGCCACAGCCGCCCCTGGCTGAGGAAGGCCTCCAGCTAACCTCCGATCCCGGCGCTCTCCAGCACAGACTTCAAGTCAGGTAGACGGATCGGCTTCTGCAAATAGCCGGTCGCACCGACTTCCGCAGCTTCCCGATCCATCTTGGGGGAATGCGCCGAAATCACAATGATCGGAACGCTGCGGGTCTTCTCGTCCGCCCGCATCCTCCGGCAGATGTCCAACCCGTTGTCATCCGGCAGCATGATGTCCAGCAGTACGGCATCCGGCTCTTCGTACGCCAACCGATCCCAAGTCTGCCGTCCAGACATCGCGCTGACCGTTTCATGACCGATCAACTTCAGGAACGTACACAGCATATCCACAGTCAACTGCTCGTCATCCACGACGAGTACCTTCGCCATAGCCAAGACCTGGCCTCCTGCCCCAATGACTTCCGGTCAGTGTACTGCGTATTGCGGCGCTACACATCAGGACAATAGTCTTTCTTCAACCTCATTATATGGGCTAGATCGATTTACAAAATAAGGATTTCTTTTTGAATCGATGTCACCACAACCATTACAATATTCTATGGAGTATATCGGCAAAATAGGGGAGTGTTCCCAGGAATCATTGAGGCACATCCACATGATGTCCCAAGGTCTCGCATTATCCGGAGAATACACTTTTGGGATGGGTTGGAACCTGCGGAAGCAGCTCAACATCCTCATTCTGGGTATCCTCACCGTCCTCCTCCTCGGCATTTGGATCAGCACCAGCGCCTTAGTCAACGCCACCGAAACTACAACTTGGGCACAGCGCCAGCACGATGCCGTCACCGATGCAGCCGAGCGAATCGAGGTTTTCCTGGATCAGGCGCGCTCGACCCTGAACATCACCGGCTTGTTGGACGATCAGTTCCTCCGCCTCAGACCCAATCTCATACAGGGCATCCTGAACTCCAATCCTGCCCTGTTGGAAATCCTGCGAGTCAACCCCAACGGCGAAATCATCCAGAGTGCTTATATCGACCGTCCCATCCTCAGCAATCAGTTCACCGTCTCTCAGGCGATCTGGTTCGAAACCGCCAAATCCGGTCAAAGCTACTTGAGTGATCTGCAGGTTTCTTATACCGGTGAACCCTACATGATCCAGGCATCCCCTACCGCCGACGGCGGCGTCATTGTCGCCCGTATCGGCATGAATCTCCTCTGGCAGTTGGTCGCCTCGATCCGCTTTGGCCAGACCGGAACTGCCTACATCATCAACCGCAATGGCGAGATCATCGCCCATAGCCAGGCTCAGTTGGTGCTGGATCGAGTCCAGGTGCCCGTAACCGTCCAACCCACCAGCACAGACACATTCAATAATGAATACCGCGCCAACTATGTCAATTTCCAGCAGATTGCCGTCAACAGCCTCGCCCGGTCCATTCGCGGAACCGATTGGACAATCCTGGTTGAAGTAGCTGACTCGGAAGCCCATTTGTCCACTCGAACGACCACGCTGGCCCTCGGCGTGCTGATCCCGATTCTTCTGCTACTGGCGCAGCACATTACCCTCCGGCAGTTGAACCGCCTCATCCTCAACCCCCTCGAAGCGATCCGCATTGGCGCTCTGAAGGTCGGCGGCGGTGATATGGATTACACAGTTGATGTGCGCCAACCTCAGGAAATAGCCCAGGTCGCCACAGCCTTCAACCACATGGTCCGGCAGTTGCACGAGAAAAAGGAGGAACTGGAGACCCAGACCCAGGAACTTATCCGCGAAATCACCGAACGTCAGCAGGCACAGTCGAGCCTAAACCGCAGCGAATTGCGCAACCAGAAAATCCTCGATGCCATCCCCGACATGCTCGCCCAGGCCAACCGCCAGGGCTTTATCACCGGCCTGCGGCTGGGCGTCGATATGGAACAGATTCCCGAAGACTTCTTGCTTGGCAAACATATCCAGGACCTGACCTCGCCCGATACGGCCAGCGCCATTCTGGAACGTATCCAGAACGTCCTGGACACCGGCAGAATCAGCGTCTTTGAACACCAAGTCGAACTGGGAGATTCATGCAGTTACTTCGAAATCCGGCTGATCCCTAGCGAGGAGCATGAAGTACTCGCAATGGTACGGGACATCACCGACCGCAAAATGCGCGAGCAGATGCTCCGCAACGAACTGGATCGCCAGCAGCGCCTCAACGAGATGAAGCAGAACTTTACCACCTTGATGTCTCATGAATTCCGCACCCCGCTGACCATCATCATGAACTCCAGCGACATCATCCGACGCTACAACCACAAGCTCACCGATGATCAGAAGATCGAAAGAATCGACCTCATTCAGCAGCAGGTCAGGCACTTAACCCGCATCCTCGATGACATTCTTCTGCTGAGCAAGGCCGAAACCGTCGGCATCGACGTCAACCGCAAACCCCTGAACCTGGAAGCCTTCTGCGCCGAAATCGTGCGTGACTTCCAACTCTCCAACTTGACACATCAATTCGTGTTCCGTCCCAACCGTAGTACCTGTGAACCGACCTCTCTCGATCAAACCTTGATCCGCCAGGCCATCACCAACCTGCTCTCCAATGCCATCAAGTTCTCCCCCAATGGCAGTCGGATCAGTGTGGAACTGATCTGCCAGCCTGATGAAGTGTCGATCCGCGTCTCTGACCAGGGCATCGGCATCGCGCCAGAGGACATCTCCGAGATTTTCGCCGTCTTCCAGCGCGCACAGAACGTCGATAACCGGCCTGGCCTCGGCCTCGGCCTTGCTATTGCCCAACGCGCTGCCCAGCTTCATGGTGGCGAGATCACCGTTGAAAGCCAACTGAATGTCGGCAGCACCTTCACCATTCGCTTGCCCGTCGGCGAATTTAGTCTGGGGATTGCAAACGCATGAAGACTCTCAATTGTACCCTTACCCGTCCAGGCCACTGGTTCTTCGTGGCGATGATCATGCTCCTGCTCGCGACCGCCTGCAGCCCGGCCACGCCGGCGCCAGAACCAACCTCGCTGCCCACACTCGCTCCCCGTCTCATGATCCACACCTGGGAAGATGATATTCCGCAGGAAATACTGGATGCCTTCTCCAGCGAAACGGGTGTCGCTGTCGAACTGATCCCGTTCCTGACGTATGAAGAAGGAGTCGAGAACATCCGCGCCGGTATGGCACTGGATGTTGTCTGGTTAGGCAATACCGAGGTCGGCCAGTTGATCCGCGACGGCTTGCTGGCCGAAATCGACTACCGCAATATTCCCAACGCCAGGAACATCGCCGCCAACTTCCGCGACTTAATCTATGACCCCGGCAACCGCCACACAATTCCATTTAGCTGGGGTACAACCGGTTTCGTCTATCGCGAGGACTTGTTCACGAAGCCGGGTCTGCGCTGGGGTGACCTCTGGGACAATCGCTTTGGTCCGGTGGGCATCTGGCAGGATACCCGTACCTTGATCGGCCTCACCCTCAAATCACTCGGTTATTCGGTCAACTCCGAGAATCCCGCCGAACTGGAAGCCGCGCTGGGGCAGATGATCCGCTTGAAGGGGCAGGCCGTATTCTTGGAAGACCTTGACCCCTATACTTCAGCCTATGCGCTGAACGAAGGTCTTATCAGTCTGGCATTTGGCTGGACCTATGATGCCGTGATCAGCCAAGACATTAGCCCAAACATCACCTACGTGATTCCCAGAGAGGGAACAATCCTTTGGGGCGACAACATGATTATTCCCGCCAGCAGCCCGCACAAATACACAGCCGAGAAATTCATTGACTTCATGCTCCGCCCAGAGATCAGCGCCCTCTATACGAACACCAACTTCTACGCTACCGCCAATGACGCCGCCTACGACCTCATCGAGCCATCCATCCGGTCGAACCCGGCTATCTTCCCGCCACCCGAATCCCTTCAGAATGCCGAAATCCTGATGCCGCTCAGCGCCGAGGGCGAGGCATTGTATGATTCCATCTGGGCGCGTTTCATGGAGGCGCTGGATGCAGCCTGACCACTGCATCCAGCTTGCGCTATAATCACGCGGGTTTGACCTTTCGAGTTTCCTAGCGCACAGGACACGCGCAGCGCATGACCTCGCCTCACATTCGCCCCGCCGTTCTTGATGACGCTGCTGCCATCAGTGCTCTCTTTCAATCGCGCATTGGCGTCTGGCAGCGCCTCGATTCAAGCGGCCACGTCGAAGATGTGCCCTATGCCGCCTTGACCGTCTACGAACGCTGGCTGCACGGCGGCCCCTGGATGAGCATCGAAACGGCCTCCATCCACCTCTGCCATCTGCTCCTCGGAGCCGGCCTGCTCCTCGTGGCCGAACGCGACAAGCGCGTGATCGCCTGCGCCGAAGCCTATATCGGCCGTGAACCTGAACCCTTTGGTGACCATCTTCACCTTGCCTACCTGCTGGTTGATCCCGTCTTCGCTGGCTCTGATATCGAAACCAACCTGATCCATGCCCTGCGCGAACAGGCCGCCGCCCTCAAATGCGCCCGCCTGACGGCCTCGGCTGTTGTTGGCGATTCCGCTGCCAGTGATCTGTATATCCGTCATGGTATGGCTCCATTCACGCTCGTGAAACGGTATACCCTGCCCGCTCGCTCTGGTCAGGGATTTTATCGTGTTGTCGATCACGCCAACCCCAGCGCCGATCAGATCGCCGGCTGGTTCATGCCTGTTGGACGCACCAGCAGCGCTCGCCAGCAGTGGGAGACACTCTGGCCGCGTACCTGGGACGCCATCCCCGAAATTCGCCAGCAGAAGGTATACCGCGTCGCCTTTTCCGCCTCTGGCCAGGAGGCCCTTGTCTACGGCCAGCCCCTCCTCTATGCCCCCCGCACGGCGGAATTGGCCCTGTGGTCACCCAAACCGCTCACCGCTCAGATGGTCACTGCCCTGCGCGACTGGATGCACCGCGAAGGCTTCCGCACACTCCTGCTCACCGTCACTGCCGAGACCGCCCCCACCCTCGGCCCCGATGCTGAGCCGGACGGCTACGCCGTCGAAACCTACTGTCTCACCCTATGACTACCCCGAATCAAACGGGACGACCCATGTGGATCGTCCCTCAGAACTTGGAGCGGTGAAGTCCTCAGCTATGGCTGCATGACCGGCCCCGATTTGCCAAAATTGCCCCCCACCAGCGTGAGGTCGACAATGTTGACAGCCCCATCCGTATTCAGATCAGCATTCGACGGCGCGACGCCAGCGTCCAGTCCAAAGTTCGCGCCAATGAACCCGGCATCTGCCAGATCGATCACCTGATTATCGTCGGTATCGCCTGCCAACAGCACCATGATCGGTGCGCTCGTGCCCTGATCAGCCACAACCTGCACCCTCTGCGCTACCGCCAGATAGCCGGGGGCATCCGCCAGCAGCAGATACTCGCCGGGCGCAATACCAGTGAAAGTGTACGTACCATCAGCCGTTGTCACCACCCCACCGATCACCAACTGACCGGAAATCAACATGACGGTGATGCCCGCCGCATCGCCTCCATTCTGGTAGGCGACTACTCCAGAGACTAACCCTGGGCTGGCGATAGGAGTCTCGATCACCGGTATGAGCGTCTCTGTGGGAGTCGGCGGTGGTGTGGTAGGTGTCTGCGTAGGGGTCGGCGGCGCTGAAGTTGGCTCCACCGTCGGTTCGGCCGTCGGCGTTTCGGCAGCAGCATCGTCTGCGTAGAAAGCCGCGTCACTGACCGTCAACTCCAGCTTCTGACCGTCGCTGTTCGCCGCCAGTGCCCCGCAGGTGACTGCGCTCTCACCCGCGCCTATCACTGTGTAGTTCAGGCTGAAAGCAGTACCATCGCCTGTAAAGGCCGGTGCCGGATTCAGGCGGCTAACAGCCACCCGCCAATGTCCATCAGTCTGATAGCCTCCATCCACATAGAAGCTGTCGCTGCCGAAGAACACCTCGCCATCCATCCGGCTCGTCCCGCTCAGCACCGCCGGGTTAACCTGGCATTCGGCCTGCAAGCCATAGACATCTTGCACGCCTTCCAGCCGCAGCGTCACTGTCACCACAGCACCGGATGCCGCCGTCTCCGGCGCGACCCGTACAGTCAGGCGCGGCCCTACCGGTATCGGGCTGGGTCCCAACGTCGGTTGATCGGTTGGCTCAAGTGTTGGGGACGGCGTCGCAGTCGGGGGCGGAATCGTCTGCGTTGGGGATAATGTCACGGTCGGCGTTGCGGATGGGGTCGTAGTCGCAGTCGGGGGCAACGGCGTGGGAGTTGAAGACGCCGTCGCGGTTGGCGACGGCGTCACAGTTGGGGTCGCGGTCGGGGGCAAGGTGGCGAAGGGTATCTCAGTTGACCACTCTGGCCCTGCCGGATTACCCCCCGGCCGGCGAACTCCATTCGTGCCATTCCCGGACGAATCCGTGATCTGCTCTCCCGTTCCTTCGTCGAAGTGATACAGCAGCGCAGTGTTGGTATCTTTAACAAAGGGCTGCTTCGGTGGTGTGAATGCCGCTGTATAGCGAATGTTCGTCGAAATCCGCAGCTCGTCGAACCATCCACTGTACGATGGATAATCACGTGAATAGTCGTGCTTCTCTGCTCCAATGACCAGGAACGGATCATTGGGCCATGATGTAGCGCGGTTGTTGCGGTAGCTGATGTCGCCAGTCGGCCCATTAGCTGTTCCGTCCAGAACGCCATCCACATACAGGGCAAGCGCTCCCGTCGAAGTGTTGCGCGTCACTGCGATATGGTGCCACTTTCCATCGACGACGTTGCGCGTGCCGCAGATGGTATCCCCGCTGGTATTCCGGGTCACGCCGAAGGCAATCACCCCGCTCTGACCAAACAACGAAATGCCGTAATCACCATTATCGCCTGAACCGAAAATATCTCGATCAAGGATAATATTGCCGTTTGTCCAACCTGCCTCGCCCGTAGTGCAGGCTCCACTTCGGTTTTCTCCCGCATTGACGCGGATGAAGAACTCGATGGTGAAGCTGCCGCTGATGTCGGCTGATGTGGGTGGATCCACCGGTATCTTCACGCGGTCGATATCCCCCGTCCCGTTGCCATAAAACCGCAGCGAATACCCGGCAGACTGTGCGCTGACTGATGCCACAATCAGCCCGCAGATGACCAGCGCCGCGCAAACGAATGCCAATCCTTTTCGTCCAATTCCGGTCACAGTCTGTCTCCTCATCTCTCTGCGCCCATGCTGTCGTCAATGACCTGAAACTGAGCTTAACTGACACGTCATCGTTCTGAAACCGGCACCACAGTATGGCCTTCGCCTAAAAATACCATATCAGGCGCAGATTAGAAGCTGCTGGGAATGTTGTCAACAGATCAGCCCGCAATCCGAACACACTCATCACTGTCCGAAGCCGCTGACCGTGCTACCGACTCGCCCAATCGCCACATCCACACGGCCAGGATCAGCGACCTAAACTGTCTATCCCGCCAGCCACACTTGCCGCTATCGAGGGGAAGGTAACACGATTCCGAGCGCAAGGGTATAGGAGGATAGTCTTGCAGACCGTGATTCTGCCGCTCGGATCGAAGTCCTTGTGCCGCGCCTGCCCCCAGGCTGTTATAATCAGCTCATCACCCGGACGAAAGCGCCTGCTCATGCCGATCTACGACCCCAACCGGATCGAGTACGGAATCACCAGCGGTCACATCCAGATCGTCGCCGAAGGCGGCCGCCAGAGTCCCGCCTACTGGGCGCATCCCGTGACCGGTCGGCTTTTTCCCGCCATCGCTCTGATCCATGACTGGTGGGGCATCACACCCATCATCCGGCGCATGGCTCACCTCTTCGCTCAATCCGGGTACTACGTCATCGTCCCTGACCTCTTCGACGGCCGTTCCACCCAGTCGCCGGTCGAGGCCATGGAATTGGTCAAGCGCCTGGGCGACGGCGGGTATCCCCGCGTCGATGCTGCCCTGCGGGTTCTCGAAGACCACCACAACACCAACCGTGATGTCGCCGCTGTCGGCATCGGCATGGGCGGCAGCCTTGCCTATGAAGCCGCCATCGTCCGCCGTGACTTGGAAGCTGCTGTCTCCTTCTACGGCTTCCCACAGCGCTACCTAGGACGCTTCCACCAAGCCGTCGCGCCCATTCTCGCCCTCTACGGCGAGGAAGAACCCCATATTACCCGTCCGGTCATCGAGAACCTCCAGCGTGAACTGGCCGACGCCTCGACCTCCCGGAAGATTGCCCATGAAGTTGTCCTTCTGCCCGGCGTCGGTCATGATTTCTTCACTGAAAACGCCACCGAGTTCACTAAAGAACAGGGACGCGCCGCCCTCACCCGCGCCTTCGCCTTCCTGGAAATCTGCCTGCGCGGGCCAATCCATACCCCACCCCGATGAACACCCTCTCCATCTGCGAGGTCATCCAGCCAGGCCGCATCGCCTATCAGCAAGCCTGGGAGTGGCAGAATGCCCTGGCCGACTCCCGCGCCCGCGGCGAGAGTCCCGACCGTCTCCTTCTGCTCGAACATCCACCCACCTACACCCTCGGCACATCTGGAGATGACGCGAACTTGCTGCTCTCCCCCGATGAACTCGCCCGCCGCGGCATCCAGGTTTTCCGCGTAGATCGCGGCGGCGACATCACCTACCACGGCCCTGGCCAGATCGTCGGCTACCCCATCATTCAACTGCCCCGCTCACCCGAAACCCTCCGCGCCGATGTCATTGGCTACATGCGCGGCCTCGAACAGGTCATCATCCGTACCCTGGCCGATTACGGTATCATCGGCAAACCCATCCCCGGACTGACCGGCGTCTGGGTCGATACTCCCACGAGCGAAGCCAAAATCTGCGCGATGGGCGTGCGCGTCAGCGTCAAAGCCGTGACCAAGCACGGCTTCGCCCTCAACGTGAATACTGATTTGTCTTACTTCGAGGGGATCATTCCCTGCGGCATCGCCGACAAGGGGGTCACCAGCCTATCGGCCCTGCTCGGCCAGCCTATCGACGAATCCGAGGTGCGCCACCGCCTCATCACCCACTTTGGCAATGTATTCCACTACCAGATGAGCCTGGTCGAGTGATCTGCTCCACAGGTTCCAGCGCCCGCGCCTTCAACCACGAAATACGGCGACCTATCTAGAGCATTTGCTGAGGCTCTGCGGCCTCTTCCAGCGTCAAAGCCGCCGAATCATTTCGTTCCAGAAGCAATTTCGCCTGTTCATGAGCAGCATCCGACTGCTTGAAGGTCAGGATGTCCAGCGTGATCTTGGATTCAGGGCGCTTCAAGTCGTCGGGTATTTCTCTGATCCCCAATCGCCTGCCCCTAGACCGGCGGCGTCGCCGTGCTGATGAAAAACACCATGAAGGCGACCATTGCTGCCAGCGCCCCCACCGGGATCGCCATCAGCCGTGCCCCGGATCGCTCCGCTTCGACCTGCCGCGGCGCAGCCGCCAGCCCATCCCCAACCTGCCCGCCCAACCAAGCCGCGCATACCGCCGCCAGCCCGATCCCCACCACCGCCACCACCGAGATCGATGCATTCAGATAGGGATACAACTGCCCCATCAACGGCATCGAAATCAGCAGCCCCGCCGCCCCCATCACCGCCGCTTCCATCCACCAGCGTGAACCATCCCGACGCCTCGCCCGCGCCAGCCACACATCCAGCGCGATGAGCGGCGGGAGCGCCAGCACCCACGCTGAGATGGTCATCACCTGCTGTGCCTCGAACACCTGAATGAAAATGTACCGGAATGCCAGCGCCAATACCCCAATCAGCGCTGCCGCACCGAACATCCGCAGACTCCGCGCTGCCACCATCCCGGCGAATGTCGCAATCGCCACTGTGATCGCCATCAGCACCCAATCTGGCCGCATCTGGCGGATGAACCCGATCTGATCGACCTGATACCAATCCGTCGTGAACAGCTGCAGCGGCCCCATCAGGATCGCCGCGTTCATCAGAATCGGCAGCACATCGTAACCATTGAGATGCAGCACGCTGCGCCACGGACGCGCCGGAACCAGCGAAAGCTGAATCACTGTCGTCACCAGCATAATCATCACGAAGGATACGAACAGCAGTTGGTGTGGGATGCTCCACGCCGTCAGATCAGCGCCGTAAATTCCGTGCCAGATCGGGTCTGCCGGCAGCACCACCATCAGCAGCAGCGCCACCAGCACCAGCATTCCCACCAACGGATTCGCCCGGAAGCGCTGCTGAAACGTCCCTCTGCCCCGGGCAGAGATCAAATATAGCCCGCCGAAACCCACCAGCGTCACCACCAGAAAGCCGAAATACATCAGCAGATGCGGCCGCCAGAAGAAATCATCGCCGAACGGCAAGCTGTACAGCCGGTGCCACACCTCGTCCCAGAAGCCGCCGATCACAATCGCCAGTGCCCCCACTCCCAGCAGCGCCGCCAATGCCTGTCGCGTCCGCGCCGGGATCGGCCGGATCGATGGCTGCTTAACACCCACCGGCAGCGGTCGGTACAGCAGATGCCAGCTCAACATGAGGAACCCTACCACACCTGCGACCAGCACCGCGATCCCGATCCCGAAAGCTGTCGTCTGCCCCTCTGGAACGCCGCCCCAGATCGTGAACAGCACCATCACCGGAACGATCATCGCCGTCATAATCAAAAACTTCGGCAGAGACGTCGTCTGTTCTGTCACATTCACACCCGTTTTGCTTACCATGAGCCTGTTTCCGTTCAACCCTGTTCTTACGCAGTTCGACCCAAGCGTACCCTACATCCCGAACTTTAGTCTACTGTGGGCAGCGCATGAATCACCAAGCCCTCTATCTGTCCAGACCCCAATACCTTCCAGTTTTCCGCAGCCACTGGCTGATCAACCCCATTGAACTTAAGCGGCGCATCCGGCACGTTCTGCCCTCATCCCCCGGCCTCTTTCTCCCGGCGGGGGAAAATCCTACCGGGGGTGTCCCCCGCAGCCCCACGTGTTTCTCGACGATTTAGCGGATGTGCCATTCAGCTGATCGCTTGCAGCCATACCGAGTTCCTAAAGCAGCGGCGATGCGAGAAATGATAAGAAAAGTAAGAATGAGAATGTGCGAATCTTGAGAATTGGCACAAAAGGCGGCGGCGGAACGGCGATTCGGTGGTAAAGGCCTTACATGCAAGGAAACGTCGGTGCAGTCGGTGCAGCTGCAACAGCGCGATTCTTGCCACAACGAGGGAATACGCTATTTGCAATAGGTTATTAAGGTGCGGCGGGCAGCCCTCAGTCCCGCCCTCTCCCGAACGCTCGCTGGGAGAGGGAGTTTCCTACCCGTAGTCACAGGGTAGCACAAAATGAGGCGGTTCGGGTGACATTTTGTCTACTTTTGCGCCATAAAATCGGAGGGAAGAAGAAAAGACGAATTGAACCACAGAGACACAAAGGACACAGAGATCATACGGAGGGGGTGGATTGGGTGGGGGACTGAAATCCGGCTATGGGAAGGTCACCCGGATTTAGCACGGGCGACTCGACGGGTCGCCCGTGCTAAAAGCCATCCGCTAAAAGTTGATCATGTGCCCTTCCAGCCCATGCGCTGCTTCCTTGATGGCCTCGCTCAGCGTCGGGTGCGCGTGAACGTTGCGGGCAATCTCGTTTGGCGTCAGTTCCGCCAGGCGCGCCAGGGTCAGTTCAGGCAGCAGTTCCGTCACGTCTGGGCCGATCATATGCGCTCCCAGCAGTTCGCCGTACTTCTTGTCGCTGATGAGTTTGACGAACCCGGTCGTATCGCCCAGCCCATGCGCCTTGCCATTCGCCTGGAACGGGAACTTGGCGACGTTGATGTCATAGCCCTTATCACGCGCCTGCTTCTCGGTCCAGCCAAAGCTGGCGATCTGCGGCTGGCAGTAAGTTGCTCGCGGCATCATGTCGAAATCCAGTTCAATCGTCTGCACCCCGGCGATATTCTCGGCAGCAATGACCCCCATCGCTTCCGCCACATGGGCCAGCATCAGCTTGGCGGTCACATCGCCAATCGCATAGATATGTGGCACGTTCGTCTGCATCTTGGTATTGATGTCAATTGCCCCGCGCTCCGTCACTTTGACGCCCGTCTTCTCCAAACCATAACCTTCCACGCGCGGCTTGAAGCCAATTGCCTGCATACACTTGTCGGCCTCCAGCACCTGCGGTTTGCCATCCGCCCCGGTGACACTCACCCGCACGCCCGTACCCGTATCCTCGATCTTATCCACCCGCGTCGAGGTCAGTACCTTTACGCCCATCCGCTCATACTGCTTCCGCAATTCGGCAGAGACCTCTTCGTCCTCCAGCGGAACCATGCGGTCGAGGAATTCCACAATCGTCACCTCAACGCCGTAGTTGTGCATCACATACGCGAACTCGACCCCAATCGCCCCCGACCCGGCGATGATGATCGACTTCGGCAGGGTATCCTGGAGAATCTGCTCCTCGTAAGTCACGACGCGCTCGCTCAGCTTTGAGCCAGGGATCAGCCGTGTCGTCGCCCCGGCCGCAATGATGCAGTGCTTGAAGTGGAGCGTTTCCGCCCCGCCTGCGTTCAGCGCCACGCTCATCGCATTCGGTCCGGTGAAGGTCGCCCAGCCGTCATACTCGTCGATCTTGTTCTTCCGCATCAAGAAATGCACGCCTTTGACGCGCCCGTCGGCCACCCGACGGCTCCGCTTGAACGCTTCGCCGTAATTGAACGTGACGGTTCCCTCGACCTTGATGCCGAACGTCTTGGTTTCGTGCTGGAAGATGTGCGCCAGTTCTGCGTTACGCAGCAGCGCCTTGGACGGGATGCACCCGACGTTTAGGCACACCCCACCCCAGTACTGCTTCTCCACGACCGCCACCTTCAATCCCAACTGGCTGGCGCGGATCGCGGCTACATATCCCCCCGGCCCCGCGCCGAGGACAACCACATCGTATTCTTTTGCCATCTGCTGCTCCTCAATTGAGCGGACAGCCTGCGCCCCGCTCAGGTTGATGTGTGCGAATCATCTCTGCCTGGATGATATATGGGACACATCAGGGATGCAATGCTCTTACCCACCTATCCAGGGCGATTACGCGGTTGGTCTACCCTCAGTTCAGTGGAGTAACAGTTTCTCAAGTTACCAACGTGACTGGTGCAGCCTAGGCGATGCCAGAGCGGAGTCACTGGCAGTTGTAGAACACCTCAGATGGCGCGGACGCGGGCTAAAGGCACAACTATTCCTAGAGAGCAACCAGTTCAGCAAAATCGGTCGCTTGCAGGCTACGACGCAGCGCGGCTTTGGCCTCTGCTGTCAGCGGCAGACTGGGGAGACGTGGCTCGCCACACTCGATGCCGATCATGCGCAGGACTTCGCGCAATGCACCGTTGAAGCCTACCTCGATCAAGGCAGCGGTGATACGGTTGGCACGTAACTGCATCGACTGGGCAGCGTTCATATCACCGCGCGCGACCGCCTGCTGAATGGCACGGTAAGCACCAGGCATGAAGTTGAGAGTCGAGCCGATAGCTCCATCTACGCCCATCATGGCTCCATAGACACACTGCTCGTCCATGCCCGAGAAGACCACCCACTTGCCATCATTGAGGTCCATGATTTGGCGCATTTCGTACATATTGGGGCCAGTGTACTTGGCACCAATCAGATTGGGGACGTTCTGCTTGAGCGCGCGCATGACCGTGATTGGGTCAATGTGCGGGCTGAGAATATAAGAAAAGAATGGAAGATCCGGCGCGCAGGCGGCCAATGCCTGATAGTAGGCAACCACACTGGCAGCAGTGTTATACATGGGCGGCATGATGCTGGCGAAACCCTGCGCTCCATGAGCAGCAGCGTGGCGGGCCAATGCCTGGGCATCGGCAAAGGCCATGGCAGCAACGTGGACGATGACCGGAATGCGTCCGTTCACCCGCTTGAGTACCACTTCTGCAAGTCGCTGGCGGTCCGGGACGGACATATAGATGCCTTCGCCGGTTGTCCCACCAATATAAAGCCCGTCGATGTTTTTGGCTAAGAGATAATCAACCAGCGCCTCCAGCGCCGGAACACTGACCCCGCCCGCAGGATCGCTCGGCGTGACCAGCGCAGGATAAATGCCCCTGAATACCGTCATGATGTGACCTCTCTCATGGGGTAGTTGTGTTACCGCTGAGGTGAGCGCGCAGATAAGCGAGTTCGGCACGGATTGCCTCGGCAGTGAACAGCGTATCGCCCTTATAACTGATGAAGTTAAAGCCCTTGCGTGCCCGGTCGAGCGCCCAGTCGGCCGTGTTGCCGATGAAGTGCATTCCCACGCCGACCTGATGAGCGCGGCACACGGCAATGATCTGTTCGAGGGCTGCGTTGAAGAGTGGGTGTTCGTACTGCTCGGGTATTCCGTGGGAAATGGACAGATCATGGGGGCCGATCAGAACGGCGTCCACGCCACCGACCGCCAGCAGATCGGGCAGGTTACGAACACCTGCCGGACTTTCGATCATGATAACCAGGTTGGCATCGGCATTATAAGCTTCGATATAGGCTTTAGTTTCCGGGTTTGGGAACTCGCCACGATCCAAGGCGGCCGTCAGCGCCTCTCCTTTTAAGGGGCGGTACTTAACAGCGCCAACGAGCGTCTTAACCTGCTCGACGGTTTCAACATAGGGCGCGATAACGCCATGCGCGCCGAGATCAACTGCCATGGCGGCCTGCGAGGTCGAAATTTCTGGAATACGCACTAACGGCGCGATGCCAAGCGCGGCGTATAATTGCGCTGCCCATGCGAGAGATTCGCGATTGTTAGGGCTGTGTTCGCTTTCCAGCCAGACATAATCCATGCCAAGATCAGCAAAGTACTTCGGCCAGCGTGCCTGACCAATACCCTCCATGCAAACGCCATATACAAGTTCGCCAGTGTGCAACCTGGCCCGCAGCATACTTCCACGCATGATTGGATAACCTTTGTGTTGCAGAATGACAGGACTTTGTTCTGTTCGCCCTGAGTCTTAAAGCACCATTCGGGGGTCAAGCGCGTCACGCAGGCCATCTCCAATGAAGTTGATAGACAATACGGCCAGCATGATAGCCAGTCCGGGGGGAACCCACATCCAGGGGCGGTTTTCGAGAATGGACAAGGTCTGGGCATCGCGCAGCATATTGCCCCAGCTTGGCGTCGGGACTTGCACGCCCAGGCCGAGGAAAGAGAGCGCAGCTTCTAAGAGAATCGCGTCGCTTACGGCGAACGTGACAGCTACAACGATAGAGCCCACGGTGTTGGGTAGGATGTGCCTGAAGATGAGCCGGGGCGGGCGAGCACCCAAGGCTACAGCGGCTGTTACGAATTCCACCTGGCGCAGGTACAGAAACTGGCTGCGCACCAAGCGTGCCATCGTTGGCCACCCCAGGATGCCGATGGCAATCATCGAGTTATAGATGCTGGGACCCGTAATGGCGACAAAAGAAATGACCACGATAAGCATAGGGAACGACATGACGATGTCCGTCATGCGCATGAGGGCCATATCCACTGGCCCTCCGAAAAAGCCAGCAACGCTGCCGATCAGGACGCCAATGACGGTAGAGATCGAAACGGCGACGATCCCGACAGAGAGCGAGACGCGTCCACCGTAGATCAGGCGTGTCCAGACATCGCGTCCATTGCCATCGGTTCCCAGCCAGTTGGTGACAGACGGCGGCTGGTTACGCACCGCGAGGTTGACTTTATACGGATCGTGGCCGCTGAGCAGCGGCGCGAAGACCGCCAGGAGCAGCAGCACGATAATCATGACAAGTCCCAGCACGGAAAGACGATTGCGCAGGAAGCGGCGAGCCTGTTTTGACTCCAGAATGCCCTCACGACGACTGGCTACGGCAAGCGGTTTTACTTGTGAAGATGTGGTGACTTGTTGGCTGGTCATCAGATTAGCTGTATCGGATACGTGGGTCAACAAGGCTGTAGACGATATCTGTGAGCAGATTACTGAACACGACCAGCACAGATGTAATGGTGGTGATGCTCATCAGAACAGGGATATCCCGTTGGGTGATCGCATTGATGTAAAGCAGTCCGATCCCCGGCCACTGAAAGACTGTCTCCACGATGATCGCGCCGCTGAACAAGGCTGGCAGGGTGACACCGACAACGGTGATGACGGGGATCAGCGCATTGCGCAGAACATGTCGAAAGAGAACGGTGCGCTCATACAGCCCTTTTCCCCGGGCTGTGCGCGTGTAATCGTTGTTGATGACTTCGAGCATGCTGGCCCGCATGTGGCGCATGAACAGTGGGGTGCGCACCAGTACGAGACAGGTGGCAGGTAGGATCAGGTGGCGCAGATTATCAACCAAGCTGTACGGCTCACCAGCGGTAACGCGACCAGAAGTTGGCAGCCAGCCCAGGCGGAGCGAGAACACGTAAACCAGCACCATGCCGAGGAAGAATACAGGCACAGATAGCCCAACGAAACCCATTACGGTCAGCACATAGTCCGGCCAGGTAGCACGCCTGACAGCGATGGCGATACCCAACATGCAGCCTAGAATGACAGCGATCACCAGAGATGTGCCCATGAGCTGTACGGTAGCCGGCACCCGGTCCAGAATCATCGCACTGATCGGTGTACCATTTACGTAGGAGTAACCCAGGTTGCCCCGCAAAACGTTGCTGATCCAACGCACGTACTGGACGGGTATGGGATCGTCCAGCCCGAGCTGGCCTCGGCGGATGGCAATCAGGTCCTCGGCTACCGGTGACTCGTCCGAGATCATAGCAACAACTGCATCACCAGGCATGGCGCTGGCAAGAGCAAAGATGACCAGCGTCACCCCTAACAGGACGGGAATATTGATCAATAAGCGGCGTAGAATGTATTTACTCACCGAGTGAGGTCCTTTGGGCAGTCAGGTTGGCGGATGGTGGGAGCATGGGGCGACAGGCCGCCGCCCCACACTCACAACCTATTGTACTCAGCCTTCCACGTACCAGGTGTGGATTTCTTGGTAGACGGGCAGGTTGAACAGAATCAGAGGCTGCTCCAGCCAGTGCTGGGCCAGACCGATGATCCGGTTGCTGAAAGCGAGTGGACGCGCGGCATACCACAGGTAACCCTTCTGTAATTCCTCATTGAGGATGAGGCTGATTTCGTGATAGTACGCGGCGCGTTCATCACGGTCGGATACAGAGATGCCGAGCTGATGCAGTTCGTCAACGCGCGGGTTGCAGTAGCCGAGGGCGAGCTGGGCGCCACAGGTGGTGAGCACACGACCCAGCGAGGGATCCAGGCCTTGTCCGTTAGCGAAGTAACCCATCTCAAAGGCGTTATCAGAATAGACAGCCTGAATGCCAGCCGGATCAAGGAGGCGCGGCGCGATGTTGATGCCTACGTCGGCCAGGTAGGACTGAATGGCAACCATGACCTCGGCAGTGACATTATCAGTGTAGTAGTAGATGAAGTCGAAGGGTTCAGTATTGGGAACCCAACCCATCTCTGCCAGCAGTTCGCGGGCGCGGTCAGGGTCGTAGGGATACGTGTTCAGGCCTTCTTCCGGCCTGGCCCACGCCTGTGGGAACTGCGTGTCGGCGCGGGTGGGCAGTCCCAGCATGATGGTATCGATGATGGACTGGCGGTCAATCGCGTAAAGCACCGCCTGGCGGAAGCGCACATCGCTGAACGGCTCTTTGGTCAAATCCCACTGGATGTATGTGGGCAAACCCGCGTTGAGCTGGCCGAGGACGGTGAGTTCAGAACGATTTTCGAAGCGTGCCACTTCGGTTTCCGGGATGCCACCACCTTCATACGACATATCGTCCACTTCGCCGTTTTCCAGAGCATTGAGAATGGTGGGGATATCGGCGTAGATCTGATAGATGATGCGATCCAGAAGTGGAGCGCCCTCGTAGTAATTTTCGTTGCGAACGACCTCGATGAACTGATCTGGCGCATATTGCGACCAGATGAACGGGCCAGTGCCCACGCGGTTCTCCCAGAACGGATGGCTGCGCAACTCTGACGCTGGAACGTCGCCGAGGATGTGTTCTGGCATCATCACAATGAAGATGAGCTGCAGGTTAACCCAAAGCGGCGATGGATTGGCCAGTTCAATACGCACGGAATAGTCGTCAATCTTAGTTACACCGGATAGACTGTCTGCCGCGCCGGACTGGAAGTCGGCGTAGCCGGCGACATCCTGGAGTTTGCTGGCCCAGGTGGAAGCGATTTCCGGATCGGCGTAGGCGTTTAGGCTGAAGACCACATCGTCGGCTGTGAAAGGCTCGCCGTCGTGCCAGGTCACACCTTGTCGAAGTCTTAGGACATAAGCCTCACCGTTGCCCTCCATTTCCCAGCTTTCCGCGAGCATAGGCTGCAGACTGTCCGCAGTCCAGCGGATCGCAACTAACGGCTGCAATACCGTCATGTCCAGGCGGTGGCCGCAGGTCGTCCACAGCGGCCCCTGCATACAGCCGGTGCGGAATACTGAGCGATAGGTACCACCTTCCTGTGCAGCCGCTGCTCCTGAGAGGCTGAGAGCTATTAACGCGACGATGAGCATTACATATTTCTTGGCCATCTGATTATCCTTTATGTAATCGGAATCGGTGCACTGTGACAGAAACTGTGTCTTTGGTCGTGTCGCTGATTTGTGATATGCATCCTTTCTTCTCTGTTCATTGGCTGCCAAGATAGCCCAGCTTGGTCGAAATCAAGCTGGCGGCCCAGATTACGGCTTTGCTCAGCTCAGCCTCGCGGTCCGCGCGAACGCGCGTTTTGGGTCCAGAGATGCTGACCGCGGCACAGACCGCGTCGGTGTAATCACGAATGGGGGCAGCAATGCAGCGAACGCCGTCCTCGATTTCCTCGTCGTCCACGGCGAAGCCGCGCCTGCGGGTGCGCTCGAGTTCCTGCTCAAGCGCCTGCGGGGTGACTATGGTTTTGGCCGTCATCTGGCGCATACCACGGCGTTCCAAGACATCGGTCACCATTTCGCACGACAAGTGGGCGAGCATAGCCTTGCCCAGTGCCGTGCAGTGCGCTGGCACGCGTTTGCCGATGTACGTGTACATGCTCGGGGGGGCGTGAAGGCCCTCAACGCGATCAATGTAGAGCACTTCGCCTTCGCTCAACACCGCGAGATGCACTGTTTCCTCAACCCGTGCCATAAGGGCTTTCATCACTGGCATCGCCTGAATACCCAGGTGCATGTTTCGGAGAACACTACCGTGCAGGCTGAGCGTGCGCAGACCAAGTGTATAGCGACGCGTTTCCCTGTCCTGGCTGACATATCCGAGCTTCACCAGCGTAGCAAGCAGGCGATGGACAGTGGCCTGCGCAAGCTGCGTCGCATCCGCCAATTCGCACACTCCTATTGGCGTATCAGAATGTGCCAGCAATTCCAACAAACCAAAAGCGCGTTCAACAGATCTGATTTCACTCTTCATAGGGAGTCTTTAAGCTCTATTTTCTTCAAGCGTAGGTTGTTCCGAAATCCGAGTCAACGAATTATTCCACTAAGCGGAATTTTCCTTTGTCAGATGAGGCAATCGCTTCGCAGGCGGAGAACAGGTGAGTGAGGTTGGACATCCGGTGGGGGACCCCATTGCGCTGGATCAAATCGAAACCAGGTGGCGCTAAGTGGCTTGTCCGGCAGGTTACGCCCTCATCCCCCTGCCCCGTTCTCCCGACGGGAGTGTATAGACCGGGGAGAAGGGGGAAAAACCTTTCGGGGGCGTCCCCCGCAGCCCCCTGTTTTTCTCGACGATTTACCGGATGCACCACCGCTCTTATCCTGCAAGTACTTCGTCGATATTGCGTACCAGTTCGATCACCCCTGCGAAATCTTCAGGGCTGAGCACATTGCCCCAAGCGGGCATAACCGTATTCACCACACCGTTGCGAACAATGTTGTCAAGCTGTTCGTCGGTGTAATTACGCACTTGATCGGTGTGCAGCGAAGGAATTCCCGGCATCCCTTCAGCGTAAGAACCATGACAGGCCGAGCAGTACTGGACGAAGACACGCAGTCCACGCTCGATGGGCGTCAATTCACGTGGATGAAGGATCAAATCGGTCAATTCGGCATCATAGGCGATGTCGAATTCGCCCACAAGAGGCTCAAGCAGGGTCACGGGACCGTAGAACTTGACCGTGCATTCGGTCACGTTCACACGAATGCGGGCCTGTGTCTCGGTGTAGAAGAATCCCGAGACAGATGGATCGCTGAGCGATTCGATGGTGAAGTTACAGCCGTTTTGCTGGATCAGGGTGAGCGCAGCCTGTGGAATTTCCGGGTAATTAGGATAGATCGACAGTACGCCGTTCACAGTGCCCAAATCGTCCACATCAATCCATAACTGTGCCGGGGGGTATGTTTCTGCTTGCGAGGTGAAACTGGTCCACTGCCAGCGCCCGACCATCACGGTAGTGGGGTCAATCGGTGTCGGCAGCGTTGGAGTTGGGGGAAGCGGCGAGGGGATGGTGGGAGACATCTGCCAGACGGGGGTAGCGATTGTGCCACAGGCCGTGAGGCACAGCAGCAGACACAGCCCCAGATTATGGAAAACGCGTTTGATCATATCGACGTCAACCTGTGTACTGGCGCGGAATGATAAGGGGCATGGCTTAAGCCACACCCCTCAAATGACTGCATCAAGGTCTAGCGGTCGAGTTCGCGGATCGCAGCTTCGATATCGGCATCCGCGGCGGTGCCGAGTTCGATCCATTCGATCTGGAAGGAGTGTTCCGCACCCGTGCCGCCCATCTGGGTAACGCGACCCGCGTACAGCGTGGCAGCCGAGAGATCGCCGGCTTCCACAGCGACCGAACGGAACAGCATCACCTTGGCGCCGTCATCGCCGTAATAGACGACCGTGCCCGCATCGCCGCTGATGACCCAGGCGTTTTCGTGGCTGAAGCGGCCAAGGGCATACCGCTTGGTCACGATGTCATCAACGCCACTTGGACGCAGTTCGACCAGCCAACCGTAGTCATAGGGATTAGCCGGCGCGCCGAGGTAATCGCTCATGTTGGCCACGTTGTTAAAGTCACTGGCGGCCGGTTCAAATTCTTCCGACGTCAGACCAGTGTTCCACGGCGTGACGCTCGAACCGCAGTTCGTCCACGTGCCGTTGACACTGCTGAAATCGACCATCTGACCATCGAGAACGTCGTAGCGGCCGCTGTCATTCATCTGGAGGTAAACGCGACCCACACCACCCGCGTTACTTTCGTAATTGATGTACAGCCAGCCCTGATTGCCATCACCGATGGGAAGCCACATCAGGCCATCGGGATCGTTGCTCACCTGCTGGAGGGAACCATCGATGCGATAGATGCCACCGAAGACATGGTCGCTGAAGCTGTTCGGGATCGGGTCGCCGGAGCGCGCGATGACCTGGAGTTCACCTGCTGCAACGCCAACAACGAGTTGTGCATCCCCTTCGGGAACAGCGATTTCTTCAAAGCTGTCCGTGTTCGCGTTGAAGCCGACGATCGCGAGAACCGTGCCCGCATTGAAGGGGTAGAGGTTGGTGGCATTGGGGTGTTGATTGCTGAACATGACCGTGCCGTTCGGCGCGATCATGAAACCGGTGAGTTCCGCGCCGAGCGCAACGTAGCCGAAGCGCTTGAGCGAACCATCAGCCGGATCATAAACCCAAACCATATTGTTGCGATGGTTGCCAGTGTCTTCGGAGATCCACAGGCGACCCCGCGCGTCAAGCGCGAGACCATCCGGGTTAGAGATATTGTTGACATCGCAGCGGTTCGGCGCACCATCAGGATTGAAGGGGCCACCGATCACGAGTGGACGCAGCTCCGTCATGGTATAGTCAGCCGAAAGATCCGCCGTGTAGACGATACCGCAGCGGTTTTCATCAACCGAAATATCACCTGTCCCGTCAGCCATCGCACCGGTGACGTCGCTCATTGCCATGTACAGCTTCATGTTGGCTTCGTCAACAACGACCCATTCCATCTTGTTGAATTCAGCGGTCGCACCGAGCGATGCGCCATAGGCACGGCTTTCAAGAAACGCGGCAAGGGGATGATCCAGCGGGATCATGTTACCAGTGGCATCCTGCGCCGTAACCGGCAGGACGACCGACAAAACGATCACGGTCGTGATCAACACGACCACAGACAGAAGACGGCGATTCATTAGCAAGACTCCTCCTTAACTGACTTGGGAATGATGACTGCACATCGGCAGTACACCGAAATCCACTCTAGCCCGTTTGATTTAACGGGCGCGGAATTCGCCGTTAAATGCCTTTAATATCCGATGAAGCGCAGATTATTATCACTAGAGAAGGATGATGATTGTCATTAGTTCACACCGGATTGGGGTGATGATAGCCGACTGTCCTGGCAAGAATGGCAGCAAGTGCTGGCGTGGCGCACCGATATGCTCTGCGACAGTCAGGTATATCCGGTTGACGGTCAAGGCAGAATAATCCAGCAAGTCGGGTGATGACCTGCCGCTCGTTCAGTAGGGTGCGGTTGTGATGCGGCGTCGGCGACTCATCGTAAGGGCGACTTGGCGGGTCGCCCGTGCAAGAATCATTCGCATTTGAATTCTTCCCTCGATTAGCGAAATGGACGAAGCCGACCCTGGTGAATGATAAAAACCTCGTCCATCTGCTCCAGCAGCACCCGGCGATGGGTGAACATCAGCAGGCTTTTACCCACCGCTGCTCGAAGAATAGTGTCCAGCACCGCGTGTTCGGTCAGGAGATCAAGATTCGCTGTGACCTCATCCAGAATTAAGATAGGGGCATCCTTAAGCAGCACCCGCGCCAGCGCAATCCGCTGCCGTTCCCCACCACTTAACCGCAGCCCATCCTCACCCACAACCGTATCATACCTGTCTGGCAGCGATTGGATGAAGTCATGGATTTGTGCTGCCCGTGTGGCCTGTTCAACTTCGGTAGGGCCGGCGCTGGGGCGCGCGAGGTGGATATTGTCACGAATGGTGGTATTGAACAGATGGGGACGCTGCGTCATCACACCAAAAATTGCGCGCACATCTGTTTGAGCGTAATCGCGCAGTTCATAGTCACCTAACCGAATCGAGCCGCTCTGATACTCCCAGAAACGCAACAGGAGATTGACCAACGTAGACTTCCCTGCGCCGCTGGCTCCCAGAATGGCGATGCGCTGGCCGGGAGCAAGCACCAGCGAAATATCCTCGAAGATGGGGGGATGATCCGAGTCGTAGCGAAATGTGACGCGATGCAGACTCAATGTCGGTTGTTTCGGGACAGGCAGTTGCAGTCCCTCCGGTTCATTGACGGCCGGGGGGAGATCGGCCAGTTCGAACAGGCGTTGGGCGGCACTGCGTGTTGCTCCCAATTGCAGGGCTGCTTGCACCAGCGGCATGAAGGCTTCAAAAACGGCAGTTGTCGCCAGCGTGAGAGTCACCAGATAGATAGCATCGATACGCGGAATGGCGACTGCGAGTACCAATACCGCCGATCCATGTGTAAGCAGCACCATCAAGCCGGCCTGCAGCGCATCAATGCGGCTGTTCTGGTGCTCTGCCTGGGCCGCTTTTTCGCTCAGACGGGCGATCTCCTTGATCTGGGCATGCTCCTGCCCATAGACGACGATTTCTGCCATGCCCTGTACAGCATCGACCAGCGCAGCATTCAGCCCAGCACGTGCCTGCACGCGCCGCACACTGCTAATCTCGCTACTCCACGCAGAAAGCAGGGGGAGTCCGATTCCCGCCCCAAGCATGAACAGCAGTCCGATTAAGGCGATCAAGGGATCGAACGCTCCAAGAAACAGGCTGAACACCACGATGACGATCAGCCCAACAAACGGCGGCGCAACGCCGCGCAGCAGCAATTGCTGCAAGCTCTCAATATCTGTCACTGCGCGCGTGAGCAAATCACCGCTGCGCTGTGAGGTCAGCCGAGCAGGTGCAAGCGGCTCGATCAGGCGGTAGAAGCTCACCCGCAGTTCTGCCAGCAGCCGGAACGTGGTGTCATGCGACACCACACGCTCAAGATAGCGGAAGACAGCACGCGAAATTCCAAAGAAGCGCACGCCTACCACCGCGACACTCAATTCAGCAATCGAGGGACGCAGGCTGGCAGCGCTAATCAACCATGCTGAAAGTGCCATGAGACTGATGCTGCTGAGAATGGTCAGCGCACCGAGGATGACTGCCAGTGTAATGCCACGCCAAAAGGGAATTACCAGCCTCAGCACGCGCAGTAATGGGTCACGTTGCATAATGATCTCCGGCAAGCTGGCGTAGCAATGCGGAATAGTGACCTTGCTGTGCCAGGAGGTCGGCATGTGTTCCCTGTTCAAGGACTCGCCCGTCATCAAGTACAATAATGTAGTCGGCATGCAGAACAGTCGATAGACGGTGGGCGATCAGCAGTACGGTCTGTCCGGCCGGCCGACTCTGCAATGCTTTGATAATGTCTGCTTCGCTGTCGGGATCGAGTTGTGAGGTTGGTTCGTCTAGAATCAGCAGCGGCGCATCCCGCAGGAAAGCCCGCGCGAGCGCAATTCGCTGTGCTTGGCCGCCGCTTAAGCGCAGTCCCCGCTCGCCACAGGGCGTTTCATATCCTTGGGGAAATCCTACGATGAAATCATGCGCGCCTGTTCGTTTCGCCGCGGCCATCACATCGTCCATCCCGGCGTCGGGACGGCTGAAGCGGATATTTTCGGCAATTGTGTCATTGAAGATATACGGCGATTGCGACATCCAGCCCAGGTGCCGCCGCCATACATCCGGCATAAGCGATTCAAGGTCAATGCCATCAACGGTGATTCTGCCCTCATCTGGTTTCAGCAGACGCAGCAGCAGGTGTGCCAAGGTTGTTTTCCCTCCACCGCTGACACCAACCAGCGCGGTCAGGTTGCCTGGTTGTATCTCAAATGTGACCCCGTTCAGAATAGGTCGCCCACCCTGCTCATAAGCAAGATGAATATTCTGAAAGCGGATATGCATTCGCTGCGGGATGGCTGCGATGGAACCAGGCGCAGGCAGCGGCACGTCGAACACCTGGTATAACCGCTCAGCGGCGGCTTTCCCTTCGGTGGCATTATGAAAACGCGCGCCCAGTGTACGCAGCGGTAGATAGAACTCCGGGGCGAGCAGCAAAAGAAACAGGGCTGGCTGAAAGGCAATGTAGCCATCGATCAGCCGTACAGCGATCTCTACAGCGACAATCGCCACGCTGAGAGTCGCCAGCAGTTCCAGCATGAATGCTGACAGAAACGCCACCCGCAGCACACGCATTGTCGCCTCTCGAAATCTGTTGGTGATTCGCCGGATCGTTTCGGTCTGATGCGCGCTGCGGTTGAACAGTTTGAGAGTGATCATGCCCTGCATTACGTCGAGAAAGTGCGCACCGAGCAGTCGCATTTGCATGAACTGCTGTCTCGCCAGTGATCCTGCCGCCATTCCGATCAGTGCCATGAAGAGTGGGATCAGCGGGGCGGTAGTCAGCAGGACGAAAAACGTCAGCAGGTCGAATGGCGCGACGAAGATGAGGATGACAAGCGGCAGAAAGAATGCGTTCACCATTGCCGGAAGGTACTCGCGAAAGTAACTATCCAGCTTTTCAATTCCATCCGTCAAGCTGAGCGCGAGATCACCGCTGCGTTCGGCGCGGGTAAAGGTCGAACCTAGAGCAGTCAACCGCTGGAGGGCACGCACCTGCAAATGCTGCTTTATCATAACCGCCATCTGGGCAGCGGATTGTGTGGCGGCGAAGGTCAAAGTCGCCCGCATAAGCACAATCACCGATGCGCCAATCAGGGAAGGCATCACGTCTTTTAAGGATTGCTGCCCATGAAAAACATCATCAATGATGCGGCTAAGAACAAAAGCCTGCGCGATGACCAGGAGCCCGACCGCATTCTGGGCACTGATAGTGTATAAGAAAAGGCGGCGGGCGGCAGGCTGAGAACGCAAGTCTGCGATCAGACGTGCATCCAAGCTGCGCCGTGAGTGCGGCGGGGCGGTCATTCGTTATTCTTCACCGTTCAGGACAAAGCCCGCGACTCCCGACGCAAAGGGGAAACGTCAGGAGTCGCGATGCTGCGGAGGTCGTGGCTAATACTCAAGGTGCGATTCAGCAGTGAGCCGCTTGCGGAACACCCAATAGGTCCACGCCTGGTACAGCAGGACGATAGGGACCATCGTCAGGGCAATCACCGTCATCACCTGTAAAGTGTAGGCACTGGACGAAGCGTTGTAGATCGTCAGATCATACGCAGGGCCGAGGCTGGAAGGCATCACACGGGGGAAGAGCGTACCAAAGATCAGCGCCACCACGCCGATAATGGTCATGCCGGTGCTGGCAAATGCCAACCCGATGCGCCGATTGAACATCAGATACCCCGCTGCCAGCAGTCCAGCGACTGCCAGCACCAACCCACCCACATTCGCGACATTCAGGCGTTCGAGGATGTCCGTTTCGACAGCCGTATAGACGACGAAGCCAACGGCAAGCACCACAACAGGCAACCAGACACGCCGAGCCACCTGTGTAACGCGAGCGCGCACCTCTTCTCCCGTTTTCAGATCGAGGAACAATGCGCCGTGCAGAATGAATAGAGTCAGTGTGACCAAACCACCGAGCAGCGCATAAGGATTGAGTAGATCGAAGAAACTACCGACGTAGGTCATGCTGGCGTCCAAGGCCACACCGCGTAAGATGTTGCCGAACGCAACGCCCCACAGCAGCGCAGGGAGGAAACTACCGAGGAAGATCGCGCCATCCCATAAGGCACGCCAACGGGGACTGGCATCTTTACTGCGAAACTCGAAGGCCACGCCGCGCAGAATGAGCGCCATCAGGATCAGGAACAGCGCCAGATAGAACCCACTGAACAGCGTGGCATACCAGTTCGGAAAAGCCGCGAACATCGCGCCGCCTGCGGTGAGCAGCCATACTTCGTTCCCATCCCAGACAGGCCCGATGCTATTGATCACCATGCGTCGTTCCCGATCGTTTTTGGCAACAAACGGAAGCAGGATGCCAACGCCATAATCAAAACCTTCAAGGAACAGGAAACCTGTGAAGAGAACCGCAATCAGAATGAACCATAAGGTTTGCAGATCCATGAGCATTCCCCTTTAGTATGCGCCCTTGTACTGCGGCGTGGTATCGGTTGGTGTGAGTACATCAGATTTGCCTGTCCAGGGAATCTGCGAGTCGCCATCCAGTTCCTGCCGCGCAAATTTCTGAAGCAGATAGATGTCCGCGATCATCAGCACACCATACAGCAGCGTGAAGCCGATGAGCGAAATGAGCAGCATTTCGGGCGTGACGTTGGGCGATACAGCCTGATCAATCGTCATCAATCCCTGGACGATCCACGGTTGTCGGCCAACTTCGGTGAGCATCCAACCGGTACTGTTCGCGAGATAGGGCAGTACCAGCGCTGGAATGAGCAAGCGCAGGAGCCATTTGCCCTTGCCTGCGGCGAACTGGTTCCTAAGCAATAGGAAGAGGCCGCCTAAGCCGAGCAGGAACATCAGCACACCCGCACCAACCATTGCGCGGAAGCTCCAATAGGTCAGCCAGATCGCCGGCGGGACATAATCGCCGGGACCGTACTGTTGTTCATACTGTGCTTGCAGATCATTGATCCCCTGTACCATGCCGTTTGGGGTGTTATAGGACAGGAAACTGAGCAAGGAAGGAATACGCAGATTGAAGACGGATGTCCGTTCCGCCTCATTACCGATCTGGAACATTGACAACCCTGCTGGGTCTTCTGACTCCCACAGCCCTTCGGCAGCAGCGAGTTTCATTGGTTGGGTGTCTGCCATGCGCTGCCCCTGCGCGTGTCCAAAGCCCATTGTCATCAGCACAGCGATCGTGCCCACGATCAGGGCAATGCGCGTCGAAGCAAGGAATGCTTCCCGATTCTGTTGGCTCCTCAACAAGTGAAAAGCGCTAATTCCCAGAACAAAAAACGCAGCGGTTGTCAGACCACCGAACGCGACATGGGGAAATTGCAACCAGACATTCGGGTTTGTGATCACCGCAAAAAAGTCGGTCATCTCCGCGCGACCGCTCTCGGCAATCTGATAACCAACTGGGTTCTGCATGAAGGAATTGGCAACGAGAATCCAGAAGGCGGAGACATTGGCGGCAAAAGCGACCAACCAGATCGATGCCAGATGGACACGCTTTGAGAGTTTATCCCACCCAAAGATCCACACACCCAGAAAAGTTGACTCGATGAAAAAGGCAACCAAGGCTTCCACTGCGAGCGGTGCGCCGAAGATGTCCCCGACAAAACGGGAGTATTCCGACCAATTCATGCCGAACTGGAACTCCTGGACAATACCAGTCACCACCCCCATCGCGAAATTGATGAGCAGCAGCTTCCCCCAAAACTTCGCCATCTGTTTGTAGCGTTCGTCTTTCCTGATTACATAGATCGTCTGCATCAGGGCAACAAGAATAGAAAGCCCCAGGCTAAGCGGGACGAAGAAGAAATGGTAGATTGTGGTAATGCCAAACTGCAAACGCGCAATTGTCAATGCATCCATAGAAATCACCTTGTGTCATCGTATGCTTCTGGACTATCTTCTAAATAATAGGAAAAGGATTCAACATCATGAGTGACAAATTTCACGAAAAAAAGGGGTGTTTCTTCCTTATCGCAGCGTCAATGAGATAAAATCTCATTCATTAGAGTAAATGCTGCGGTGCTCCACCCCATATCAGCGGTCTATTGACCACATTTATTCCGGTGGCAGGCGGTCAAGTCACTGCTAAGGTAACGGGTTTGGCGGGTCATGGATCGCCCAGCAACGCCGAATCTCCAGCCGTCTGTGTGCCATGTGGAGCGTCACATGGAAACCGTGGGGGACATCACGAAAATCGCATTTACGCGCCCAGTCAAACCAGGCAATCGAATCCTGATGTAATTGCGAATGGTTGGCTTTGAGCGCGAACACATAATCTCGATCACGGTCTGGGCGATGGCTTTCTGACAGTTCAGCACATCGACCGTGACGATTCAGCCCTTGATGAACAGCAGCTTCAACAGTTCAGGTGCGGCCGCAATCTCGTTGGACTGGGCATCTCTTTCCGATGATCTCACAAAAGGCCTACATCACTGGTCGAGACGTTGACCAGGTGAATCGCATCCTGTCCGCTAAAGCGGTCGCGGCTTCCCCGCGCCGCTTTCCTATCGACTACGATCACTTCACCGCGTGGCACAGGGAAATGCTGCTCGACTCACTGGATGAACCGTGGTTGGGACTCTGCCGCATCCCACAACCGAAACACACGACTAACCGCACCTTTTTCTCAGCGATTCTCTCTCCCCGCTCGTTTTGACGCGACGGCCCTGGATGCTTGGGGGTATCGCGTGGGCAACTGATTATCGTCCTGCTATACTTTCAGACGCGCAATTCAACCAAGGGCAAGCGGATATGCGTCTGACCTCACTGCGCAACCTCCAGGTTACTCAGTCAATCCCCGCGAGTCCCGTGTTTCGCTTCACGGGCGAGCGCGGGGAAAGTTTCCAGATTAGCATCCTCGAACAGGATATGGTGCGCGTCCAGCACATGCCAGATGGGCATCCCCGGTTGGATCGAACATGGATCGTGGTAGCCCAGGATGGTGACACGCCGGTGGAAGGTCGCCAGAGAGACGATCTGTCCCCTTTCTCTACCCCGGAGTGTCAAACCGTCTTGCACGATGGTCACTGGCAACTAGAGACCGAACATCTCAAAATCACGCTCGATCTCACCGATGGACATCTTGAATGGTACACCAGCGCCAGTATCCCTATCGCCGCCGACCTCCAGCGGCGTGCCTACAGCTATGATCGGACGGGACAGGCCATTTATCATTACCTCCAGCGGCGCAATGATGAACACTACTTCGGTTTTGGAGAGCGTTCCGGTCTGCTCGACAAACGGGGGATGCGACTGGAAATGCGGAACATCGATGCGTTGGGCTATAACGCGGAAACAAGTGACCCGCTCTATAAGCATATTCCCTTCTACATCACCTTCATTCCGCAGCTGAACATCGCCTATGGCCTGTTCTACGATAATCTTGCCACGACAGTGTTCGATCTGGGCAAAGAGATTGATGCTTTATGGGGCAATTATCGCTTGATGATGGCATACGACGGCGACCTCGATTACTACTTCATCTATGGGCCAACGATTGAAGCTGTCATTGAAAAATACACGAAGCTTACTGGTCGTCCAGCGCTGCTGCCGCGCTGGGCGTTTGGTTACCTCGGCTCAACGATGAGCTATACCGAGGCGGCAAACGCGCAGGAACAGCTGCGCCAGTTCATCAGCCTCTGCCAGGAGCATGATATTCCCTGTGATCTGTTTCACCTGTCGTCTGGCTACACAACCGACAGCGAGGGAAGACGGAATGTATTCACCTGGAATCACAGTCGTGTGCCGTCTCCAAAGGACATGGTAAACGACTTTCACGCCGCTGGCATTCGTCTGGCAGCGAACATCAAACCCTATCTACTGACGACGCATCCCCAATATGAGCAGGTGCAAGCAGCAGGCGGCTTCATACGCGATCCTGACGGCGGGAAACCGGCCAGTACGCGCTTCTGGAGTGGGGCGGCCTATGAGAGCGCTGACGGCGCGTATATCGATTTCACCAGCGCTGCTGGTTTCAAGTGGTGGCAAGAGCAGATTAAAACGGCACTATTCGCCTACGGTATTGACGCCCTCTGGAACGATAATAATGAATTTGGCCTGTGGGACGACGATGCTGTTTGTGACGGTTTCGGCAAACCGATTCGAGCTGGTTTAGCGCGCCCCCTGCAAACACTGCTGATGGCACGCGCCTCCTACGAGGTTACCCGTGAGTCGCATCCGGGGCTGCGTCCATTCGTCCTGTCGCGGTCCGGCACCGCTGGAATTCAGCGCTATGTGCAGACATGGTCAGGCGACAACGAAACATCGTGGCACACCCTGCGCTACAACATCCCAATGGGGCTTGGTCTATCGCTGTCCGGTGTTCCTAACATCGGGCATGATGTTGGGGGGTTTTTCGGCCCCGCGCCCGATCCCGAATTGTTTGTACGCTGGGTGCAGTGCGGCATTTTCCACCCGCGGTTCACCATCCATTCGTGGAATACCGATGGCACGGTCAACGAGCCGTGGATGCATCCGAGTGTGCTTCCAATCATTCAAAACCTGTTCCGCTTCCGCTATCGCCTGCTTCCCTATCTCTACACGCTTGCTTTTGAAGCGCATCAAACCGGACACCCTATCATCCGCCCACTGGTCTACCACTTCCCGGAAGACAAGCGCTGCCAGACGGAGTCCTTCGATTTTCTGCTGGGCAGCCATGTGCTGGTCGCACCGGTATTGGAACCAGGGGCGCGCACCCGGCGGGTGTATCTGCCAGCAGGGCGCTGGTGGTGCGATTTCCATTCGAGGCAGTGGTATCAGGGTGGCAGCGAAATCGAGGTGTCTGCGCCGCTTGAACAGATTCCGCTGTTTGTCGCCGACGGCGGCATTCTGCCGCTGGGCGGCTGTATGCGGTATGTTGGCGAACACCCCGATGACGCGCGCGAAATCCTTGCCTTCGTGCGAGCCGACTCGTCGTTCATTTTGATTGAAGATGACGGTATCAGCCTCGATTATCAGAAGGGCAGCTACACGGCAGTGCAGCTCAGCCTCCAGCGCAGTGCTGACTGCTGGACGGCGAGCGCAAACTGCCTCCACCGTGGCTACACGCTGCTGTACCGGGATGTTGATTTTGTGGTGATAACAGACGATAGTACCCCCGTCTCCGGGGGCACTCTGGATGGTGGACAGTGGCATGTGCGGGTGGCAGTTTTATGACGCCAAGTATCGCAGTTGCGATTATTGTTTTCCTAGCCATTCTCACACAGGCAATCTCTGGTTCAGGCCTGGCGCTCATCGCGATGCCGCTGCTGGTGGAGATTCTGGACCCGCTCACAGCAGCTTCTCTCGTTGCGCTGATGGCAATTACCACCCAGCTCATCATGCTGGTGCGCTACCGCCAGTCACTCCAGGCACGCGGGCTGTGGCGATTGATGGTGGGGTCGCTGCTGGGCATTCCCATCGGCATCTATGCCTTGTCGCAGCTTGATGAGCAGGTCATTCTCACCGTGCTGGGACTGGTGTTGATTTCCTACGTCGCCATTAGTTTCTTCACGCTGCCGCTGCCACCGTTCAAGAATCCGAACTGGAGTTATGGATTTGGCTTTCTGTCGGGGATGCTTGGGGGCGCGTATAACACTGGCGGACCGCCGTTTGTCATCTACGGACTGAGCCAGAAATGGGAACCGCAGCGATTCAAAGCCAACCTGCAATTGCTGCTCATGGTTAACAGTCTCAGCGTCGTCGTCGCGCACTTTGTGGCCGGGCATTACACCAACGAAGTCGTTCAGAATTATCTGCTGGCGCTGCCCATGATCCTGTTAGGCGCATTCACGGGCTTCTGGATCGATCGCTACATCAACCCGGTGGTTTTTCGCCGGATCGTCCTTGTTATCCTGCTGGTCATCGGCGTGCGAATGCTCTTCTCATGAGCAGCCGTTTGAACAGGAGGCGCCGTCATACAAGGGCTGGCGCAGTCCAATCACTCAGGGTAGATGACATTTTCATAGGGCAGTTCGTGAACCGCCCTCAACCGTGCAGCTTAAATTGGTGGACGCCTGTTCCAAAGAGACCATGCCAGCTATACCGTAAATTCCTTGTCGCGGGAGAACTGCGGCAGATACTCGGCGAACTCGTGCAGCAGGTCTTTGAGGATGGCGCGCGCGGTATCGATGTCAGTGATCATTGGATCCAAAAGCAGTGCTTGCAGCGCCAGATCACGATCCCCGGTCGCGGCAGCTTCAACGACGAGCGCGCTGCGCACCAATTCGCGGCGACATAATTCGGCAATGCCATTGGGAAGCGGCGGCGATGCCAATCCCTGCACGCCCGCGCCGGAAATAATCCCTGGTACTTCGACAATGGCGTCGGCAGGCAGATTGGGGATAAGGCCGCCGTTGTTAGGAATGTTGAGCTGATGACTGTAGTAATTATCGTTGAAGGTCATCGCTGCGACGATTTCAGGGACAGGCTCCTCCAAGATCGAGAAACGGCGCAGATTCTTGAGTTCGTCGACGGACATGTCGCCGTTGACAATCGAATGAGCGATACGCCAGCGTTCGGCGCGGCGGCGGCGATTGCCTTCCCAACTTTGCAGGCGCAGTTGATACTTTTCCCAGGGTTTGGTGACCGGATCGCTGACATATCCCAGATACTCACACATGTGACTATCGCCCGCGGTGGGCATCTGCCCAAAAATCTGGAACATTTCGCGCGACAGCGGCTCAAAATCCTTGCGGTAATGATTGAGCCAGCGGTCACGGAGCAGGGGATACAAATCTTCGCCGGTCTGTTTATCCCGAATATCGTAGACCCACGAGAAGTGGTTAATACCTGCTGCTTTGATATCCATGTGCTCGACTGCTGCCATCGCCACTGGGATGAAGTTGGGCATGTTATCGGCGTCCGTATGAACATGGAAATGCTCCGGCACATGAATTCCCCAGCGATCCGCCAGAACAGCGCCAGCCATTGCGTAGCCCCACAGCAGTTGATGGCACAGCCCCAGCACCTTGATTTTGGTATAGCGATGTATCGCATAGCTGAGACGAATCAGCGGGTTTGTCAAGTTAAGATACCATGCATTGGGGCACAACCGTTCCATATCCCGCGCGATGTCAATGATGACGGGCAGATTCCGCGCAGTGTGCGAAAAAGCTCCCGGACCACCATTTTCTGCGTAGGGCTGGCGCACGCCATGGCGGAGCGGAATCTTCCAATCCATCTCCCACACTGTTTCACGCGGACCGACCTGGATTGACACAATCACAAAATCCGCGCCGGACATCACCTGTGTGCGTTCGGTCGAACTGGTGATGGTCATGTTGGCATCCCAAGCCTGATTCATCTTATCGGCCAGGCGATGCATCGTCCGCAGCCCTTCCGCATCAATATCCACTAACGCCAGTTCGGAACCTTTCAGCCGCGGCGACTGCATCACCCGCGCCAGTGCGCCCAGCCCAAAAATTGCGCTTCCTGCGCCAATCATCACGATTTTCGGTTGTTTGCTCACAGTTTTAGCCCTTCATGTGCTGATTCAAAAAACCCAGCATAGCGGCGAACATGGCAGGTGTGTACTTGTGCGCTGCTCCCCGCTCCACCATGAGCTGAAAGTGCGCCGCCGCGCCATACAATGCGTAGATATGCTGGGCAAAATCTGCAATAGTGTATACCCCTTGGATCGGGGAAAGCGGGTCCTGGTCGCCGATCAGGACTGCCTGCGGTCGCGGCGCAGCCAGGGCGACCAGATGCTCCATATCAATGCCTGCCTTGAAAAATGCAGGTAGATAATAATAAATACCGTGCAGATTGTACCGCCCCGTGTCGGCGAAGTCGCGGTATCGTGTCATCTGTGCGACGGGAACAAGCACTTGTACTCGATCATCCAGCGCCCCTAACCAGGTCGTCCGCGACCCGCCCATGCTCATGCCGGTTGCCGCGACCCGATTGGCGTCCACTTCAGGCCTGCTCAGCAAGTAATTCAACGCCAGCAGATCATCACGCAGCATCATGCCCCACAGGGTAGCGCCGCGCCAGACAAAATGCTTGAACAATGCCTGTTCGGTTTCCACCCCGGTTTCCGCGCTGCCAGCCGGTCCTTGCATTTGACGCTCGCCGAATGCATAAGCATCAATCGTCATGACGACGTAACCCTGCTGTACCAACGCAGGGCCGGGGGCAGTTCCGCTGATCGCAGTCTCAAACAGTTCCTCTTTGCCGAGGTGATATTTGCTGCCGTGCAGATGCAAATAGAGCACGGCCGGGGCAGGAGCGGACAAGTGAGTCGGCATGAGCAGATAACCATAAACCTGCGCGCCTGCGCCGTTCTCAAAGACAAATCGTTCAACGAGGCAGGCTTCGCGTTCTTGACGGCTGAGCACCTGCACGTCGGGCAGGAACAGCGACGGCATATCACCAAGAAGCTGCTGCAACTGTGCGCGCAAGGCAAAGCGCTTTGTGTCCCAGTCAGTCCCGACAGCCAGAAGGGGCGCCATACAAGCGGTCTCTATTCGTAAGGGGTCTTATCCCAGAACTCCTGGAATCTCTTCAAGCCCATGTCTGTATAGGGATGCATCAAGGCTTCCTGGTAGACGGCAAGACCGGCAGTGACAATGTCAGCGCCGGCTGCTGCCGCATAAGTGATCTGGCGACCATTGCGGACTGCTGCGATCAAAATTTCGGTTGAATAGTTGAAGTTGTCACGGATGGCAATGAGATCATCAACGAACTGATCGGTATTTTCAGCGTTGTTTTCTTTCCATCCGACGAAAGGCGAGACATAAAAGGCGCCCATTCGCATCGCCTGAAGCCCCTGCATCGCCGAGAAACACAGCGTCAGGTTAGAGCGAATGCCTTCCTGCTTGAGGATGCTGCACGCCTTAAAGCCATGCTCCGTTGATGGCATCTTGATCACAAAGTTGGGCGACAGTTTGGCAAGTTTGCGCCCTTCCTCAACGATCAAACGGTAATCGCTGTGATTGGCAGGGTTGGTCTGCACGGAGACGGTCTTATCTGTTCCAGCGACCAACGCGCCGATTTCCTGTATGACGGTCAGAAACGGTTTACCGGAAGCCTGCACATGGCGCGGATTAGTCGTCACGCCATCGATATTCCAGAGTTCGAGCGCGTAGCGCACTTCATCGACGATGGCGCTATCCAGGAAAAATTTCACAATACTCTCCTCCATTCATTTCATACCTGTAGTGGCGATGCCAGTGGTGATATAGCGCTGCAAGAAGGCAAACACAAAGGTGATCGGCAGCAGCGTAAGCACCGTCATGGCTAAGATGAGATTCCACTGGACATTCAGTTCACCCTGAAACGAGTTCAACCCGACTTGCAGTGTGAAAAGTTCGCTGCGGCTCAGGACGATCAAGGGCCAGAGGAAGTCATTCCAACGCCACATAACCGAGAAGATTGTCAGCACCGCCAAGGCCGGACGGGCGAGGGGCAATATGATCTGTAAATAGATGCGCCATTCGCTTGCGCCATCGATGCGCGCGGAATCGAGCAGTTCATCCGGTATAGTCAGCATGTACTGACGCAGCAGAAACACGCCGGTGGGGGTAGCCGCGCCGGGGATAATCACGCCCAGTAGATCATTAGTCCAGCCAACCTCGCTGATGACCAGGAATACCGGCACCAGGATCACCGACAGCGGTACCATCAGCGTGGCAATAGTAATGAACAGGATGGTATCTCTGCCGCGAAATTGATATTTGCTCAGCGCGAATGCTGCCATACTGTTGACCAGCAGCGTGACCATAGTTGCGACCACCGTCACTACCACGCTGTTGCGCAAATACGTCCAGAAGTTGAAACTCTCAACGCCTTCCCGGTAATTTTCCAAGCCAAAATAGACGGATTCGACGGGTGTCCGGTTGGCGATATTCACGCGGATGATCTCTTCCGGGATGGCCGGATCGATCATGTGGGCTTCGATGCCGATGCGTCGGACCTGTGCCAGGCGGCGGGTGGTGCCATCTTCCAGAATGACATCGAACAATTGCAGCGGCGCGTCGTAACCGGGCACGGTTACAGTTTCCTGCCGGTAGGGCAGAAAGCGCGGTGGAAAGCGTAGGATTTCCGACTGCGGCTTGAACGAAGACATGATGAGCCAAATCACAGGGCCAAACATCAGAACAGTACCCAGCAGCAGGTAAAAATAGGTGAGCCAATCGGTGAAGTGGAGACGTTTGCGCCCGCGCGTATTGGTGAGATAATCCAGCACCGTTCGCATAATCTGCCCCTACGTGATCTCGCTGCTGCGCCCTAAGCGAAGTTGGATCGTGGTGAGGATCAGCAGGAAAGAAGCCATCACCAGCGATGCGGCGGATGCAATGCCGTACTGGTTGGTCTGGCTGGAAAGCCCGACGTCGTAAATATACTGCACCATATAGGTTGTCGCCGTACCAGGGCCGCCGCCCGTCAGCGCATAGACCTGATCGAACACCTGCACCGCGCGAATGAGTGACAGCACCGTCACCACGAACATGGTGGGCATGAGCATCGGTAGGGTGATGCTGCGGAACGACTGCATCTGGTTCGCGCCGTCAATCGCGGCTGCTTCATACAACTCGCTGGGTATCGCCTGCAGGCCTGCCAGCAGGATCAGCGTATAAAAACCCATCTGTGCCCAGACGCTGATGACAATGACCCACACCTGCGCCCATTGGGGATTAAGCAGGAAACCGACACGCTCCCCGCCGAGGCTAACAACGAGCGCGTTCAGGAGGCCATCCTGCTGGAGTATCCACTTCCAGATAAGGGCAACCACTACCGGAGAGAGCAGCACGGGGTAAAAGAAGGCACCACGAAAAAAGCCCTGTCCGGCAAGCCTGCGATTCAAGGCCAATGCCGAAATCAGCGACATCACAATCATGATCGAGACCTGGAAGACGACATACCCACCGGTGTTGGATACGGCGCGCCAGAACACATCGATCTCGCAGGAGTTGGGGTCCAGGAAATTCCCGCATGAGAAGAGCCGATTGAGATTCTCCATTCCCACGAAGGGGCGGTCTGCGGGATAGAGGTTGGTGCTGCCGGTGAAGGCGTAATAGAAATTCAGCAGCATCGGCAAAAGGATGAAAATACCAAAAATCAATAAATTGGGCAGCACAAAGACATAGGCCATACCACGCACGCCCAGCATGTTCTGGAGCGGGTGCATCACAAAATCAATGATATTGATAAAAATCTGGTAAAAAGTGTCTAAAAACCGGACAACTGGACGAAACAGTACCGCAGGAGAAAAGCGCGACCAGCCGGTTTTTCCGCGTGTCAGTGAGCGCTGTAATGAAGCCATGCGGTTCACCTCCTTAAAGAATGGCTGGTGGAGCAGAGTGGTTACCCTGCCCCACCAGAGTGGAAGCGCCCAGAGGATTTAGCCAGCCTGGGCAGCCGCCAGTGCCGCATCAATGTCTTCTTGAATGCGGACAATCGCTTCATCAAGCGTCAGTTCGCCGGTGATGACCTGCGTCAGACGATCACGCACCGGATTGTTGATCGCAAAAGCCGCCGGGCCAAACTGGAGCTGATATGCCTGATCGCTGATGTGCAGCGCTTCAGAGGCAAACATATTCAGCGCCTGCTGAGCCGCAGGAAGCTCGGTCTGATAGTTGAGTTCGCCCAGCCCCTGATGTCCGGGGATGAACAGGGTGCGCTCGACAAATTCACGATACACATCGGTGCTCGCCAGGTAATCCATCACCCGCGCGACTTCTTCGGGATGTTCAGTCTGCGCAAAGGCAACCATCGCCGTACCGCCGGGCATACCTGTGCTGCCACCAGGACCGGTCGGGTTCGGAACGGCTTCCCAGTCAAACGCGTCGCCAATGTTGTTGGCAAAGTTGGCGATCTGCCAACTGCCGGACATGTAGAACACCAACTGCCCATTGATGAAATAAGGCGCAGCCGCAGCATACGTCCCGCCTGATCCAATCCAGACCTCGAGAGGTGTGAGGTTGTTGGTGTGCCAATCGATCATGATCTGCGCAAAGGAACGGAAGCCGGGGGTATCGATTGTGACATTGCCTTCTTCATCAAAATAGACCGCGCCCTCGCTGAAGGCAGGACCAGCAACACGGTGACCGCTGCGGTCAATGGCGATTGCGTAAGTGCCTTCACCGATGGCCTTGGCAACCGCTGTCGCCGCCTCGGTCCATTCGCCCCAGGTCACGGCGTCATTGGTATCGCTGGGAACGGCGACGCCAGCCTGCTCAAACAGGGTGCGGTTGATGTAAGGTCCGGTTACTGTGAACTGGTTGGGGAAGCCATACAGGGCGTCGGATTCTTCGCCGGCTTCACGCAGCCATTGCAGCGTTGCGGCCGGGAAGCTGGCATCCCAGTAGGCAGGATCGGCAACATAGGGGCGCAGATCGAGATAGAAACCGCGATAGCGCTCACCTGCTGTCACACGCGCCATGTCCGGCGCCTCGCCAGCTTCGACCTGGAGCGGAAGCTGCTCAAGAACGGTCTGATACGGCACTTCGTCCAGAACGACAGTAATATCAGGATTTTCCGCTTCAAAGCGATCCAGGAGTTCGCGGATCACTTCGCCTTCGTTGCCATCCGAATACCACACGATTCGCAGTTCAACCGCGTCCTGTGCATGAGCGCCCAACGCACCCAGCATCAGCATTGCCAACAAGAAAAGAGTAACCAATCGTTTCATCATTCAATCTCCTGACTAGAGTATTCCTTGAGAATCAACAGGTGAGACTGTTCGTGTGAATGTGAGTTTCCTCCTTAATCACAACTGCAATACCGGCAAATCGAGCATATGCGCCAGCGCCAGGAGTGTGGCGCGATGGTCGCCATAAGTGAGGGAAATATGATGTTCTAGTCCCTCAGCAAGAATGCAGTCTAGAATGGCGGCGGCGCCGCGTTCAAAACGCAGAAAGCCGCAAGTGCCGGAGAATGGTTTTTGCCCGCGCAGCATCTCCGCCCGCCCAATCACGAGGCGGAACGTGCCTGTGGCTTCGCTCAGCCGAGCGACCGTGACGACTCCGGGTTTGAGCGAAAAATCCATCAGCAGGGGTAGTTTGCGGTTCGAATGGATGGTGACGCCAGGCTGAACTTGAGAGTCCGCCATCGACAGCGGCGCAAGTCCACAGTGCCAGATCACCAGGGCGTCGAGGTCGCGATCAAGCGAGACAATATCGCTGCCGAAAGCAGGTTCGCCGCTGATCAACTGAAGGATGTACTGCGTAACGGTGCCATTGACATCCGCTTCGCAGCTTGTAGGAACCAACTCATCGCTGAGCATCGACATGGCGCCGCACGCCGCGCAACCGAGTTCAGTGAAGAATTCCGGCCAACAGCGCACCGCCATACCTAGCAAACGTTCCGTCTGCGCCAGATGGCTGAGCGCAAGGTAGGTACGCAGCGTGCCCCGTGTCGCCCTCGCATCGAGGTCGGAGAGTCCGGCAACGCGACCGTCAAGGCGGGCGACGGCAGCATCGACTTGCGCATCAGGCACAGCGCGCGCCGGCTCAAAAACCTGTTGGCGCAAGTCGACATCAACCACATCTACACCTAGCTGACCGCGCAGGCCAGAGCGGTTGACAAGGCAGGTCTCGAACCCGGTCGGATTTTCGCCGACGCGACCGATGCGTGAACCACGCAGTTGACGGCGCACACGCCCGGCAGTCGCCTGCGCGCGCAGCTTTTCCAGCGCTACCACGTCGGTCGGATAGGCATATTCATAGGCATAGCGGTAGCCTGCGCGAGTCAGCGCATGTCCCGCCAGATTGACGCCACACAGGGAGTTGAGGCGCAACCGTCCACCTGTTGCCGCTTCCGGCACGGCCCACAACAGCAGCGGCGCGTCAATCTGCTCTGCCAGAGCCAGCACCATTGAACTATCGGCAAAGGTTGCCTGAAAAACAAGCAGCAGGTCAATTGACGCAGACGTAAGCTGTGCGGCTGCGGCTTTCGCTTCATCGAGCGTCGTCACCACTGAGGGGTGAATAAGGGTATAACCCTGGTCAGCAAGTGCGAACCGCATTTGCTCAACCAACTGCTGAGCAAGTGGAACATCGAAAGTTGTACGAATAACCGCAACAAAACCTATTGTGCAATTTAACATGAAATCATTATCGCCTGTGCTATGGCCGCCGATTATGCTACACAATTCTGGCGTGCGCAAAAAGCGGTTGATTAAGAAATACCTACGCTCTTGCCTCGCCACAGGTCGATATGCAGCGACTCGCCAGCGTGCTTAATGACCATCTCCGCGGCGCCCATCGGCGTATAGGTGTAGCTGTTCTCATAGTGCGGAAAATCGTCCCAGTTTTCCACCTGCCCGTCAACCAGCAGCGGCCCCATCCAGCCAAATTGAAGTACCCGGCCCTCTGGAGTTTTCCATTCGATGGCTGTTCCCCTGGCACTGGGACGGGTGTCCAACAATTTCTGTTGGAAGCCCTTGAACGAGCCGTCCAGCGCCGCACTGCCGACTCGACAGAGCCAGACACGCCCTGCACCTGCACTGCGAAGTTCCTGTGCAACATGACGTCCACTTGGCGTCAGGTATAGATCGCCATCGCCCCACAGCGCGACATAACCCTGACCAACACGCGCGAATGCCCACTGTCCATTGATCTCATACTGCTCAAACATGGCAGTCGGGAAATAAGCATGGCTGATACCCAGACCGACATCCGGTTGCAGCGCGTACAGGCAGATCACAGTACGCTCGACCATACCGACGCGCGGCAGTCGCGCGGAGCCTGCCCAGAAATTAGGCCGGGCATTGCCGTGTTCCTGACTATTGCCCGGATACGTCGTGAATACGCTCGCTTCTGGCCCCAGCGCTGCTTGCCACAGATGTTCCTGAATGCCCATGCTCCCGGGCTGGTAATCGAGCGCTGCCGACAGCATCACATCGGGTGTTCGGTAGGTCAGGGTTCGCACGTCCCACGTATCCCCACGCATATCGAACTGTGGGCGAAACTGCGCGTGCGAACGGGCGCGTGTGATAACCACGCTGTCCACGTCAGCGCCAATCCGCTGAATCACGGCGGGAACGCGGTAGCGCCGTGCCAGCGCCAGCAGTCCCGTAGCGCGTGTTTCACCATTGAAGATGCCCATGCCCCACGCGATCCGCTGTAAGCTGGACGTGTTTTCCACCCGCGCCGATTTCAGCGCTGTGACATAACAGCGCCCATGCGTGCTGGCATGTGCCCCCCGAAACGACTGGCAGGCAAGCAGGAAAAACAGTTTGTCCAGCAACGCGGCTGCCATCTGCTGCAAACGGCGACTGTTGGCGTACTCTACCAGCGCCAGCATTGCAAACGCATCCAGCGTCATATAAGCGTTCGAGTCCCATTCCGAGAAATTGCCCTGCAAGCGGCGCAGAATCCATTGTTCGATTCGTGGGCGGGCACGCGCCATTTGTACTTTGCCTGTCCAGCCCGCATTGGTGAACACGCGATCCGGCCACAACTGCCCGCTGAGATAGGCAGTAACATGAAAGAGAATCTGGTGATTCTCGGTGAAGTAACACATCGCGTCGATGCCAGGTTCATCGATCCAGAACTTGAATCCGGTGAAGGCTGCCTCAATGCGGGCGCGGTCATCCTGGCGCACGGCATGACCATAGCGATACAACAGTGCCAGCAGCCCAATGGCATAAAAATCGGCGCAGTCGTAGCGGTTTTCCATGAAGTGGCAGGCGAGCGCTACTGCCTCAGAGCGCACATAGTCCACTGCGCCCACCTCCAACGCCGCCAACGCCGCCGGCACGTCAAACGGCATCTGCGCCAGGTGGTGCAGCGCCTCCAGACGGCGCGACTCGTAATCGCCGTAAGGCGTGCGGCTAAAAGTGTTGCGCCCCGCCCAGATTTCGCGGCGCAGTATCAAAGGCGTTCCGTCGGCGGGGCGAATCTCCAGTATCAGGCTGTTTTCGCCCGGCATTCCGGACATCCCGGCAGTCACTTCGGTGACAATCGGCAGAATGCCGCTTTCGCCAGGAGCAAGCAGGATACGGCTGTGTCCTTTTGGGCGCTGCTGTATATTAAGTTGAGCAAAGACGTTTTCAGGGATTGGTAGTTGTACTTCAAGATCGAATTCCGCGGGTGCGGGCGCCTGGGAACTGAACTCGACTTTGCCGGGCAATATGGGGAAGGCAAACTGCTTGACATGCAGTGCGTTGAGGGCAGCTTCTGCCCGATGCCACTGCTCGACTGGGATGCCGCCGAGATCTATACCGGAGCGAATCCCTGCGTCGGGATCGAGAAAACGCAAACCCAGCGCCAAGCGTGCTTCGCGCCAACCGAGCATTTCACCATGTAGATAAAGCGTATTCAAGCCTTTTTTCAGTGTCAGTTCAACAGGGATGCGCTGAATGGCGACATAGCTGAAAGTCTCGGTGTAGTGGGTGTGCAGGTGTTCATTTAGGAAGATACGCGCAGGGCCAATCGTCAATAGTTCAGCTTTTGCCGTTTGTACGCGCGCGCTCTGCACATAGGCGCATGTCCACCCCTGCATGAGACTCGGCGTGAAGTTGAACAGGCTGAAATCGACTACCTGGTCGTCCTCTGTGACGACATATTCCCACTGCCTGGCTTCGACAGCGGGGCTGTTCAAGTATGGTGCATGCGGAGGCGGTTTCCAGGTGAAAGGAGGGAGCGCGTCGTATATGCGTTTCTTGAGCTTTTTGGAGCGCTCGTCCCATGCCCAGTAATTCATCACCCAGCGTCCTTCATTGCCAAAAGGAGAACCGCGCGGGCGGACAAGCTGATCCAGGTGTTGCAGTGGCGAGGTAATGACGCCGCACTTCAGCCAGTGACTGATGCCTCCCTGCACATCCAGATCATAGAATGCTATATTATTATTCGTCATCGGTTTACTTCCTTTGCCCGATGCCGAGCGGCGTTGGCGGTATCTCCGCTGGGATTCGGTTTTGCACCTGCGGCAAAGAGACGGTTTCAATCTGCGGCAGCACGTAACGCGCAAACAGCTTGCACTCATCTAGATGGGGATAGCCTGAGAAGATGAAAGCCCGAATGCCCATCGCCATATAGCGCTTGATCTTGGCGAGAATCTGGTCAGGGTCGCCCACCAGGGCTGCGCCGCAACCAGAACGAGCGCGCCCGATTCCCGTCCAAAGATGCTCTTCCGCATAGCCTTCATCGTCAGCGTTTTGGCGAAGCTGCTGCTGAAGAATGACACCGAGGGTCTGCGCGTCCTGCGCGCGGTTGCGGATTTCTGCCCCGAACGCATCATCAAGTCTGGATACCAACTGCGCCGCAGCAGCGCGCGCTTGTGCTTCGGTTTCGCGCACGATTACATGCACACGCAGTCCGTAGTCGATCACCCGCCCATAGTGAGCAGCCCGTTCGGAAACATCTGCCATGTGCGACCGTAGATTTTCTTCTGTATCGGGCCACATCAGGTACACATCGCAGTGTTCGGCGCATAGGTCCTTGCCTTCCGGCGAGTAGCCACCGAAATAGAGCAGCGGGCCACCATTTTGTTGATAGGGTCGCACCGGGTCTGTTGTCGCCAAACTCAGCCTGTAAAATTCGCCCTCGAAGTCAATACGGTCCTGCGTCCACGCCTGCTTGAGAATTTCAATAACCTCGCGCGAGCGCTGGTAGCGATTGCGACTGCTCATAACTTCGCCCGGCATCTCCGAGGAGATGATGTTAACTGTCAATCGTCCTTGCAAAAGGTGATCCAGCGTGGCAATCGTGCGTGCCAGCATGGGCGGGTACAGCTCGCCGCAGCGCACAGCAGTCAGCAGGTTGATATTTCGCGTCTGCGGCGCGATGGCAGCGGCAAACGTCAGTGTATCCTGTCCTACCTGATAAGAGGAAGGGCAGAGAATATTGCGGTAGCCGAGGCGATCCGCCGTCAGCAGGATTTCCGACGTATGGGCAAAAGTGCTTTTCAGGCGATTGTCTGGTACTCCGAGAAACTCGTAGTCATCGCTGCAAATCGGCGCGAACCAGGCGACTTCCGCGCCGGTTAACTCGGACGAGCGCACCTGAATCACGAGTTTCCTCCAACGTTCATTGGCACGACCCGAAAGCTTTTCTATAATCAAACCAATATTCGATCATTTCCGGTTCTGGTTAAAGAAGAACGCTGCAATCTTACTTCGATTTTTCGCAGATCGGCAAATAGATTAAGATGGGCAGCATTTTATGGACAGAAGGTCATGGTTCTGCGCGTCGCGTTGATTGGCACAGGCGCTATTGCCCACGAGCACGTCAAAGGCATCCTCGCGCACCCCCATCTGGCTCAGGTGATTGCCGCCGTCGATCCTAAGCTGACTACAGCGCAGATGTTCTGTGACCAGTATCGTATCCCAGCCGCCTTTACCAGTACCGAAGCGATGCTGGACTCGGCGCATCCTAACATCATCGCTATTTGCAGCCCGCCCAGCACCCATCTGCCTCTGACGCTGTTGGGGCTGCGCGCTGGAGCGCATGTCGTGTGTGAAAAACCGCTGGCGCTGTCGCTCGCAGAACTTGATCAGATCGCGGCTGTGGAAGCGGAAACTGGGCGTATCTGCGCTAGTATTGTGCAGTGGCGCTATGGCGCGGCGGCTGCCCATGTAAAAAAACTGATTGACAGCGGCCATGCTGGAAAGCCTCTGCTGGCGGTGTGCAATACACTCTGGTATCGGGACGCCGCATATTACAGCAGTCAACCATGGCGCTCGCGCTGGACGACAGCGGGCGGCGGCGTGGCGATGACGCTCGGCATTCACGCGATGGATCTGACGCTCTGGCTGATGGGGGAGTGGCAGTCCGTGCAGGCCATTACCGCATCGCTGGACCGCCATGTCGAAATCGATACGGTCGCGCTTGCACATGCGCGGTTTTCTAATGGCGCGCTGGGCAGTTTTGCCAACAGCGCCGTGTCCCCGCGCCAAGACTCGTATGTCCGCCTCGACTTGCAGCATCTCACAATTGAACTCGATCACCTTTACTGCTACGACAACGCGCACTGGCGTTTCACGCTGGCCGAGAATTCCGCGTTTCGTGACAAGCTTGTTGGCTGGCAAACCATTCAAGGCGACCATGCCGGTTCGTTAGCGGCGCAGTGGGACAGCCTGCTCCATGACTTCACAGTAGGATGCGAGATAGGCACGCGCGTGAAATACGTCCGCACCACCTATGACTTTATCGCCAGTCTCTATAAGTCGGCGGCGCGGGGCACACCGGTAGACCGCGGTTCTATTCAGCCGGGCGACCCATTCTATACAGCGATGAACGGCGCCTTGTGATGGTGGACTTTACACCTCGGCCGTGCTATCCTCCGGCCTGAGGGGCGTGTCGGAAATGAACAGACGATAATGCAGCCTGACTACCCCTCCCGTACTCAGCGCATATGGTCTTGCATAGAACAAGCCGAAGCAGGCGCCGACGTAGCCTTCGTCATCTCCTCGCGAAAACCAGGCATTGGGAAAGTTGGGGTTTTCCGGCTGATCTTCTAAAATGATCGTGGCACTATCGCTGCTGTAGTACAGGCGCGGGGCGCGCCGCCCCATGATAGGCGTTTCGCTGCTAGACAACCAGCGCCGCATAAACGCAGGCGTGCCTCGCCAGAATAACCCGCCATAGCCCGCCCGCCACGCTTTGAAGACAAGCGGCTGCTCGGAGCGGTTGCTCAACGTGGTATAGAAGTCAAACTGCCAGGTGGCATCATTCATAACTGTACTTTGAATGCAGCGGGTTTCATGCAACAGCAGCCCGCCCTGTGGATCAAACCAGTGCAGTTGGTGAGTGAACTTGTCTATGCCATCTACAGCGTCCCAATCCACGTGTACAACCCTACCGTGATTAGCGAGCATACGGTAGCCCTGGTCAGGAATATCGGTAGGCCCTCCCCAGAAATTCACACCCCCGAGATCAGGAATGGTGAATGAAATACCGTGATGCCAGCGGTGGTCAGGTGGGCGAAATTCCGTTACTACCACGCCGCGCAGCGTGCATACCGGATGAAAGTACGGGCGCGGTGCTTCATCCGCCGGGGTCTGAGGCTGAAACACATACCGGAACAAGCGCTGCTGTCCATGCACCATCTCCACCGCATCGGGTAGAAAGTTAAGCATTTTGCTTCAGCCCACTTAGGAATTTGTATTCCTCACGTGCTTTATAAAAAGGGTCGAGCGGATAGCAGCCTGATACCAGGCCATTGCGCGGTGCAGTGGTGCAGTCGCTGAATGTGCGGCATATCTGTTTGCGCTTGAGTGGCGCGCCTGCCAGCACATCGGCGGGCAGCTCTGGGTAGGACAGTGCCATACGCCCTAAGCCAATCGAGTCGACCATGCCGGTGCGTATCGCATACGATGCAACGTGGGGCAGCCATTCCTGCAAATACGAATAGCCAGTACTCACCAGCAGCAGCGACGGAAAATCACGCTTGAGCTGCGCCACGACGCTGATCTGCCGTGCGACTCCGACGAGGGGATCTTCAGGCGGTTCGTAGCCATCAGATGGCGGGAATAGTGCTGGGCGCTGGATGTGTGGGTTGTAGTATGGGCTGCCTGCCGTCAGGCAAACCAATCGAATATGCAGCGCTTCCAGCAGCGCGAGGAACGCGCGCGTTTCGGTGAGGTCAATGCCGGTTCCAGTGTCATCTCCGCCAAAAGCATAGCGATAGGAATGGTCAGGAAGCGGTTCGGGAACGCCTATTCTGTCTTCTCCCGGCTTGAACGGAACCCAGTCAAATGCGCTCAGACGCACGCCGATATGTAGTCCCGGCGCGCGCGCCCGTATTCCAGCCACAATCTCGCGTAAGAAACGAGTGCGGTTCTCAAAACTTCCGCCGAAATCACCGGCGCGGTCTACCGCCGTCAACAGTTCGTGGCCGAGATAGCCATGGCAGTGCTTGATGTCCACGAAATCGAAGCCCGCGGCCTGCGCCCGCATGGCCGCTTGAACAAAATCCTCAATGAGCGCATACAGCGCCTCGTCGCTCAGAATTGCGCTGTCATCTTCAACACCTACACGTCGATCAAGAAAAGGGTGGCGATAGGCAATCAGCGGTTCGGGCGTTTTCTTGTCGTTAGGTCGCGAAAACCTGCCAGAGTGAGTCAGTTGTAGACCAATCAGCAGATCATCTGTCCGCCCGAAACGGGTTTCGTGCGCGCCCGCCAGTTCGGCACGCAGATCGCGCAGTGCATCCAGCGAGTCTTCGCTGATCAGCAGTTGATTCGGGTTGGCGCGTCCATCATGTCGCACCGCGACGGCCTCTCCGCCCCAGATCAGCTTTGCGCCCGATTGGCCGAACCGCTTCCAGCGCCGTCTGACCAGTTCGGTGGGATGACCCTCTGGCGAGCCATCCCAGCCTTCCATCGGCAGAATCGCGAATCGGTTGCCGATGTTTCGTCCAGCGACTGTCAGTGGTTGCGCCAGCGCAGGCACGTCCACCACGTCGTCAAAAGGCATCACGATGCCCAAGGACTCCAGATGGTTGCGGAAATCATCGGCGGTCCTGAGCTGCGCAACACGCCGATAGCTCATGGCAGCAACCGTGCGGCAATTTCCGCCAGAATTGCCACATCACTCGCTGGGCGTTGAGGGCTGCGCGGATGTGTGCGATCGCTCGCAATCCAACCGCGCAGCTTAAGAAATTGCGCTGCGCTGTGCTTATAGGCTGGCACTGGCGCACGGAAAGCAAAAGAACCGAGATATTGCAGCACGTCGTTCAGTTCATAGAATGCAGGATTATTCTCTTCCCACAGCGCGTCGCGCCGCGCAAATAGATCCGGCGCGAAGGTACTAATTCCCAACAGATAATCGCTGCCGTACATCACCATATCAATCGCCAGATCATTGCCCGTGAATATCTTGAAATCAGGTCTGTTTTGGTCACGGAGTACCAATCGATCCCACTCCAGCGTGCGGCTGAGCGAGGAATGTTTTGCGCCAATACACGGGCGAATGTCCATCAGTTCCCGGTAGACTGCTAGTGAGTAGATTTTGCCAAACGGCGCGAACATCGTCCCCAATTCAAAACCGATGAATTGGTCGGTAAAGGCCGCAATCTCCTGGTATGAGCGAATGATGGCGTCATCTGCTTGCTGTGTCAGCCCATATGACTGGAAGATGACAGGCGTGCCGCCATACCGTTGAATGCTCTCGACCTGCTGCTGATATGCGCGCAGGTTGAACGCTGCTCCAGGGGTATCTCCCACGTACGCTCCCGCTGCGAACGGTCTTCCCGCTAATATCTGTGCAGCGCGCTGGAGCACCTCGATGCGCGTTTCCTCGCTGATCAGATGGGCATAACCCGTGTCCATGTTGACCGCAGGCATCAGCCCCACCTGTGCGGTGCGTTCAATGTGCTGTTCAAAGCCCACCCAGTCGATCTTGCCGCTCTCCGTAAACGGCAGCAGAATTGCTGATATCCCCGTGATTTTGCGCCGCTGGCGGATCAGCTGCTTTGGATCATAGTCAGCGATAACGACTTCCCCTGACATCGAAAGCGTCTTTCTACCCTTTGCGTTGGCTCGCTCAACCAGGATTATAACCCACCGTGTTCATGTACAGCGAGCCGTAGGGCGCCCCGTAGAACTGGCGTACAATAGAAGCATCGCGAATAAAACCAGAAAAGGTTAGTGAGATTCCGGCCCACCTATGAACAAGATCGCGCACGATCTTTACCGACAGATTGAAAGCTTGCCGTTGGTGTGCCCCCATGGACATGTCGATCCGCGCCTGTTTGCTGAACCGGACTACCGGTTCGGCAGCCCGGTCGATCTGCTCACCATTCGCGATCATTATGTCTTTCAGATGCTCTTTTTGCAGGATATTCCACTGGAAGCACTTGGCATTCCGCATGTTGATGGTGGCAAAGTCGAGCACGACCACCGGAAAATCTGGCATACCGTTGTCAACCACTGGCATTTATTTCGTGGCACGCCAACCGGACGATCCTGCCGTGCTGCTCGGGCCGCCCTGGTGACTCCACAACAGCGGTAATGGGATGCGACGCTATTTCGATCAGGTGATGGAAACGGCGGGCTTGTATAACGCCGCCGGATTTAACGACGATGCCCGTGCCTTTCCCAGTATTTCCGCGCGCTACAGGGTATGGCGATGCGCCAGCGCTGCGTGGCTGTCCGGGTTGGCGGAAGCGCGATTGATCGACATGAACGAGGCGCGTTCGATGGCGCACGATCTGGCTTATGGCCTGGCGAAACGCGCCTATCGGACGGCGCAGATTATGGAAAACAGCGGTTACGAGATGTGATTACCCGCTGAACACACCCGTCGCATGTCCGTGAGAGTTTCATTCATCAGCTATGGAGTTCATTATGAATCGGCAGGATCTGACGCAGTGGTATGACTTTGCAGGCAAAACCGCCGTAATTACGGGCGGAAGTGGCGCGCTCGGCGGCGAAATGGCCGCAGCGCTTGTGGAACTTGGCGCGAACGTGGCAATTTTGTCCCGCAAAACCGATCTGCCCAGCGACCTGGTCGCTGCGCTGGAGAAAGGTTCAGGGACGTACTGCATAATTCAGGCCGATGTCCTCAACCGGGAAACACTCGAAAGCGCAGTACAGCAGGTGGTCTCCCGGTATGGAAGGATCGATATGCTGATCAACGCGGCTGGGGGAAACAACCCACAAGCCACGACCACACCTACGGTTCCTTTTTTCGATCTGCCCGGCGAAGCCCTAGAGTCCGTTTTCGATCTGAACATCATCGGCACGATTCTGCCATGCCAGGTCGTTGGCAAGGTCATGGCACAACAGGGCGAAGGCGTTATCCTTAACCTGTCATCGATGAACGCCTTTCGTCCACTAACACGCATCCCAGCGTATTCGGCGGCGAAGGCCAGCGTGAGTAATTTCACGCAGTGGCTCGCCGTCCACATGGCACAGAACTACAGCCCGAAGATTCGAGTCAATGCTATCGCGCCTGGCTTCTTCATAGGCAACCAGAATCGTGCGCTGCTGCTCAACGAGGACGGCAGCTTGACGGCACGCGGTCAGCAGATTATCAACCACACGCCAATGGGACGTTTTGGCGATTCAAAGGAACTGCTGGGCACGATGTTGTGGTTGTTGTGTCCGGCTTCGCAGTTTATAACCGGGATCATCGTGCCGGTGGACGGCGGTTTTTCAGCCTACAGCGGGGTGTAGTTATGATTATCAGCCAAGCAAGCCAGGCAACCGGTGTGCTGAGCGATGACCAGGTCAAGCAGACGCTGTATGCCGGGCTGGAAGGCCGCTTCAGCAGACAGCGTCTGCTGGTGCTGATTCCTGACCACACGCGCACGATCCCGCTGCCCTTTCTTTTTAGGCAGCTGGTCGAGATTCTGCATGACGCACAGCAGCTTGATTTCATGGTTGCTCTTGGCACTCACCCGCCGTTGAGCGAAGAACAGTTGAATCGCCTCGTTGGCATTACCGCAGAGCAGCGCAGCGGGCAGTTCCGGCATGTCGGGTTGCTTAACCATGCCTGGAATTCAGCAGCAGCGCTGGTCAGCGTTGGCACGCTCACGCAGGCAGAGATTCAGGCTATCGCCGGTGAGCGTTGGCATCCCACCCTGGGTGGAAATGTAGACATCAAGATCAACCGCGCTGTGTTGGCTTATGATCACCTCCTGATCGTCGGGCCTACCTTCCCGCACGAGGTCGTCGGCTTTTCCGGCGGCGCCAAGTATTTGTTTCCAGGCATTTCCGGCCCTGAGATGATCAATGTCACGCACTGGCTGGGGGCTTTAGCAGGCGTCCGGGGCACAATCGGCCTTAAGCAAACCCCCGTGCGAGACATGATCCACGCCGCTGCTGCCCATGTTCCGACGCCGATAACGCTGGTTTCTCTGGTGGTAATTGGGGATGATCTAGCCGGGATTTTTGTTGGCGACTATCAGGCGGCCTGGGCTGCTGCCGCCGACTTATCATCGCAGCGGCATATTATCTGGGTCGATAAACCATTCAAGAAGGTGCTATCGAAAGCGCCGCCCATGTACACCGAATTATGGACCGCCGGTAAGGCGATGTATAAGCTAGAACCGGCACTCGCGGAAGGGGGTGAACTGATTATTTATGCGCCGCACCTGAACATCGTCAGTCACGTGCATGGCAAATACATCTATGAAATTGGCTACCACGTGCTTCCCTATTTTCTCAAGCAGTGGTACCGCTTCCAACACATCCCACTCGGCGTACTTGCACACAGTACCCATGTGCGCGGGGATGGGCACTTCGAGGCTGGCATCGAGTATCCACGTGCTTCGGTCATTCTGGCGACAAGACTTTCCCGGCAGGATTGCCAGCAGCTCGCACTCGGCTACCAGAACCCGGATGCCATCGATATATCCGCATGGCAGGGGCTCGAAGACGATGGCGTACTCTACGTCTCCAAAGCGGGAGAAATGTTGTATCGCGTCCGCCCTTCTACGCCCTGAGACAGTCTCGTTTTTTATCCCTCGCGTTGGAGAGCCGTTGTGGCAGTGACCTATCGGGGGATAAAGGGAATAGAATGCTGGAAGGAAACATCGGGTGACTTTCGCAGGGACGGACACAGCGATGTCGTGTCCAAATTCGCCCCACGTTTTCAATCTGGCTGTACTTCGTGGAAAACTACCCAATTTCACGGGCAGCGTCAAAATACCGCGATCTGCCGCGTCCGACCATGACGGCACTGACGCCAGTACCGCCATGATCGGATGCTCATTTCTTCTCTACCCGTCTGGCGGGGGCGGCTCTCCCGGAGGCACTGGCTCGCAGAACGGCCGGGTCTCATCTGGTGGCAGCGGCGGATCGTTCGGCCCCGGCGGCATCACGCACGGCCGGTCATCGACAGGCATGTCGGCCTCTCGCAGTTGTTCTTCGCAGAACGGCCGCTTCTCATCTTCCGGCAGCGGCGGATCATTCGGCCCCGGCGGCATCACGCACGGCCGGTCATCGACAGGCATACCGGCCTCTCGCGGTTGTTCTTCGCAGAACGGCCGCTTCTCATCTTCCGGCAGCGGCGGATCATCCGGCCCCGGCGGCATCACGCACGGCCGGTCATCGACAGGCATACCGGCCTCTCGCGGTTGTTCTTCGCAGAACGGCCGCTTCTCATCTTCCGGCAGCGGCGGATCATCCGGCCCCGGCGGCATCACGCATGACCGCAGATCCCGGACATCCGGGAACTTATCGCATGGAGGGAAGGGTTCTTGCCCGCACATCGGCTCCCCCGCCCGGATACGCGCGTTCAGTGCATCCACCTCTTCGGTGGGCAGCGGATCAGCCAATTCAATCGGCCGTTCCAGAAGGGCAAGCGGCAAATGTCTGAACCCATCGAATCGTTTGGCATAAGCCTTCATCAGTCCCGGAGCTTCCCGCACCAACCCGTCCTCTTCATCCAAACCCATCTCGATCCATGTTCCCGGCAGCACCACCTGAGTCCCGCCGTTGCTCGTCACGTAGGCCGCTCCCTCGAACGTGCTGACCGCCATCGTCTTCCCGGCCTCAGCCTGGAAAAAGACCGTCGATCCCATGCGGATGTCCGCCCCGTTGACTCGGAACGTGACCTCTCCTACCCCCTCTGGCGTCTGTACCAGCAGACCGCTCGGCGGAACGGATTCGCAGTCGAAGCTGTCCACCCCGCCCCGCAGATAGAACGCCTGCATGGGCGCGAACCCATCCGGATTCTCCGCGCTCACCGCGTTGGTGATCTGTATATCCCCGAACAGTACAAACGTGACGTTCTGCCCCGGCAGCGTCTCCGGCAGGTTCGCTTGGAGCTTCATCATCGCTACGCCCCAGTCCCCGCTCGTTTCGTTGAGCGGGCTGAGCGTCAGGCTCTGAATCGCACTCACCTTCACCGTGTCCCCGACCTGCTCGAACCGGAAATCGGCCACCCCCGGCTGAGCCTCTGCCGTCAGGTTCACGTTGCCGTAGCAGGCCTCGTTGCGTCTCAACGCTTGACAGGCCGACGCCGCAGCGTCGATAGCCCGGCTCACCTGCTCATCGCACGTTCCCGTCTGCGCCAGCGCCAATGCTGGAGCCAAACACAGCGGCACGAACCATACCACCAGCTGCTTCCACAAACCACCCATGCTCTTATCCCTTTCCATCGCGCCAGCACAACCTCCCGCTGTTCCTTACGAAGCCGGAACCAGCAGACTGATAAGCATCTCACTGTCGGTCATCACCACTGATTGCAGGTTTTGATCTGGTCCCAACCGCTGCTTCAGGATCGTATCCAGCGTTTCCAGTGCCAACAGGAAACACGGCCCCGTCGCTGTATCCACGAAGAACTGAGATTGCGCCCCCCCATCAATCGTAATGCTGCTGATCGTGATCGTGGCGAAATCCCCCGTTAGCACCACCGAGACCATCACGTTCCCGGAAACGAATGCGCTGCCGTCGAAGACCCGCATCCGCACATCGATTCCTTCGGGCACAAAGTCGATAGTCGCCTGATCGACATCGGGATACTTTGACAGCAGAGTTGTCAGCTCTTCCTGGAACTGCTGCTCGTTGATGACGACATCGGCGAACTGCTGCGGTGCTCCCGCAGGCGCTCCCGGCCCCGGCGTGAATGTGACGAAGCGCGGGGCTTCCAGCACCGCCTGGGTTGCTGTGCCGATAGCCGCGCGCGTCGGTTCCAGCGTCGGCTGCGGCGTGACCGGTCGCAGCGTGCGTGTGGCCGTCGGTGTCGAGCTGCTGGTCGGCGTGGTCGTCTTGGTCAACACCATCAACGGCAGCAGTTGGGTTGCTTCCGAGGAAACCGTCGACTCCACCATCAGAAAAGGCGTTTCACTGACCTCTATCGTTGGAGATTCGCTGGGCAGCAGCGCCAGCGTAGGCAGTTCAGCGGTGGGTTCACTCGTCGGTTGGCAGGCCGCCAGAATCAACACTCCAGCAGCAATCAGGAGTCGTTTCATCAGGACATCCTTATTGGGAACGAATCGCAGACATCTGTGAACACAACCGCTCACAGCATAGCATAGGTTACGGATTCGCCAGCCTTAAGCCCAGCCTTCGACCAGCCGTTTGAGCGTCACCATGAAAGCATCGCCCAGCGCCCCGTCGGTCACCCGGTGATCGAAAGTCAGCGTCACATAACAGCACGGCCGAATGGCGATCATGTCATTGATCACTTTGACCCGTTTCTCGACGATCCCCATCCCCAGGATCGCCACCTGCGGTTGGTTGATGATCGGCGTCGCCAGCAGACTGCCGCCCACCCCGTGATTGCTGATCGTGAAGGTTCCGCCCCGGACTTCTTCCGGTTTGAGCTGCTTGCTCCGCGCCCGCGCCGCCAGATCGTTGATCGCCCGCGCCATCCCCATCAGGCTGAGGTCTTGCGCATCCCGGATCACGGGCACGATCAGGCCCTCATCGACCGAGACCGCCAGGCCGAGGTTCACCGCATGATGCAGGTAAATACCCTCCTCGCGCCATTCCGCGTTCAGATACGGATGAGCCTGGAGCGCTCGGGCTGTCGCCGCCCCCAGATATGCAGTCAGCGTCAGGTTGACCCCCTGCTCGGCAAATGCGGGTTTATTGGCCTGGAGATGCGTCAGCACCGCCGTCATGTCAAACTCGAACACTGTGGTGACATGCGGCGAGGTCTGCAATTTGCTCCGCACCATGTGTTCAGCAATCGCCCGCCGCATCGCCGTCAGCGGAACCAGAGTGCCCGGCGTCCCGCTTGGGATCGGCTCCACTGGCAGCAGACGCTCGGCCTGCGTTTGGAATCCCTTGAACGGAGGCGGCGGATGTCGGGGGGGAATATGATTAGGCCGCTCAGTCAGCGCAGTCTCGTCGGTCGAGACCGGCACGCGCGCCCGGTTCCGCAGCAAGTTCTGCCCCGCCGACGGCGGGGACGACGCGGCTGCATCGCCCTGCTGCGCCAGGAACATCTCCACGTCTTTCTTCGTTACGCGCCCGTCACGCCCCGTTCCGGCCACACGCGACAGATCGATGCCATGCTCGGCCACCATCCGCGCCACCACTGGTGAGATATACCCGGCATACTCCCCACCCGCCGAATCCGCCGCTTCACCCACTGCCTCACCGATCAGCGCCAGGCAGACTCCTTCGCCCGCGACCTGCCCTTCTTTGACCAGGATCCGGAGCAGCACTCCGCTGGCCGGAGCCGGGATTTCAGTGTCCACCTTATCCGTCGTTACTTCGAGCAGCGGCTCATGCTCCCGAACGGAGTCGCCTTCCGCTTTCAGCCAGCGGCCGACCGTCACTTCACCAACGGCGCTTTCGCCCAATTTGGGCATCAGGACTTCGGTGGGCATATACACTTCTCCCTGTCGAACCCTGCACAGATTTTTGATTATAGCAGCGGATTAGAAACCCCTGCGCTGCCCCAAACAAAACGCCCCCGCAGTGCGAGGGCGTTTGATCCAAAACCTCTTCCTAATCGCCGACAGCAGCTGTTTCCCGGCTCGGCAGCGTTTCCGCGATCAATTCGACCACATCCTTGATGATCGGCCCTTCGCCCATGTTGGCTTTGGCGCTCTCGAACATCTGCATGCAGAACGGGCAGCCTACCGCCAACACCTCGGCCCCGGTCGCCTTCGCCTCCTCAAACCGCTCGATGTTGACCGCCTTTGCCCCATGTTCCTCTTCCTTCCAAAACTGCGCCCCACCCGCCCCGCAGCAGAACGAGCTTTGCTTGCTGCGCGGCATCTCGATCAATCCATCCGTAACCATGCCCAGCGCCGCCCGCGGTGCGTCAACCACGCCATTATGCCGCCCCAGATAGCACGGATCGTGGAAGGTCACATTGCTGATCTTCTTCGGGCTGGCGTTCGCCGGGATTTTGCCCATCCGGATCAATTCTTCGATCAACTCGGTATGATGCACGACCTCGTAGTTCCCGCCAAACTGGTGATACTCCTTGCCGAGATTGTGGAAGCAGTGCGGGCACGTCACCACGATCCGCGGCGGCTTGACCTCGTTCAGCAGTTCTACGTTCCCCATTGCCAGTTCATAGTACAGGTCTTCTTTGCCCGCCCGCCGCGCCACATCGCCCGTGCAGTTTTCCTGTTCCCCCAGCACCGCGAAGCTCACTCCGGCCGTGTGCAGCACCTTGACCAGTGCCCGCGCGGTGAGCTGCGCCCGTGGGTCGTAGTTGACCGCGCAGCCCGTCCAGTACAGGATTTCAAAGTTCGGGTTTTCGTCGATGGTCGGTACGGGGAATTCCAACCCCGTGGCCCACTTGAAGCGCTCCTCGCGTGGAGCCTGCCAGGGGTTGCCCTGCCGCTCCATCCCTTTGAACGCGCCTTGCAGTTCACTTGGGAATTCCGATTGCATGAGGACTAGATCGCGCCGAATGTTCAGGATGTCCAGCATCGGCTCGTTGCCTACCGGGCAGATGTCGATGCAGGCGCCACAGGCCGTACACGCCCACACTGCCGACTCACTGATAACCGACCCCACCAGCGCCGGCGACTCGACTCCGGCGGCCAACCCGCCCATATTGTCGCGCATCAGGTAACGTTTGTTCACTTCGAGCGCCGAGGGTGAAAGCTCCTTCCCAGTCGTATAGGCTGGACACACATCCTGGCAGCGGTTGCACATGATACAGGCAAAGCCGTCAAAGATGTTCGTCTTCGGCAGATCGGCCAGCTTGTTCACACCGAACTGCTCGATGCTGGCATCCTCCAGGTCGAGCTTGTCCATCTCGCCCAGCGAGGTTCGCTTGGGCTTGGTCAGGAAGTTCAGCGGAGCCATGAACAGATGCGCGTGCTTGGACTGCGCGAAGTACGGCGTGAAGATCAGAATCCCGCCCAACGCCACCCACCAGAAGATATGCTCCAGCGCTTTGAGCGCATCCTCGCTCAACCCGCCCCAGATCGGTGAGACCAGCGTGGCGAACGGCATGAACCCATCCGCCCCCGTCGCCGCCACATGCACAGACTCGCCAAGGAACCGTGCCCCGACGTGCAGCAGGATAAACACCCCGACCACCACCGAATCGGTGATGACCCCACCCGCTTTCACTTTCGGATGCAGGAGCACCCCCTCGTGATAGCGCAGTTCAGTCCGGTTTGGCAGCACAAACCGCCGCAGCAGGAAATAGGCCACGCCGACGATCACGGCCACACTGAACACATCGGCCATGAACCGGTACACATCATAGACGACCCCCAGCGACTTGAGCGTATCCAGGAAAGTGGGAATGTATCCCCGCAATACATCCAGCCCGTTCACCAGAAAGTAGAAGGTGAATCCCCACACGATTCCCAGATGAAACAGACTGGAAATCCGGCGAGTCTTGAGCGTGGTACGCTGCGTGATATATATGCCCAGCGCCTTCAGCGCCCGGCGCGGCAGATTATCCAAGTGAAGTTCACCACTCCCCTGGTTGATGATGAGGTATATCTCTCGGAATCCGCTGTACGTTGCGCCGACCGAGAGCAATGCTAAAAGGATGAACAGGAATTGTTCAAAGGGGGTGAGCATAGCAGGTCCTCACGAGGTCTCGATTTCTCTAATCTGGCTTCAATGACCTGCTACGAGTGTAACACCCTGATGGAGAAAGGCCAATAAGATCAGACTGGCTCTGCCATCCAACCAATATCAGATCGTCCTCATTAATCATACAGGTAAGGTTTTCCGTCGGCAGTCTCTCTGAGAGGTGGTCCCAGAGCAAGATAACGTCATATCCAACAGGAGCGTAATGTGCAGATCGATTTCTCGCCGGTTGATAATCACGAAACGAGCATTCTTGATTTCGCCAACCATTTCAGTTGTGCTCAGATCAGAGCCTTCACCAACGCATCCATTGACTTCATGCTCGACACGGTTCGCGACTTGACCAACGCTCAGGTGGTATTCATGCCCTACGATCCCCATGCCAACGATCCCTACGCCAAACCCGGCGAGGAACATATCGGTTGGAGCGTCGCTCATCTCATCGTCCATGTCACCGCCAGCAGCGAAGAATGGGCAACCTACAGCAGCATACTAGCCCGCGGCATCTCCTACCCGGCCGAGCCGCGCCTCCGCTACGAAACCAACTGGAAGAATGTCACTACCCAGGCACAGTGCATCCAGCGTCTCGAAGAAAGTCGCCGTATCCGCTTAGCTTATCTGGATGCCTGGCCGGATCAACCCGATTTGACCATCCAGCGCGAACTTTCCGCCCGCTTTCTGGAACGCTTCGGCCCGATGAATGCCAAAGCCTGCTTCCTCTTCGGCCTCAAACATGAAGTCGGCCATCATGCCCAGATTGCCGAAGCCGCTCGTCAGGCTCGTGAAGCGGGTCAAAGCGCTTCAGTCTGATGTAAGGAATCGAAAAGGGACGGGCCAAACCCGTCCCTCCACTACTCTAGGATTTCCATCCCAGCAGCCAGCAGCAGCCGCTCGACCGCTGTTCTGTTGACCTTGATGGTTCGCCCCTGCCCTCCCAGAACACCCTGAGACCGCAGACTGTTGATCATGACGTTCACAGTGCTGCGATTCATGCAGGCCAGATGAGCGAGGTCAGTCTGCGTGATGGCGGCAGGAACATCGAACCATTCAGCCTGGGCGTCTGCACAGCAGTGGCGTCCCAAGCTGAGCAAAACCCCCAACAGGCGATGTCGCACATCCAAATGCATTAAGGCGTGCAGACGGGCAAGCGTCTGACGCTGCTCGTCTGCCAGGTGGCTGATGAGCGCCATGCCGATTCGCGGATGCTGGCCGATCAACTGAGTCAAGCTGCTTTCAGCTAATCGCGCGACGGTTACATCGTCCAGCGCCTGCGCCGATGCGATTCGATGCCGATACTGACCAAGAAATAAATGCCCAAAAAGATCACCCGGCAGGTAAATGCTGATCGTTTTCTCGTCCCCACCAGGATTAACAAAGGTCTTCTTAACCGTGCCCTGAATCAGCACATACACCGCGTTGGCCGGATCGCCGACATGAAAGATGAACTCACCCTTGGCCCGCTGCTCTACTATCGAACGCCGGATCAAGCTCTGCACCTCTCCGCCATCCAGTCGGCGCAGAAACGACGGTCGTTCCTGGACATCCGGCAACATTTTCTTGTACACGCTTCGATCCCTTCCCCAACACGACATGACGATGCCGAGCAGTTGTGTCAGCATCGTCGCGCGATTGGTACTGCCGGAGAGCCGCTGCGTTACATCCGTTCCGTCAGAAAGCGGTACGCCACCCCCATGAGTATACCGAAGACCACATGGCCGATCAGGCTACTGATCTGCATATCGCCGATTTGCAGCACCATATCGTTCATGCCCAGCATCAGTGGCATCAGGATCAGGGCCCCCAGCACCCACCAGATGACTCCGTAAATGCCACCGCCCACCACACTCGCCGCCCAACCCGATGGAAGTCGCGCAGCGATGCCGCCGAAAATCGCGCCGATGAATGCGCTGATGACCATGTGGACGATAAATCCCACCGTCGGATTATCCTGGCCGATCAGCATCCCCACCATCGGAAGCATCCCTTGAGCCGCCATCATCAACCCAAAAACCAATCCACCGACCAGGCCTGCTCCCCCGCCAATCAAGACAGCACGCACCCACGCCGTGTTGGTTGCAGGCATACTTTTTGTCGTCATCGTTCTCATCTCCTGAGAGTGCCTACACAGACGATGACGACACAGTAGCATGAATCGAACTGAGCAGATGTTGTCCAGACAACATCCGCTCAATTTCAACCGATTCATTTAGGCATCCGGCAAGTTATGCCCTCATCCCCTACCCATACATCCCGCTGGGGAAAAGACCTTGCGGGGGCGTCCCCCGCAGCTCCCTGTCTTTATCGACGATTTGGCGGATGCGCCATTTAGGACCATTCCGTTTGAGACAATCTCAAGCACCGTATGAGATCGAATCGACACTCAAGATACCCATTGTTCGATTATGGATGGCAAAGACACGCACATCATCGAGCGCCTGCTGGAACAGATCAAGCAGTTCTTCGTCCGGCCCCTTGAAGCGCCGGAGCGTCTGGATGGCGCAGGCCGCGCAGCCCCGCATGGCGCGATAGCTGTCCGTCTCACAGGCCATGCAGCCGTTGATCCTCACCATCATCAGCATGAACGCCAGTGTCTCTTCGTGCATTTCCGGCAGCGTGAAGATTCGTTCAACCAGCGTTTGCCAGCGCGGACCGCGCAGGTTGCTCAACGCGGGGATGACCGAATGCGGAAATAACAGTTCGTTGGCGGTGTACATGAAATCCCTTTTCCCCTGATATTTTCCTGTGACAATTCGTGTCACGTCTCAGCATAGTCTCGCTGGTTTGTCTGGCACAAGTAGTACGCTGGTACTATTGGCCTTTACGAGTAACGCTACAATTCGCTACTTTAGCGTCCCATCTGGAAACGGCGAGACCGACTGTGTCCATATTACGTCCTCTCTTGGCTGTGATGCTCTTGGGATTGGCGGCCTGCAACAGCGGCGCAGTTGTTTTTGCGCCCACCCCGCTCCCGCCCGATCAATCGGCTCTCGTCTATGTTCACCCCAGCAGCGCCTTCAGCCTGGCTGTCCCCCGCCAATGGCCAGTCTACGAACAAAACCTGACCGTGGCCGCCGCTGCCGCCTTCTCGATGCCTCAGAAGACCGAGCCTACGCTCCGTATCGCCGTCATCAATACCGGCCAGTCCGTTGATGCAGCGGCACTCGGCGCATTCATCGAAAAGTACCAGACGGCCATCCGCCCTGATCTTGCCCGCTATGCTGAAAGCAGCCGTCAGGCTATGGGAGATGGAAGCTGGCGCATGACAGGTCTCCGCCAGACTGTCACTGGTCTGACCGAACAAGTCAACACCTTCATCCAGTCCAGTGGGACGAGCATTGCGGTGATCGAAGTCGTGCTGCCGGATGATCCAGCTTTGTGGGTCGAATTGGAACAGATCGTCAATACGTTCACGATCCTGCCAGAGAACACTTTGCAAGCGTCGGAACCGGACATACTCGCCTCGCTTGAGGGGGTCAGCCTGGAATTCCTGCATGTCAGCCCGTGGGTGACTCCTGGCGGGGTATTCTTCATCACGGGCGAAGTCCACAATACCGGACTGGAAGCGGTCAGCAGTGTCCCCGTTCGGGCTGTATTGTACTCCGCTGATGGACTGCCCGTCGCCGAAGCCGTTGATACCGTGATGGGCTACAACCTACCAGCCGGCAGCTATGCACCCTTCAGTCTGCGTTTCGGCCAGGGGCGATCTGCCCACACTACCACCTACGAACTCTCACTCGGCGGCGTGGATTGGACGCCGCAGACCAACGCCGTCGTTTACAGCGCCGACCAACTCTCCTGGTCGGATCAGTCTATGCTGAGCGTGGACGGCAGCCTGTCCATCGAAGGCACAGTCCAGAACATCAGCTCAAAACCCATCCGTGCCGCACGCGCCACCGCGACCATCTTCGACGCTTCGGGTAGGGTCATCGCGGCTGGCTTCACCGACATTGTCCCGGCCCTTGCCCCGGGCGAACGCGCCAATTATCGCATTCTGATCACTGAGATGGGGGGTGAACCGGCCAACTACCTCATCACCGTTCAAGGTCTGCCATGAGCTACGCCTGATCCGCTCCGACTTGTGGAACGCATGTGTCAGCCCTTTAATGCTGGCAGAGCCGTTTCCCAATCGCATTGAGTGGATACTGGCCGCGCGGCTTGAAGGCATTGCGTCCTCGTGGCGATCATTACCGGCTGCAACACCTGCGTTCGGATGCCGTCTGTCCCCCGCCCCAATCTCAGCGCTTTGCTGGAGCGGCCTATGCCTGCCCCAACTGGACCAGCACTGTAATTAAGGCCTGGAGTTCAGGCGGGATCAGTCCGTCCTGTGCCGTAACCGTCCGCGATGCTCCGGCCCGCTCCACCGTGATCGCGTAGGTGAACAGTTCAGCTCCTGCCCCTGGCGCAGTAAAGACTCCCTGCATTCTGAAGAAATTCATCTGGTCAAGCATGGAATCAATCTCCATCACCTGATCTCCTGAGATCGTGCTGGCCGAGCCGTTGCGGAAAACGCTTCCATTGCTCAACACCTGCACCGTTAACAATTCCCCGGCGATCCCGCCCGTGCGCTCCATCGTCAAGCTGTCAAATACCAACCCGGCATTGGGGTCTTCTGTGACCGCAATAATCGTACCCGGCACGGGCAGCGGCGGTTGGTCGGTCGTGTACTGGCGCGGCCCTTCGGTCGCTGGCGGCGCACCGGGGGTCAGCCCGGTCGTGTTGACAGTCGTCACGGGCTGAGGCGTTCCAGAAGATGATCCAGGCGCCGTAGGCGGGGGCGGCGTACCACAGCCCGCCAGCAGCAAACCGATCAAGATCAGCGGGATCAAGCGTCGCATAAAGATTTCTCCGTTGCTGAAGGCCTTCATCTCTTCAGTGTGGAGGACATTTGCCGAACTGACAAGAGGACAATCGGCTGCCAGCATTTATTAACTGAAAGATTACAGATTTTCACAGCACAACATGGTTCAGCAGCGGCGATGAGAAATCTGATAAGAATGATAAGAATAAGAATGCTCGAATCTTGAGAATCTGTGGCACAAATTGTTGCAAATGTCGGCTGGCAGCAACTGCGGCACTGGCAGAACGGCAATTCTGAGCCACCGTTTCTGCATGGAAAGCAGCGACTGCCAGACGTGGCGCAAATACTGCAACCCGTACATACAGGGTAGCACAAAATGGAACGGAGAGGGTGACATTTTGGTCACTCTTTGGTGTCTTATGAATGCTTGCACAGCACTTGAGTCAAAGGTAGGAACTCCAGCGGGGAAGCGGGGAGAAGGAGTTTCATCAGAGGAGGAATCGCCCATTGGGATTCGCTGAAGCCAGCCTGTTCTGACCTGTTTTCAGCACTTTTGGTGAATGATGGACTGCATACTGTTCTAGCCTAGAACTCCAGATCGCGTTATGATGACTCCAGCGACAGATGAGTCTTTTGTGTTATGGTGACTTCTCTCGACACAATCCTGGTGCGCCGCACTCAAGTCCAGGACACCGCGGCAATGGATGCGCTCTTCCGTGAAGCCTTCGATCCTGAAGCCCCGAGAGATCGCTGTGAAGAGTGTCTGTTTGAAGAGCATTTCCAGGCGCATCTGCGCGTTTTCCCCGAAGGCCAATTCGTCGCCGTGGATACCAATACTGATGAGCTGGTCGGCTTTTCTGTCTCCATGCGGAAGCACTTTGACCCCGAAAATCCGGCAATTGGGAGGTGGTGGCAGAGCATCGGCGAAGGGTGGCTGACCACCCATGAACGGGATGGAGACTGGCTCTATGCGGTTGAGTCGGTCGTAAGGGAACCCTTCCGCGGTCAGGGGATCGGGCGGCTTTTGATGGAAGCGCGGTGGCAGTTGGTACAGCGCCTCAATCTACGCGGGATCATCGCGGGCAGCATCCCCTTCGATTACGGTCAGGTCGCCAAGCAGATGTCCATTTCCGAGTATGTGGCCTCAATCCAGTCCGGCGCACGCACGGATCGTAACCTGACCAAGCACCTACGGATGGGTTTCAAGGTCATCCAGATCATCCCCCAGTACGTCACCGATTTCGAACCGCGGGGTTATGGCGTCCTGATCCTTCGGCATAACCCGGATTATCGAGAGGTTCGCTATGAATGATTTCGACTCGCGCGTGGCAGCCGGCCGTGAGATGGAGCGCAGCGGAGAGTATGAAAAAGCCATCGCGCATTTCCGCCGCCTGCTGGACGAATACCCTAATGATCCCCGCGCCCACTTCGAGTATGGCGGCGCATTCGACAGCGCCGGTCACGAAGCGGAAGCCATCCCCCATTACCGCCGGGCGCTGGAATTGGGGCTGTTCGGCGATTATCTGCCGCGGGCATATTTGCAGTTGGGGAGTTCGCTGCGGAACATCGGTCTGTATGGCGAGGCGGTCGCCGTGCTGGATGAAGGCTGCCGCCGGTTCCCGGATCAGCCCTCGCTGCGGGTTTTCCGCGCCTTGGCGCTGGAGAGCGCGGGCCGCAACCGGGAGGCGCTGACCGACCTGCTCGAAGTGATTATCGACCAGGTGCAGACGCCCGACATGAAAACCTATGCGCGGGCGATCCGTTACTACACGGACGAACGCGCTCGCTGAGTGATCCAGGTGACGACGTGTAACGCACCCAGGGCAGCCAGCAGCGCGAAAACTGGGATGAGCGGCAGATAGTAGCGCTGCCAGGGCAGCGGATTGGCCATGAGGCTAAGGGCGGTTACGCCAAGCCAGATCAACAGTCCGAAGTGCCGTTTGCGCAATGTCACGATGATCCCCCCCCCAACCAGCAGGGTAAGCGCCGCGCCGAAGGCAGTTCCGGCAGGTATACCCTTCCAGGGGCTGGGCTCGTAGTTCTGGATTTGCGCCAGAACGATGGGAGAGTTTCCCCAGAACGCCGCCTCATAGAATTCAACAGGGCGGATGAACGGCTGGGTCAGCAGCCATTCGAGCCGTTGTGAAATAGGCATCGCGCCTCCGGGTTGAGCGCGGGTCTGGGAATCGAGGAGCGCCTGACGCTCGCGCACCAGATCACCGAACCGCGCCACGGGGTCGCTCCACAGGGCAGGCGAGCCGGCGATGAAAACCGCTCCGGCCAGCAGCGCTGCCCCGACCCAGTGCCGCCAATACCGGCGCAGGGGCATGTTCAACGTCACCCAGGCAAATGCGCTGACGACAAACAGAATGGCGCTGTGCTTGCTGATCAGCGCCAATCCGCTGAAGAGTCCCAGCCAGAACCAATCGCGCGGCTTGACGTCTGGGGTTCGGATGCGGGCGGCTGCCCATACGGCCAGCAGTCCGAAGACTAACATCGAACCTTCCATCATGGCCCGCCGCCCGTTGAGGAGCACAATGGGGTTGAGGATGTAGACCAGGCAGGCGAGATAGGCCAGCGGACGCCCGGCAATGGCTTTGCCGAGCAGGAAGACCGCGACGACACTGAGCGCCAGAAAGAGTGCCGAGGGAATGCGGCTGGGTATGAGGAGGGGTTCGCCAGGGTAACTGCCCTGTTCGATGTTGGCCTCGACACTCAGCGGCCACTGCCACAGGGATGGCAGATCGCCAGCGCGGTATCCAGCACTATGAAGGCTCAGCCCGATGGTGTACAGATTCACCGAGCCATTGATGAGCCGCAGCCAAGCCGGACTGTCCACGGTGTAGGGTGGCTCCGTCCAAAGAGATCGCGGCCGGCGCTCGACGAAGGCCGTGAAGTAATCGCGGCTCATGCGGATTTGCATGGCTTCATCGCCATGAAAAGGCGCGCTGGGCACGCCAGCGAGGATATAAAGGGTGGCAGCGATCAGGATCAGCGAGTCGATCCAGGCCGGGTTCAGCCAGCGGGAACGGATCATCATCGGGCGCGGGTACGCGCTGCTTGAATGAGACGGCGCGCGCCCAGGGCAGCCAGCAGCGCGGCAATCGGGATCAGCGGCAGATAGTAACGCTGCCAGGGCAGCGGATTGATGAGCAGATTAACGACTGTGACCAGCAGCCAGGCTGAGATCACCCAGACGACAGCGCGGCCAACAGGGCTGAGGAGCCGCAGTCCGGTCACGATCAAGCCGATTCCGGACAGCACAGTCAGCAGTCCGCCCAGGAACACCCCAGCGCGGAGGCCGCTTAAGGGCGAGGCTTCATAGCGGGCGATTTCATCCAGGACAGGCGCAGCCTCGCCCCAGGAGGCCTGCTCGAAATAGGCGACCGGAGCGATGAAGGGTTGGGTCAGGATGCCCTCGATGCGCTGGCTGATGGTGGTTGGCGCGTCCGGGAGAATCGAGACGACAATCTCGACCTGTTCTTGCAGCACTGACGCCAGTTCACGCACCCGCGCAGGGGGATCGTTCCAGAGCGCAGGGGACAAGGCTACCAGCAGCGCCAGCGCAGCGATCCCGCTCGCGCCCAAGCCCAGCATAGAACGAGTGAATCGCGGCAGGGCGGATCGGAACGATGACAGCGGCCACAGCCGGGCAGTTTCGGCCAGGAACAGACCGCCGTAAGCAGCGATCACGAAGATCGTGCCGCTGTACTTGCTCGCCAGGGTGAGCGCAGCCGCCAGCGTCAGGCCAATCCACCAGGCGAGCGAGATGCGCGGGCGCTGCTCACGACGGCGGGCCATCTCCAGCACGATCCAGACGGTCAGCAGGCCAAAGCACAGCAGGGCGCTCTCGACCAGGGCCCGCCGTCCGTTCAGCAGGATGATCGGGTTGAGGATATAGATGGCGCTGGCGAGGTAGGCTGTCCAGCGACCACCGAGCGTCCAGCCCATCCCAAACAGAACCCACAGACTGGCGATCAGGTACAACACAGCAGGAGTCCGCGCGGCCATCAGCAGGGCATCCAAGGGGCGATGTCCGGCTGCCACATTGTCAGCGTAGTAGCGCCCCCAATCCCATCCAGGATGGGGCGGGAGGGCATCTTCATTCAGCCCGGCCAGATGCCAGCTCAGGCCAATCGAATAGCGCATCACCGAACCGTTGAGCAGGCGCAGGCGCGGCACACTGTCGATGTCGTAGGGTGGAGTCACCAGCAGCAGATCGGGCCGCCGCTGAAGGAAGGCAGTGGCGTAATCATGGCTGGTGTAGATATGCATCGACTCGTCGCCGTGAAAGGGCGTGATCGACAGGCCGGCGGATGCCCAAACCGAGAGCAAGGTCAGCCAGACGACATCGAGCGCGCGGAGCCTGTGTTTAGGCTTCATGCGAAGTTGAAGACGGCCTGGCGCGCGTGACGGACAAAATCCATCGCGCGCAGCTGGTCAAGCAGATCAGCCGGCAGGGGCTGATCCAGCGACAGCACCGTGAGGGTATGTCCGCCAGGTTCGGCGCGGCCGGTCTGCCAACTGGCAATGTTGATATGGTTGGTGGCCATGAGCGTGCCGACCTTGCCGATCACGCCGGGTTGGTCATAGCTGCCCATGATGAGGACGTGCCCTTCCGGGACGAAATTCATCCGATACTGGTTGATCTGGACGATGTGGGGTTCTTTGCGATCAAGCAGCGTCCCGGCCAGGATGAGGCTTTCACCGTTTTCCAGGACGACCTCACAGGAGATGAGGTTGGTATAGTCACCGGTCTTCAGCCCTTTGGTCTGGGTGACGGTGATTCCGCGTTCGGCGGCCAGGACGGGGGCATTGATGAAGTTGACCTGATCGCCGAGGACAGGATGCAGCAGCCCTTTGAGGATGGCGACCGCCAGGGGCTTGACCAGGCCACTAACTTCATCGCCGCGATACTCGACGGCCAGCTTGCGCGCGGGGCTGCGTGCCAGGGCATGGATGATGATGCCCATATACTGGCCGAGGCGCATATAGGGACGGGCCGTCTCGAAGTCCAGGCCGGGCACAAAAGGCAGATTGACGGCATTGCGGTAGTCCACCCCACGCAGCGCATCGAGGACCTGCTGGACGATTTGCAGGGAGAGGTCCTGCATGGCTTCGACGGTGTTATCGCCGATATGGGGGGTATGAATGACGTTTTCCAGCCCGATCAACGGACTGTTGTAAGGCGGCTCGTCGTGATACACATCGACGGCAACGCCGGCCAAATGGCCGTCCTTCAAGGCGGCTGCCACAGCCGCTTCATCGAAGACGCTGCCATGGGCGGTGTTAATCAACCGGGCGCCGCGCTTCATCAGGCCAAGGGTAGATTCGTTGAACAGCCCAGCGGTTTCGCGGGTGGCAGCGACGTGGATGCTGACAAAATCGCTGCGCTGGAGCAGTTCTTTCAGTCCGACCAGCAGCACACGCTCATCCACCAACTGCTCTTCGGTCACGTAGGGGTCATAGGCCAGCACGGTCATGCCGAAGGCCAGGCAGCGCTGCGCGACAATCCGCCCGACCCGCCCCAGACCGATAATGCCGAGAGTTTTGCCATAGAGCTGTGTCCCGGCATGACGCTTCCGGTCGAGCAGCCACCAACCATCCTTGAGGCTGTCATGGGCGATGACGAGTTTGCGGCTCAGCGCCAGCATCAGGGTGATGGCATGTTCACCGGCCGCGATGGCATTGGTTCCGGGTGTGTGCATCACGATGATGCCGCGCTCGGTAGCCGATTCGATATCGATGCTGTTCAGTCCTGCGCCGACATGACCGACCACGCGGAGGCAGGGTGCGTCGTTCAACAGAACCCGATCCACATTGACATCATCCCGACGGATCAAGGCATGGGCCGTCTTGAGACCTTGCCGCACGGCGGTGAGCGTGGGGGTCACAACACGCACCTTGACATCATTGGCCTCTTCCAGGATTTGAAGGCTAGAGTCGTCCAGATGGGTCGCCACCAGAATTTCGTACTTCGCGGGCACAGTATGCCTCGTCAATCCACTCGCGGTAAACGGTATGCTGAGCCGAGCAATCATAGCACCGCCTTGATGGGCTGGGTAGATTGGGCATTTGCGCGACGGGGAGGGGCGTTGCAAAGCCCTGGCAGATGGACTATACTGTCGCCAGATCAGGCGAGTTGGTATGGGTTTGAGGAAAACAGTGATGTCTGCCGGATACAATCACCATCGGGGTTATTGCTAACTACCCGACGCCGAGCCAGAAGAAATAGAGCGCGGACGTGGGTTCGCGCTTTTTATTTGCCCAGCCGCCCAATTAAGGAGCCAAGGTATCATGAGCAGCGCCCGCATTGCCCCTCGTCTACCTAAAGGCATGCGCGATTTCCTGCCTGCCGACATGCTCAAACGCGAGTATGTGTTCGGGATCGTCCGCGACGTGTTCCATCTGTATGGTTTTGAGCCGCTGCAAACGCCGGTGCTGGAACTCAAAGAGACGCTCTACGGCAAGTACGGCGAAGACGCTGAGAAGCTGATCTACAGCGCTGAGCATCCTGGTGGCAAAGAAGCGGTCGCCATGCGCTACGACCTGACAGTGCCGCTGGCACGAGTCGTCGCTCAGTACGAAAACGACATCAAGCTGCCGTTCAAACGCTACCAGCTTTCGCCGGTGTTCCGCGCCGAGCGTCCGCAGCGGGGACGCTACCGCGAGTTCTACCAGTGCGACGCGGACATCGTGGGTATCGGGAGCATGATGGCCGATGCGGAGATCATCAGTCTGGTGGTCACGGCGCTGCGACGGCTGGGGTTCCAGCAGTTCAGCGTCAAGATCAATAACCGCAAGCTGCTAACGGCCATGGGGCAGTATGCGGGTGTGCCGGACGCCCAGCTTGGCGATCTCTATCGGAGTGTCGATAAGTTCGACAAGATCGGCGCGGAGGGGGTCGAAAAAGAACTGGTCGAGCGCGGTCTGGAAGCCGCGGCGGTGCACCGCATGATGGATCTGATTCAGTCGCGGCAGCCTGGACTGGCCAATCTGGATGTGGTCGAAAAAGCCATGGGGAACATCGGAGAGGCCGAGGAAGCGCTCAATGAACTGCGCCAGATGGCGGCCTATCTTGAGGCATTCGGCGTTCCTGAAGCGAACACCGCTTTCGACTTCACGATGGTGCGCGGCCTGGGCTATTACACCGGCCCGATCTTCGAGACGGTCATCACCGAGCCGAACCTGGGGAGCGTGACCGGCGGTGGACGCTATGACGACCTGGTGGGACTGTTCCGCAAAGACAGTCTGCCGACGGTCGGCACATCGCTGGGTATCGAGCGCATCATCGACCTGATGGACATCCTCAAGCTGTATCCAGCGGATGTAGTTGGCACGGTGGTTGAGGTGATGGTCACAGTATTCAACGAGGAATCGCGGCCAGCAGCCATGAAACTGGCCGCCAAACTGCGAAACGGCGGGATTCAGACTGAACTCTATATGCAGGATAAAGGGCTGGGCAAACAGTTCGACTATGCCAACAAGAAGGGGATTCGGCTGGTCGCCATCCAGGGGCCGGACGAAATCGCGCAGGGGGTCATCAAACTCAAGCGGCTGAGCGACGGCAGCGAAAGCACGGTCGAGCAAGTTCAGATCATCGATCAGATTCGGATGCTGCTGGGCTGATCGTTAGGAGCAAACCTCATGCAGATCATTGCGATGGGAGGAGGCGGGTTTTCGATGGAACCGGAGAATCCGCTGCTGGATCGCTACGTCGTGGCGCAGACCGGCAGTACCCGACCGCGGGTGTGCTTCCTATCGCAGGCGAGCGGGGAAGCCCGCGACTATATTGTGAACTTCTACCGCGCCTTCACCGACCTAGACTGCCGCCCATCACATCTGTCGCTGTTTCAGCCGCACACGGCTGACCTACGTGGCTACCTGATGGAACAGCAGATCATTTATGTTGGTGGAGGGAATACGCTGTCGATGCTGGCGCTGTGGCGGGCGTGGGGCTTGCCGGGGATTCTGCAGGAAGCAGCGGAGAATGGGACGATCCTGGCCGGGATCAGCGCGGGGGCGATCTGCTGGTTCGAGGCACTCTGCACCGACTCGATTCCGGGCCGGTTGACCGCCATGCCCGGACTGGGATTCCTGCCGGGAAGCTGCACGCCGCATTATGACGGCGAGGCGGAGCGCCGGCCAGCCTTCCACGCCATGATCGGCGAAGGGAAACTCCCGGCGGGCTATGCCTTCGATGATGGGGCTGCTGGTCACTTCATCGATGGGAAGCTGTCAGGCGTGGTCAGTTCGCGCCGGGGCGCGAGGGGGTACTCCGTCGAGCAGGTGGGCGAGCAAGTGGTCGAAACGCCGCTGGAGACGCGGTTCCTGGGCAGTGCGGTTTAGCGCCGCCGGATGCTCACAGCGATTCGGGGTGATAGAGGACGCCGACGATCTGGAACCAGGGCGGATCGTTGGTCGGGTTTTCCTCGACCATCATGCCCAGGCTCCGCATGACCGCGATAGAAGCCACATTGTCGCGGTCAGTTTCAGCAACGATCCGGCGGATTCGCAGCGTTTGGAAGGCATAGTCGATCATCGCCTGAACCGCTTCGGTGGCATAACCCTGCTGGCGATGCTCTGGCGCGACGGCCCAGAACAAACCAAACTCGGTCTGGTTCAGCCGTTCCGGGGGTTCATTGTAGCGGCGGAAGGCAGGCAGGATGTGAAAGGGGCCGATGGCCGGGACGAAGCCGATTAGTCCAATCAGGGCCTGGGTTTGGCGGAGGACGACGGCGCGATCTCCATAAGGCGGCTGGTGGAGGTTGGCTAAGGCGGGTGTGTTGCGTACCGCCCATTCCAGCCATTCGCGGCGCTCTTCAAGCGCGGCTGCGCCGAAGCCACTGTCCAGGATGTGACGAGCGGCATCCAGATCGTTGAGCATCAGCGGTCGGATTGTGAGACGCGGCGTGTGCAGATCAGGAACGTCCAACATGGGGAGACCCTCCTGCTGAGTCGGTGGCATCATGGCGGCGGGTGAAACGGACTTTGGCGACGCGCATCCCGTCCATTTCTTCCACGGTTACCCGGTAATGCCCGAAACGGATCGAATCGCCGACGGAAGGAATTCGGTTGAGGGCCTCGGCCACATAGCCACCCAGCGTAGTCGATTCAGGTTCACCGCCGGGATCGCCGAAGCGTTCACTGATTTCGTTCAGGCTGACCAGTCCCTCGACGACGGTCTCGTCACCTTCCGGCATGATCGACTCGCCTTCTTCATCGAGTTCATCCATGACGTTGCCGACCAACTGCTCGATGATGTCTTCCATTGTGACGACCCCGGCTGTGCCGCCGTACTCGTCGATCAGGACGGCCAGATGATTCTTGGTGTCCTGCATCTGTTCGAGGAGTTGATCCACGCGCACGGTCTGGGGGACGAACAGCGGTTCGCGGAGCATGGGCTTAAGATCAATCGGCTGGTCGAGATGGTTAAGGACAGCGGGCTGGTGAATGAGGTGGCTGAGCAGGTCTTTGGTCAGGAGCAGCCCGACGATTTCATCGAGTGATTCGTTATAAACCGGATAGCGGGAATGGTGGCTGTTCTCGACGACTTCGAGGATTTCCTTGAGCGGCGCATCGAGCGCGACAGCCTCGACATCTACGCGGGGACTCATGATCTCTTCGGCGCGAATTTCGCTGAAGTCGAAGACGCGGCGCAGCAGGACTTCCTCGCTTTCCTGGATGAGTCCGGCCTCGCGGCTGGAATGGACAAGCATTTCGAGTTCTTCCGCCGAATGCACAGAAGAGTGCTCACCGGACGGCTGAAAACCGAGCATATGGACGATGCGGTTGCCAACGCCGTTCATCAGGCGGATGACCGGGCGAAAGACGATCAGGAACCAGGTGACGGGCCGGGCGATGATCAGCGAGGTGGCTTCGGGGCGCTGGAGGGCAATCGATTTGGGGACAAGTTCGCCGAGGACGATGTGGAGGAGCGTGACCAACGAGAAGGCAATGACTACAGCTACCGTTTCACTAAGGGTTTCGAGGGTTTCGGCAGGGAGGAACGCGCCCAGGAGTGGCTCGAAGAGATGGGCCACGGCCGGCTCGCCGATCCAGCCGAGCGCCAGGCTGGCCAGGGTGATCCCCAATTGAGTGGCTGCGATGTAACTATCGAGGTGTTCAATGGCCTTCTGAGCTACGCGGGCCGATTTGTTACCTTCACTGGCAAGCTGGGCGATACGGGTGCGACGTGCGCCGACCAACGAGAACTCCGCGGCGACGAAGAAACCGTTGGTAAAAACCAGGGCAAAAACAGCCAGCAGCCCCAGAATAGTTTCCATCCCAATGCCCCCCAATTTGTCGGTTGTACCGCTATCATATCACGCTTTGGGCGGCTTAACCGTCGTCAAGGCGTGATCAGGGAAGCGGGCATATAATGCAGGACAGGTCAACCGAGTCGAGAAGCTGTCAGCGAACCTTCATGTCCGCCTTCCTTCGCCGCATTCTGCCCACCGCTGCGGTCCTGATCGCCGGGACATTGGGACTCGTGGTTTTTCTACGCCGCCGGGTATCCAGAGCAGCCCATAGGGAGATGGATCGGTGTTCGGTCGAATCGATACCGCCCCTGGTTCAGGGCATCCGCGCGCCAGCAGCTCAGCAGAGCGGTTGGCTGAATCGACTGCCGGGATGGGTTTTTGCGCTGGCGCTGATCAGCGGCGGAGGCTGCCTGGCGCTGCTGGCCGCACGGAGCGTTGCTTATGCCAGCTACAGCCTGACGCCGTTTCTGGCAACGCTGACCATTCACCACCAGTTCGCGCTGTTGGCGGGCGGCGGACTGCTGGTCGGGCTGGGATTGGGTGGGAGGAAGCGGCTGGCGCGTACCAGTGTCCCACTGCCCCGACAGGATCGCTGGCTGCTGGCGGGGATCATGCTGCTGGCGTTTGTTCTGCGGGTGTGGAACCTGGAACAGTCGGTGTTCATGTTCGTCGATGAACACGGTTCGGTGCTGACGATCAACAATCTCCGCAACCCGGATGTGCCGCTGCTGCTGCCAAGCTGGTCGCTGACCGGGTGGGGGCAGACGTATGGCTACGTCCAGTCTTACGCGGTGGCGCTGTTCGGCGCGAACTTCACCGGGCTGCGGGCCGTAAGCGTGCTGGTCGGGACGCTGACGATTCCGGCGCTGTACTTCCTGGCCGGGGAGTTGTTCAACCGCCGCGTGGCGCTGCTGGCGGCGCTGTGGCTGGCAACCTTTCCTGCACATATCCATTACAGCCGTCTGGGTGTGCCGAATGTGGCCGATCCGCTGTTCGGGGTGCTGGCGCTGGGTTTCCTGGCGCGGGGTTGGGAGACTCGTGCCCGGCGAGACTTCGCGTTGGCGGGGGTGATGCTCGGCTTCGGCCAATACTTCTATGAAGCAGGACGTTTCGCCTTCCCGCTGCTGTGCCTGGTGCTGGCAGGATCGCTGGCGCTGCGCCGTTCTCCCACGAAGGATCGCCCCGATCCGGCGTATGGGGAAATCAGCCCGCTCTCTGGAATGCTCATCCTGGTCGTGGCAGCGGTCGTGATCGGCGCGCCGCATTACTACGCCCAGGTGACGAACGGACTGCCGCTGACGCTGCGCTTCGCCGATATGAACGTGGCGGGGGATTATCTGACGGCGCTGCGCGAGTCGCCGGGGCGATTCCTGATGCAGTACATGGCTCCACCGTTCCTGCATTACGTCAGTCTGCCCGACCAGAGCAACCTGTACTATGGCGGAGACTATGGCCTGATCCTGCCCTATCTCGTGCCGCTGTACCTGGTCGGGTTGGTCATGCTGGTCATTCGCTGGCGACAGCCGGGATCGATCCTGCTGCTGGCGTGGATGGCGGGTGTCGCGCTGGGGAATGGACTGATCCAGCAGAATGTGTTCACCTCGCGCTACGTGGTGGTCTTCCCGGCGCTGGCGCTGACGATGGTGGTCGGCATCGAGCAGATTGTTCAAAGCGGCTGCCGAGTAAGCCGACGCCTGTTCGCATCGTTCACGCCCGATCCGATGGGGGCAGCCGCGCGGCTGTTGGTCGAAGCGGCGATCATGCTGGCGCTGACCCAGGCGGTCTACTACTACGGCCAGCATCTGGAACGCTACAACCAACAAATCCGCCCCTACTACGACTTCATCGAGACGGCAGCCCGCGCCCGGAACTTCCCGCCGGGCACGCACATCCACATCATCACCCGCGACGCTTACTCGGACTGGCAGTACGGAGTCACGACCAGCTACTATGGGCTGGATGTGCGCTGGGAGCAAATCCTGCCCGCGAACTTCCGTGAATCCGATTTACGGGGGCTGCCGCGTGAGGTCGATCATGCTTTCTTCGTGCTGCCGGATGACATCCGCAGTCTGGCGACCATTCGCGGGGTATTCGCGGCCGGCCCGGCACAGAACAGCCCGTACCATGTCCCACTGAACCGCCAGTATCTCCTGATCTATGTGCCTGCTGAGAAGCAGCCCTCTGCCGGAGGCTCATGAAATGAAAGAGCTACCCCAATTCCGCCGCCGTTCACGCGAGTCGGTCATGGCGTTCCTGCGCGATGTATTCGCCATCAGCCCAGAGCATGGCGGGACGGCACTGGTGGAGGTGATCGCGTATGAGGACGGGCACTTCCGGGCGGTGTTCGACCTGCGCTACTTCACCTACCAACCCGGACAGACCGAACCGACCCGCTCGCAGTGGAATTCCCTGAAGAAGAAGCTCAAGCGGCACGACCCGCGCGTCTTCGTCTTCAAGGAACACGGTCTGAGCGATCACGACGGGCGGCGCTGCGGCTGGCTGGAATTCGGCTTCTTCGCGCAGTAGACAGCTCGATGGTCTATGGGGGGCGAGGCGGCGTGACGGTATAATCAATCGAATAGTTGGCCACACCTGTCAATAATCTACTTTGCGCTCTTGTAAGGAGAGATTTCATGCCAAACTATGCCGTTCCCAAACTGGAACTTCCTGCTCCGGTGAAAGACAACGAAGCGATTCTGATCGCTAACGGCGACCTGCGGCTAAGCGCCAACCAGGTGTGCTGGGAGGCACAGCAGGATATGGAAAAACGGATTGTCGCGGCGTTCAAGAAGGAGGGCATCAAAGTCCGCCGAGGTCACGCCTACGACGAGGAACTGAAGCACGGCTTCATCTGGAATCAGCGGATGGGCATGGACGTGTTCAAGGGTATCCACCCAGATGCCCGGCTGATCGTGGCCGAGTCGGTCTGGCAGTACAGCCACCACCTGCTGGCGGGGCTGCGGAACCATCGCGGGCCGATCCTGACCATCGCCAACTGGAGCGGCCAGTGGCCGGGGTTGGTCGGTTTGCTGAACCTGAACGGATCACTGACTAAGATAGGGGTCCAGTTCAGCACCATCTGGAGCGAGGACTTCAAGGACGAGTTCTTCCTGAAGGGCATCCGCGAATGGATCAAGACGGGGAAGATTACTCACGATACCAGCCACGTCCGCGACCTGAAGGTGAGCAAAATTCCGAAGGCAGAACGGGCGCTGGGTCAGGCACTGGCGCAGCAGCTTCGGCACGAGAAGGCCATCCTGGGCGTCTTCGATGAAGGCTGCATGGGCATGTACAACGCCATCATCGATGACGAGTACCTGAACCCAATGGGCATCTATAAGGAGCGGTTGAGCCAATCGGCCCTGGTGGCGGCGATGCGTGAGGTCAGCAACCGGGAGGCGCAGAAATGCCGCGACTGGCTGGACGCGCGCGGGATGAAGTTCGTCACCGGAACGGACGAAGCCTCTGAACTGACCGACCGGCAGATCCTCGAACAGCTCAAGATGTACATCGCGGCGGTACGGATCGCGCATGAGTTCGGCTGCGCGGCGGTGGGCATCCAATACCAGCAGGGGTTGAAAGACATGGCTCCGGCCTCCGACCTGGTGGAAGGGCTGCTGAACAATGTGGAACGGCCGCCGGTGTATCACGCCGTGACCAAAGAGGAACTTTTCCCCGGCCAGGCGCTGCCGCACTTCAACGAAGTCGATGAGGGCGCAGGGGTGGACGGTTTGGTGACGAACCGTGTCTGGACGGCGATGGGACTCGATCCAGCGAACACGCTGCATGATCTGCGCTATGGCGAACACTACCAGGACAAGAGCGTGGATGACTACGTGTGGGTGTTCCTGATCTCCGGGGCTGCGCCGGCCTCGCACTTCATCGATGGCTACGCGGGAGCTTCCAGCGAGCGGCAGCCGGCCATGTACTTCCGATTGGGCGGCGGGACGCTCAAGGGGATCAGCAAGCCGGGCGAAATCGTGTGGAGCCGCATTTACGTGATGGACAGGGCGCTGCACTGCGATCTAGGGCGGGCTACGGTGGTCAAACTGCCGAAAAAGGAAACCGAACGGCGCTGGAAGATGACAACCCCACAGTGGCCGATCATGCACGCGGTGCTGCACGGGGTGACGCGCGACCAGATGATGGCGCAGCACAAGGCCAACCATATTCAGGTGGCTTATGGAAACGACGCCGAAAGCGCTGACCGGGCATTAGCGGCGAAAGCTGCGATGCTGGCGGAGCTGGGCGTGCAGGTGCATCTGTGCGGGGATGTGAAGCTGTAAGATTCGATCTGCTGTGCCGTAAGGATACAGCCCTCACCCCTGGCTCCTTAGTATCTCTCCCGAACGCGGAGTACCGCTGGGAGAAAGGAAAACCCAGGGGTTCGATCCGATTGTAAATCCTCGGACGGGAAAATCTGTCCTAACTAGGAGAAACTCATGCTGACGACATCGCTCCTCCACCCTGAACTGCTGGAAGCGCTGGCCTCATCGGGGCACGGCGGGAAAATTCTGATCGCGGACGGGAACTATCCGTTCAGCACCAAAGCGAACCCGGCTGCGCGGCGGGTGTATCTGAACCTGTCACCGGGGAAGCTGAACGCGGTTGAGGTGCTGGAAGCGCTGGCCGCGAATATTCCGATTGAAGCGGCGGATGTGATGGTCCCGGATAAGGGACCAGAGCCACCGATCTTCGCTGAGTTCCGGCGGCTGCTGCCTGGGCTGGAACTGACCCCGCATGGGCGGTTCGCTTTCTACGATCTGGCGAAGGACCCGGACTGCTGCCTGGTGATCGCCACCGGGGAACAGCGCATCTACGCGAACGTGCTGCTGACTATCGGGGTGGTTCCACCGCCGAAGTAGGCCACAGGGGGAGAGAGCTTTGGTCTCTCTCCCCATGGGATAGAAAGGGTGACATTTTGGTCACTCTTTGGGTAGGGATTGGGAATCAGGGGAAGGCAGGGGTAAGACGCGGGTAATGCAAGAACCAGGAATCGATTGCAGAAAATGGGCGTGGCTCTACAATCATGGTTCTCGTTGGGTGTATCGATCACGGGGAGAGCAAACATGAAGCGGGAAGCAGGATTCATTCAGGTGCTGGTGAGGTTGTTGGTGGTGCTGGCGATTCTGGGGGCGGGGCTGCCGGCACTGTCGCAAGATGCCGCGCCAACGCTGCCGACAGCGACCGAATCGGGCATGGCTCCGGTCAACGACATCGAGATGTATTACGCGACGTATGGCGATCCGTCCAATCCGGCGCTGCTCCTGCTCCACGGCGGGCTGGGGAACGCGGACTACTTCGTCAACCAGATTCCGGCCTTCGCGGAGCATTTTTACGTCATCACGGCGGACAGCCGAGGACACGGGCGTTCCACGATGTCCGAGCAGCAGATCGGCTACGCGCTGATGGCGTCGGACGTGCTGGCGCTGCTGGACTATCTGAAGATCGACAAAACCTCGCTGGTGGGTTGGAGTGACGGAGGGATTATCGGGCTGGACATTGCGATCCATCAGCCGGAACGACTGAACCGGTTGGTGGCGTATGGGGCGAATTACATCCCATCGGGGGTTCGCAGCGATGTGGGCGAGAATGCGCGGTTCAATGCTTACATCGAGATGGCCGCGGCTGATTATGTCAGGCTCTCCCCTAACCCGGATGGATTCGATGCGTTCCTGGCGAACATCGGCAACATGTGGGCGACAGAGCCGAACTATACACCGGAGCAGCTCCAGAGCATCACAGTGCCGACGCTGATTCTGGACGGGATGGAAGAAGAGGCGATCTATCCAGAACATGCGCTGGAGATGGCGAAGCTGATCCCGACGGCCGATCTGCTGCTGATGGGCGGCGTGGGGCACTTTGCGATGTGGGAGAAGACGGCGGAGTTCAATCACATCGTGCTGGATTATCTGCTGGCGATGTAGGGAATACGGATTGAACCGCCAAGACGCCAAGAGCGCCAAGATCATACGGAGGGGGTGGGGATTTTCACAGCAACGGCCGATGTGGGAAACGACAGGCTGAGGGGATGAAAATAGGCAGGGCGTCACCAAGGAATGAAATCCCGGTACGCGCCGTTGCGCGTCCCTACGATGGGCATCGGTTTTAAGTGGCGCGCGGCAGACGGGCTTCTGCCCGTCCCTTAGGATTCCTGCCTGGGTAGTGAAATGTACACGCGCTAGACGGGCCGCAAAGGAATGCGGCCCGTGGCGTTTAAGTTGGGGAGGCGCTCAGCCCTTTTTGGGAGCGCGGATGGTCTGGATGAGGGCGCGCGTCTGGCGAGTGAGGTTTTCCAGAGAGGCGAAATCCCCGGCCTTGAGCCAGTCGGCGCGGATGAGCTTGCTGCCCATACCGACGCAGGCCACACCCGCCTCGAACCAGCTTCGCAGATTGGCTTCGTCCGGGCTGACGCCGCCGGTGGGCATGATGCGCGTCCAGGGGCGCGGCCCAAGTACGGCTTTGACGAACTCTGTTCCGCCGAGGGCATCCGCCGGGAAGAATTTGACGATCTCGGCGCCCAATTCCTCGGCGTTGGCGATTTCGGTGACGCTGCTGCATCCAGGGACGTAAGCGATCTTGCGGCGGTTGCAGAGGCGCATGACTTCCGGGTTGAAGTTGGGGCCGACGACGAAGTTGGCGCCGTGGGCGAGATAGAGGGCGGCGGTGGGGGCGTCCTCGATGGATCCGACGCCGAGGATCAGGTCAGGGAAGTTCTTGGCGCAGTGCTGCACCAATTCACCGAAGACCTGGATGGCGAAGTCGCCTCGGTTGGTGAACTCCAGCACGCGCGAGCCACCGCGAGTCAGCGCGGCCGTCACGCCTTTGACGAGGGCGAGATCGGGGCTGTAGAAGAGCGGCAGCATCCCATCGCCGAGGAGGGTGCGGTAGACAGTGAGTCGATCAAAACGTGCCATCGTGAAACATCCTTGTGCTGCTGAGGGGTGGGATCACCCGTTTTCCGCGATCATGTCATACACCGGGAGAAGCTGCTGATAGCAGGCTTCAAAGATGGGGACGAGGCGGTTGTACGCGGCAGCGGCTTCAGCATCCGGCTCGACCACTTCGGCGATCTGGTTCATCTGCTCACTGATGGAAAAATCCTTGTAGAGGCCGACGGCGATACCGCCAGCGACGGCCGCGCCCATCGAGGTGGCTTCTTCGAGGATGGCGAGGCGCTGCACGGGCATGCCGAAAATATCGGCCATGAGGCGGTTCCAAAAACGTCCGCGGGCGCCGCCGCCGATGATCCGCATGGCTTCGATGTGAGCGCCCTGGCGTAGGAAGACTTCGAGGATGCTGCGGAGGTTGAGGGTGATACCTTCGAGGACAGCGCGTACCATGTCGGCCCGGGTGTGGCGGATGGTCAGGCCGATGAAAGCGCCGCGGGCGCGGGGATTCCAGCGCGGGCTGCGTTCGCCCATCAGGTAAGGCAGGTAAAGCAGGCCGTTAGCGCCAACGGGGGATTTCTCCGCGCCGAGGTTCATGATCTCGTAGGGGCTGAGGCCGAGGGCCTGGGCTGCCTGGACTTCGACCGGGCAAAGCTGGTCGCGCGTCCACTGATAGGAGGCTCCGGCGGCCTGCATGGTGCCGGTGGGCATGAACATGCCGGGAACCATATGGGCGAAGGTGAAGGTCTTCTGCTCTGGGTCGAGGATGGGTCTGGCGGTGGACAGGGCGATCCAGGAGGAGGAGCCAACGTAGTTATAGGCCGCGCCTTCACGCCAGACGCCAGCGCCGATGGCCGCGCAGGTTCCGTCACCGCCGCCGATGACCACAGGCGTCCCGGCGGGCAGGCCGACTTCATCGGCGACGGAGACGAGCAGCTCGCCGACGACCTCGATGGACTGGCGAAGCTGCGGAAGCTGGTTGGGGTTGAGTTCGGCGGCATCAAGAATGCGGCCGGACCAATCACCCTGCTGGAGATCATAGAGGTTCATACCGGAGGCATCCGACGGCTCGGTGACGAACTTGCCGGTCATACGGGCGACCATCGAGTCTTTGGCATGGACGAACTTGTAGGTGGCTTTGTAGGTATCGGGCTGGTGGTCACGCAGCCAGAGGATTTTGGAGAGCGAGTAGGAAGCGCTGAGGCGGTGGCCGGTGATGCGGTAGACCTCGGCAGGATCAACGCGCTGGCCGACCCACTCCTGCTGCTCGACGGAACGCTGGTCGGCCCAGATGATGGCCGGGCGAAGCGGGCGGGCGTTGCGGTCGAGCGGGACGCAGCCCATCATCTGGCCGCTGAAGGTGATGCAGGCGACCTCATCCGGGCGGACGCCGGGAGCCTGGGCGAGCAGGGTACGGGTGGAAAGACAGACGGCCTGCCACCAATCTTCAGGGTTCTGCTCGGCCCAGTTGGTCTGGTCGAAGCGGGTGGTATAAGCGGAAAAGGCGCTGGCGACCAGGCGGCCTTCACGGTCGTAGAGAGTCGCTTTATTGCCAGTTGTGCCGAGATCGTGTGCCAGAATGTAGGTCTTCATCGCTCTGCCCTTTGAACCAGTAAAAAGTCATCTACCCAGACCACAACGTATCGATCAGGTTGTGGACGAGGTAGCGGATTTCGAGGAGGCGGTGTTCCAATTCCTCGCGTTCGATATCGTAGAGATAACCATGACGGTTGGCGGTGGCGATCTGCCAGCGGAGGCCGTTGCAGGCGGCGAGCGCCTGGAGCATTCGCGGGCGGCCGCGTGAGGTGGCGCGGAGGTCAAAGCCGACGGCGATGCTGCTGATGATCGAGACCATCGAGCGGCGGATATCGCGGCAAAGCGGATCATCGGCGAAGGGAGGGCGCTGGGTGATGCCATAGAGGATACGGTTAAGTTCCCGCGCCCGCTGCCAGGGTGTCAGATCCTCAAAGCGCGCGATCAGCATCAGCGGTCGCTCCGAAAGCTGCGCTGAAGCAGAGCGCGGTTGACGACATACTCGCAGGGTTCGCCGTTGAGCACAGCAACGAGATTATGGGCGGCCATCATGCTCATGCGGTGGACAGACTCGCGGGTGGTAGCTCCGAGATGCGGCATGGCGATGAAGTTGTCGAGCGCCAGGAGTGGGCTGCCTTCGGGCGGTTCTTGGCGGAAGGCATCAGCAGCCGCGCCACCGAGCTTGCCGGAGGTCAGGGCAGACAGGAGCGCGTCTTCATCGACGAGTTCGCCGCGGGCGGTGTTGATGAGGTAGGCGCCGTTTTTCATGCAGGCGATGCGGTCGGCATTGATCAGGTTGGTCGTTTCCGGCGAGAGAGCCGAATGCAGCGTCACCACATCGGCGCGGGCGAGGAGCATCTCCAGATCGACGCTCTCGACGGGGCTGGCCTCCCCTTTCCAGAAGGGATCGTGCACGAGGACGGTCATGCCGAGGCCGAGAGCGCGGCGGGCAACCTCGCGGCCGATAGAGCCGTAGCCGATGATGCCGAGGGTCTTACCGGTGATCTCCCAGCCGGTGGGACGCTTCCAGATGTTCTGGCGGGCGGCCCCAGCCACGAGCGGAATCTGCCGGGCGAGCGAGAACAGCAGGCCGATAGTCAGTTCGGCAACAGCGATGGTGTTCGCGCCGGGGGTATTGGTAACAGCGACGCCATGATGAGCAGCAGCTTCCAGATCGACGGCATCGACGCCGACGCCATAACGGGAGATCACCAGGAGCTTATCGGCGCGGGCGATGACCGAGGCATCGCAGGCGTCCAGGCCGAGAATGACCCCATCGTGGCCGGGAATGATCTCGGCAAGCTGGTCAGCGGAATAGGGATGCGAAGGAGCGCGCAGATCAAGCTGGCAGCCATGCTGCCTGAGGTACTCGTGGTGTTCGCCAGGGGTGTTGGCGAAGGAACGGGCAGTGACGAGAATGTTGAAAATCATGATCGGCTCGCTCTGCAAGAAATTGATCTCACCGGCACGGGTTTACGCGGGCGGCGCGTCATCCGTGCCAACGAGAATTCCCCCATAGGATAACGCCGAGGATCGCCTGCTCGCAATGTTCCAAAGACATCCAACGCCTTTCGATATGAAAGAAATTCAAAGTGAATGTAAATTCTCGCAGGCGAATTGGACAAAGCAGGGCGGCGCGTTATAATCGTTCACAACCATCTTCGCAAGACTCTGACAGGTGGTTCCAACGCATCGTCGCGAGCATCGAAGGAGGTGACGGGTTTCCTCGAATCCTAAACGACTGTCTGCTGACCCTGTGTGCTTTCAACAAATAGATCATGAGGGAAAGAACATGAAGAAACTCCTGTTGATCCTGGTGGTATCGGTACTGGCGCTGAGCCTGATGCCGGTCGCTGCGCAGGATTCACCCTTTGCGGGACAGAAAGTGGTCGTTGTCACTCAGGAAGGGTCGGCTATTGGTGGCCCCGCTGAGAAGTACGGCGCGGAATGGGCAGCCAAGACGGGCGCAACTGTCGAAGTGCAGCGCTTTGCCTTTGGCGACTTGTTCCCGAAAATCATCACCGCCCTGCAGACCGGCACGGGTGAATTCGACGTGATGATCTACGCTTCGGACTGGATGGGCGATATCGCCGGCGGTGGCTACGTGCTGCCGGTTCCCGATGCGGTCAAGGAAGCGATTGAGTGGGACGACGTGCTGCCGCTGTACCGCGAACGCATCGCCAACTGGGGCGGCGTGACCTATGCGGTTCCGTTCGATGGCGACAGCCACATGATGTACTACCGCAAAGACCTGGTCAACCCGAACAGCATGTACGCGGCTGAATTCCAGGAAAAGTACGGCTTCGCGCTGGATGAACCGCAGACCTGGTCGCAGTACAAGGCCATCGCGGAATTCTTCCAGGGCCGCGAAGTGGATACCGCCGGCGTGACGGCCCCGATCTACGGCGTGGCAGAAGCGCTGCGCAAGAATGCCCAGAGCTTCTGGTTCCTGATGAGCCGCGCGGGCGGTTACGCCAAGGTTCCGGGCGATCCCTATTTCTTCTTCGATGAGAACATGACCCCGCTGGTCAACACCCCCGGTTGGGTGCAAGGTCTTCAGGACTGGATCGACATTTACAACTGCTGCGCCGCGCCTGACATGATCAACTTCGACGTGGTGAATGTGCGCGCGGTCTTCCCCGCGGGCCAGAGCGTGTTCGGCCTGGATTGGGGCGATGTCGGCCCGATCACGGTGGATCCGAATACGTCGGTGGTGAAGGGTCTGGCAGGCTTCGGCGTGCTGCCGGGCGCCGAACGGTACTGGGATCGCGCGACGGGCGCGTGGGTCGAGGCTGAGGGCGGAGTCAACAAGGCTCCGTTTATCGCCTACGGCGGCTGGGTCATCTCGGTGGCGGCAGACTCGGATGTCGCGGATGCAGCCTTCGATTATGTCACCTATCTGTCCGGTAAGGAACTGGCCGGCGTCCTGGCGACGACGGGCGGCACGGGCGTGAACCCGCTGCGCCAGAGCCAGTTCGATAACCTTGATCTGTGGATCAACGCTGGCTTCGATGAAGAATCGGCGAAGGATTACCTGGGCGCGGTTCTGGACACGATCAACGACCCGAACAACATCGTTGACCTGCGTATCCCCGGCGCGTTCGAGTACTTCGCGGCGCTGGATCAGGGCATCGCCAAGGCGATCACGGGTGAACTTGACCCGCAGGCGGCGCTGGACGAAGTGGCGGCGGCGTGGGACGCGATTACCGAACGTCTAGGACGCGACAGCCAGCTCAAGCTGTATAAGGAATCGCTGGGCATTCAGTAGACTGCCCACTGAGGGGCTAGCAGGTTTCTGCCGGCCCATCTAGAAGCTGTCATGGATTCTGGCACAGGCTTTTTCCTGATCCTCACCCCCCAGCCCCCTCTCCATGCAATGGAGAGGGGGAGTCAGGCTGAAATCGGGGAAAAACCGCGCGAAAAGTTCATGACACGCTCTAGCGTTCAACGGGGGCGTCGCCTGGCGCGATGCCCTCGTTGAATGTACAGGCGAAAAAGTAATGGTACGTTGTTTTCATTGAGGGTTTTTGATTTTGGCTACTCAGACCGCACTCAAACCCCTGCCTCCTGATCTGGATACCATCCGCGAGTCCGGCGAAGACCGCATCTTCAAGCGGGTCTTCCTGTCTCCGGCGGTGGCGGTACTGCTGCTGCTGTCGATTTTCCCGCTGCTGTGGTCACTGGGGGTCAGCTTCACGACCTGCCAGCGAACGGCAACGGGTGGCAACGACCAGGCGCAGACCGCCCTGGGCAATGCGCTGTGCCTGGGCAACCCAGCAGAAGTTTCGCTCCGCAATTACGAGCGCGTCCCAACCGATGGGCGTCTGCTGACCGCGATCCGCAACACACTGTTCTATGTCGTCTTTGGCGTGGCGGTGCAGTACGGCATGGGGCTGGGACTGGCGATGCTGCTGAACCAGGAATTCGTCGGACGGCGATTCTTCCGGTTGGTGTTCCTGCTGCCGATGATGCTGACGCCGGTCGCGGCAGGCTATGTGGGGCGGATGATGTTCGACTCCGGCCTGTCACCGCTGGCGCAGCTTCAGCGCACCATCGGGACGTTCCTATCGGGCATCGTGGGGACAAAGGTGACGGTCTCGATCCCGTTCATCACCGATCCGGGAGTGGCTCCGATCACGATGGTACTGATCGACTCATGGCAGTGGATTCCGTTCATGACGCTGCTGCTGCTGGCTGGGATGCAGGCTATCCCAGATGAAATCTATGAAGCGGCGCGGGTGGACGGGGCGAATGCGCGGCAGTTGTTCTGGCGGATCACCTTTCCGATCCTGCTGCCGATCTCGCTGACGGCGATTCTGATCCGCAGCCTGGAGATGTTCAAACTGGTGGACATCATCAATGTGGTGACGGGCGGCGGGCCGGGAACCTCGACCGAGTCGATGGTGATGTATATCTACGATACGGCGCTGAGTTTCGGCAACTATGGCTATGCGGCGGCGATGGGCTATGTGCTGCTGGTGATGGTGATCGTCTTTGCCACGGTGTTCCTCGCCATCTCGCGCCGATTGACCAAGCAGCAGTTGGGGACGTAAAGCTTATGAAGAAGCGTTCTCGAACCGGCAGTTTTGTCCTATACACGCTGTTGAGCATCTGGGCGTTCATCTGCATTTTCCCGTTCTACTGGATGTTCACGACTTCGTTTAAGCGGCCGCTGGATGTCAACCGCGTGCCGCGCTATATCCCATTTGTGGATTACCAGCCTGTGCTGGATCACTGGAAGTTCCTGCTGGTGGACGAGCAGTCCAAGACAGTACGCTACTTCCGCAACAGCCTGATCGCGGCGTCGGCGTCCTGCGCGCTGTCGGTGGTGATCGGGTCCATGGCAGGGTACGGGCTGTCGCGGTTCCGCTACAACTGGCGGCGAATGGGCTGGAAGAACGACAACATCGCCTTCTGGATCATCTCGCAGCGCTTCCTGCCGCCGGCGGCGGTGGTGATTCCATTCCTGCTGTTCTTCAACTTCTTCCGGTTGATCGACACACATGGGGGGTTAATTCTGGCCTACACGATGTTCAACCTGCCCTTCGCGGTGTGGATCATGCGGGATTTCTTTAACAGCCTGCCGATCGACCTGGAGGAGAGCGCCCGCGTGGACGGGGCGACGCGCTGGCAGACTTTTGTGCGCATCGTGCTGCCGCTGGCGGCTCCGGGCCTGGTGACGGTGGCGCTGTTCTCGTTCATCTTCGCCTGGAACGAATTCCTGTTCGCGCTGATGCTGACGAACTTCGAGGCGATCACGATGCCGGTGTATCTAGCGGGTATGAAAAGCACCAAAGGCATCGACTGGTGGTATATCTCGGCGCTGACGCTCATCATGGTGACGCCGGTGATGCTGATCGGGTTGTTCCTGCAGCGCTATATCGTGCGCGGTCTGGCGGCAGGAGCGCTCAAGGGGTAGACGGGTTTTGGTGGTTCGACGATGAGGATGAAGCGGGAGGCCGGGTGGTTTCCCGCTTTTGATTCGCCCGCAACCCCTGCCTCTCTCCCGAACGTGGAGTACCGCTGGGAGAGGGGAAGCAGACGGGATGCTGAGATTGAAGGCGGGTGATGCGATCCCTGCAAGCCGAGGCTATGACACTGCCGGGCGGGGTTGGTGCGGGAGCGCGCCATCGCGGCGGATGGCCCACCAGGCCGCCAGCAGGCCGCCGAGGGTCAGCATGGCGAGAAACAGCGTCACCATCAGCAGGCTGGGGAGTGCGCCAGCGTGGGCATCCTGCGTCCAACCGGTCAACGGCAGCGAAAGCTGATAGAGCGGGGCCGAGCCGCTGTCGGCCAAACCCAGGTAGGGGAAGCGCAGCACCCGCCAGGAGGGAGCCGCGCCGACCTCGTAGCGCGTGAAGGCGGCGAAGAGCGCCACGGGCGTGAAACGGACGATCATGGCGGTGATCAGCGCCAGCCAACCGCGCCGCACCAGGGCGCTGGCGGCCAATCCGACGGCGGTGCAGGCCAGCACCTCCAGGACGGTCAGCACGACGGTCATGACCACGGCCAGCAGAGCCGCCCAGGGAACCCATTCCACGCCGGTCGGAGTTCCGTAGCCGGGGTAGCTGGTGACGCTGCCGCCCGCGCGCCAGGCGAAACGGTTGACCAGGGCGAACATAAAGATCGGAATCATCATCAGGCGGACTGTGCTGAGCAGGAGCATCCATGGAGCGGAGAGGCGCAAGACGCCCTCCCACTTGCCCAGGAGGATGTGTCGCGCGCTGACCCCGGTCAGAATGAGCGTGTCCCAAGTCTGGCCGACATGCTCGCGGCTGATGGCATTGGCGCCAGCGGCGACGCAGCGGGCGGCCGTCAGCGCGTGGACAATCCAGATGGTGATGAGCGCCAGCTCACGGGTTGGGCTGGCAATGTCACGGAGCGTCAGAGCGATCCCGGCGAGTACCAGCCCGACCAGGAGGACACCCAGCGGCCAGTAGCGCCGCATCAGGACTGGAATGCTGCGAGCCTGATATAGGCACTCCTGCCAGAGGATCGGATTGGCTGTTACTGTTTGTCGAAATGAAATTCCCCCAGCGGTCATCCGTCAGTTACCTCCCCGCAAAGCCGCTTATCCCTTCAAAAGCGCTTCGACTTCGGCACGGCGCGGCATACTCGGAGCTGTGCCTGGTTTGGTGACACTCAACGCAGCGGTGGCATTGGCGAAGCGGATGGCTTCTTCGAGGGGCTTGCCCTCGCCGAGCGCGACCGCAAAACCGCCGTTGAAGGCGTCACCGGCCCCGGTGGTATCAACGGCAGTGACTTTGAAGGCCGGGATGATGGTCGAGGTGGTCGGCGAGACCCACTGCGCTCCACCTGCCCCGATGGTGACGACGGCGGCCTGACCATCGCGCGTCAGGAGCGAGCGGGCGGCTTTCTCGTAATCGCCGCTGATGCCGCTGAGGATTTCCAGTTCGGTCTCGTTGGGGGTGAGGTAGTCGGCCAGCGCGACCGTCTCACGCGAGAGCTTACCCGCCGGGGCGGGATTAAGGATGGTGCGGACACCATGTGATTTGGCGACCTTCATAGCGTAATCGACCATATCGTAGTTGATCTCAAGCTGGGTGATGAGGACATCGGCGGCGGCGATGACGGCAGCGGCGCGGTCGATATCGGCAGCAGTCATGTGGAGATTGGCGCCCAGAACGACGATGATGCTGTTCTCGCCGCTGTCATCGACCCAAATAGGGGCGACACCGGTGGCGTTCTCCGGGTCACGGGCGACAAAATCGGTATGAATACCTTCCTGCTTCCAGAAGCTCAAGGCGGCCTCGGCAAAGACATCGTTGCCGACGCGGCCGATGAAAGTGACATCTGCGCCGAGGCGGGCGGCGGCCACGGCCTGATTGGAGCCTTTGCCGCCGGGGCCGGTCACGAACTTGCGTCCGGGCAGGGTTTCGCCCGGCTTAGGCATCCGTTCGGCGTAGGCCGTAAGGTCCATATTGAAGCTGCCGACAATAACAATCTTGGCTGCCATGAGGTGTGATCCTTCATCGAAAAACAGACTGTAGCCCATTGCAGGCCATTATAACGCCCAATTGGCGAACCGGGTTGGCAGGTGGCACAATTCCATTTCAGAGGACCTTTCTGCGCTAGAGCATTTTGCGGCAAGGAGTGAAAATGGACATCCGCTTTGATGGAAAACGCGCGTTGGTGACAGGCGCGGGCAAAGGCATTGGCCGCGAGATTGTTAAGCTGCTGACCGAATGCGGCGCGGCAGTGGTGGCCGTGAGCCGGACGCAGGCCGATCTGGACAGCCTGAAGGCCGAGACAGGCTGCGCGGTGATCCTAGCCGATCTGACACAGACGGAGGAGGCTCGCCGCGCGGCTAAAGCCGCCGGGGCTGTCGATCTGCTGGTCAACAACGCTGGCATCGCTGTCATTCAGCCATTCCTGGAGGCTTCGGTCGAAGGCTGGGACGAGACGATGGCCGTCAATCTGCGGTCGGCGTTCCTCATCAGCCAGATTGTGGCACTGGGGATGGTGGAGCGCGGCAAAGGTGGCGCGATTGTGAACATCTCCAGCCAGGCGAGCATGGCGGCGATCCACGGGCACGCGGCTTACGGCGCGTCGAAGGCCGGGTTGGATCATTTGACGCGGGTGATGGCGCTGGAATTGGGACCGCATCAAATCCGGGTGAATGCTGTCAATCCGACGGTAATCCTGACGCCGATGGGCGAGAAAGTGTGGGGCGATCCGGTCAAGAGCGCGCCGATGATCGCCAAGATTCCGCTGGGACGCTTCGGGTATCCGAACCATGTGGCTCAGGCGGTCGCCTATCTGCTGAGCGATCAGGCCGATATGATTACCGGGGCGACGCTGCCCGTCGATGGCGGGTATCTGGTCGGATAGCCTCCGGCCTGAGGCAGTCCCCAAACAGCACAAGACAGCCGCCCCCCAAGAATTGGAGTGTGCGGCTGTTTTCATAGAGGGTAATCTGCGCGTTGTCAGCTATGATCGCCAAGCTGCCAAAAAGTCCGAGCAATGTACATAACCCCCTATATGTGAGGGGCACAGTCAGAGTGTTAGGAAGTACAATGCAGGGCATGTGGGACGGAATCATCGAGTTTGTGAGCCGATTGTATGCCCAGGTCATCCTGATTGTTACAGGTCAGGCGGCCGTCGATCCCACTCTCGCAGTCGTTGGGGGATGTCTGTGCACGGGGATCATCCTGGTGCTGGCCGCCATCGTCATTTTGTCGGCCAACCAACCTGCGCCAGCACCGATCATCATCTCGCAGCCGCCCCCACAGCAATCACCGCTGCTGCTGCCGCTGTTCGCCGGGTTTGTGCTGTTACTAGTCATCGGAGCCATTTTTCTGATATCGCAAACCCTGTGAAAAACAGCGTTCGGCAGGCCGGTATCCATCAGGAGGACGTTTCGGGCTGATCGCGAAGCAATTCGCAAGATGGAGTAGTGGAAAATGTTACGCCGGCTGCTGTTGTTGATGGTTTTCGTTCCGGGGGTTTGTTTCTGCGGTGTTGGAATTGTGCTGCTGCCCCGGATTTCGCGGAATATTGCTGAATACTACACCAGTGGAGCGCAGCAGTTGGTCGCCCAGGCGGCAGACAACGATGTCCGCGCGACAAAAATTGCCACCGGCAATGTGGACAGCATCGTGAACGAAATCATCACCGCGCGGCGGAAGGCATCAGCCGACTATCAGAATGTTTTGTGGGTGATGGTGTTTGGGACACTCTGCGGCTCAACGCTGCTCATCGGCGCGATCCTGTACCGTATCCTGCGCGATCACATCGGTCAGGTGAACGCGGAGTACGAGCAGGCTACGCGGGAATTCAGCCAGGCAGCGATTCACCGCAGCACATCGGCCCCACGGCCTCCAATCCGCCCTGTCGCGGGCGGTGCTCGTCGTCTATCGCCGTTTTCACAGCGATATCGGGCGCCAAAATGATCCGCCAGGGGGTACGGTTGGAATGGATCGTGCTGCTCAGCCTGCTGCTCAGCGGCGCCTGCTCCAGCCAAGCACTGTATGCTCAGGAGACTTATGATGCCGCCGCGCGCACGGCCACACGTGCGGCGGCTAATCTGGCGACAGCGCTCGCAGGACAATCCGCGCAGGTCACGGCAGCCTGGACAACCAGTCAGCCCATCGTGATGCAGATCGACTATGAGGACAAGGGAGCAGAGGATACAGCCTTGATCGTCGCAGCCACTGGACTCATGGTAATCGCGGCGTTCACAGTGATTCTGCTCACGCTGGTTTGGGTATTTCTGGATCACCGTAAGCGTGTCACGCAGCGCTTCCGCAGTGCAGTTAGGGAAGCTCAAATGATGCGTCCACCGCCAGCAGATGAGGAGTAATCAGCGCGGCAAAGGGAACAAAAGAGAGGCAGCCTCGACGCAGAGGCTGCCTCTCTTTATGAATGGCTTTGAGAAGCAGTCAGCGGCGGCGTCCCTGAGAACTATGATCGGCGTACCGGGGAGTCCTGGCGACCTGTTGAATACAGCGCATGGTCTTGGCGTCCACGACTACCGGAACGGGCTGAGTGTGGTGGGCATTTCTCCAGAGTTCCGCCGTGGTAAAGTGTTGATTCAAGCGACGGTTCAGCAAAAGCGAAACCACTAATCCGCCAATGATTACCAGCCCTGCCATTGCGCCAACCGAGGCCATCACCGTCAAGGCACGCTGACGCACCAATTCCGTGGCGGTGGTGGTCTGGCTGGTCAATGATGTGTCGGAGGAAGTTGAAGTGGGAGGGGAGTACGAGAAACGGCTGGTGAGAGAAATCGCAATGATTACGGCCACGAGCAGCAGTCCCAGGGCCGCTGCAAACAGCCGAGGCAGCGGATTGGGTTGAGACTCTATAGAATTGGACATAAGCTGATCCCCACTCACTTCAGGGCGAACACAATCGCACTATTCAGCGTACACACAAGCAGCACAAATAATCAATCAACGTAGATCAAACTTATCGTCAACTTACGTTAGAATTCCCTGCGTAGAACATGAATTCTAGACCAAAAGTCCTATTGCGTCAATAGGTTCCATCGTATCCTAACCGAATTATAACCGCAACCGGAGCACCAGAATATAAAGACTTTGTATGATTCCAGGCTCCGTCAGCGTGGAAAGATCTCGCGGACGGGGAGCGTGAAACCGGGCAGCACCGCTCCACCGTCGAGGGTGTCGGATTCGGTGAACAGGCGGCTTTCGATGACGTGATCCGGGTTGAGCGTCATCACATAGACCCGGCGGTCGGCGGCATAAACTGCCCAGACGATCTGTATGCCCTCGTGGAGACATTCGGCAGCTTTCCTGAAGATGTCTTCGTCTTCGGAGACGACTTCAACGACGAGGTCGGGGGCTACCGTGAAGTAGACTCCAGCCAGACTGGTCAATGTCGCTTTCGAGATGAAGGCGACATCCGGCTGACGATAACTGCGCGTGCCTACCTTAAACCCGGCATCGGGGGTCGTCACCACGCTGTTGATCGCGCTTGAAGGCCTCATCTCAACGATTACCCCTTCGTCCAGTTCAAAGCGTCTGTCGGCGTTTTCGGGGAAGTTGATGATTTCCCAGAACTCATTGAAGGAATAGAGTTTCTCTCGGAGCGCCATCGGTTCTACTCCAATCCCACTTCGCAGTTCATCATAGCATCGCCTACCCCTTCTCGACCCACGCGCCCTGGGGGAGCATTTCGCCCGCGCGGATGGGAACTTTCAGACGGTTCTCGGCAGGAGTCACCGGACAGGACCAATCCGGGCCATAGGCGCAGTAAGGGTTATAGGCGACGTTGAAATCGATGTGGAAGCGATCGTCGCCGAGGTACTCCGGCTCGATGTAGCGCCCGGCGGGATAGGTTTCGGTTCCGGCGCCGGCATCGACGAAGGGCAGGAAGAATCCGTAATCGGCTTCATAGATCGTCAGGCGGACAGTCTCGCCCTCGACGGTGAAGGTGAACTGACCGTAGCGTTTGTACTGGCGGACATCGCCGGTGGTGGTCTGGATGGCGACGAACTGGCCGTCGTTGAAGGCTTCGACCTTGACATCAGCGAAGTCGAGCGCAGGGTTATAGTCGTAATAACGCAGCCCGGTGAAACTTTCCTGCTGCTCCGGGGTGAGCGGTGACTGGGGATGTTTCCTGAAGAAGTCATCTTTCTGGCGGCGTTCAAGTGCCAGCTTGGGGTTGTCCATAGGGTGATCCTCGTTACCTGTGTTATCGAATGATCCAGTAGTCTGTTGCTTCCGCCGCGTCGAGCATGAGGCGGATGTCCTCATAATCGGCATCACTCACCGGGATGAAGCGATCAAACAGCCCACGAGACAGAACCGCTCGCGCGGCCGGGTCATCGGCCAGGGCAGAGAACGCGGCCTGTACATCCGTCTTGAGCGAGTCGGGCAAATCCGTCCGCGCCACGACAGGCTGAATGGTGGAAGGACCGAACGTGTCGATCACGCGGATGGACGCGGTCAGTTCCGGGTGATCGCGGCATTCGATAGCAAGCACCTGCGAATCAATCGCCGCGCCATCGATCTGCCCCTCAGCCACCCAGCGGATCGCCCGCTGATGCCAGCCCGCGCAAACCACCTGACTGAAGAAGCCATCAGTCGCACCCATCTGAATCAGGCGGTGGCGGGTAATGCCATAGCCTGACTGGGATACCTCTTCATTAATAGGCCCAGGAACGTCCGCGCAGATCGGCAAAGGCGCGGAAAGGCGCATCGGACCGAACGATGACATCCGAGAAGTAGATCGGACGGCCGCCGTAACGCTCACCGATCAATACCGGAGCAACCAGCGCCTCAATGGGCATCGACTGGCGGCGCATCAGGACATAAGGCAGGCCGCACATGAAAGCGACATCGGGGCGCAGAACCTCGAACTGGTTGTGGGTATCGCCGCTCAGCAGTTCGGTCTCGATGCCGAGGCGCTGGCCGATCCAGGTCGCGATAAACTGATACACCGGCAGCACATTGGGCGCGAGAAAGGTCACGAAGCGGAGCGGCATGGTCATCCTCTGCGGCTGGTCATCTGCTCTGGATGCGGCCATCCTGACCGATCTTACGGATGGCTGGCCTGCATGGACTGTATACGGACGTGGCACGACGGCCTATAAAGGGTAGGATGCCACAACTCGATGAGGAGCGCATGATGATCGACCTTTCGCCGGACGAATTCCGCCACCTGGGCTGCCGCGCCAACCGCTGCCAGAGACGCCCAGCGATCCCGATGCGCTGCTGGAGCGCTTCCGGCAGGACATCCTGCCCTACCCGATGGGGAACGCCAGCCCGCGCCGCTTGCAGCGGGTAGCGATCACGCGGCAGGGTGAATCCAGGACATCGCCCTGCCGCGGGCGCTCCAGCAGAAAATCGAGTCGCGCCCTGAAGTCGAGCTGGTGGCTGCCGGGCTACTGATCCAACAGGCGGGTGAGCAGGCGGGGAGTTCCAGCCAAGATTGAGGCGAACTACGCCTTACCGCTCCAGCGCACGACGGGCGGCGAGGTGGGGCCGTCGCTGCCGCCAGCGGGTTCGATGGTGACACCGAGGGCATCGAACGACCCTTCGAGCAGCGCCGCATCGAAGATCAGCACGCCGCTGCCATCCGGGTTCACTTCGAACGTACCGATGCTCTGGACGGTCGTGCCGCGCGTCACCCAGCCCTGAAAGACGCGACCGGCTTCGAGCGCGGGGAAACGATCCACGGCGAGAACGGCTCGACCCTCATCGGGCGTCCAGAGGACTGCGGCAGTCGCGCCCGTGGCCTGCCCACTGGCAGCGGCCGGCAGCGAGAGGAAATGGGCACTTTTCTGTTCAACCTGGTTGAGGCGGTCGATCCAGTAGAGGTTGTTCACAACGAAGATCAGCGCCAATACAGCCGCCGCCAGCCACCAGCCGCGCCGATTCGTCCGGCGCGCCGCCGCTACGCGCTGCATCAGACCGTCCAGCACCGCTGCCGGAGGTTCGACCTGGGGGACAACCCGCGCCAGGCCGATCAGCCTGGCCTCAATCTCGGCCAGTTCTTCAGCCAGACCAGGGCAGTCTTTCAGTCCGGCTTCGACCTGGCGCGTCTCTTCGGGATCGGTCGCGCCGAGGCTGTAGGCTGGAATCAATTCACGCAGGCTGTCGCAGTTCATCTCATTCGCTATCATGGTCAACCGTACTGCACTTCATCTTATAGACTCTATCGTTAAAACAGCGCGTTAAGATTTACGGATTAACAAACCGCGCATTTTTTGGAGTCCCAACCGCAGCCGGGTTTTGACCGTGCCGATGGGCAAATCCATGCGTTCGGCCAGTTGGCTGTGGGTCAAGCCCTGGAAGAAAGCCATCTCCACCAGGATGCGCTGATCGTTAGGGAGTTCCGCCAGCAGCGCGTGAAGCTGACGGGCTTCCGACTCCGACAGGCGCTCTTCATCATCGGCGGCCAGCGTCTCCGGCAGATCGACGTCGCGCCCAGTGCGGCGCATCTCCCGGCGCAGGTGATCGATGGCCGTGTAGCGCGCCATCGTCAGCAGCCAACTGCTGAACTCGCCTCTGCTGGAATCATACGCCAGCGGATTATTCCACAGTTTCATGAAGGTGTCCTGTGTGGCTTCCTGCGCCAGAATCGCATTGCGCAGCACATGCAGCGTCAGGCTGTAGACGGCGCGGCCATACCTCGCGTAGACCAGCGCCAGCGCCGCTTCATCGCCCTGCTGAATTCGCCGCAGCAGCCCCTGAACATCAGCTTGCATGGGGGGGTTAGTTCCAAAATGAAACCAATGATTTCAAACCAACGATAGCTTAGTTGTCCGGCAGAGACAAGACGAAGATGAAAGTATGGAGAGAAAGGTTCAACTATGCGACTGCGTGTGATGTTCATGATCGTTGTGGCAGTGCTGCTCTCGGCGGCCTTCATTCCGGCCCAGGCGCAGGACAGCCTGCCCTACACCGTCAACCTGTCCAGCAATGAGGCGCTCGGCCAATTCATGGTCGGCCCAAACGGGATGACCCTGTACACATTCAAGCGCGATACGCTGGGCGTCAGCAACTGCGAAGGGCGCTGCTTAGAGGCCTGGCCCGCCCTGACGGTCGAAAGCGCCGATGCCGTCACCAAAGATGAAGCAATCCCCGGCGATGTCGGCGTGATTACCCGCTCCGACGGCACGCTCCAGGTGACCTATAACGATTGGCCGCTGTACTACTGGTTCATGGATGCAGCCGTCGGCGATACGACCGGCCACAACGTCGGTCAGGTGTGGTTCATCGTGCCACCGGCTACGGTTTACGTCGGCGGGAATACCGACCTGGGGACGTTCCTGGTCGGCCCGACCGGAATGACCCTGTATCGCTTCGCCAATGACGAACCCGGCAAGAGCAACTGCATCGATCAGTGCGCCGAGAACTGGCCGCCGCTGACCGTCGCCAGCGCGGACGACATCGTGGCTGGACCGAACCTGCTGGGTACGCTGGGCACAACCGAACGCAGCGATGGTACGCTCCAGGTGACCTATAACGATTGGCCGCTGTACTACTGGGTCAAGGATGAGAAGCGCGGCGATGCCACCGGGCAGAACGTCCGTGAGGTCTGGTTCGTGATCCCGCCAGAAACGCTGGCGGTCCGCAGCAGCGCCGAGAAGGGTGACTATCTGGTCTCGGCCAGCGGCTTCACCGTCTACACCTTCGCCAACGACGAGGCTGGTGTGAGCAACTGCACCGATCAGTGCGCCGAGAACTGGCCGCCGCTGCTGGCCCTTGCCAGCGACACGCTGACCGCGGGCGCAGGTGTCACTGGCGAAATCGGCACGATTGAACGCGCTGATGGCCGGATGCAGATTACCTACAATGGAATGCCCCTGTACCTGTGGGTCAAGGACACCGCGCCGGGCGACACCACCGGCGATGGCGTCAACAATGTCTGGAACCTCGTGAAACCCTAAATCCCTCTGCTTCCCCCTTTGCAGCACAAGACCCCGGCCGCACGGCTGGGGTCTTGTGTTTTCACTTATCGGATCATCAGCGGGTCGGTCAGGGCACCGTTTCGATAATCGGCGCGATCAGACCAAAACTGTTACCGACAAGTACCAGATCATTGATGTCGATCACACTGTCCTGGGTCAGATCACCATTGGGCGCCAGCGCCGCATCAACACCGTAGTTCGCGCCAATGAAGGAGGCATCGGCCAGATCGACCAGCCCATTGCTATCCGTATCCCCCATTGACAGCAGATCAGTGCCCAGATCGATCACCAGACCGCCGGCTTCGACCACGACCTGGTACTCCAACCGAAGGGACTGGGGGGCATCCACATGCACAAAGTAAACCCCCACAGGCACATCGGTGAACTGATAAACGCCATTGCTGAGTGTGGTAACTTCGGCAAGGAGAGCATCCAAGCTGTACAGCGATACTTTGATACCAGCATGATCCGCGCGGCCAGGATAGTGCGCGACCCCGCTGATGATGCTTAGCCCATTCGGCACTGGCGTCGGCGGTTCAACCGAAGCCGTCGGAACAAGCGTGGGTTCAGGCGGAGTCACCGTGGGTGGAACAATGATGGTCAACTGACCGTCGTAGCCAATGATGACGATTTCGACAGGCACATCCGCGCCGTTCACATCCACGGCCTGCACGGAGCAGTTGAAGGTCGGATTGGTTACCGTCTGCAAGACAGAGTAGCTCATCTTGAAGGCCAGCACCGAACCATTGATCGGCTCGGCTGGCCGGACGCGGGTTACGCCAACGACCCATGTACCAGTCGCAGGATCAAAGCCTTTGTCTACCAGGAAACTGTTTGCTTCGTTGAAGCCGTCACTGCCCGTATAGCTCACGCCAGCCAACACAGATGGATCGACTGTGCAGGCAGTCTGTATCCCATAGAGATTCGCCACGTTCAGCAGGCTGACATTAACATCTGCCATGCCCGCAGCAGCTGGTACCATCTGCACTTCGATCCGCGCGTTCCCGCTGATAGGCGGCAGCGTGGCCGTCGGTGGCACCGGCGTACTGGTCGGCGGCAGCGTCGCTGTCGGTGGCACCGGCGTACTGGTCGGCGGCAGCGTGGCCGTCGGTGGCACCGGCGTACTGGTCGGCGGCAGCGTCGGCGTCGCCGTGAAGGTGGGGGACGGCGTATGGGTGAACGTCGGCGGAACCGGGGTGACGGACGGTGTAGGTGATGATGTGAGCGTCACCGGCGGTACAGTTGGCACTGCCGATCCCGCGCATTCAACACCAGTGGTACGAATATCTTCCCAGCACTCCTGCCCATGGGCCTGGATGGTATAAACCAGCCCCTGCAAATAGTAGAAATCCCCCAGAAGCGCATCAGGAACATCGACGTAGGTGCGGAGCGTCGCGGCGGGTTGTTTCTGCACCCAGGCTTTGATTGGGAAGAGCATGGCCTTGACATCCGGTGATTGGTTAGACCCTTCACCAAAATAGGTACTGTAGGCCGATGACTGAGCCATGTACCAGAGTGGGAACAAATACTCCGCACGCTGGACAGCATAGGTATCTGAACGACTGCTGCCCAACACAGCCGATTTCAAAGCAGAATTGGCATTGATGAAGCGGGCCACTTCTGGGGTCAGATTCAGCAGTTGGAAACCCTGATAGATGTATCCCAATGTCCAGGCTACGCCGTTTTCATTCCAGATATAGGCATTGGTCGCATTCTGACCAAACTGGCTGTAGTTCATTCCGGCATTCAAGCCGGCGGTTGCATCCGCCAGGGCCGTATTCTGCATCTGGGTATCGGGCGTCGGCTTCTGTCGGGCCATACGGGCCATGCCGATAGCGCCAGCAATGCTCTGGTAGAAGCGGTTGGTTTCGCTCCGATGGCCATTGTAGAAGGCGACGATAGCAGACCAATTCTGCTGAATATAGGCCCAGTCCCCAGTCTGCTGAGCATAAAGCCAGAGGGCATACAGACTGAACAACTGTGGACGGTTGGCATAAACCCCAGGGATTGCCCCGCGTTCCGCATCGGTAATCTGGTCCGGCTCACGGCGGGTTCCGACGGTAGAGCTGAGCAGATCACCGCTCCACAATGGATACTGCTGCATCTCACTCTTCAGATAGGTCTTGACCTGCGCCTGCACATCCGCCGGGAGATAGGGATAAGCGAGACTCAAGGCATACACTACATCAAAGCGCTGATACCAGTAGAAGTGCCGCGGGCCTTCGCCATAGATCACGCCAAAGGGAGCTAGATGCCCTGCCGCAATGATCTCGCGCACCTCCTGTGTCAGAAGCGCTTTCAGATCATCCGCGCCGGATACTGACTGCGGCACGAGAAACTGCCAGGTAACATCCTCGTTGGTCTGGGCCTGGCTCTGCTGAACGAGAAAGACCAGGGACAGAACGATCAGAACCACAAGTGGGAGAAGAGTTTTGCGTTTCATGTTAGTTCACATGCTCATATGCGGCAATGAGACCATACATCGCTTCGGTGGTATACAGGAGCGAGGTACCGTTAGTGGTTGCAATCGCAACTCCTGAATACCCATTTGTCGATTCAAATGGAGCTGATGGAACCATAGGGGACGTACCGGCGCACATATCCTGCGTCGAGTCGTTGCCATAGAAGATGACGTTGACTCCCCAGGCGCGGTAGTCCGCGCAATCATGCTTGGCAATGCCAGTCGCAATGCGCGTCGTACTGCCTGTGGGAAGATGAATAGCAAATGAGCCACGGAACATATTCTGTCCATAGAGATACTGCCCGCCGCTCGTAAGCACGAAACCATTGTCCAGCTCAGGCGCGAACTGGCCGTTCGTCCCTGGAGACAAGGTGATGCGATCTCCATTCGTCAGATTCAACGCACTGACATCGGGGCAATACTTCGTTCCGAAGCAGGCTCCTGAGCTGGTAAAGGTAGCTGTGCGCGTGCGCCAGTAGGTGAGAAGACGGCCAGAATAATCCAGCACCGGAGGGTGCGGCGTGTGATTGTTGCCGGTCACCCGCCCCATTGCCACCTGGAATGGTTCCTGACCTGTCAGCACATCGAAGACGTACATGGTCTTCTGGTTGGGATTCTGGGCCAGCCAGTTCAGAATCACGGATTTTTCTTGTGCCCAACTCGGATTGGGCGGCAGGCTGTCCAATTCCGATTCCATCAGGAATTCAGCGCCTGGAAGGGAAGACATGGTTCGAACCACCACGCGCCCGTTGGCCACTACTGGCCAACCATTTTGGAAGCTCTGACCAATCAGTTTCTTCGGCGGCCACTGCTCTGCCCCGGTGTCGGTCACTAGGCCGTAGAAAAACATGTTCTCTGCGCCAAACATGACAATGCTGCCATCTTCACTGGTAACAGCCGGGGCAATGATGGGAGCCTGATTGAATGGAGATGCGGCATTGGCCGGATGGACACGCGTGGTATAGCTCCAGCGGAGTGTCCCTGCCGAGAGGTCCAAGGCATAGAACCGCCCATCGCGTGATCCGACCAGCACCAGCCCGCGCGCAATGATGGGCGCGGCGTTGACGCCTGCGCCGGTCCTGAACTTCCAGCGCAGCGTACCGTTGCTGGCATTCAGGGCATAAATGTGCCCATCCATCGATCCGAAGACCACGACGCCGCTGCTGTAGGCTGCCGTATGCAAGATAGGCCCGCCCGCGGCATATTCCCAGCGGGTGTCTCCGGTAAGCGCATCAAGGGCATAGAACACGCTGTTCAAGGTCCCCACATAAACCTTGCCTTCAGCGATGATAGGCTGCATCTGCTCGGCAAAGACATTGGTTGTGGCAAAGCCGGCAGGATAGCCATCGGTAATGCTGGCGTTAGGTGCGGATGTGAAGTTGCGCGTGATGTGGGTCTTATCGAACCACGCCCACTTCAACCGGTAACGTGGCGCCACAGAAGGCGAGGTGCGGCCGGTGTGCTGTGCGTCAAACTGGAGCTGCGGCCAATCGACGTTCGCCCCCTGTGCTGCCGGACTTGCAGCCACGCTGGTCGCCAACAGCAGAATCAGGACTATCACGCCCAGGCGCGCGATCAACGCACGAGAGGCAGATCGAGGGGAGGTATGAAGCATATCCATAGGCGAGTTCCTTAGTCTATTTGTCTTGGATAGGCCGTGGGGAAAGGGCATCTCCCCACGGGTGAGACGGCTTTACTGTTGAGGCGTGATTGGTGAAGTCATTCCAAAGCTGCTTCCAACCAGCACCAGATCACTGATATTGATCACGCTGTCGCGATTCAGGTCGCCGTTGGGCACTAAGGCTCCATCGATACCATAATTCGCGCCGATGAATGCAGCATCCAGCAGGTCAACCGATCCATTACTATCGGTATCGCCCATCGCCAGGGTATTGATGCCGAGATCGGTCACAGAGCCGCTTGCTTCCACGATGACCACATATTCCAGCAGGAGCGACTGCGGGGCGCTGAGCCGAACGTAGTACACACCGACCGGAACATCCGTGAACTGATACGCACCTGTCGGGGTGGTGATCACGCCAACCAGCAATCCTTCAAGTGTGTACAGTCCCACCTGAATACCTGAATGATCGTTACGTCCCGGATAGTTGGCGATGCCAGAAATCACGCTGGCTCCCCCGGGCGTCGGTGAAGGCACAACGACGGTCGCCGTCGGTTCGGGCGTGAGCGTGGGTTCAGGTGTGGCCGTCGGAGGCACAACAACCGGTGTCTCCGTCGGCGGGATCACAGGGGTTAGCGTGGCCGATGTACTGAAGCTGGCCATGGCAACCGGCAGCGGGGTATCCCAGCCGTAGGGATCAACCAATTTCACGGCACATTGAATAGGAGTCTCCCCCAGACCAGCAACCGTGTAGTTCAGCACGAAGGCTGAAGCACTGCCTGTGATGGCCGCATTCGGACGCAGGCGGCTGGCCGCGATGCGCCAGCTTCCATCAGCGCCGTTGAAGGGCTGCATGACAATGAAGCTGGTGCCCTCATTGAAGCTGTCTCCCCCAGCATAACCCGTGCCGGTCAAGACAGCCGGGTTCACCGAACAAATGGCCTCCATACCATATACGTTCGACACCCCTTCCAGATTCAGGGTGACGCTGACTGTCTCACCCGGCAGTGCACTGGCCGGGCTGAGAACCAGGCGCACAGCCGGTTGTCCACTTGGGGGCGGCGTGTTCGTCGGCTCAACCGGGACACTGGTCTGGGTCGGCGGCACAGTGGGTAGAACCTCGGTCACAGATGGAACTGTACTTGTCGGTGTCCAGGTAAGTGTCGCGGTCGGCAAGGCAGTCTGTGTTGGCAGCGCCGTGAACGTGGGCGTCACGGTCGGCGGAATGGGAGTGTTGGTTGGAGCAGGCGTAGCTGTAAAGGTTGGCGTTGGCGTGGACGTGGGTATGGGCGCTGTCGGCGTCGGCGTCAAGGTTGGGGTCGGCGCGGGTTGATTCACAGGGAGAATCTTGATGGCAACATCTTTGGAGAGATTGCTCACCGTTACCGTCACCTGACCATTGTTAGCCGCCACCGTGCCACCATTGGTGATCTGGCCGGTGTAGGTATCCCAGATTTCCACTTTGTAGCTTCCAGCCGCTATGCCAGGAATCGTGAAGGTGGCCGTCAACCCCGCCGGAACTGCGGACTGATCCCAACGGGCGTTGCCCTTGTTCTGTGCCCACGCATAGGCTTCGGCCCCATTCCGGGCACGCAGGACCAGCACGCGAAGCTGTGGATTGCTGGTGGTGATGCTCTCCGATGTAAGGCGCACATCATTGGTGGAGAGGAATGAGAAACCTTTGCCAGCATAGTCCATGCCCTTGAAAAAATCGCTGGCGATCTTGGTTTCCCGGAACTTCGTTGCCTTGAAATCGGCTGACTGGAAGTCGTAGTACCATTCGATTGGCGCAGAACCAATGGGCGAGAACAGGCCCACCCAGCGAACATCATGCGTGGCCTTGGGTTGAGGATTGGCTTCGTTCCAGTTGGTTGTCCCGGTGTCCAGTTCGCCCCAGATGATCGGCTTCGGCCCCCCCTGCCAGGTGGAGGTATCCCCCAGTCCCAGACCACAGTCGCGGGCCGTCGGAGTACGCAGACACTGGGCAAACCGGTAAACAAAATTGGCGGCATCGTAGGTCAGATCCGCGCTATAGCGCGAAATCATCATGTAGTCGTGGTAGGTCGCGATGTCAAACGCGGGAGATGACCACATCGCGGGACTCCAGGCCTGGCTGCCCTGCGAAGTGGTACGCAGATGACGATAGGGATCGGTCTGCTGTTGGTATTGAGCGTAGGTCTGATAGAATTGATAGACATCGGTTCCAGGAAGTACATGGCCCAGTTCGTTCCAGTGCTCCCAGGCCAGAACAGCGGTGGAGTAGCCCCACCTTGCCACGCGGTAGCGGAAGTTGCGCTGCCAGTAGCGAATCCGCGCCGGATCATTCCAGGCGCGTTCGTAGGGTGGATGGACTGAAGCTTCCCAAATCCACCATGCGTCACCGTGTGAGCACAGAAGAATGTAGACGCCGTTGCGTTCGGCAGCCTCAATGATCTTGTCTTCCTGATAATTGCCGCGTTGATTCATTTGTGTGCCCTTCGGGATCGTGTTGACATCAATGCCACGATCCGTCGGGCGGAAGTCATCTGGCCACGTATAGGCATCATAGTGCCCTTCAACGGTGAGCGAAAAACCATCATTCTGATCCCACAAGCGGGTCAGGTTGACACCATTCTGGCCGAACTGCTGGTAGACAGCATCATATTCCTGGCTGCGCTGCGACGTGCGCCACCACTGATACCCAGCCGAAATGGGGATATAGCTTTCCCCGCTGGAATATTCCAGGAAACGGGGGTCACGAGGCGAAACGCGAATGAAGCCTTTAGAATTGGATGTGACCGACTGAAAAGACAGCGTTCCAGAGGCAGGGTAGCGCGTCGATCCATACTTGTCGAGGACAGTGATGTAGTACTGGTAATTCCCCAACTCTTCGGGCGCGAAGCGCAGCTTCCACGCGAAGTTATTGGTCGGCGTCATCACTTCAGTGCTGCCCGAAAGGCTCCGAACATAATCCTGATAGTAGAACGCCGGAACGATCAGTTCACGACCTGATGGGGCGATGAAGTGTCCATCGATGGTGATGCCGTTCACACCGTTCGGATCAGCCGGGTCGTAGTAATAGTATGGAAGCCATGAGTCCGGCGCATAAGTCCGGTTGATCTGAAAGGTGACTTCCAATTTCAGATAACGCCCCACCTGATTGGAGTTGGTTGTCAGGCTGATCACCTGCGGGGTGCTGTTCCCAGCAGGCGGTGTGAGCGACCCGCTCTGTGCGAAAACGCTGGAGCTGACACTGAACAAAAGGATCAACACAAAGAGGATCAGGCTGTACTGCTTTTTGACGGTCATCGCAGCCGCTCCTTCCCTTAAGGCTCAATCGATTCAGCCGCCAATATATACGTTTTTCATAACTCGCCCCATAGTATTGCAGTCACGATTCCGGTTAAAAATCCGTAAGGCGGGAAACGAAAGCCGAACAGATCAGGGAAGAAAGTCCTACCCCTTGAGCAAAAATGGCCGTTTTGGCGCTTCATATGGCGGGTCTGCATCGTGCTGAAGAATCACAAGACCCCAGCGAAGGCTGAGGTCTTGTGATAGTTACGGAGAGGGAGGGATTCGAACCCTCGATAGCCTTGCGGCTATACTCATTTTCGAGACGAGCCCGTTCAACCACTCCGGCACCTCTCCCGACGGGCGGAAGTATAGCAGCAGCTCCCCAGTTTGAGAATGCCTTTTTTGTTTGCCGCCCCTCATCCCTCACGATACAATCGATATTTGTAGGTCATGTAAAAAGGAGGAGTCGGCCATGTTCGAGTTCATCACGCTAAATCCACTCATCTGCATCGGCTGGATCATCGTCGGGGCCATCGCCGGCGGCGTCGCGCGGCAGATCACCGGCTCGAAGGATCAGCCCTTCATCAACGATCTGGTGCTCGGCCTGCTGGGGTCGGTGATCGGCGGACTGGTCGCCAATCTGGTTGGCTTTGGGCGGCCAGACGGCGGCATTGAGCGCGTCGTCATCAACCTGATCGTCGCCGTGATTGGCGCAGTCATCATCATCTATCTGGGGCGGATGCTGGGACGCAGCGCCCGCCGCTAGATCGACCCGTTCAGTGGCGCTGACCATCCGCGCGAAGCTGGGCGAAGAACGCGCGGATGTACTGCGCCGCTTCGTCGGCCAGCACCCCGGTTGTGACCTCGATCTGGTGGTTCAACTGCGGGTGCTGGAGGATATTCATGAGGCTTCCCCCGGCTCCGGCTTTCGGATCGACTGCCGCGTAGACCAACCGGGGCAGCCGCGCCAGCACCATCGCGCCAGCGCACATCGCGCACGGCTCCAACGTGCAGTAGAGCGTAACCCCTTCTAAGCGCCAGTATCCAACGGCTTTAGCCGCCTGACGCAGCGCGATCATTTCGGCATGGGCAGTCGGGTCCTGATCGAGTTCGCGGCAGTTGTGGCCGCGCCCGATGACGACTCCATCACGCACCGCCACCGCCCCAATGGGAATATCGCTGTGTTCCAGCGCGGCCAGCGCCTCATCCAGCGCCATCCGCATGAAATGCGCATCATCGTTCACGGTCAAACAAGAAATTCGATTCAGCCTCAAAAAAGGCTCAACTGCTGCGGCGCATCATCGTCCTTGCTGGCCAGCTGCTCTTCGCCGATGTATTCGGCTTCGTCGATCTCCGGCAAGGCTTCCAACGCTGGCATATCATCGATCACCGCCTCGGCAGGTTCAGCCGCCGGCACTGCGGCGAACGACCGCACCACCTCGGCATCAGGCACAAAATCAACTCCGGCATCATCAATGTGCATGGTAGCCCGGACTTCCATCTCGGCCATCTGTGACTCGTCGAAACCTGCCTGCTGCATCACCACCCGCAGCGTTGGGCGGGTGACGTGATCGCGGTTGCGGATCACATGGACGTAGTGGGCCTGAAGGCATTCGCGCCAATCGTCTCCAAAGATATTTTCTGACATAATCTCCGCTCCCTTGTTACATCAAACCGGGCTGCTCATAACCCGTACCGCGTACATCATAAGACTGCTTCCAGGCTGGGATGTCCACCTGGAGGTTGAAGCGATCCCGCAGCCGTCCAGCCAAAGCGTTGGACGCTTCCAACTCACCATGTACCAGGAAAACCCGGCGCGGTTTGCGCTGCATCGCGTCAACCCAGGCCAAAAGTTCGTTCTGGTCGGCATGACCAGACAGCCCGTTCAATACCACGACCTGGGCATTATTATGATACTTCTCCCCGAAGATGCTGACGACTTTCTCACCATCCACCAACCGACGTCCCAGCGTATCCGGAGCCTGCCAGCCAACGATCAGCACGGTCGCGCGCGAGTCCTCGATGTTGTTCTTGAGGTGATGCAGAATGCGTCCGGTTTCAGCCATGCCGCTGGCGCTGATGATGATGGCCGGCTCGCGCATGAAGTTGAGCTGTTTGCTGTCCTCGACCGAGCGGGTGTAATGCAGATTGGCGAAGCCGAAGGGATCGCGCTTGCCGCCGCTCTCATTGATGAACTGGCGCGTCTCGGCGTCGAAGCATTCGGGATGCGAGCGGAACACATCCGTTGTGTTCACAGCCAGCGGGCTGTCCACATAAATCGGCAGCCGCGGAATATCGCCTTTGGCTGCCATTTCGTTGAGCATGAATACCAACTGCTGCGTCCGCCCGACGGCAAAGGCCGGGACGATAATCTTACCCCCCCGTCGGTAGGTGGTGTTGACGATGCGCTCCACCTCTTTGCTCATGTCCGCGGTGGGATCATGCGTGCGATTCCCGTAGGTACTTTCCATGATGAGGATATCGGCCGAGTCGGGTAACTGCGGATCACGGATGATGGGGATTCCCTTACGGCCAATATCACCGCTGAAGACCAGCCGCACATCTTTGTGAGAGTCCTGATCTTCAATATCCAGAATGACACTGGCGCTGCCCAGCATGTGCCCAGCATCGATGAACGTCACCGAAATTCCTGGGGCGATCCTGCGTGGACGGCCGTAGCCCTGCGACGTGAAATAATCCAGGCTGGCCGCCGCATCCTCCTGCGTGTAGATCGGCTCGACAGGCGGCAGTCCGCGCTTGGCGTTTTTCTTATTGACGAACTCGACATCCCTTTCCTGGATGTGCCCGCTGTCCATCAACATTACGGCGCACAGATCGCGGGTAGCATGGGTACACACGATGTCGCCCCGAAAGCCGCTCTTCACCAGATTGGGGATGTTGCCCGAATGGTCGATGTGGGCGTGAGAGAGAACCAGCACGTCGATCTTGCTGGCATCAAAAGGAAGGTGGCGGTTGCGCTCATTCGCTTCGGCGCGTTTGCCCTGGTACAGCCCGCAGTCCAGGAGGATGCGCTGGCCGTTCACTTCGACGAGATGCTGCGAACCAGTTACGGTTTGGGCCGCGCCATAAAACGTCAGTCGCATAAAAGAAAATCCTTACTTCTTCTGTTCGCTTATACTGCGGATCGATTGTACCCTCCGTCTGCCTTTCGCCCCATCACTGAATCTTAACGTTGGTCTCGCTCACTACCGACAGTTTACGACTGCGGGTTGGTTTTCCGAATCACGTCGAGCAGTTCCGCGCCGTAGGTTTGCAGCCGCCATGGGCCGAGTCCCTCGATACCGCGCAGATCGTCCAGCGTTTGCGGCGCTTTATAAGCCACACCCCAGAGTGTGTCCTTGGAGACGATCACATCCGACTCAACGCCGCGCTGCTCAGCGCGCATCCGCCGCCAATCGCGCAAGGCGGTGAACCGTTCCGCCACCAGCGGATCAATGTCCTGAGGACGACTCGGCGGGCGGGGAAGAGCGCCGCTGCGTCCCCGCTCGACGGCCGCCTGGATTTGCCGTCCGTAGCGGCGAGCATTCGACGGCCCGAATCCCTTCAGGTCTCCGAGGTGATCGAGCGTGACGACATTCATCTCGGCTATGGCGATCATCACCTTGTCGGTGAACACCTTGAAGGGCGGGCAGTCACGCTCTTCGGCCAGCCGTTCCCGCAGCAGGTACAGTTCCCGCAGGATCGCCAACTGCCGCCGCGTCAGATCAGCCGGGATGCCGATCTTCCAGTACCCATCAGGATCGAAGCCGTGCGCCGCCGCGGGTACGTCACTCGCTTCGGCAAAGGTTTCTTGCGCTTCGGTCATGCGCCCACCGCGTTCGAGTTCGGCCGCCAGACAATCCCGCAGCGGCAGCAGATAATGGGTATCCATCTGGGCGTAGCGCAGCCCGTCTTCGGTCAGCGGGCGCTGCCCCCAATCATCGCGCTGGTGACTCTTATCCATCTCCACACCCAGGAAATCGGCCAGCAGCCGCCCTAAACCAACCTGCTTCAGCCCGCAGATTCGGGCTGCCAGCATGGTATCGAACAGAGTGGTCAGCGTAAAACCATAATCCCGCTTCAGACACATCAGGTCGTATTCCGCTGCATGGAACACTTTCTCGATGCGCGGATCAGCCAGAAGCTGCCCCACCGGCGACATATCCCCAATCCGCAGTGGGTCAAGAATGTAATCCTGCTGCCGCGTGGAAATCTGCACAAGGCAAACTCGCTCCCGGTAGGCATACAGGCTGTTCGATTCGGTATCGAAGGCAATCTGAGGTTCGGAGGAAAGTTGATCAACCAACCGCTGGAGGTCACGATCATGGTCAATATATTGGGCAGGAGGCAGCGACAAACGCATCACAGCCACTTTCGCTTACGGAAATACAGCAGCATCGTTACAGCAATAGTCACCATCAAAGTGATGATAACTATAAAAGCATCAGGATGTTCGCTCAAGGGCAAGTTGATGTTCATCCCATAGATTCCAGAGACCAGTGTTAGCGGCAGCATAATGACAGAGATGACCGTCAGCACCCGGATCACCTCGTTGATGCGGTGGCTGACCAGCGTGTCGGCCGTCTCCGCCAAACCGACGATTACCTCGTAATCTTCATCGATGATGTCCCGCGCCGCATTCAAGTGATCGATGGTATCGCCGAAGTAGTCTTCCAGGTCTTCGCGGATCACCGGGTGTTCGGTGTTGGAAAGCTGCTCCACCACCGGAACCAGATGCCGGATGATCCGGCGCAGCGCGATGATATCTCGCCGCAGCAGGGCAATATCCCGGATGATCGAACGGGGGTTTCCTTCAAACAGAGTGTCCTCAATGCGGTGGATGTTGATGTCCACTTTCCGCAGCATCGGAAAGATGTAATCCACCAGTTGGTCGAGCAGACTGTAGAAGGCGTCATTAGCGCCTTTGCCGACCAGTTTCTGTCGCTCTTCCCCATATAACTCGCATCGGGCATAGGTCCTCACCAGCGGCTTGAGTGAGCCGTCATGCACGGTCACCAGATAGTTCCGACCGACGATGAACTCCACCTCGGACGCCCGCGACAGACGGTGCGCGGCATCCCACACCGGGAACTGAAGAACAACAAACAGATAATCGTCCGCTTCATCGACTTTGGGGCGTTCAATCTGGCTGAGCAGGTCTTCCAGGTTCAGGGGGTGAATCTGCGGATATTTCTCCCCGAGTTTCTGCACATCGGCAGAGTTGGGCTGCACGATATTCGTCCAGACGAAGCGGTTGCACTGGAGTTCAAATACGGCCATGATATGCCCTCTTGGGTGCGGATGCCGGAGATCGATTCGCCTCGTTGATTATCTCCCCGCCCCAGTGTCGCAGGCAACCACCGGGCCGCGCTTCAGCCGACTCAACATGCGCTTAAATAGCACCGCAAATTGTCCCCTCAAAACGCCTCGATCTGGTTTTGACACCCCTTTGCGCTTGTGATATATTGTACAGACGGTGAAGCCCCGCACCGAACCTTTTTTGCGTCCCGTGCCAGATGTGTCTGAATGTTCATGAGAAAGTACGTGCTTTTTCATGAATGTGCGCTACACTATCGCCGTTTTCTGTCTGTCAGGTTGTTCAGGGAGATGCAGGAATGGCTGCAACCAGTGTGACCAAGGCCCAGGTTGAAAAACCCGCCAAGCCACAAGCCGCGGTCGAAATTGCTCCGCCGAGTCGTCGTGAGTTCTTGTACTACATCTGGGGCGCATCCATCGCCCTTATCCTCGGACAGGCTACTGCCGGGTTGATTTGGTTCGCGCTGCCGCGCTTCAAAGCAGGCGAATTCGGCGGCGTCTTCTCCTTCAGCGGCGCGGATGTGCCGGAAGCCGGCGCAGCCCCCACCAACATTCCGTCGGGTCGCTTTTGGCTGTCAAACCCCTCGAATGAGGGCTTTGTGGCGCTCTATGGCGTCTGCACCCACCTGGGCTGCCTGCCCAAATGGGTTGCCACCAACCAGCGCTTCGAATGTCCTTGTCACGGTTCCAAGTATGAACTGAATGGCAAGTATATCGAAGGCCCGGCTCCCCGCAGCATGGATCGTTTCAAGACTACCATTACTTTCGATGATGGCAGCACCGCCACGACCAATGATGACGGCGACCCCATCCCGTTGAACGGCAAGGCCATCATCAAGATCGATGTCAATACCGGCGCGCGCATTCGCCGCGCTGGCAAGGTGTAGCGTTTACTGTGAAGGATTCTGAGGTTCGATAGCAGTTTTGTGATCGAGGAGCGCTCCAAATGTCTGTACTTCCGTTTCCATCCTTCCTGGACGATGTGAAGGAGAAGGGCCTCAAACGGGCTATCTTCGAACTCGTCGATGAGTCGGTGGAACGGCTGACGGCTGGTATGAACGTTCAGGACATCCGCGAGGCCCTGCGCGGAGAAGCTGCCAGCCGGAAACCGAACCCTCGTCTCCAACCGCATGCGGACGGCTTCTGGCTTCACATGCGTCCCAGCTATTTCCACGCTGATATGACCGGTCTGTATCCAACCTTCCGGCTCGGCTGGCTGTCTACTTATCTGGTGTTCTTTGAGACCATTACCGGCATCCTGCTCATGGTCTGGTACACCCCCTCACCCGAAGTCGCCTACGCGAACATGCTCAGCATCATCGGCAGCATTCCGCTGGGCCAGTTGATACGTGACCTGCACCGTCTGGGCGCCGAGGCGATGGTGTTGATCGTCAGTTTACATATGGTCCGAACGTTCTTTACCGGATCCTATAAGAAACCCAGACAGTTCACCTGGTTCACCGGGCTGCTGCTGCTGGCAATTACCGGTTTCCTGAGCTTCAGCGGCTACTTGCTCCCCTGGGATCAGTTGGCGCTCTGGGCCGTCACCATCGGCGCGTCCATGATCGAAGCCACCCCGCCGCAGATCGTCGGCGACAACCTCAACCTGCTTGTGCGCGGCGGCCCGGAAATCGCGGCCAATGGTTTGCTGCGCTTCTATCTGCTGCACGTACTGCTGCTCCCAGCCCTGCTGTTCGTCTTCACTGGCGTCCACTACTACAAAGTGATCGTCCACGGACACAGCCTCCCACCCCGCAAGGAGAATATCGGCGAAGATACCGCCAAGCGCGTGCCGCTCGATAAGCGCGTCTACTTCATCCCCGATGTTCTCACCAGTGAGATCATGTGGATCGCTGTCACGACGCTGATCCTGGTCGTGCTGTGCATCTGGTTCTATGACGCCCCGCTGGAACACCATGCCGATCCGCAGGTGACGCCGCTCGGCACGACCGCGCCCTGGTACTTCCTCTGGATTCAGGGCGCGCTCAAGTTGGGTGATAAAGTCTTCTGGGGCATCATCTTCCCCGGTCTGGTGCTGGGCGTGCTGGCCGTCTATCCCTACCTGGATGTGACCCCCAGCCGCCGTTATGCCCATCGCCGCATCGCCATCACCCTCTTCCTGGCGTTCATCTCCTTTATCACCATCTTGAGCTACATGGGGCTGCCCGAATTCGCTGTTGCCACCTCACCGGACAGCGAAATCTTCCACGAACTCACCTTCCCGCCAGCCCACAGCCATGTCGGCAAACTGCTTCCCGTTCCCTATGACCAGCTCATCCCCGGCATGTACACGACCCGCCAAGTCGAGGCCGAAGCTGGCGACGAAGTCAATGTCATCGGCGCATTTAACCTGGAAGTACAAGAGACTCAGGTCTGGGTTCCTGGGGCTACGCCCGGTGAAACTGTCCAGATTAGTGTCCAGGATCAGGTCAAGAACGCCTTATCGGCGACCTACCTGCCGCTGTCCGGCAATCTCAACTTCCGACCCGTCGCAGCCGACGCCCCAGAGTTTCTGGAGCAGTTGACGTTCTTTGCTGAACGGATCAAAGAGAACCGTAACTACCTGTACAACGGCTGGGGCGCGATTATCATCACCCAGAATCAGGAAGACTTGAAGCGAATCGATCTGGTCATCACCTGGGATGAAGTCCAGGTGGAAGGCGGCCGCCCGGTGCTGGATGCCAATGGCAATCCCATCCCGATCCTGGATGCCAATGGCAACCCCGTCCGACGCATCAACGTCTACCACACCTTCATCCACAAGGACGCACTGTACTTCGCTCACTAGAGCGAGAATACACTGTCGCGGGGGTATTCGCGCGAATGCCCCCGCGATTGAACCCGATAGTTTGGGTGTTACTCAGGACGAGAAAACATGTTTGAACGGATGCTGATCGGCAAGATTGAAAACCGCATCACCGTCGGAATCCTGGCCTTCGTCGGCATGATGATTCTGCTGGGTTGGGCGGCCATCAACGAAGGCGGGCGCATGGCGGCCTTCCAGCAAATGGAAGAGGCCCGTTCCATCGAACAGGGCGCCTATACCTACGCCTCCAACTGTTCGACCTGCCACGGACCGGATGGGCGCGGCGGCGCAGGTCGCGCCCCTGCCCTGAACAATCCACAGTTCTTCGGCCATGATTTCTTCCCGGAAATCACCGCCGAGATCACCAGCCTGCGTCAGGAAAAGACTCGCCTGAATCTGGAACGCAGCGACAGCCAGACCACGGATGCCCGCAAGGTTGAGATCGATGCCCGCATCACTGAAATCGATGCCCGCATCGAAGCACTCAACATCCAGCGCACCAGCGGTGTGCAGGCGGCTGTTGAACGCGGTTATAACCCGGATCGTTTTGACCGCCTGTCGAACGTCGGTTGGGTCGGCACGCGCGAAGCCTTCATCATCACCACCCTCGTGCATGGTCGTCCCGCCAGTGTGAGCTACTGGCCCCAGGGTGGTATGGTCGCCTGGGCACAGACCGCTGGTGGCCCGCTCCGCATGGATCAGATCGAAGACCTGGCCGCCTACATCCTCAACTGGGACAAGGGCGATTCCTGGACAATCGAGGACCTCTACGCCGTCAACCAATTCGCCATCGAACCGATTGACCCCTCGGGTATCGTCCTGGCGGATGTCCCGGATGCAGTGGGCAGTGACGTGGCGAAGGCGCTGGCTGATCTCGCCATGGTGCAGGGTGATCCGGCCCGGGGCGATAGACTCTATCACGGCACAGCCAATCCCGAGCGCGGCGGCGGCGTGCTGGGCTGCTCTGGCTGCCATCTGGCGGATGCCAACGGCACTGGCCCGATGACCGCCGGGACGTTCACCCGCGCGTCGGGCGAACGCCTGCAAGACCCGGCGCTGGCCGGCTATACCCCTGACCAGTACCTTGTCGAAAGCATCCTGATGCCCGGCAATTACATCGTGCCGAACTTCAACAACGTCATGCTGGCGAACTTCGGCGACCGCCTGACACTGCAAGACCTGGCCGATCTAGTCGCCTACCTGGAGACGCAGAACCAGTAGACCAGTTCGCGCCGTTCGGACAATTGGAGAGCATCGGGGGCGGTCAGCAAACCGCCCCTCTTTGTTGAATCAGGAGATGCATCCATGCTGCGCCACAAGTCCATCATCGCCTTGACCGCCCTGGGCCTGCTGCTGATCGCCACCGGTTGGATCGCCGCCCAGGAAACGCCCACTCCCATCCCCACGCCGGAGCCGACTCCCATTCCGGTGACGCTGCTCTGTGATCCGGCGGAACTGCTCCGCCAGCAGGCCGAACTCAGCGCCCGCCTGCAAACCCTCACTCAGGACTTGGCCGGCGCATCGCCCGAAGTCGGACTCGACAGCCTCTTCAAGGTCGGTCAGGCCTATCAGCAGCTTGCCCTGGACTGCGGCTACATCCCCGCTGACGCCGCCGAGCGGCCCGTCGGCTCCGACGTACAACGCATCCTGGCCGCGCTCGATACCGTCTACGGCGATCCCCTCAACGGCCAACTGCTCTACAATGGCGAACTGGCCTGCGCCGGCTGCCATCTGGCCGAAGCAAAAGTCGCTCCACCTACCGAGGGAACCTATACCCGCGTGCTGGATGAACGTCTGCTCGACCCAGCCCTGAGCGATTACACGCCAACCCAGTACCTCGTCGAGAGTATCATCGATCCCGGCCATTACCTCGTACCCGGCTACACCAACATCATGGTCAGCAACTTCGGCGACCGCATCAGCTTGCAGCAGTTGGCCGATGTGCTCTCCTTCCTGGAAAGTCAGGATGGCCCATCGCCAGAATGAATCAGGCGACGCGCCGCTCGTTTTGCGCTAGAATGATCGACATGAATTTGCTCTTGGATTGTCGCGGAGAAAACCTATGAAGCTGCTGCGTTCCCTCGTTCTGACTGTGCTGATCCTGGCCGCGGCCCTGCCCACCCTCGCGCAGGACGCCGCGCCTGAAGCGTCCGCCGAGACGGCCTCGCAGGTCTACTTCCCTACTACCCTCCTGCTGCTGATGGGCATCGGCGCGGTGCTGGTCGTCGGAGCCGTCGTCGTCATACGCGAGCGCAGCCGGCGTGAGGTCGATTAGCCGGTCCGCCCGCTTTGCAGACAACTGAATCTCACCTGAGAACCCAGCCTGGAGGTGTTGCCAACCCCCAGGCTTTTTTGTACACTTTTTCACAAGACAATCGTGACAATCCTCACTAGACGCCGCGCCGCATCTATCGTCACACGCCAGCCCGTTAGCTATAATGAACGCGCCAAAATCGTCAACCCACGAAGGAATAACGAGATTTACCGGAAGAAGGCAACCACATGGCACAAACCACCTGGGAAAAACCCCTGAACATCCCTACCCCGAACCCCCAAGCCGCTCCCGGCAGCCGCTGGAAGTTCCTGATCGGCGCGGCGCTCATCCTGGCCGCCGTCGCCTATCTGATCATCGCCGGAACCACCGGCGCGGCCCAGCCTTATCTCACCGTTGAAAGGCTCCTGGCCGATCCGCAGTACATCGGCAAGACCGTGCAGATCACCGGCGCGGTGCTGGGCGATTCGATCCGCTACGACTCGCGCAACCTCATCATCGATTTCACCATCGCCCACCTGCCTTCCGATTATGAAAACCTGGCGGTGGCGCTGAACCAGGCGGTCAACACGCCGGATTCGCCCCGCATGGCGATCCGCGTGGTCGGTCAGGTCATGCCGGACCTGCTCCAGCATGAAGCCCAGGCCATCCTCAGCGGCAAACTGGATGCCAGCGGCGTTTTCCATGCCACCGAACTGCTGCTGAAGTGCCCGACGCGCTTCCAGGAAGCTCAGCCCGGTGAGTCCATCGTCAATCCCAGCACGTGATGAACCTGGCTCGGCGCGGGAAAGGAATGATCGGATGCACCCCTTCTATGCAGACTATCTGGAACGGCTGGAAATCCTTCATAACGATTTCAAGAAGGCCATCACCGGCCTGCCCGTCGCGGCGCTCGATTGGGTTCCCGGCGCCGACATGAATTCGCTGTGCGTTCTGGTCGTCCACACCTGCGGAGCCGAGCGTTACTGGATCGGCGATGTCGCCGCCCAGAACCCGTCCAACCGCCTCCGCGCCGATGAATTCAAGGCGCGTGGCCTGAACGAAGCCGCCTTGATCGCGGCGCTTGATCAGGCGCTCGACTTCACCCGGCAGACCCTCGCGTCTTTCAGCCTGGATGAACTGACCGCGCCGCGTCCGCTGCCCAATCCCAACAACCGCCCCACCACCAAAGTCGAATCCTTCACCGCCGGCTGGGCGCTCCTCCATGCCTTGGAACACACCGCCCAGCACAGCGGTCACGCCCAGATCACCCGGCAGCTTTGGGAGCAGCGCCATGTCTGATAGGCCCGTCGAGCAGGAAGTCCCCGCCGCTCCCCGACCTGGAGGACTCGGCCTCGGTTCCATCATTCTGCTCACCTGCATCGTCCTGATCGCGGTGCTTGTCGGCATCCAGTTGGCCCGTCAGGGCCAGACCCAGCCTACCTCTGGCCCCGCGCCGGATTTCACCCTGACCACCCTGGACGGCGGCCAGATCCGCCTCTCCGACCTGAAAGGCAGTGTGGTGGTGGTCAACTTCTGGGCCAGTTGGTGCGTCCCCTGCCGTGATGAAGCCCCGGCGCTCCAGGCCGTCTGGGAACGCTACCGCAGTCGGGGAGTCATCATGCTGGGTATTGCCTACACCGATACCGAACGCGGGGCACGCGCTTTCATGGCTGAGTACGGCATGACCTACCCTAACGGCCTGGACATCGGCACGCGCATCTCCGAGATGTACAACATCACCGGCGTCCCGGAAACCTTCATCATCGACCGAACCGGCGAAGTCGCCCGCTTCTTCATGGTGGCGCTCACCGAAGATCGCCTCGCCGCCGAGCTGGATGCTGTCCTCCAGGGCAGCACATGAGCCTGTCTACTCCGTCACCTAAAGGCAAACATTCGATGCGCCGTGCTCTCATGCTGCTCGCTGTCTTGATCGCTCTGGCTGCCAGCCCCAACCTTGCCGCCGCTCAGGAACCAGTCTCCACACCCGACCCATCGGCTGCCGCGCTTGAGGATGCCCCCAAAGGGTCGATCCGGGGCAAAGTCGTCAACGGCACAGCCGCATCGACCGTCCCGGCCGGATTAGAAATCACCCTCATTATCAGCGATGAGAACGGTCAGCCCGTCCAGCGATCCACCACCACCCTGGACGCGGATGGCGAGTACACCTTCCCCATCGTGCCCATCGTCAATGCCTACCGTTACGTCGCCGTGACCGCCTACCGCGACCGCATCTTCAGCAGCGCCTTCGCCGTCGGCACGACCGCCGTCGATGAATACAACCTGCCCATTACCCTCTACGAACCGACCGAGGACCCCGCTGTGCTGAGCATCATCGGCACGGTCGCCCAAATCAAAGCTGTGGGCTCCACCCTGGAGGTGCGCCAGGTCTTCCGCGTCCGCAACAGTTCCGACCGCATCTATACCACCAGCCAGGACCTCGGCAGCCTGCGCTTCGTCTCGCTGGTAATATCGCTGCCGCCAGGAGCGCAGGTCATCAGCTTCGATAACGCCGCCCGCTACGTCGTCTCCCAGGAGAACTTCACCATCGTCGATACCGCCCCGGTGCTGCCCGGCGATGACAACCTGGTGATCGTCGTCTACATCCTGCCTTATACCGGCCAGCCCGCGCTGATCGAACAGCCCGTCAACTACGCCTTCGATGGTCAGGCCCGCGTCCTGATCTCCCCTGACACCATGACTGTGAGCGGTGACCAGTTCCCCCCCCTTGGCGAAGAAACGCTTGGCACGCAGAAATACCGCTCGTATGGCTCCGACGTGAGCCTTCAGCCGGGCGACGTGCTGCGCTACGAAGTCAGCGGCGTGGCCGCGCCTGAAACCACAGCGGCAGCCAGCGGCTCGATGCGTGCCAGCAGTCTGCTGCTGACCGTCATTGCCCTGCTTGGCATCGGCCTGATCCTGGCCGCCATCGTCCTCTACATCCGCGGACGCCGTGCCGTGCCCCTCACGCCCGAACAGGAAATCGAGCGGCTGGTGCGCCAGCTTCACGCGCTCGACCAGCAGCACGCTGCCGGTCAGCTGCCTCACGACCTCTGGCATCGCCAGCGCGCGCCGCTGCAAGCCCGCCTCGACGAAATCCTCGGCCCTGACTCGGACAACGAATGAGAGGGATTACCGCCATGTGGAAATGGATTCGCCGCCTGCTGATCGGACTGCTGATCGTCCTCATCCTGCTGGTCGTGGGCATCGCTGCCCTCATCGGTTATGATAGTGCCTTCGGCGCGAAGGCGGGCAATGTCGCCAATGTCCGCTATCCCGCCGCTGATGGAACCGAGCTGGTCGGCTATCTGGCACAGCCGGAAGGCAGCGGCCCGTTCCCGGCCATGCTGATGGTTCACGAGTGGTGGGGCTTGAACGCCGAAATCGTCGAAATGGCCCAGAAATTGGCTGCCCAGGGCTATGTGGTCCTCGCCCCGGATACCTACCGGGGCAGCGTCACCAGCCTTGTCCCCCGCGCTGTCTTCCTGCGGATCACCACGCCCGAAGACCGCGTGGACAGCGATATGCAGGCCGCCTATGCGTTTCTCGCCGCCCAACCGGGCGTGGATGCTGCCCGCATCGGCGTAATGGGCTTCTGCTATGGCGGCGGGGTCGCCCTGCGCCACGGCGTCGATAATCCGGCCATCCGCGCCACCGTCAACCTGTACGGCGACACCATCACGGATCCAGCGGCTTTCGGGGCGCTCCTGGAGCCGGACGCCGGCCCGGTGCTGGGTATCTTCGGCGAACGCGACGCCCAGATTCCGCTCAGCGAAGTCCAGGCCTTCGACCGGGCCTTGGAAGCCGCCGGGATCGTCAGCACGGTCAGCATCTATCCGGAGATGCCGCACGCCTTCGTCAACCCGGCGGGGATCGCCGCCGGAGGAGCGCCGCGCGAAGCCTGGGAGCAAATCCTGGCCTTTCTGGACGATACACTCAAGGCAGCCTGACGCGCTGCCGCTTCGCGCCGGCCTGACCGGGAAGGGATCATGTCCGAATCACAGCCCATCATCGAAGTCCAGGCGCTCGTCAAGACCTATGACCTGCTGCCCGTCCTCCGCAAACTGAGCCTGCAAATCGAG
>CAZKXW010000002.1:0-122894 GCA_964556745.1 uncultured Anaerolineaceae bacterium
CTGCGTTCTCAACTTCGTTCTCCTGCCATCAAGATGCAACTTGCGTAAGTCCTAATCTTGAAATCAACCTGACCTTCATTTTGACACCTTGTTGGTTACGCGACTATTCCATCGCGCCCAATCTAGCAATTGGATTGACAGAGTGCAATTGACCATAAGCAGGATGTTTCCACCGAACGCACGTGATTGATGCCGATTCCGACGGAGATGAGCGCGAAAAGTTGCGGTCACTTTGCAACGCGGAGAATGAAGAAAGGGCTACACTGTATTGGTCTTATCATCGTGGTTGCGGCTATGCCCTGGCAGCAGACGGTTGAAAAATCCGCTCAACGCATGGCTGATGCGGCGCAGTTCGACGCGCCAGCGCACCAGCACATAGCTGAACTGGCGGCGCTGCTGATTGATCAGACGGCCGGAACGGCGTTCCGCGAGGTCTGAGCCAGTCCATCTAAGAACCATTGATGCCCAGGTCAGACCGCCGCCGAAACCGACGAAGGCGATGTTCTGGCCGGGTTTGATGCGGTTGGCCTGGACTGCCTCACATAGGGCAATGGGGATGGAGGCTGCCGACGTGTTGCCGTAGCGATCGAGATTGCTCATGAATAGGTCTGGTTCGATCTTGAGCGCGCGGGCGGCCGCCTGAATGATTCGCAGGTTAGCCTGGTGGGGAACAATCAGCGAGATATCCTGAATGCCCAGATCAGCTTTGACGAGGGCTTCTTCGATGCTTTCGGTAATGACACGAGTGGCGAACTTGAAGACCTCGCTCCCATTCATGTACATTTTGTGCATCTTGTGACCGGTGGTGGAGAAATCGGCATTATTGAGGTCTTCACTGCCTACGGTCGGGATACAAAGAAGGTCGCCGCCTGATCCATCAGAGCGCAGCACTGAGGAAAGGACACCACCCTCGAATGAACTCCCTTTGAGGACAACCGCGCCAGCGCCATCGCCAAAGAGGATGCATGTGCCGCGATCCTGCCAATCCAGGACGCGGGTCATGGTTTCCGCTCCGATCACCAGCGCGACCTGAATGCTGCCGGAGCGGATCGCCTGGGTCGCCACATCGACGCCATAGACGAAACCCGAACAGGCTGCGCTCAAGTCGAACGCCCCGGCTTTGGATGCTCCCAGCCAGTTCTGGATCAAAGACGCGGTACTGGGGAAGATATTCTCCGGGGTCGATGTGGCAACAACGATCAGGTCAATTTCTGTCGGCAGGATGTCGGCCACGTCCAGGGCGCGCTGGGCGGCGCGCAGGCCGAGGCTGGCGGTGGATTCACGTTCGCCAGCAATACGCCGTTCTTTGATGCCAGTGCGTGCCCGAATCCACTCGTCATTGGTTTCGACAATGGCTTCGAGGTGCTGATTGCTGAGGACGGTATCAGGAACCGCCATCCCCCAACCGACGATATGGGCGTATATCGCGACCGGGGTCTGTAGCGCTGCTGAATTAGTTCGCGCCATTTTGATGATACTTGCCGAAAATTAAGACGGCATTGTGCCCGCCAAAGCCAAACGAGTTGCTCATGGCAATATCAACTGTGACCGATTTGCCTTGATTGGGCGTGTAGTTCAGATCACACTGCGGGTCAGGGTTGTCGAGGTTGATGGTGGGCGGGATGAAATCATTCCGCAGCGCCATGATCGAGAAGACCGCTTCAACCGCGCCGGCCGCACCCATCAAGTGCCCGGTCACAGACTTGGTGGAGCTGATGGGGATTTCGTAGGCTGTTTCGCCGAGCGCGCGCTTGATGGCGACGGTTTCGCTGACATCGTTCAACGGCGTGCTGGTTCCATGGGCGTTGATGTAATCGAGGTCTTCCGGTTTGAGACCCGCATTTTCGAGGGCAAGTTCGATGGCCGCGGCAGCGCCCTCACCGGTCTCCAGCGGCGCAGTCACATGATAGGCATCGCAGCTTTGCCCGTAGCCGAGGATTTCGGCATAGATTTTGGCTCCACGGGCGCGGGCATGTTCAAGTTCTTCAAGCACGAGCATGGCCGCGCCTTCGGCTACGACGAAACCATCGCGATCGATGTCGAAGGGGCGCGAGGCTTTTTCGGGGGCGTCATTGCGCCGGGAGATGGCTGTCATGTTGTTGAAGCTGGCGATGGCGATGTCGGCCAGTCCGGCTTCACTGCTGCCGGCCAGAATTGCTTTGGCTGCGCCGCGCCGGATGATTTCGGTGGCTTCGCCGATACTGTTGTTGCCGGTCGCGCAGGCGGTCGAGATGGCGAAATTGGGGCCGCGCAGCCCCCAGGTCATGGCGATCTTGGCTGCGGCACTGTCGGGCAGCATCATGGGAACCATTAAAGGGCTGACCGCTTTAGCTCCGCGCTCCAGGAAGGCCTTCACGCCTTCAAAGATCGAGCCGATACCGCCGATTCCGCTGCCCATGATGCAGCCAATCCGATAACGGTTGCTGTCTGTGATTTCCAGCCCGGAGTCGTCCAGGGCTTGCTTGGCGGCGACAATGCCAAGCTGCGTCACACGGTCCGTGCGGCGGGCTTCACGTCGTCCCAAGACCTCGTTTGGGTCGAAGTTCTTGACCTCACCACCGAAATGGTTTTCCAGGTGAGAGGTGTCAAAGCGGGTGATCCGACCGATTCCGGTCTTGCCCGCGGCTGCATTGCTCCAAGCTTCCTCGACGGAGTTGCCCGTTGGGCACAGGATGCCCATCCCTGTAATGACGACACGGCGTCTATCCACAATGACCTCCGGACTGCGACTGCATTGGACAGTCAACCAGTATGATCGCGTCAGTTTGAGTGTGCATTATATCTGTTGAATTAAACCCCTCACAAGGGGAGTCGTTACTGCCGTGGGAGATGATATAATGCGGCGTGGGGAGGCAAGATGATCCTGGTCACAGGCGCGAGCGGTTTTATCGGACGGCATTTGGTTCAGCGTTTGCTGAGCGATGGCCGCCCGGTACGCTGTCTGCTGCAAAGCAATAAGTCCCATCGGTTCACCTGGGATCCGAGTGTTGAGACTCTGACGGGAAATGTGCTGGACGAGGAGTTTCTGTTCAGGGCGGTTACGGGCGTACACACGATCATCCACCTGGAGAGCGCTCAGTGGTGGGGGCGACAACGTGATCTGGAGCGCATCGAACTGGTGGGTACACGTAACCTGATCACGGCAGCTCGGTCTGCGCGGGTGGGGCGGATGATCGTGGTGAGTCATCTAGGGGCTTCTGCGTCGTCGGCGTTTCCGCTGCTGCGGGTGAAAGGGATGCTGGAAGAGTTGATCCGCACCAGCGGCCTGGCCTACACCATCATTCGGTCGGGATTGGTGTTCGGCAAGGATGATGCCTTTGTCAATCACATCGCCATGATTCTCCGGGCCAGTCCGTTCATCTTTTTCATGCCTGGGCAGGGCGAGGTTGTGCTGCATCCGATCTTCATCGATGACCTGATTGAAGCTTTGGCCCGCAGCCTGGAAAGTATCGATGCAGTGGACAACACTGTCGAGATCGGTGGACCGGAGTATATCACGCTGGAGGATATGGTCTCGACGGTGATGCGGGTGTCAGGGGTTTCAAGGGTGGTGCTGCCGACCCCACCGTATCTGCTCCGCACGCTGACGGGATTGTACAGCCGGGTGCTGCCGCGCTCGCTGATGACCTCGCAGTGGTTCGATCTGCTGGCCGCCAACCGGACAACCTCGCTGGGGAATCTCTACAATGCGTTCGGTTTCCAACCGCGACGATTTGAGGATACCCTGCTGACCTATATGCCGCAGACCGGATACTGGTGGTCGCTGCTGCGGATGAGCCTGCGCCGCCGACCGCGCAGCATTTGAGTTCAGGGGGACTCATGCCGGACGCAATCGAGATTCGCGCGCTGCGGTCTTTGGGTGAAATGCGGGCTGCAGTCAAGCTCCAGAGGGTGTTCTGGGGCGATGAACTGGAGTCGGTTGTGCCAGCACATATGCTGTACTCGCTGGCTCAACATGGCGGACATGTGTTGGCCGCGCTCGAGGGGCAGCGGATGGTGGGAGTGCTGATCGGGTTTCTGGGTACAGGTCTCGACGAATTGTATTGTCCGGCTCCCAGCAATATTCAGATTGTTTCTAAGCGGATGGTTGTGCTGCCCGAATTCCGCAGCCGAGGGATCGGTTTTCGACTGAAGCTGGCACAGCGTGAATTGGCGCTTCAGCAGCAAATTCCACTGATTACCTGGACGTTCGATCCGCTGCAAACGCCGAATGCGAATCTCAATATTCACAAACTGGGCGGTGTGAGCCGCCGCTATCTAGAGAATTTCTACGGGGTAGAGCCACATGGCAATCTGACGCTGCTGGGTTCATCGGATCGGCTGCTGGTGGAATGGTGGGTCGAGCAGGACAAGGTGGTTAAGCGATTGATGCCGCCGGCAGTGCTATCCGATTCGCAGATCGATGAGGTGGGTATTCCGGTGGTCAATCCGGCTCAGGTCAAAGGGGATGGTTCGCTTGCGCTGCCGGGGGAATGGGATGACAATCCGACGACCACCTTCATACGCATCGAGGTTCCCGATCAGTACAATAAGCTCGTTGATCTGGATGCAGAGCGGGCGACTGCCTGGAGGCTGCATACCCGCGCGGTGTTCCAGCAGTGTTTCAGGTTGGGGTACTCGGTGGTCGATTTCGTGAAGACGGCAGCGCAGGGTTCTCAGCGGACCTACTATCTGCTGCGCCGGGGTGAAGCATAGGGCGTGTTCTGTCTACAGGATGAAAGAGTCGGGTTATGAAGTCCATCACCGTTCGTTCGATTGAACTTTATCCCATCGCCATGCCGCTGGTGGAAAAACTCCGCACCAGTTTTGGAGAAGAACCGTTCAAGGCCGCGGTTCTGGTGGCTCTGACTACGGAGGACGGGATTACTGGTTGGGGAGAGTCCTCGGCGGAAATCAACCCCGGCTACAGCTATGAGACGGTGGGAACATCGCTGCATGTGCTGCGGGAGTTTCTATCTCCGGCGCTGCTGGGGAAGACGATCAGCAGCCCGACCGACGTTCCGTCCGTGCTGAGCGGGGTGCGCGGACATCCACTGGCGAAACACAGCCTTGAAGCGGCTGTCTGGGATGCGTTTGCCAAAGCGAATGGGTTATCGATGGCGGAGGCGTTCGCAGCTCATCTTCCGGCGGAACACCGGTCGCGCGGGTTTGCGAATGTGGGGGTGAGCATCGGCATTCAGCCCACGGTCGAGGCGACATTGGACATCATCACCCGTCGATTGAACCAGGGTTATAACCGTATCAAACTCAAGATCAAGCCGGGCTGGGATGTCGAGCTGGCGAAGGGTGTGCGCGAGCGCTATCCCGATATCCTGCTGATGCTGGACGCCAACAGCGCCTATACGCTGGCTGATGCGGATCATCTGAAGCAGCTGGATGCTTACAATCTACTGATGATCGAGCAGCCATTGGGCTACAACGACATCTACGAACATAGCAAGCTTCAGCCGCAGCTTCAAACGCCGATCTGTCTGGATGAAAGCATCCATTCAGTCAATGATCTGCGCCTGGCGCTGGAACTGGGAGCCTGTCGCATCCTGAATTTGAAACCGGCGAGAGTAAGCGGATATACGGAAAGTCTGGAGATTTACCGGATTTGCGTCGAACGTCAACTGCCGCTGTGGATTGGTGGGCTGTTGGAAACCGGGGTAGGGCGGTCGGCAAATCTAGCATTTGCATCGCTGCCGGGGGTGACTCTGCCCTGCGATATCTCGGCGACAGATCGGTACTACGCCCCCGACCTCACCGAACCGCCATTCGTGCTGGGAAAGAACAGCACCATCGCTGTGCCAACCAAGCCAGGAATCGGGGTGGAGGTGCGGATGGATCGGGTTCAGGAAGCGGTCAAACGATGGAACGACGCGGGTGTTTATCGGCAGTGATTGCGAAAGGGTGGGAGGCATACCGTGTCACTTGAGAATACCACGGTCGCGTTTATCGGCAGCGGTGTCATGGCCGAGGCGATGATTAAAGGCTTGCTCAATAAGCAATTGATCCCGGCGGGGCAGATTATCGCGGCGGACAGCCGCGTGGAACGCACTCAGGAACTGGCCGAGCGTTATGGGCTGAAAGGAACAATCGACAACAACCAGGCGGCAGAGTTAGCAGATATTTTGGTGCTGTCGGTAAAGCCGCAAGTCCTCAGTGAAGTGATGCCGGAGGTCCGTCGCGGAGCGCATTCCTCGAAGCTGGTGTTGAGTATCATTGCTGGGGCACGAATCCGCACGATTGCGGATGGTGTCGCAAATGCCAGCGTGGTGCGGGCGATGCCGAATACACCGGCGCAGATCGGCCAGGGAATCACGGTATGGACGGCTACGCCAGAAGTTCTGCCGCCGCAGCGGGCGCAGGCTCAGGCGCTCCTGGGGGCGCTCGGCGACCAGATTTTCGTCGATGATGAGCGCTATCTGGATATGGCAACGGCACTGAGCGGGACTGGCCCGGCCTATGTGTTCCTGTTCATGGAGGCGCTGATCGACGCGGGTGTGCATATGGGCTTTTCACGGCGGGATGCCGAACACCTCGTCCTTCAGACGATGCGCGGTTCCATCGAGTTTGCGGAGGCGTCAGGACTGCATCCGGCGCAGCTTCGTAACCAAGTGACCAGCCCTGGGGGCACATCGGCTGAGGCCATCTATCACCTGGAGAAGGGCGGTCTGCGGACGGTCATTTCACGGGCGGTGTGGGCAGCATATCAGCGGTCTGTGGCGCTGGGGAGTGGTTCGAGTTCACGGAATCCAGATCGGCTGGATGGAGACCGTTAATCGGCGCTTGCGTTTGAGGTGGAACTGGCAGGGTAAACCAGAAGGTGCTGCCCTGCCCTGGAGTGCTTTCGGCGCCGATCTCTCCGCCCAGGCGATGGACGATGCGCGAAGCAATCGTCAGCCCCAGCCCCAAGCCGCTGGCTTCAGCCTTGTGGAAGCGGCTGGAAGCCTGAAACAGTTTGGGTTGATCGGCGGGCTGGATGCCTAGTCCGTTATCCTTGACTTCATATCGCGCTTTGTCGCCAACAAGCTGACCGCTGATGGTGATTTGCGGGGTGGGGTTGTTTTTGCCGATGTATTTGATGGCGTTGCTGATGAGGTTGGCGAAGACCTCTTCAATCCAGGTTTCCTGACCGAGCGCTGGCGGCAGATTGGGCATGATCTGCATCTGGATGCCACGTGACTCCAATTCCTTGCTGAACCGGTGAACGGCCGCATCGACGACGGCTGTTATGGAAATGATTTCGATTTCGCTGCCCACATCGCGTAGGCTGGAGAGGCGGAGCAGCTCGTCAATCATCGTGATCGTTTTTTGAGAGGAGATCAGGATGTTCTTGGCGAAGTTCACCTCTTGTGCATGTGGCTTGATGTGTTCACTTTCGATCAGGAGTTCCGCATAGCCTATGATGGAGGAAATCGGTGTTTTGAGGTCATGGGCAATGGTGTGACCGAAGGCATCCAGTTCGGAGTTGCGCTCCTTGAGTTCTTCGACAAAGCGTTGGTTGGCGGTTTCGGTTTCTTTGAGGCGGCTGATATCGCGCAGCACGATGACTCGGGCTGTGGACTGACGCTCCTGGTCGGGGATGGGCGAGATTCGCAGATCAAAATAGTGAGGCTTGCCATCCTGAACGTATTCGAGTTCGCCTTGTGCTTCCGTCACATCCTTGTAGCGTTCGATCAGATCAATGCTGTTTGAAAACACCTGGCCGATCTTTTTTCCGACAACATGGGCGGCGCGGACGGCCAGGAGCTTTTCTGCCGCGGGGTTGAGGTCTACGATACGATCCTGTGAATCGATCACCAGCACGGCATCACTCATGACCTTGAGAATGATTTCGTGAGCGGCAGGCATGAGGTCGATCAGTTTATAGCGGAAGAGACTGAGCGCCACCGGGATGACGGCTAACGCGTAGCCGAAGGGGGTGAGGTCAAGCCGGGGGATGATGGTCGCGCCGGTAATGGTGAGGATGCTGCCGGCCCAGATCAGTACCATGCCCGCGATCAGACTGGCGAGTTGGCCGCGATACAGGTGGGGAGATCGGAACAGCCAGACAATCATGATAATGACTGCGGCGACATTGACGCTGTAGAGGTAGACAATGCCAATCCAGAAAATCGGCCCGTAGGTGCGGTCAAACATCATTAGACCATTGATTTCAATGACTCCGGTGGTTTGCCAGTTCAAGTTGTGGAATTCATTCGTCCACATTGTCAGGATGTGCATTACAGGGATGACGAACAACAGGACGACATGTTGTCTTTTGAAATGGCGGCGGTAGCCGGTGTAGGACAGGACAAACAACACAAAGTAGATTGGGATCGGCAGCGAAAAGAGATATTCTAACCGCAGCCAGATCAGCATCGTAGCAAGGTCGGCAGAGAGCAGTTCGAGCGCGTAGGTGATGAGCAGGCCAGTAGCCGAGAGTGTGTACAGCAAGAACCAGCGAGCCGTTTCGTCCGCGCGATGCTGCCAGATAAGCAGACTGTACCTGATCAGCGGAATTGTGCCGAGGAAGAGCGGGATTGCCAGTGGATTGAACTGCCATACCATAGAGATGAATCCAGCCTAAGTGTAACGAAAAACAAAGATTGTGAGAGTTATTATGACACAGCTTGCAGCAAATCGCGTATTGAGGATTAGCAAGTCTTAGAGTTCGATGATTGACCGTCTATGGGACGGTGTCAACGCTTGTGAAAAACTGGACAGAAAAATGTCAATCCGCTACAATCGCGCAAATTTCTGCATAGTGTTCAGTTTTCAACAACTGCAAGTCTTCACGATTGTCATCCGAGCGGGTGTTCCCACACAAGGAGTCTCCAATGGCCCAAGTTGCCAACGATGTTTTTCAATCGTTGCTGAAGCAGGTTGAATCGTTCCAGCCGACGATTGAAACCTATGAAGTCGGTTTCGTCGAGGAAGTGGGTGATGGTATTGCCCGCGTGTCTGGGCTGGATAACATCCGGTTCAGCGAACTGGTTCGCTTCAAGAATGGTACCCCTGGTATTGCCTTTAACCTGGAAAAAGACAACGTCGGCGTCATCATCATGGGTGAGTACGACACCATCCAGGAAGGTGATGAAGTCCGGCCTATGGGCTTGATCGCTTCGGTTCCAGTGGGCATGGGCATGGTCGGCCGCGTCGTCGATGCACTGGGTAACCCGGTAGATGGCAAGGGGCCGGTCGCAGCAACCGAGTATTACAACATCGAACGTATCGCTCCCGGTGTGATTGAACGGCGCAACGTGTATCGCCCGGTACAGACCGGTCTGATCGCCATTGACTCGATGACGCCGATTGGTCGCGGCCAGCGCGAGTTGATCATTGGTGACCGTCAGACAGGCAAGACCGCTATTGCTATCGACACGATCCTAAACCAGAAGGGCAAGGATCTGTACTGCATCTACGTCGCCATCGGAAAGCGTCGCGGGGAGGTGGCTCGTCTGGTTGCTTTGCTGGAAGAATACGGCGCCATGGAATACACCACGGTGGTTGTAGCTTCCGCGTCCGATCCAGCGGCCATGAACTATATCGCTCCCTACTCCGGTTGTGCGATTGGCGAGTGGTTCATGGAGAATGGCAAGGATGCGTTGGTCGTGTATGACGACCTGTCGAAGCATGCCTGGGCGTACCGTCAGGTTTCATTGCTGATGCGGCGGCCCCCGGGACGTGAAGCCTATCCGGGCGATGTGTTCTACCTGCACAGCCGTTTGCTGGAACGCGCGGCGCAATTGAGCGATGCGCGCGGCGGCGGCAGCCTGACTGCGCTTCCGATCATCGAGACGCTGCTCGGCGATGTGTCGGCGTATGTTCCGACCAATGTCATTTCGATCACCGATGGGCAGATTTACCTGGAACCGGAATTGTTTTATGCGGGCGTGCGTCCAGCGATCAACGTCGGTATCAGCGTCAGCCGCGTCGGTGGTGACGCGCAGACGAAGGCGATGAAGAAAGTAGCTGGCGGTCTCCGCCTTGATCTGGCGCAGTTCCGCTCGCTGGCGGCTTTCGCGCAGTTTGGCTCGGACCTCGACAAATCGACCCAGCAGCAGTTGGATCGCGGGCTGCGCCTGACCGAACTGCTCAAGCAGCCGCAGTACCAGCCTATTGCGCTGGCTGAACAGGTCGCGCTGATCTATGCGGGCACGAAAGGTTATCTGGATCAGGTTCCGGTGGAACGGGTCAAAGAGTGGCAGGCCGGGTTCATCCGCACGTTCAACACTCAGTTCAGCGATCTGGCCAGCAGCATCGCAGAGACGAAGACGCTGAACGATGAGCAGGAAGCCAAGTTGAAGCAGGCGTTCGAGTCATTCAACGCGAGCTGGAGCTAGGTTCGTTTGACGGCACGGGCAGGCTGATACGCTTATTGCATCTGCCTGCCTGGAAGCGCCCTCAGCGAGCTAAGGAGAACACTATGGCAACTGCCCGCGAAGTCAAGAAACGTATTCGCAGCGTTCGTAATATTTCACAGATTACCCGCGCGTTGGAGGCCGTCTCAGCCTCCCGCGTGCGGAAGGCCCAGGCGCGTGTGCTCGCCAGCCGCGCGTTCGCGGAAAAAGCCTGGGAAATCCTGCTCAACGTGCAAAGTACCAGCACGAAGGGTGTCCCGCTGCATCCGCTGCTTATGGCTCGCCCCGAAATCAAACAGGCGATGATTGTCCTGGTGACATCGGATCGCGGTCTGGCGGGGGCGTACAACACCAATATCATCCGCGTCGCTATGCGCTTCGCGGAGCGGTTGGGCAAGCCCGTGCGTTACGTGACAGTCGGTAGGAAGGGACGTGACTCGCTGATCCGCATCGGCCAGAATGTGATCGCCGAGTTCAGTCATCTGCCTGCTGATCCGTTGGTGGCGGACATCGCGCCCGTATCGCGGTTGGCAATCGACGAATTCCTGAGCGGCACGGTGGATGCGGTGTTCATCGCGTATACCGACTTCATCAACACGCTGACGCAGCGCCCGGCGGTGCTGAACTGGCTGCCGCTGCTGCCCTACAGCACGGACGATCAGGTGATGGCGGAGATGCTCAAGGACGTGCCCAGTGTGAGCGCGGGCAAGTCGGACTACGAGTATGAGCCGAATGCCGCTGCGATCCTGGATGAGATCGTGCCGCGCTTCACCGAGCTTCAACTGTATCAGGCCGTGCTGGAAAGCCAAGCCAGCGAACACTCTGCCCGTATGGTCGCCATGCGGAATGCGTCCGACAATGCGACGCAGTTAATTGGTGATCTGACGCTGGTCTACAACAAAGCTCGTCAGGCGTCGATCACTGCCGAAATCCTCGACATCGTGGGTGGCGCGGAGGCGCTCCAGGCTTCCATCGATACGCTCACCGAGGATATTCTGGCACAGGGGAACGGCGTGTCGGCCATACCAGCGGGAGCTGCTGCTGTCCGCGCGGCTCCGAAGAAGAGCGGGCAGGACGATCTGCAAGTCGTTGAAGGGATCGGGCCGAAGATGGCAGATGCCCTGCGCGCTGCCGGGATCGACACTTTCGAGAAACTCGCGCAGGCGAGTGAAGAGGAAATCAAGGCCGCTATTGAAGCAGCGGGACTGCGGTTCGCGCCCAGCGCACCGACGTGGCCAAAACAGGCCGCTTTTGCGGCGCGGGGTGATTGGGATGGTCTGGACAAATATCAAAGTGAACTCACTGCCGGTCGAGAAGGGTAACGGCCGCGACGGCAACACACAGGAGAAAGAATCAGCATGAGCGAAGTGCAAGGACGAGTTTCTCAGGTACTCGGCGCGGTGGTGGATGTGGATTTTCCCACAGGCCAGCTTCCCGATATTTTCGAGGCGATTCGTGTCCCCCGTGACGGGCAGGATGACCTGATCCTGGAAGTGCAGAATCTTCTGGGCGACAATGCAGTGCGTACTGTGGCGATGGATACCACCGATGGTTTGCAGCGCGGAGTTCCGGCGTTCGCTACTGGCGCGCCCATCAGTGTGCCCGTCGGTGAAGTGTCGCTGGGGCGCGTCTTTAACGTTCTTGGCAAGCCGATCGATGGCCGCGAGGGCGTTCCTGCCGGCTCGGCTCGTCGTCCGATCCACGCCAATGCCCCCACATTTGAAGACCAATCGACCAAGATCGAAGTTTTCGAAACTGGCATGAAGGTCATCGATCTGGTCGCGCCGATGTCGAAGGGGGGCAAGGTCGGTATCTTCGGCGGCGCGGGCGTTGGCAAAACGGTCACCATTCAGGAACTCATTAACTCGATTGCCACCCAGCACTCTGGCCTATCGGTGTTCGCGGGTGTGGGAGAGCGCACCCGTGAAGGTACGGCGCTGTACTACGAAATGGAAGAAGCCGGCGTTCTGGACAAACTGGCGATGGTCTTCGGTCAGATGAACGAGCCGCCGGGAGTGCGCCTGCGCGTGGCGCTGTCGGGCCTGACGATGGCCGAACACTTCCGTGACGAAGGTAAGGACGTGCTGCTGTTCATTGATAACATCTTCCGTTACTCACTGGCGGGATCGGAAGTATCGGCGCTGCTTGGTCGTATGCCTTCCGCGGTCGGCTATCAGCCGACTCTGGCGGACGAGATGGGGCAGCTTCAAGAACGGATTACCTCGACCCGTAAAGGCTCGATCACGTCAATGCAGGCAGTGTATGTGCCCGCCGACGACTACTCCGATCCGGCTCCGGTAGCCGTCTTTACCCACCTGGACGGGACGATTGCGCTGGAACGCTCGATTGCCGCGCGGGGTATCTTCCCGGCGGTCGATCCGCTGGCGAGCACGAGCAAGATTCTCGACCCGCTGATTGTGGGTGAAGAACACTACCAGACGGCACGTGAAGTTCAGAAGGTGCTGCAGCGCTACAAGGACCTTCAGGACATCATCGCGATCCTGGGTATCGACGAACTGTCTGATGACGACAAGCTGCTGGTGGCGCGGGCGCGTAAGATCGAACTTTTCCTGAGCCAACCGTTCTTCGTAGCGACGCAGTTCACAGGTCGTGAGGGCCGCTACGTCAAGGTCAAGGACACTATCCGCGGTTTCCGCATGATCCTGAACGGTGAGTTGGATCACATCCCAGAGCAGATGTTCTATATGGCTGGGCCGATTGAGGATGTCCTCCAGCGTTATGAGCAGGCGCAGAATTAGCCCGCGAGGAGGCTTACTATGCCAATCCATGTAGAGGTAGTCACGCAGGAGAAGAAGGTCTTCGAGGAGCGCGAGGCCGATATGGTGCTTGTGCCCGGCTCGGAAGGCGAAATGGGTGTCCTTCCCCATCACGCTCCGGTGCTGACGACGATGGGCTTCGGCGAACTGGTGATCCGCAAAGGCAATCGTGAAGAGCGCTTCGTCATCTATGGTGGCGTGGTCGATATTCGCCCGGACAAGGTGGTCGCTCTGGCCGATTTAGCTGAGTCCTCGTTCGCGTTGGATGAACAGCGCATCGAAGCGGCGCGGGCAAGTGCCGCCCAGATGAGTCGAGAGGGTGTTCCGCCCGAGCAAAACCGCGCGGCGCAACTGGCACTGCGCCGGGCTGAACTGGCGCTGAAAGTACGCGCCAAACTTAAGAGTCGCGGCACTTCGATCCTTCGCATCGTCGAGGATGACGGCAGCCAGACAAGATAAGGCTGTCCACAGTCAGATGGTTTTGATAAGCGAGGCAAGCTATCTTGCCTCGTTTGTTTTCCGATAGGCGTACCTCGACGCGCTGGCAAGTTTGATATAGACTTGCGCTGGTCGGCTCGCAAGGGGATATGTAATTTCATGGGACTGCTTCGCAAACAACTTGGCGTAGACCTCGGTACAGTGAACTGCCTGATCTACGAAGATGGTCAGATCGTGCTTCAGGAACCGTCGCTGGTGGCGCTGACCGCAGAGGATGAACGCATTGTCGAAATCGGTCAACCCGCGCGGGAAATGCTCGGCAAGGTCGATGATGAGGATATCCAGGTAGTCCGTCCGCTGCGGGATGGGGTGATTGCCGACTATGAAGTGACCGAAGTGATGCTCCGGCATTTCTTCGACAAGATCGCAGGTCGCGTCCGGTTGTTCAAACCAACGGTGATGATTACTGTGCCCTACGGCGTTACCAGTGTCGAAAAGCGCGCTGTTCATGAGGCGGCGCTTTCTGCCGGGGCGCGTGAGGCGTTTCTGATCTGGGAACCGCTGGCGGCAGCGATTGGGGCAGGGCTTCCGGTCGGAACCCCCGCCGGCGATATGGTGGTCAACATCGGCGGCGGCATCACTGAAGCAGCCGTCATCACGATGAACAACATCGTGCGGGCTGAGAGCGGCCGGGTAGGTGGGCTGCGCCAGGATGAAGCCATTATGGGTTATGTCCGGCGGAAGTACAATCTGAGCGTTGGCCAACCAACGGCTGAGTCGGTCAAGATTCAGGTTGGCGCTGCGGTCGAGGTGGGGGAGTCGATGGCGATGGAAATCCAGGGCCGTGATAATGTCAGCGGTTTGCCGCGCACTGTGACGATCACAACAGGTGAGGTTGTCGAGGCGCTGGCGGAGACACTGGGGATGATCGCCAATGTGGTCAAGTCGGTGCTGAGTACCACGCCACCCGAATTGTCGTCGGACATTATCGACCGGGGCATTGTACTGACCGGCGGGGGCGCACTGCTCCGAGGCATGGATCAATACCTGACGCGCGAAACAGGCGTGCCCGTTTATCGTGCCGATAACCCAATGATCGTGGTCGCGGTGGGCGCAGGCCGCGCGCTGGAAGACCAGGCCATCTTGCGGCGGATCGGTCAGATTTAGGTGAGGTAATAGGTCATCCGCTGCAACTGGACGACCGGATCGATGTACTGGACGCGGATGCCAGCAGGCACGTTCAGGTTCATTGGCGCGTAGTTCAGGATAGCCCGGATGCCTGCCTCGATCAGCACATCTGCGACTTCCTGGGACTTCTCTGCTGGGACCGCGATCATGGCGATTTTGATGCCGCGTTCACGGATGACTTTCGCAATCTCGGTGGTCGGCAGCACAGTGTACTCACCGACTTTCGTGCCGACTTTCTGGGGCGAGTTATCGAATACGCAGGCAATGCGGAAGCCTCGGTCGGCGAAACCGCGATAATGCGCCAGCGCGCTGCCGAGATCACCCGCGCCGACCAGCGCCACTTCCCACTCGCGGTTGACGCTCAAGACCTGCCGAAGTTGTTCAACCAAATAGGCAATCTGATATCCAGTGCCCTGCTTGCCAAATCCACCGAAGTGGGACAGGTCTTTGCGGATCTGCGCGGAGCTGATTCCCAAGTGCCGGCCAAGCTCATGTGAAGAAGTGACTTCTTGCCCTTCCTGCATCAAGCGCGTCAAGGCACGCAGGTAGACAGGCAGGCGTCCAATCACGATATCTGGGATATTTGAAGCCATAGCGTTGATTGCTCCCGCGATCAATTCGTGGGATTGTGAAAAAGCACGCAGATTATATGTTACCACTGAATGGTTCTTAAGGCCAGATGAGCTTTAACGTAGAGGTTTCGCAGCACCTGCTCTCTCTTGGAAAACCTGTGCTATGATGAGTGTGCTTGGGAAGAAATGCACATTCGGGATGGTCTGCTCTTCATCCCAAAGTTGACTGATGATTGTTGGAGATGTGTGCACGTGTCGGTTCGTCGCTCGCTGATTGTGCTGATCCTTGTGATGCTGCTCGTGCCCGTCGTACTGTTCTCGGCGCGGGCTGCCAGTTTACGGCGGGCACAGCCCGATACCCAGCTTCAGTTCTATAGTGTTGGAGTTGGGCGGGTGGAAGTGCCAGTCACGGCCATCGGGCGCATTGAAGCCGATTCCATAGTCCGGCTGAACTTCCTGACGCCGGGGCGCGTCACCGCGCTCTACGTGCAACCCGGGGATTGGGTCGCGGTTGGCGATGTCCTCGCACAGCAAAACAGTGACAACGAGCAGTATGCCTATGATCGCTCGCTGCTGCTGCTGCAACTGGCTGAACTTCAGAAACAAGATTTACTGGAACCCGCTGATGACGGCGCAGTGCGCGTGGCCGAGGCGAATCTCTCAGCCGCTTGGGGAGCGTATCTTGGCATCCAGAACGCGGTTTCTCCAAGCGATATTCGGGCTGCTGAGCTGCGCTACCAGCAGGCACTTAAGGCGCAGGATGATGCTATCCAAGCTCGTACCAATGCTGATGCCGACCAGCCCGACCAGGCCTATCAAATTTTGGATGCCCAGGTGGGAGCAGCGTCCTTCAACGTCGAGGTGGCACGCTTGCAGTTGGAAAGTCTGCGCGGCGGGAATTCTGGAGCGCTGAATGCGGCATATGCCCGTGTTGTTCAGTTGCAGCGTGAGCTGGAGCAGGTGCAGGCCGGTCCAACTCAGGGTCAGGTCGGTCAGGCCGATATCGCTATACGACAGGCGCAGGCTCAGGTCGATCAGGCGGCGGCGGCGCTGAGCAAGAAATCTCTTGTTGCGCCGCTGGATGGCTTGGTGACGGCAGTGAATGTGGAGTTAGGTAGCTTGGGGACCCCGGCACTACCGGCAGTGGAGATCACCGATCTATCACCGCTGCGGGTGACGGTTCAGGTCGACGAAGTCGATATTCGGCAGATTCGGGAAGGTATGACAGCGCGGATTGAGGTCGATGCGCTGCCAGGTGTGGCGATGGCCGGGGTGATTGAGCGGATCGCGCTGGTCGGTACGAACAATAACGGCATCATCAGCTACGATGTTCAGATCAGGCTGGATTCGGTCGATCCACGTGTCCGTCCAGGAATGACGGCGGAAGCGACGGTAGTTGTCGAAGAACGTGCCGATGTGCTGGTTGTCCCGAACGAATACATCCGCTTGGATCGGCAGCAAGGCACGGCTTTCGTTAATATCGTAACCGCCGAAGGAGGGTTGCAGGAAGTTGAAGTGACCCTCGGGCTTCAGGGGCGCGATACCAGCGAGATCGTTTCGGGGGTATCTGCTGGTGACACACTGGCGGTCGATCTTGGCGGTGACCGCCTGAGCTTCATTGGAGGCTAGACCGATGCGGCGTTTCATCCGAATTGTGCTGACCATCATCGTCCTAGTTGGGCTGGGCATTGGTGGGTTCACACTGGTGCGGTCCCAGCAGAGCGGTCAGGCTGAGCCAGATGCGACCAGCCTGATTGAAGAGGAGTTCATCACGCAGGTCGGTAATTTGACGGTAACGATTGGAGCCACAGGCACGGTCTCGCCAGCCCAGCAGGTACCGTTGGCATTCGAGCTGAGCGCCCCCGTCGCTGAGGTTTTCGTCCAGGAAGGCGACGTGGTGCAGACCGGAGATGTCCTTGCTCGGCTGGATGTACCTGATCTGGAAGCGGCTGTGACCAACGCACGGATCGCGCTGGCGGCACAGCAGGCGTCCTATGATGCGCTTATTGCGCCGCCGCGCGATGTTGATATTGCTGCTGCGGAGGCAAGTTTGGCTGCGGCGCAGGCTCAGGCGGCTTCCGCGTCGTTGGGACCGGATGCATCGCAGGTGGAGATTGCGCGGCTTCAGACCGAGATTGCCCGGAACCAACTCTGGCAGGCACAGCTTCAGCGGGATCTGAGTGCCGCTATCGCTCAGGAGGCGGCTGATCAGGCGGCGGCGCTGGGACTGCCCGCGCCGTCTGTGCCTAATCCCGCCGACAATGTGAGTCCGCTGATCGAACAGGCGGAGAACTCCGTCGCGCTGTCCGATGTAACTTATGACGACACCCTGAATCAACCCGCTGATGTCGCGGCGCTTTCATCGGCCAACGCGCAGATTGTCGCAGCGCAGGTGCAGCTCGACCGATTGCTGAACGGGCCGACCGAACTGCAACTCCAGGTGGCGCAGACGAATCTCCAAATCGCGCAGGTGGCGTTGGAGCAGGCCCAGGCTACGCTGAATCGCGCGGTGCTGGTAGCTCCTTTTGACGGCGTGATCGCTCTGAATGCGCTGACGGTTGGTGAACTTCCGCCGCAGGGCGCAGCCTTCCAGATGATCAATACAACGAGTTTCTACGTCGATGTTTCAGTGGATGAGACCGACATTGTTAAGGTCGAGGTTGGTCAGCCTGTCAAGCTGGTACTTGACGCGCTGCCAGATGCGCGCATATCGGGGATAGTCACCCGCGCAGCGGTGATACCAGTTCAGGCGGGGCAGCTGGTGACTTACATCGTGCGAGTCACGTTGAGTCCCTCGGAAGAACCGATTCGCGTCGGCATGACCGCTACGGCCACGATCATCGTCAATGAACTGCGCGATGTGCTGATCGTACCCAACCGCTTCATCCGCATTGATCGAACCACACAGCAGGCCTTTGTCACGGTTGTGACCGATGCGGGTGAACTGGAAGATGTGCCAATCAAGCTGGGGGTTCGCAGCGAAACCGAAAGCCAAATCGCCAGCGGCCTCGAGGCAGGGCAGCGCGTTGTGCTGGTCTCACGCGAGGCGTTCAACCCCCTGAATGGATAGGACAGAGTAAGCGGAGCAGGACATGTTCGGTTGGTTCAGGCGGAATGGGCACCGCCACGACGACCCTGTTGAAGCAACCCCCAAACCCGTGATCGACATCCGTGGCATTGCCAAGACCTACCAGATGGGAGAGGTCGAAGTCAATGCGCTCCGCGGCGTGTCCTTGTCGATCTACTCGGGCGAGTTTCTGTCTATCATGGGGCCGAGCGGCAGCGGTAAAAGTACCTTGATGAACATCCTGGGCTGTCTCGATCAGCCTACGTCGGGGCAATACTTCCTGGATGGCGAGGATGTCAGCCGACTCTCGGAACAGGAACTCGCCAGAGTTCGCAATAAGAAGATCGGCTTCGTCTTTCAGAGTTTCAATCTGCTCAAACGCACATCGGCGCTGCGCCAGGTCGAACTGCCTCTGATCTATGCTGGCACGCCAGGCCGTACCAAGAAGGCCCGCGCGGCGCTGGAATCGGTTGGGTTGGGTAAACGCCTCGACCATCTGCCGAGCGAACTTTCTGGCGGTCAGCAGCAGCGCGTCGCCATTGCCCGCGCTCTGGTCAACGAACCGGCTATGATCCTGGCCGACGAACCGACTGGGAACCTAGATTCGCGCAGCGGGATGGAGGTCATGCAGATTTTCCAGCGGCTGAATCGGGAACAGGGCATCACCACTGTTTTCGTCACCCATGATCCCTGGATTGCGCGGCATACCCGCCGGGTAATTATGCTGCGGGACGGCCTGGTGATTGCCGATCGCCAGGTGGCTGATCCGCTGGTCGCTGGGGAAAACGACCGTCCTTCGGAGGCTGCTGAAATGGAAGGGCTGTTCAAAGAGGTCTACTTTGGCGGGAGCCAGGAAGACTATAACTGACACACTGTGAGCAAGAAGCGGCGTGATATGTCCCTATGAACTTATTGGAAACTATTCGCATCGCCCTCACGGCGCTCCTGACTAACCGACTTCGTTCGGTACTGACGACGCTGGGGATCATCATTGGTGTGGCGGCGGTCATCGGACTGGTGAGCCTGGGGCGGGGGGTCGAGGCCTTCATTGCCGGTCAGTTCGAAGCGCTGGGGTCGAACGTCCTGTTCGTCTTTTCGTCGCCGCCCACGTCAGGTACGCGCACAACGATTCAGCCTATTACCACTGTCGAGGGGGAAGATCTTTCCAATCCCTCTATCGCCCCCAGTGTTCTCCAGATTGCGATGGAGTATCAGGTGCTCAGTACTGTTGCGGCTGGATCGAACCGGCTGAATATCCCGGTCAGCGGCGTGACTCCGAACTTTCAGGAGGTGCGGAACTGGGCGCTCCGTGCTGGCGGTGTGTTCATCACCGAAAGCGACATCGACTCGGCGGCTCGTGTGGCTGTGGTAGGCTCAACGGTCGTGGAGCGGCTGTTTGGGGATAAGACTGTCGATCCGGTGGGGCGGATTCTCCGCATCAATGACCGGGTGTTCACCATCGTGGGCGCGTTGGAAGAGCGCAGCAGCAGTTTCTTCGGCGACGAGAACGATGTGGTCTTCATTCCGCTCAGCACAGCCCAGACGCGCTTATCTCAAGCGCGTACCAAAGATGGCGGTTTCCGCGTGGATGTTCTCCACATTCAGGCCGTCTCCAAAGAAGCGATGGAATCGGCCAAGCGCGAAATCGAGCGGTATCTGACCGAAGCGCACGACATCCAGTTTCAGGGTGAACAGGACTTTCAGATCATTAATCAGGCTGATCTGCTGACTTCGCTGGGACGGATCACGGGCATTTTGACGATCTTCCTGGGAATGATCGCTGGAATTTCTTTGCTGGTCGGCGGCATCGGCATCATGAACATCATGCTGGTGTCGGTCACCGAACGCACCCGCGAGATTGGTCTGCGGAAAGCCGTCGGCGCGCGAGGACGCGATATCCTGACCCAATTCCTGATTGAAAGCCTGGTGCTCTCATTCGTAGGGGGCATCTTCGGGATTCTGGTTGGTGGTGGCGCTGCGATTCTCGGCGGGCGGCTGCTGCCGCAGCTTGAACTCACACTGAGTCTGGATGCCGTCCTACTGGCGACGGTCGTGTCGAGCTTCGTTGGCATCTTCTTCGGCTTGTATCCCGCCAGCCGCGCGGCGCGGATGCGCCCCATCGATGCGCTGAGGTTCGAGTAGCCATGTTCGAGAATGTGCGGATCGCCATCATCGGATTGGGCAGTAACAAGCTCCGCTCTATACTGACGATGCTGGGTATCACCATTGGGGTGGCATCGGTGATCGTGCTGGTGTCGTTGGGGCAGGCCGTGGATGGCTTTGTCCGCCAGCAGTTCCAGGGGATCGGAACTAATCTCCTGATCGTGTTTGCTCAGCAGAACGACCAGGGCATTACCCGACGCATGACCATGCGTGAAGCAGATGCACTCGGTGATTCATTTCGTGTTCCCGATGCGCTTCGAGTGATGCCGCAGCGAGTGACCACCCGTAATGTCACCTTCGAGGGGCGTCAGGCTGCGATGCGCCTGCTTGGCGTCACCGATGAGTACCTTGCTATCCGAAACCGGAGCGTGGTGGCCGGGCGCTTTTTCGACCGCGAGGAGCTGGATACCCAGGCGCGAGTCGCCGTACTGGGGCTGGAGGCTGTGCCACGCCTGTTTTCTGAAGGCACCGATCCGATTGGGCAGACCATCCGCATCGACGGAATCAACTTTCGCGTGATTGGCATTCTCAACCGAGTCGGTGGATCGGGCTTCGGTCCCAACGACGATGATGTCATCGCGGTTCCCTTGACGACGGTGCTGAACCGCGTGACACGCGATAGGGAAGTGAACGGTGAGTACCCAGTGTCGCTTATCCTGGTTCAAGCGAGGGACTCGGAAAGCGTCGATGTGGTTGCTCAGCAGATACGACAAACTCTCCGCGAAGTCCGCGACATCAATTTCCGCGACGAGGACGATTTCCAGATATTCACGCAGAACGATCTGCTGGACAGCCTGGGCAGCATTACCGGGCTGCTCACCGTGTTTCTGGCAGCCATCGCCGGAATTTCGCTGGTGGTTGGCGGGATCGGCATCATGAACATCATGCTGGTCACGGTCACGGAACGCACCCGCGAGATCGGACTGCGAAAAGCAGTTGGCGCGCAGAAGGTCGATATTGTCTTTCAATTCTTGATTGAGGCGGTGGTTTTGGCCTTGATTGGTGGAGGAATGGGACTGTTGATTGCAGCCACTGGTTTGGCTTTGGTCGGCTTGGTTCTGCCAGAGCTTCAAGCCGGCGTTCAACTTTCCAGTGTGGTATTGGCGACGTTCATTTCGTTGGCAGTGGGGACTTTCTTCGGTATTTATCCGGCCAACCGTGCGGCGGCTTTGAACCCTATTGATGCTTTGCGTTATGAATGACACATTGTCAGCGCCCATTAATAATGTTACGATAGCTCTGTCACGCTCACTATGCGGATGTGTGGCGGCACGGGATAAGCGCAGGGTAGGCCGATGTCTACACTAGAGATCAATGGCAGCGGTGTTCATGACCCCAATCTCGCGGCGGTACAGTCTAGTATGCTGGATGGGCTGGGGCAGCTTGCCAGCTACTTTGGGTTCAGCAAGGTTATGGGACAGCTCTACGGTGCGCTGCTGCTCAGCGCCGAACCCCTCAGCCTAGATGACCTGGTTGAACTTCTGGATATCTCCAAAGCCAGCGTGAGCATGAACCTGCGTACTCTGGAGCACATGGGTATGGTGCGCCAGGTCTGGGTACGCGGGCGGGGTGGCCGCCGCAAATTCTACGAAGCCGAAACTGACTTCTGGCAGATCATCGCCAATATTCTCAGCGGGCGCGAGATGCGCGATGTGGATCGTGCCTTGACGGTGATGACCGAGAATGCGACCCGTCTCTCTACCGCCATGCCGAACATGAATGCTGACGATCAGCAGGCAGCTAAGCTGTACCTAGAACGCATCGAGCAGATGCAGAGTCTCTTCCGCTTCGCTCAATTGGTAATCACTACCATCCTCAGCAAGTCGGGCGAATCCGATCTCACCCAGGCGTCGCGCATCAAGATTGAATGATAGCCCTTGTCGATCATATGCCCGCTTGCATATAATCTCACAACTAAGGGGAAGTGGCGGAACTGGCATACGCGCATGACTTAGGATCATGTGGTTTACACCTTGCGGGTTCGAGTCCCGCCTTCCCCACAAATATCCCGTTCATGGGCGGCTGTCTCGATAAATATGGGTTCGAATATCTAACGCAAGTCTTACAGACTGCGTTATCCTGACCATGCTATAATGCGTCCTACCTTAGCCTCGATAAGGAAAATGGCTTGAACATTCAAATGGAACGCCTGGATAACCATAAAGCCCGTTTCACCGTCACTATCGACGCTGCGCGGCTGGAACAGGCTAAGCAGACCGCTGCTCGTAAGCTGAGCCAGCGTGTGAACATCCCCGGTTTCAGAAAAGGAAAAGCCCCCTACCGGATCATTCAGCAGTATTTCGGTGATGCTGCTATCCTGGAAGATGCTATCGAACTCCTGGGCAACGACCTTTATAAGAAGGCGCTTGATGAGTCCGACATCGATCCGTATGGCGTTGGCCAGCTTGAGGATTTCAAGATCGAACCTGAACCGGCGCTGACGTTTGTGGTTCCGCTTCAGCCGACGGTCGATCTGGGTGATTATCGTTCCACGCGGATGGAGTATTCTGTCCCCGAAGTGGAGGATGTCCAGGTAGATCGCGCGATGCGGCGTTTGCTGGAAGACTATGCGCTGGTCGAGGAAAGTCGCCAACCTGTGGCGCTCGGCAATCGTGTGACGATGGAACTCTATGCCAAGATCATCGAAGAGAGCGGGGATTCCGAGTCTTCGGCCTCAGGCGAAGAGGCCGCTGCGACTGTCGAACATGAAGAAGAACACGATCACGACCACGGTGATGAGCATGACCATGATCACGATCATGGCCTCGGTGGCAACGAGTTCATTCACGAGCATCAGGCCGTGTTCTCATTCGATGCTGAGGCCGAAGAGCCTGTTCCTGGTTTCCGTGATGCGCTGATCGGCGCGGCGGTCGATGAAGAACGGGTTTTTGAACTGACCTATCCCAATGATGAAAAAGAGTATAAAGAACTCGCCGGGAAACGCGCCCAGTTCAAGGCGGTGATTCGCAAGATCGAAGTCGTCACGCTGCCAGCCATGAACGATGATTTTGCGGCCCGCGTGACCGAAAAAGAGGAGAAGCAGCTTACGCTGCTCGAACTGCGTATGCGGACGCGCGAAAACCTTCAGCGGGCTATCGAACGGAATGAGAAGGCACGCTTTGCTGCCGAAGTGCTGGATCAGCTCGTCGAGCGTGCTACCATTGCCTATCCAGAAGAAATGATCGACGATCAGTCGGAACGCTATCTGGAGCGGTTGGATCAGGATTTCCGGCGTCAGGGCCTCACCCTCGATGATTACATGAAAATCGCTAACAAAGATCGGGAAGCGCTGAAGCTCGAGTATCGCGACATCGCTGTTCGGACGGTCAAGCGTTCGCTGGTCCTACGTGAAGTGATGCGGGCTGAGTCCGTTGGAGTCAGCGATGAAATGATTGACACTGAACTGGATCGGATGCTGTCTCAGTTCGGCGAGCAGAGCGCCGCTATGCGCCCATACTTTGATACGCCGGATATGCGCGGCAATATTCGGGAAGACCTGCTTCAACAGGGCGTGATGGATCGCATCGTCGCTATTGCGCGGGGAGAAGCCCCTGCGATTGTTTCTTCTGAGTCTTCCACGAGCGACGAAATACCTTCTAACACGGATGAAAGCGCCAATCAAGGAGAGACGAGCGCATGAATGTCTATGATGTAATTCCAATGGTGATCGAGCAGGGCGCACGGGGTGAACGCGCTTATGATATTTTCTCCCTGCTTCTTCGCAATCGCATCGTCTTGTTGGGAACGCCAATCAACGACCAGGTAGCCAACCTGATCGTGGCGCAGCTTCTTTATCTACAGCAGGAAGACCAGGATCGCCAGATCAATATGTATATTAACTCGCCCGGCGGCGTGGTGTACGCGGGTCTGGCAATCTACGATGCCATGCAGCAGATTTCTCCGCCGGTGAGTACGGTCGCGCTGGGTCTGACAGCCAGCTTTGGCACGGTGCTGCTTACGGCTGGCGAGAAGTCGCTGCGCTATGCCCTGCCGAACGCGACGATCCACATGCACCAACCGCTGGGCGGCGCTCAGGGACAGGCATCCGATATCGTTATCGCTGCTAATGAAATCATGCGCTTGAAGGATCGTATCAACGATATTTTCGTCAAGCACACCGGTCAGGAGCGTGATGTTCTCGAACGCGATACTGACCGCGACATCTATTTCAGCGCGCAGCAGGCCGTTTCTTACGGACTCATCGATTCGGTGTTCGGTGCGGATGGTGCGACCCACGCGAAGGAGAACGGCAAGTCGTGAGCTATATTCCTGGAAGTCACCGCTGCTCTTTTTGTGGGCGCAGCGATCTGGAAGTGGAACATCTCCTAGCGGGGCCAAATGGGGTATATATTTGTAACCGCTGTGTGGAACGCTGCCAGATCAAGCTGATGGAAGCCAACATCGTGTCGCCGTTCTCGGCGCACGCCGAACGCTTCCAGGTGGAAAGATTGTTGTCTCCTCGGGAGTTGATGACGCATCTGGATGAGTATGTGGTGGGCCAGGATTTGGCAAAACGAGTGCTGAGTGTCGCTGTCTACAACCATTATAAGCGCATCCAGACCGACCGTTCAGCGGAAGGTGTTGAGCTTCAGAAGAGCAACATCCTCATCGTTGGGCCAACGGGGAGCGGCAAGACACTGCTGGCCCAGACCCTTGCCCGCGTGCTGGATGTGCCGTTCTGTATCGCCGATGCGACTGCCCTCACCGAGGCGGGCTATGTCGGCGAAGATGTCGAGAACATCCTGCTGCGCCTGATCCAGGCATCTGACGGCGACATCGCCCGCGCTGAAAAAGGAATTATCTACATCGATGAGATCGACAAGATCGCTCGTAAGTCGAACGACAATCCTTCGATCACGCGCGATGTCTCCGGAGAAGGTGTCCAGCAGGCGCTCCTGAAAATTCTGGAGGGAACTGTTGCCAACGTCCCCCCACAAGGCGGACGCAAACATCCCCATCAGGAATTTCTCCAGATCGACACTCGCGATATCCTGTTCATCTGCGGCGGCACGTTCGACGGTATCGAAGACCGTGTCAGCAAGCGCATTGGACACAGTGGTTTGCTTGGCTTCCATGCCGATCAGGAAACTGCTAGCCTCGATAAGACGCAGCTTCTCCACCGGATTTCTCCCGAAGATCTGATGAGTTTCGGGTTGATCCCAGAGTTCGTCGGCCGGCTGCCGATTGTGGTGAACGTTGATCCGCTCAACCGTGATGCGCTGATCCGCATTCTGGTTGAGCCCAAAAACGCGCTCACCCGTCAATATGAGTACCTCCTGTCGCTCGACAACGTGGAACTCATCTTTGAAGAGTCGGCCTTAGGCGCGGCAGCAGATCTGGCGTTGAAGCGCGGAACCGGCGCGCGTGGTCTGCGGGCGATCATCGAAAGTTGTCTGCTCGATGTGATGTTCGAGATACCGGGGCGCAGCGACATCCGACGTGTGGTGATCGATGCCGATGTCATCAACAGCGTTGTGCATCCCCGCATCTTCACGGACAATGATGTGCAGTTACAGTGGTCGGACGATGGTCGGTTGATACCGGCTGCCTGAGCGCGGTCTGCTCAATCTGTGGCGGGGGTCTTAATCAAGACCCCCGTTTTACTTCACGCTCTATGTGGTAGCTATAGACGGAATAATGACTTCCGAGCGGCCGGCCACTTCCTGCTTGAAAAGGCGAGCATTAGCTTCTGTGCCTGGCCCCCAGTTACATGGGATGACCCAGCGCGGTCGCATCTTCTTCACCAGATCGACCGCTTCTGAAACGGTCATTGTTCCGTTGCCATCAATGGGTACAATGGCGATATCCGGTCGGATGCGATCCATCTCTGGAATAATCTGGGTGTCTCCGGCGTAGTAGATGTCATAGTAGTTCAGCGAAATGATGAACCCCAGCCCGCCATCTTCGCGCGGATGCTGCCAGCCTGTCGGTGAATAGGCCGGCAGCGCCTTGATACCCGCCCGTTCGACCATCATGCTCTGCCAGGGACGCATGATCTGGCAGCCCTCGATCTCCTGCGCGACCAATTCATTTCCGAGCAGGATAGTGTTCGGTCCACGCAGCTTGCTGATGTCTGCCTGGGAACAGTGTTCGACATGGTGATGACTAATAAGCAGTAGATCCGCATGGAAAATGCTGCGAGAGACCCGATACGGGTTGATATAGATAAGCGGTGGCCCCTGGATGAGGAATCCGCCGTGTCCAAGCCATTGAATGCGGTCAATCATGATGGGTATTTCGGGGGATGAACTGGCAGCTTTGACCGCCAGACCATCTATCCTGCTTGTCCTCTCTTACCAGTGTACACTATAATCACTCACTAGATCGCGTGAAAGATGGGTTGTTTAGAACCATCTAATCCGACTCCTTGCCCGACAAGCTCTGCGCCCCGGTGCGTTTCTCGGAGGATCGAATGAGTGACCAAATTAATCGCCCGTCTCAGTCTCAACGGGTTCAGCCAATCAAGAAACTGACCGGTCCGGTGGGGACACCGCCGCCCGGAGCGGGCCGGGACAAGGAACCCTGGTCGCCTCCTCCGCTCACCAGCTTGGAGGACAGCGGGCTGAATCTGCTCAACATGGCTGATTTGGTCCTCAAAGTGCTGTATCTCGGTGGGGTGCTGGCTGGACATGAGATCGCGGAGATCGTCAAGCTGCCCTACACCGGTGTCCTCGAAAGCATCATTGACTTTCTCAAGCGTGAGAAGTACATCGAAGTGCGCGGCGCAGGGGGCTTTGGGGAAGCTTCCTACCAATATATCATCTCGGTCAAGGGATCGGAAAAAGCTCGTGATGCCCTCGAACGTTCACAGTATGCAGGGGCTGCTCCCGTAACGCTCCAACAGTACATTGAGTCTCAGCGTGCTCAGAATCGTGAACGTTTGCTGGTGCAGGAAGCTGAACTCAAGCAGGTTTTGCAGCACCTCGTGATTTCCGATGAGCTTCTGGGTCGGATCGGCCCGGCCATTAATTCAGGTCGTTCGATCTTCCTGTATGGTCCGCCCGGCAACGGTAAGACCACCATTGCCGAAGTCGTGGGCCGCATGATCCTCGGCGATGATATGTGGATTCCCTATTCGATTGATGTGGATGGTCAGATCATTCGAGTCTTCGATAACGTTAATCACGTGGTTTCCGAGAAGGGCGGGGCGGTCAAACAGGCTACTGGGTTGATTTCCGATCCGCGGTGGGTACGCATCAAGCGCCCGATGATTATGGTTGGCGGTGAACTCACATTGGCCGGACTTGATCTGGTCTACGACGACACCAACAAGTACTACGAAGCGCCCTTCCAGGTCAAAGCGAACGGCGGTATGTTCCTGATCGATGACTTCGGGCGGCAGCAGGTGCGCCCGCGTGACCTCCTGAACCGCTGGATTGTGCCGCTCGAAAAAGGAGTCGATTTCCTCACGCTGCATACTGGCCGCAAGATCGAAATTCCTTTCTTTGTGTTGATCGTGTTCTCCACCAACCTCGATCCGCGCGAACTGGTCGACGAAGCCTTCCTGCGCCGTATTCGGCATAAGATCCAGATTACTGATCCGACTTATGAGCAGTTCCGCGAGATTTTCAAGCGCGTCTGCGATGCCAAGAAGATCAAGTACGAAGAGCAGATGCTTGCCTATCTGCTCAAGGAGTGGTATATCAACCATGATCGACCGCTCCGTTCGGTTCATCCGCGTGATCTCATCAACCAGATCATCGACATCGCCTCATACATCAATCAACCTCCTGCCCTCACCAAAGAGTTGTTGGATCGGGCCGCCGCCGCCTATTTCGTCAAGCTATAGCCCGTTAGTCTTGAGGTTGGTTGGATGACCAGATGACTTTGGGGTTGGGATGAACACAAGTTATAACGGAACCGCAGTGCCACGCCATTTTGTCTTTGTCACAGGCAAAGGCGATTTTGTTGTTCAGCTTCGCTCTGATCAGGGCGAAGACCTGCTCACGGGGCAGATCATCAGGCTCGAAGAGGGCTTGTTCGGTCACGCGATTACCGATGGCGAACTGGATCAGCTCAAGGCTTCTGGCCGTGTCGAATACTACAATCGGTCATTTGTCTGGGTGCTAGGGCTGCCTGAACCGCATCGCTACGATCCCAACATTCATGATCCTGACTCCCTCGCCGATGTCGTCAGAGCGTATTACGTCGATACACTGCTGCCAGGCTCTGAGTTGTCTCGCTTTCGGAATTGGATTGCAAAGGCGCAGTTGAACCAGTCCCCTGTTGTGGATGTTCGTGCTGGACATCTGATTTTGAAGGATGCCGATGGGAGTTACTTCGCGGACTTCACAGCGGCTGATTCCCTCTGCCAAACCATCCGTGAATTGGCCGGGGACTCTCTGGCCGATGCCGAAGTTGCCTTCACCGAAATCCGCGCCGATGAAAACACCCTTGTCCATGATATCAGCATCGGGCAGGGGCAGCCTGACTTGCGGACGATTATCGCTAGCCAGACGGATACCTCGCTGACTGAGGGGAAACAGGTTGTCCTGCTCGTGGGCCGTGACGATGAGCGCCAGGCCATCGAACATCTCTGCCTCGAACTTCATATGCGAGTCGAGCTTGCGAGCAGCGGTGTCGATCTTGTCGCCTTGCTGGAAGAGCGCATACCCGACCTGCTGGTTATGGAGATGCGCCTGCCGGATATGCATGGTTGGGAACTGCTCAGCAAACTGAGGGAACTGCCCGGAGCGCGGCATCTGCCCATCATGGTCATCGCTGACCACCAGATGGCCGGTCAGCAGTCCCTGGCTCTGGGTGTTGCCAAAGTGGATGTTTATCTTGTTCGTCCATTGAGTCTGGCGCGACTACGGCAGAACATCTGGCTTGCCCTCAAAGGACGCTGAAATCAAATCTTCTGTTTCGATTGCAGTTTTGTGTCCATAACGGTACATTTCTTCCGATTGGCTGCTGTAGTTCACGTCCGCTGTTCTCCGAAATCTGCCCAACGCGGTGATGCATCGCGGGAGCGAGAATTTCCGGCGAATCTGGTTCGACAAAGACTGGGTTGTGGAAGATATCATTTTCGTGACGGGCGGAACGGGATTTCTTGGGCGGCATCTCGTTCCCGCGCTGTGCCGTGCTGGATTTTCTCTCCGCGTCCTGACGCGATACCCCGAACAAAATCTTTGGTTGCGTCGCTGTGCTGCGGTCGAGGTTGTCCCTGGTGATTTGCTCGATCAGGCAGTGGTCAAGCAAGCTGCACAAGGCTGCCGTTATGTGGTACATGCGGGCGGAATTTTCCGTTTCTGGGGTGATGAACGCGCTTTCAATGTGACCAATGTTGCGGGTACAACCCATGTTCTCGACGCGGCTCGGCAAGCACATGTCGAGAAGGTCATCCACATTTCCAGCGTCGCGGTCATCGGACGGCCAGACCCTACCTATGTGATCGATGAAACGCATCCCGCTTTTCCCGCCGATGCCTATCAGCGCAGCAAGTGGCAGGCTGAGCAGATCGCCAAGCGGCACTTCAGCGAGTTCGGCCTACCGGTCGTCATTCTTCGCCCTGGAGCCTACTATGGTCCGCTAGGTCGCTATGCTTTCAACCGCCTCTTCTTCCGTGATCCGATGCGCGGCATCATCATGCAGGTCGATGGGGGGCGCTACATCATCTTTCCGGCTTACATCTCCGATGTGGTTCAGGGGATCTTGAAAAGTCTCGACAAGGCGCGTGTCGGTGAAATTTACAATATCTGCGGAGATTGGATTTCGCATAAAGAGGCATTTGACATTGTGTGCCAAGAGGCTCACCTGCGCTGGCCGCGGCTGCCAATTCCCGGTTGGCTGGGCATCATGACGGCCAGAGTCCTCGAAGGAATCTCCAGGATCACGCGGGCGGAACCATTTTGGCCGCTGAATCTGCGCTCATATGTGTATAATGACTGGCGTGTTTCAACAGAGAAAGCGCGGCGTGAGTTAGGCTTTGCCCCGACCGATTTTCGGATTGGGGCACGTCAGACAATTGCCTGGTATCGCGCTGGACAGCCGATGAACCTACCAGAATTGGAGTGTTGATCGCCGTAATCTGCGGCGATGGGCAAGTCAGACTATGCTGGATGAAGTCAAAATCTATGTGCGGAGCGGCGATGGAATCGTCGCTTTTTTACGTGAAAAGTATATGCCACGCGGTGGTCCCAGCGGAGGCGACGGCGGTCGGGGTGGCGATGTCGTCATCAAAGTCAACAAACGGCTCAACACGCTCTCATCGTTCCAGAAGGGCGTTCATTTCAAGGCGCAGAACGGGGCGCGCGGCGGGGCCAAGAACATGTCCGGGGCCAGCGGGCGCGATGTCGAGATCGAGGTTCCGCCAGGCACAGTTGTCCGCGACGCTGAAACGGGCACGATCCTGGCTGATCTAGTACGTCCCGATGACCGCGTGGTGATCGAGAAGGGAGGGCGCGGCGGTCGTGGCAATCAACACTTCGCGTCTCCGTCTAACCAGACCCCTCGATATGCGGAGAAGGGTGCACCCGGCCGTGAACGCTGGCTTACGCTGGAACTGCGGCTGATTGCCGATGTTGGCATCGTAGGTGTTCCCAATGCTGGGAAATCGACCCTGCTTTCGGTCATTAGCAATGCCAGACCTAAGATCGCCGATTACCCGTTCACCACACTGGAACCCAATCTCGGCGTCGTCGTTTATGATGACCGCGACCTGGTCGTTGCCGATATTCCAGGTCTGATTGAAGGCGCACATATGGGTGTGGGACTGGGTCATGCTTTCTTGCGACATGTGCAGCGCACTCGCCTCCTGGTGCATCTCCTCAACGGCGCGAACGAATCCCCGCTGGCCGACTACAGCCAGATCAACACCGAACTGGCCTTGTTCGATGAACATCTGGCTCAGAAACCGCAGATTGTGGTCTTCAACAAGATCGATCTGCCCGAAGCTCAGAACCGTTGGATTGCTGTGGAGGAAGCGCTCCGCAAGCGCGGCATCGAGCCGGTAGCTATCTCTGCCGCCACCCAGAAGAACGTTCGCCAGCTGGTGCAGTTGATCTTCCAGACCATCGATTCGCTGCCTGAACCTACCATCACCGAACCCGCGCAGATGCCGGTCTATGAACTCCCTGAAGAGGAAATCCCCTTCACTGTCGTTCAGGAAGGCGAAGGCATCTACCGCGTATCCGGCAAACGCATTGAACGCGCGGCGGTAATGACCCACTGGGAATACGAAGATGCCGTTCTGCGCTTCCAGAACATCTTGGAGACGTTGGGCGTCTCCGCTGCGCTGGAAGAAGCTGGCGTTCAGGCCGGCGATACCGTCTTCATCGGTGACTTTGAACTGGAATGGTCAGAATAACGGCATGGCTCAACTCGCCGACTTTCATACTGTGCGTTCGATCTATCCGGCTGAGTTTTCCATGCAAAGGTCGATATCATGAGTCAGCGCCTCGGCGTTCTCGGCGGCACGTTCGACCCACCGCATGTCGGTCATCTCATTCTGGGCGAATATGCGGCGGATGCCTTGCAGCTTGATCGCCTGCTGTTCGTCCCGGCTGCCGATCCACCCCACAAACGTGATGAAATCCATACCCCCATTGAACACCGCCTGGCCTTGCTCGCCGCTGCCATCGCCGACAATCCGCGCTTTGCCCTCTCTCGCGTCGATGTCGACCGACCTGGGCCACATTATTCCGTGGATATGATTCATCTCCTGCGCGATCAGTATCGCGGAGCAGAGCTGTTCTTCATCATGGGTGCGGACTCGCTGGTCTCCTTTCCCACTTGGGATCGCCCGCTCGAAATCATGCGTGCCTGTACGCTGGCAGTCATGCGCCGCCCTGGAATCTCTTTTAGCTCGGACATGCACGAAGCCGTGCTGCCGGGTCTGGCGGAACGGATCACGATCATCGATGCGCCGCTGATTGACATTTCCTCAACCCATGTGGCCGAACGCCTCGCTCGTGGCTTGAGTATCCGTTACCTTGTGACGGACCCCGTGCGCGCCTACATCGAGGAACATCGCTTGTTTAGTGGGTAAGGAGCTATCCATGAGTCCGCCCCTTCTGTCACGTCACCGCGCGGTTCCCAACCGGCGAAATATCAGGTGGTTGGGCAGCATCTCGATAGCATTTCTCATAGTCATTGGATTTCGTGTGGTGGTGGTGCTGCCCGCTGATGCTGCTCTCCAACCTGCGCCCACCCGTGTCCCACCGACCCTCGTGCCAACCTTGCTCCCATCCTCCAGCGACGCCCTGGCGAATGAATCGACGTTGGCGCGGATCAGGCGCGATGATAAGGTGCGCGTGGGATTGCTCTTCAATGCGCCCCAGTTCAGCCAGATGAACATCCGAGGAGAGGTCGAAGGCTTTGAGGCTGATCTAGCCCGATTGATGGCCGAAACCTGGGAAGTTACCTTTGAGCCGTTGCAAGTGACTCGTCAGAATGCGCTTGATATGCTTAAGAGTGGGGCAGTGGATATGCTGCTGGCCTCGCAGGTGCATCGGCGCGATCTTGATCCCCTGGTCGAGTTTAGCCAGACCTACTACTGGGGTTCGCAGTCCATGATGGTTCGCCCGGACGATGTAGCTGCCCGCCTGAGCGATATGGCGAACCGCCGCATCGGTTACGTCCTGGGCACGGCCAGCGCCGAGGCCATCAGTCTGTGGCAGCAGCGAGCCGGTATCGGCATTACGCTGCAATCTTACCTCACGCTCGATCAATCGTTGGTTGCGTTGGTGAACAATGAGGTTGACGGGGTTGTAGACAGCCGGGCCAACCTGCTCCGTCTGTTGGTGCAGCCCGTTGCTCGCATCCTAGATGAACCCGTTGGACCGGAGCCATATGCCGTGGTTATCCGCCGTCAGGATGTCAACTTCCGCAGCCTTGTCAACAAGACTATTCAATACCTGGCCCAGAAAGGCCGCATCCAGGAACTCTACAAGACTTATCTGACTGGTACGATCTATCCGTTAAACGCGCTGTTCATCTGGGGCGGAATCGGCGAGTCGGCTCCCAAGCCCGATCAGTTCGCCGATGTGATGGACTATCCGGCGCGTTACACTTTGCCACAGATTCAACAGACCGGAGTCGTTCGAGTCGCTGGACTGCGCGATTTGCCATCGGATGCAACCGAAAGCGAGCGCCGCTTCGACACTTTCAACCGCCAGTTGATCGAAGCTGTGGTCTCCCGCTGGGAAATGCGGGTCGAATATGTCCCGAATTCCTCGGATAACGCTGCTGATCTGGTTGCCTCCGGCCAGGCAGATATCGCTGTCGGCTTGCCGCTGGATTGGGCGCTCTCTGATCGGGTTGATCTGACCCATCCCTATTTGCTGCATGGCGAGCGACTGCTGGTCAAGAAAGACTCGCCGTACGAGACCTTCCTGGATCTCCGCGCCCGGATCGTGGCAGTGTTCGCCAGCGAAGCCGGCGCTGCCGACCGCGTGAACGAGATTGCCCGCAGCGTCAATTCCGGCGTACGGATCTTCATTATCAACCGCGAACAGGACCTCGCCGATGTTCTCCTGATTGAGAACAATGCTGATGCCGCCTTTGGGGACAGCCTCAAACTGATCCCCCATGTGGAGGCCAATCCCGATACGCTGCGGATCACCATACGCGGGGATAACCCCGATCCCTTCTACAGCCGGGCGTATTCGACTTTCGGTGTCGCTCGCAACGACCTGGATTTCCGGTTGTTGGTGGAATACACCCTGCAAGAACTGTCTCGGAACGGCATACTGGCGTCCCTTTCAGTGCCGGTGATGCTGCCCCAGGATATTCCGCCAGTGGAGACCTGGCCCGGCGTGTCGGACTACCTCGGCTTCCGCCTGTCGTGATGCTTTTCGGTTGGGCTGCCGGTTGGACAGATTCACCAGCGTGATCCCGCCAAGGATCAGTAGACTGCCGGGTAGTTGCAGCATATGCGGTATCTCGTTGAACAGAAAATAGGCCAGCACCGCCGCGATGACAATGCCGAGCTGCCCCACTACGCTCGAATAGGTGGCGGGCAGTCTCCGCAGGACGTAGTTGTAGGCGCTGTGCCCGATGAGCTGTGGCAGGATTGTCAGCATGATGAGCGCGAAGTAGGCTGTGGGACTGTATCCGGTAAAACTGTAGTGCGCCAGACCGCTGAGGCATAGGGTCGTGATGCTGCCAGCAATGAATACGATCCACAGGTACGGTAGGAACGGTATTCGTTCCCCTGAACTCCGCCCGATGATCGCGTAGATGGCTCCAGCGACCGCTGCGCTTGCCGAGAGGATGCTTCCCAAGAGCGGATTGTCTCCCAGGCTCAGGCCGCTGCTGCCCGATAGGGTGATGACCACCCCGCCGCCCAGCGTCAGGAACAACCCGATCCAGATTACGGCGTTTAGCCGTGTCTTCAGCACATAGGTCTCCAGCAGCGCGACCCAGAGCGGCAGTGTTCCGCCTAACACGCCGTTGACCAGCACACTGGTGTGTTCCAGTCCGGAAAAACCCAGGACAAGGTGGATCGCCATCCAGAATCCCGCCGCCCCCGCCACCAGGAGATCGCGGCGGCGCAGCTTCTTCAGTGCGTTCTGATGCCACCGCAGCACAAACGGCGTTAGCACCAGAACCCCTAGTGTCATGCGGAAGGCGATCAGGATGAACGTTGGCACGCCTTCATCCTGGGCGATCCGCCCGAAGATCGACGCCCATGACCCCGCAAACGTGCCAGCGAGCAGGATAATTTGCAGCCGCCAGCGATTGCTGCGGCTGGTTTCACTCGAACTTGAATTCATTCGGATGCTGTTTCCTGTGAAGATCGATTTTGACCCAGACTCGCCAGGACGACCCCTGTCAGGATGATCCCACTGCCGATGATCTGGAGCGCAGCTGGCGACTCGCGGAAGAGGAAGAAGGCGATAATCGCGCTCAGCACCGGCTCAAGCTGCGAGGCGATCCCGACATAGGAAGCGGGCAGGAACTTCAGGACATAATTGAACGACGAATGCCCGATCAACTGGGGGATCAGCGCCATGGCTATCAGCCAGAAATAGCCAGACGCGCTGTAGCCCATGATGGGAATCCCCATAATAATGACTACAACGATGAGGATGATCGCGGCGCTGCTGTAAACCAGCCAGATGTATGGCAGCAGCGGCAGACCCGCCCGCAGCTTCCGTCCCAGCACGAAGTACACCGCCACGGCCACTGCGCCCGTCAGCGCTAGTGCGCTGCCCACTAAAGGATTCTGCCCCAGCGAGATCGCCCCGGTCGGTGGGAATGCCACCATGATGCTGCCCAGTATGCCGATGATCAAACCCAGGATCACCAGTCGCCCCAACCTCGCCCGTAGGAAAGCCATTTCCAGCACGGCCGCCCATAGCGGATTGGTCGTCACGAGCACTACGCTGACCAGTACCGACGTGTACTCGAACGACAGAATCCAGGTGGCAAAGTGAATCGCTAAGAAAAAACCGGATAGTCCGCCGAACAGCACTTCGGATTGTCCGATGCGCTGGAGGTCGTTCCAATGCCGCCGCAGCGTCACCGGCGTCAGCACCAGCGCCGCGATTGTCATTCGCGCCGCCGCGATCAACAGCGAAGGAATCCCTTCCTGCTGAGCCAGCTTAATGAAGATCGAGGCCAGCGAGATCGCCAGGATTCCCACGCCAATCACCACGAAGGCTTTGGTTGGGATCGCCGGAATTGTTGGCGGAACGGATGTACTTGTCGCCATAGAGTCGGGTTTCGTTTTAGCCGCAGCAAGAAGAAGGCCGCTGTTTGCAGCGGCGCATTCTCATCATTCTTTCAGGCAATGTTGATGCGTTTCCGGTCACTCTGTAGCATACTAGAACCCGTTCATTCGGAATAGTACCATTCTTCTGTACGAATGACCGATGCAGTTTGCCTCCTGTGGGGCGCTAGAATAATGGGTATCACTATTCCATATGCTCACGGATTAAGGAGATAACGAACATGGCGTTTGAACTAGCCCCGCTGCCCTATGCTTCTAACGCGCTCGAACCGCACATCGACGCTCGCACGATGGAAATCCATCATGGCAAGCACCATGCTGCCTATACCACTAATCTGAACAAGGCGCTGGAGAACTATCCCGAACTTCAGAGCAAATCTATCGAGGAACTGCTCAGCTCCCTGGATGCAGTGCCGGAAGCCATCCGCACCGCGGTCCGCAACAATGGTGGTGGCTATGCCAACCACAACCTGTTCTGGTCAATCATGGGACCGGGCAAGGGCGGGCAGCCCTCCGGTGACCTCGCCGCCGCTATCACTGCCGCCTTTGGCAGCTTCGATGCCTTCAAGGAAAAGTTCGCGGCCGCCGCGATGGGCCGCTTCGGTTCGGGCTGGGCGTGGCTGGTTGCCGAGAAGGGGGGTGCAGTCGCCATTACTTCCACCCCCAACCAGGATACTCCGATAATGGAACACAAGCATCCCATTCTGGGGCTGGATGTCTGGGAACATGCCTACTATCTCAACTATCAGAACCGCCGCGCGGATTATGTGGCCGCCTGGTGGAACGTCGTTGATTGGGATGCCGTCGCCAAACTTTATGCAGCCGTGAAGTAGCCCATTTCAGGCGGGATCGATTTTCCCGTCGTCGCTGAAACTCGTGAAAGGCGTTACAATCAGTAACGCCTTTTTTGTTTTAGAGTGCCGACCAACCGGTCTTTTTCGGCAAGGAGTGAGGTATGGTTGACGTCCGCATTGAAAAAGATTCCCTGGGGCCAGTTGAAGTCCCGGCGAACGCCTATTACGGCGCGCAGACCCAGCGTGCTGTCATCAATTTCCCCGTCAGCGGCTTGAAGCCCTATAAAGCCTTCGTGTGGTCGATGGCGCTCATCAAGCGTGCTGCCGCCGAAGTGCACCTCGACCTCGGCCTGCTCGATGAAAAGATGGCCCGCGCCATCATGCAGGCAGCCGACGAAGTGCTGGATGGCAAGCTCGACGCGCAGTTTGTGGTCGATCCCTTCCAGGCTGGCGCGGGAACCAGCCACAACATGAACACCAATGAGGTGATTGCAAACCGCGCCAATGAAATCCTGGGTTATAAGCTCGACGACGCCAAGAAACCCATTAGCCCCAACGACCACGTTAACATGGCGCAGAGTACCAACGATACCATCCCAACGGCCATTCGCCTGGGGGCGCTCTGGCGCGTCGAAGAACTGGTCAACACCCTGCGCTACTGTGCGGATGCATTCCGCGCCAAAGCTGCCGAGTGGGATGATGTGATCAAGAGCGGCCGTACCCATCTTCAGGATGCCGTGCCGATCCGCCTCGGCCAGGAAGTCGGAGCCTGGGCCAAAGCCATCGAACGCAACATCGATAAGCTCCATCAGGCCGCCGAAGGGCTGCGCCGCTTGGGTATTGGTGGCACGGCCAACGGAACGGGCCTGAACGCTCATCCCGAATACCACAGCCGGATGGTCGCCAAACTCAGCAAACTGAGCGGCCTGAAGCTGTATGAATCTGATGACCTCTTCGAGTCCATGCAGTCGATGCAGGATGCCGTCTTCTTCTCCGGGGCGCTCCGCTCGACTGCTCAGGATTTGATCCGCATCGCCAACGATATCCGGTTGCTCGCCAGCGGCCCGACTACCGGGCTTGCCGAACTGACCTGCCCACCTGTGCAGCCCGGGTCATCGATCATGCCTGGCAAGGTCAACCCGGTCATGGCTGAGATGCTCGACATGGCAATGTTCCACGTTATGGGCTGCGACCTGACTGTCATGATGGCGGGGCAGGCCGGTCAGCTTGAACTCAATGTCATGATGCCTATCATCGCCCATAACCTGTTTGAAGCCATGCATGTCATGATCGGTTCGGTAGATGCCTTTACCCGCTTCTGCGTGATCGGTCTCATTGCCAACCGTGAACGCGCCGAAGGCTGGTTGGCCCGCAATCCCATTCTGGTAACAGCCCTGAATCCGATCATCGGTTACCTCAAGGGCGCTGAGGTCGCCAAGAAGTCCCTGGCCGAAGGCCGCAGCATCCGCGAGATTGTCGTGGATCTCGGCTATATGACCGACGCCGATGCAGCTCAGGCGCTCGACGCCCGCTCGATGACCGAAGGCGGAATCCGCCAGGGCGTCAGCGGTGGCGGCTGATCCCAGATTCTGAATGAATTGTAAGATGGGCTTACTTTGAGCCGCCGCTCTGAGTAGAGTATAATCGCTTATAGTAAGCCCAATCTGCGATACAAGCGATAGCGGATCTGTGTCCACTCGTAAAATCGGCAAGTACGATGTCATTGAACGCTTGGGGCGCGGCGGGATGGCCGAAGTCTTCCGCGCCTACCAGAGCAGCCTGGATCGTTATGTGGCGATCAAGGTTCTGCACGCATTCCTTGCTGACGATCCCGAATTCAAGAGCCGCTTTGAGCGCGAAGCGCAGAATGTTGCCAAGCTGCGTCATCCCAACATCGTCCAGGTCTATGATTTTGAGTACGACCCGGCCGGTGAAAGCTACTATATGGTCATGGAGTTGATCGACGGGCCTACGCTCAAGGATCGCATCAACACCCTGGCTGAGCAGGATCGGCTCCTGGAAATCGGTGATGTGGTGCGGATTGTGCGCGAAGCCGCTGGGGCCCTGGCTTATGCTCACAGCCGAAATATGATCCACCGCGATGTCAAGCCGGCCAACCTGATGATCGATCACGATGAACGCGTTGTCTTGACCGATTTCGGCATCGCTAAGATCGTCACCGGCGCTCAGTTCACTGCCACCGGCGGCATGGTCGGAACCCCCGCGTACATGGCTCCAGAACAGGGATTGGGCGAAGCGGGCGACGAGCGCTCCGACCTGTACTCGCTTGGCATTATCCTTTTCCAGCTTCTTTCCGGCCATCTGCCTTACGATGCCGAAACCCCGTTGGCGACCATCCTTCGCCACCTCAACACGCCGACGCCTTCGGTTCGGCAGTTCAATCCGAATATCTCTGAGTCGATGGATCGCATCGTCCAGAAAGCTATCGCTAAGGAAGCGGCCGATCGCTATCAGACAGCCGCTGAGTTCATCGATGATCTCCAGCGAATTGACCGCGAACTTCACGGTGGGCCGCCAGCTGCGATAGCTGTCAGCCCGGCTGCTGCCCCTGCTTCTGGTTCAGGACTGATCCCGGTGGTTCCGTCTCCATTGTCGCCTTCCGAACCGGATGAACCACACGATACCCTACCACTCCCCAAAACTGAACCCACCGCGACTATCCGCTCGCGTCCACCCCAGCGATCCTATGTACGACTAACTGTTTTGCTGCTGGTTCTGCTTGGAGTAGGTACTCTGGCAGTCGCTGCTGCGGCTGGCGTGCTGCCACTGCTCGCCTGGTTGGGACTGGCGACTCAGACCGCCGAAGCGACCCAGATCGCCGCTTCCGTGACCGAGACCCCTGCACCTCCCACGCTGACTGACATCATTGCTGCATCCGCCACGCCCGCGCCGACCACCGCTGCTGCGGTAGAATCCACTGAGGAACCAACTCGAACCCCATCCCGCACGCCGACGGCTACGCCAACGGCGACTCTTACAGTCACGCCCTCTCCCAGCCCCACGCCCGCGACTCCCGTCGCTGTGATGCGTCAGAGTATCGTCGTGCGTCAGGGGCCTGGTCTGCAATATGCCCGCCTTGCCAATGCCGCCTCCGGTGACTCGTTGGTGATTGTCGGGCGCAGCGAAGATAACCTCTGGTTCCGCGTTCTGACCTCTGGCGGCTTGCCGGGCTGGATTCCTGTCACTGTGGTGGATGCCTTTGGCAATCTGGCCCGCCTGCCTGTCGTGACTGCGCCGACCCTGACTCCCACTTTCACGCCATCCTTTACACCCTCTTGGACGCCGACCGCGACGGCCACGCTGACCGCGACCATCGACATCGCCCAGACTGTCGCTGCTTTGACCCTGGCAGCTACCGAGCAGCAGGCGACTCTGGATGCCTGCCAGTTCGATTACGCTGTTCGCATTCAATCCGAGTATCCCAAGACCAACGACGATATCGATTTTGTCAAGGCCAATACCGAGTACAGGTTGGAAATCACCTTCGTGAACATGGGAACCTGCGCCTGGGGGCCGAATACGGCGCTGGTTTTCATCGACGGGGATAACCTCGACGCTGGCCGTGTCATTTTCTTCCGGGAAAATGAGCAAGTAGTCGAGCCGGGCGGCGAGGCTGTTCTCGATTTTGTTGGCCGCACCCCGGCTCGCTTTGGACTGAAGACCGGAACCTGGGAGCTTCGCACGCCGGGACAGATTCCCATCGGTCAACCGCTTGTCATCCAGGTGCAGGTATTCGAGTAACTGACCCACTGCAAGGAAGTCCACATGGATCGTGAGCAAGCCTGGGCTATTGTCTGTGAGTATGTTCAGTCCGATAGTCTGCGAAAGCACATGCTGTCTGTTGAATATGCTATGCGTGCCTATGCGCAGCACTACGGCGAAGACCCCGACAGATGGGGGCTGGTAGGCTTGCTTCACGACTTCGACTGGGAAATTCACTCCTCACTCGAACAACATCCCATGGATGGGGCGCCGATCCTGCGCGAGCGCGGCCTGGACGAAGAGGATATTCGGTGTATTCTCAGTCACGGGCCGTTGGCTGCTCATGACCGTGTGACCCTTCGCGACAAGGCCCTTTTTGCGGTGGACGAACTCACTGGATTGATTACCGCCGCTGCCCTGGTGCGCCCGTCAAAGAACGTGCGTGATGTCGAAGTTTCCTCCATCCGCAAGAAGTGGCGTGATAAAGCCTTCGCCCGCGGTGTAAATCGTGAGGATGTCGAGCAGGGCGCTCAGGCTCTTGGCGTCGATCTCTGGGAGTTCCATGTTCCGTTGGTCTTGAAGGCCATGCAAGACCATGCCAGCGAGTTGGGACTGGACGGGCAGGCATCATAGTCCACTCGTATCACTTTCACAACAAAGGGCTGATAACTCGTAGAGTCGTAGCCCTTTTGAATCGCTGCGGCAGATGGATGATTCAATACTGAACGTGAACTGGCGTTCCTACATCGACGAAGTTATTGAAGAACCACTCTGATTCTGGCGTCGGCATGTTTACGCAGCCATGGCTCATCGGGTTGCCGAAGTTGTTGTGCCAGTACGTCGCGTGCAGCGCGTACCCCTGGTAGAAGTACATCACGTAGGGCACATCCGGCAGGTAGTAGCCTGGCCCGCTCATCGTCTGCGCTGTGTACTTGCGGTACACGGTGTAATCGCCTTGTACCGTTGGTGTTCCCGGTAGACCCGTTGAGACCAGCACTGACCGTACCAGCACGCCGTTTTCGTAAGCGTAGGTCATCTGGTCGCTCAGATCGACAACCACCTGTCGCCCCTCGAAAATCGTCGGTGGGGCAGGAGCGACCATTGGAGTCAGCGGTGCTTCCAGGATACCCATATCGGATACCCCGGTCGCCGCGGGAATCAGCAGCGTTTGCCCAGCAAAGATTTGATTCGGATTGCTCAGGCCATTGGCTTGAGCGATTTCGTTCCAGGTCACGCCGAATCGCCGGGCGATCTCTGCTAGATGCTCACCCGCCTGCACCACGTAGTTGACCATCTGTGGAGCAGCTTCGACCGGAGCCGCGGCTGGATCGAGCGCGGCCGTCTCGGTCACGTTCACCTGCGCTGCTGCTGGATCATTGATAGACGGCTCAACATTGGTTGTCGCCCAGACGGTGAGCTGCTGTCCGCGCAGGATGCGGTTGGGATTGGTGATGTTGTTGATCTGGATAATCTGCTCGACGGTCATGCCGTACTTTGCTGCGATGCTCGCCAGCGTTTCCCCCGGCTGCACGATATGATAAACCGGCGTCCCGGCCACCATCGGATTGTCCACCACGCTCGGCGATGGATCGAAACCAGGGATGACCAACTGCTGCCCGACCAGAATATGACTGGGGTTGGTCATCCCGTTGGCTTGAATGATCGCGTCCATGCTGACGCCGTACCGCTGCGCGATGCGGAACAGCGTCTCTCCCCGCTGAACGGTGTGGGTGGTGCTGCCATCCTGCGCTGCCGCCGGAGCCAGGATCGTGAATATGATGACGATGACGAGGCCGATTGAGCGTATCAGGCGATGGCGATCATTCCCGAACATGAGTATGTCTCCTGCGGTGCAGTTGTTTGGTACGCTCTTTATAGCTGTAAACTACACTTAACGCCAGTGATCGAGTGCATCTTTATAGCCGCGCGATGATCTCGCACGTTGCCCAATTCCGCGACTCAGGATTGCTCAACACGGTTCTTCCACCAATTTCACAAAGAGTGACATTTTGTTCACCCTAGTGACCGCGTTCTGTGCTACAGTAGGGTAGGGCGTGATAAGTTTTTTGGCGTTGTGTCAGTGGGCGGCGTTTCCAACCCTGATGGCACTGACGCCATTGCCGACATTTCCGCCACAAAACCTTAGCATGTTAACATGCTTCGCGCAGTCCATTTGGCGTCTCTCCACTGTGCGGTTCACCTTCGCGCTCCCACCCCACTGGGAAACCGAATTGCCCGTCTCCCGCTTTGCCAGTACAATGAATGGCCGTATACCGAACGGAAAATGAGCGAAGTTCTGCCTTCATGTTAGCACGCACCTATCGCGTCACCGACCGCATCGGTCTGGTCATCCTCAAGCTCAGCCAAGTGTTCGTGACCGCTGTTCTTCAAGGATTGCACATCCTCGTCGGCACAGGACGAGGCGGCTTGACCGGTATCATCGGTCTGCTGTGGGGACTGATCGCGGGTATCCTCAGCCTGATCTTTCGCCTTGTGAGGCTGTTCGGGCTGGTTATCTACCGCTTGCTGATTCGGCCAATTGGCCGTTTGATTGGGTTTGACCTGGGAGGACGGAATGCTCCAGTTGGGGCCAGCGCCCTACGTCCGGCTGGTTCGATGGGTGGAATCATGGCTCAGCGGGCTGCCCGCCGCGAGATCGAAACCGTCCTGGTGGAAGACCCGCTCCGCATTCAGAACCGCTGGTTGAGTTTCTTGACCGTGGGTTTACTCGTTGCTTTGATCGGTGTGGTGCTTTGGGCAACTAACCCCTATCGGGCCGGTGGGGGCCAAGTTGTCCCCAATCCCCTCTTCCAGGGAGCCGCTCCACTCGGCGCGACGGCTGACCCCACCATCGCTCCGCTGCTCAGTACACCTGTCCCCACTGCCACTACACTCCCTTCAGTCTTGGAGGTGCGCGGTTCAATGGCCTATGTTGCCCGCGAGAAGGGGCAGCTGGACATCTGGTCGCTCGGAGTCGGTACGCGCACACCTATCCGTCTGACCAACAGCCCTTTCGATGAACGCGATCCAGCCTGGTCCCCCGATGGTCAGCGCCTCGCCTATGCTTCGAATCAGGATGGCAACTGGGAAATCTACATCTACGATGTCCAGAGCGGCGCGTCCACCCGGATGACTTATGATCTGTCTTTCCAGGCTCGGCCGCGCTGGAGTCCGGATGGACTCTTCCTGGTCTACGAGAGCTACCAGGGCAATAACCTCGACATCTACGTGATGAAGGTCGATCAGACTCAGGCTCCGCTGCGCATCACCCAGAATGCCGCGCCGGACTTTTCACCGGCCTGGTCGCCCGATGGTCGCCGCATCGCGTTTGTCTCGTGGCGCGATGGAAATCAAGACATTTACATCTTTTCGTTGGATGATCCCCGCGACGAAGCCGTAACCAACCTCACCAGGACTACCGAACGCCAGGAAGATTATCCTGCCTGGTCGCCCGATGGGAAGTTCCTGGCCTACAGCGCCCTCGACGAGGGCATCGAAAAGGTCTTTGTCAAATCCAGTGAGCAAATCCAGTTACCTGCCCAGGTGTTAGGTCGTGGCCGAACTCCGGCGTGGTCGCCGAATGGGGCCAGCTTGGTCTTTGCCGTGGATTCGTTGGAGGGGACACAGTTCGTAGCTTCTCCCTTCACTGAGGAAGGGATTTCAACACTCGTCATCGGCGTCACCGATCAGGCTTCCTCGCCAGTGTGGACGGGGCGTCCACTCCCGACGGCGCTGGTTGCATCGGGTGGTTTACCATCCGGGGTTCCGCAGCCCTTGTTCGTCGAACAGGTAGCAAGCCCGGATCGGGACGGTTTGTATGGATTGGGGACGCTCCTCAGTGTGGATGTGGCGCGGTCCAGTCCATTCCTGAGCGATAGGGTGAATGACTCTTTCATTGCAATGCGTCAGCGCACCCTGGATCAGGTGGGCTGGGATTTCCTCGGCCAGTTGGATGATGCCTTCTGGGGATTGGAGCGCCTGCCCCAGCCCGGCGAAGAACGCCGCAACTGGTACATGACCGGGCGCGCTTTTGGCATCACGCGCAACCTGATCGCCGGCTTTCCACCACAGATCGAGTTGGTGCGCGAAGACATTGGCGTTGAGACTTATTGGCGCGTTTATGTTCGAGTTGCTGAGGAAGCTCAATCTGGTCAGTTCGGGGAGCCTCTCCGCGCCATGCCCTGGGACATGCTCAGCCGTAACAGCGGCGATGTCCAGGCTTATGACCAGGGTGGCCGCCTGAAATCAGCGGTTCCAGAAGGCTACTATGTTGATTTCACTCAGATTGCCGCCGATTATGGATGGAGTCGGGCGGCAGCTGGGACGGACTGGCGCGCGAACATCAATGCCATCAACTACTGGCTCTTCGAGAAGACGGGTAACCTGGATTGGTATGCAGCCATGCGCGAACTTTATACGGACTCGCAGCTTGGTGGTTTTGCCGCTACTTCCACGCCAATTTCGGTTTCGGGGTCGTAATCCCCTATGAAGCGCGGCATCCTCACAACCTTTCTGGTGATCCTGGCCTTCAGCGGATTCGGTCTGCTCTTGTGGGCCAATGCTCGTCCAGAAATGCCCAGCGGTGTCATCGTCATACCGACGCTCCAGGTTCCAACCGATGGTCCGGAGTCCTGGCAGGCCATCTTGCAATCCGGCTTCGGCAGTAACGCGACCCCATTGCCGACCATTGGAATCTCGACCCAGGCTTTTGTCCCGCCAACGCTCGCGCTTGCCGCTGCGGATTCAACACTTGTGCCTCTTGCTCCGGTGCAGGTCGGCGGTGGTCAGCCCACGCTGAATGCTGTGGTGACGGCTACACGTCCCGCTGCAACCGCTGCTCTGTTAGCAACCGACTCCCTGGTGACCGCGCAGGTGGTCACACGCCCTCCTGCTGACTGGAATCCGCCGCCGTTGATCCCGCCGATCTCACGTGATCCACTGGGGCGTGATCACTACTGGTTCAGCCGCCCAGTAGACTCGAACGCTACGAACTTTGCGCTGTTTTCCTATCCGTTTGGCTCGGATGGCCCCCAGCAGGAGAATCCCTGGCGCGTCCACCACGGTATCGATATGCCCAATCCCATCGGCCAGACTGTGCGTGCCGCTGGATCAGGCACGGTCGTCTGGGCTGGGCCGGGTTTCCAGGATTCGCCCAGTTACGGCAATGTGGTCTTCATCCGCCATGATTTCGGCTATACCGGCCAGCCTTTATTTACCTTGTATGCTCACTTGGCGAACGTTTTGGTAGCGGCGGGGCAGATCGTCAACGCTGAAGATCCGATTGGTCTGGTAGGCAATACCGGGCGTGTCAGCGGCCCTCATGTCCATTTTGAAGTGCGCGTCGGTGGGGATCGCTACGGCGATACCTATAACCCCCTGCTATGGATGGTCTCCTATGTTGGCCACGGGGTGATCGCTGGTCGGGTCATGGGGCCGCGTGGTGATCTGCTACAGGACCAGACCGTGACCATCCGGGACTTTCGCACCGGGCTGATCGTGCAGTCTACGACCACCTATATCTTTCTGGACAACGGTTCTGATGTGAATTCTGATCCACTCTGGCAGGAAACTTTTGTTGTGGGCGATATCCCGGCTGGGCGCTATGAAGTCATTACCAATATCGATGGGCTGCGCGTATCTGAGCTTGTAGATGTCTCTGAGGGGATGACCAGCTTTGTGGAGCTTGCCCTGACCCAGCAGGAAGTACCTGCTGTGACCCCAACCGCCGGCTCTTAACGCGGGGCAATCGTCGATTGGCCGCATGGCGCAGGTTTACCGGATGGGATAAACTCGCCAGCTTGGAATGCTTAACGATGTCGAGATAAGGAGAGACAATTCTCATGTCTTCTCAATGGTTCAGGTTTTTTGTGTTTGTCCTGATCGGTCTGGTTTTCGGACTATCGGCTGTCTCTGCTCAGGAGACTTCCAGTCGCCAGTTATTTCCGAACAGCCCGATCACAGGCACATTGGACGTGGATAATCTGGCTCAGGTCTACACATTGACCGCCGAGCCGAATGAACAAGTCACTTTGAGTGCTGTGAGTGCGGACACGGCTCTGGCGCTTCTCATCACCGATTCAACTGGTCAGACTATTGCCCAGACCGCGACTGCCTCCGGTGAGACAGATGCTTCATTAGCTGGTGTGGTGCTTGCTACAGGCGGCATCTACTATGTCACGGTTCTGCCTTCGGATGGTGTTCCTGCTGAGGCGGCGCAGTTTGAATTGACCCTGACCATCGACTCAGCCGCAGGTTATCAACCCTCTGGCCAACTGCTGACTGCTACCGGGATGCAAATTCGCCTGACCTGGAACTCAACGGCTAATCTTGACCTTGAAGTTCGTGATCCGGTCGGAGGAAGCCTGTTTTTCAATACCCCAACTGTCGCCAGCGGGGGACAATTCGGCGTCAATGCGAATAGCGTCTGTGACCAGCTGACGGCCGATTCGCCTTCTGAAGAAGCCAGTTGGGTCGCTGGTGCGATCCCGACGGGCAGCTATGAAGTCCTGGTGTACTACCAACCGCTTCAGGATTGCCCGACTTCTGAACCGGCCAATCTCTCGGTCGAAGTGACGCTGGACGGCACGACTTCTGCGCCGGTCACGGGGACACTGCTCCCCAATCAGGTATTCCTGATCTCGTTCAACGTGGGCGCAGATGGCACGGCTGCGATCATCAACAGCGGGGTAAAGGTCGATCCCCCCATTGTTCCCGACCTCTCAGGGACGTTGCCGACCCCGTTGGTTGTTGGAACACCCCTTACCGGAGACATCACCAACCGGCAGCCACTTCAGGTTTATAACTTCACTGGACAGGCTGGACAGGTCATTTCGTTGGAAATGAATGCGGTGTCCGGCAGTCTGGACACTCTGCTTTTGCTGTTGGACCCGAGCGGCAATCAGGTTGCTTTCAATGATGATCGTGAACGCGGCAATACGGATGCGGCTATTCAGAACTTCTCGCTGATCTTGAATGGAACCTACACTGTCGTGGCGACACGCTATGGGCAAATTCTGGGCGGCACAGAGGGTGAGTATTCCCTAACATTGAGCGGCATTGGCGATCAGACAACGGCCGCAACATTGATTCCGAATTTGGCAGGACTGCCGCGTGGTTCAGTTGAGGTCAGCCTCCAGTGGAGCACGGGTGTTGATCTTCAACTCCTGGTACGTGATCCGGTCGGTGACGCTGTTTTCGATGACTCGCCGCAGATTCCCAGTGGTGCCACCCTAGCTGCAAATGGCAATGTGAACTGCACTCCTGCTGCCGGTGAACCGATATCCTATGTTTACTGGCCGGAGGGCCGCCTGCCGACTCCCGGACCATATGAAATTGAAGTGCAGCATCAGAACCTCTGCAATGACAACAGCCCCACGACGTTTACCCTGAACGTGATTGCCAATGGTCAATTGGTGCTGTCGCGCACTCAGACGATCCGCTTTGGCGAGCGCTATGTGACCAGCTATAACATCGATGTAGACGGAACCATCACGGCAGGGGAGGGCGGAATCTTTGGAACGGTGCAGCGCCCCGATGCCACAATCATCGATTTCGCGGCGCAGATCGAGAACGCTCAAGTGCTGACCAGTGACCAGACGGTCACAGGTAGCATTCGCTTGAACCGGAAGTTCGATCTCTACACTTTCACTGGGCAGGCAGGGCAGACGGTAAACATCAGTATGGAACGGCTGACTGGTACGCTCGATCCAGTGCTTTTCCTGATTGATCCAAACGGAGTACAGATCGCTCAGAATGATGATGCCGCCCGTGATACGACCAATTCGCTCATCAGCGGCTTCACCTTGTCAGAAGACGGTCAGTACATTATCATAGCGACACACTTCGGCGGCACTTTCGGGGTTACTGCCGGAGATTATCGACTGACCTTGCGTTTGAGTTGACCCATTCAAACGGGTAGACCACAGGGGCAGTTCTGTACTGCCCCTGTTCATTTAGCTCATTGGCAGCCTGAAATTGAAAGACAACCCACCGATGAAGGCTCGTTTGATACTTCCAGGACTACTACTGCTGGTACTCCTTGCTGCTGCGTGTTTGCCCGCTCCCAATCTTCGCAATGAGAAATTTCTCAAAGACCGCAGTCTGACCGAAGGCTCAGAAGACTGTGAATCTCCCTGCTGGCGTGGCATCACGCCCGGCGTGACGACCTGGAGCGATGCGCTTACGATCCTTGAGGATGCGCCCGATCTGGAGAACCCGGAGACGCAGACCGTTGAGAACAGTCCTGTGGTCGGGGCGCAGTGGAAACCGGTGGATGGTGATCCCTGCTGCCAGATGGTCTCCGAAGATGGCGAGGTCGTGAGTTCTCTCTTCATTCAGTTAGCGCCGAATCAGACCATGAGCCAGCTCATCGATTCTCAGGGGGAACCGACCTATGTCCTCGGAACCCCCGGAACTGACGATCAGGCAATCCTTAACCTCTTCTACCCTGAAAAGGGGATGGTGGTTTTTGCTTTCGTGGCCGGCGCGGCCAATGGCGAACTGACCGAGTCCAGTGAGATCATTGGTGTCTTCTACACCACGCTGGAGCGGATGGATCTCACCGTCAAGCTGAGTAACCTCTATGCTTGGGATGGTTATAAGCCGTTTAGTCTCTACGCGCCGGATAACCCGGATGTACAGTACGCTGTTACACAGAGCCTTACACTGACACCGACACCAACGCCAGGTCAGTAGATGTGAGTTGAATTTGGTTCAATCCGGTTGGATGTTCCAACCGTTACAGGGTCAACCAACCTGAGAAGGTGGCAATAGGAGCAAGCGATCATGTCGGATGAAATGACTACTCAAGCGCCCAAGACCTTGGGCGATCTCGTGCCCAAGATGGAAGTCAAAGGCACGGTCAAGAAGATTGAATTGTTTGGCGCTTTTGTGGACATCGGGATTGGACAGGATGCGCTGCTCCACATTTCTCAGTTGGGGCAGCCCAATGTCCGCAACGTGGAAGATGTGGTCAAAGCGGGTGAAGAGATCACCGCCTATGTTCTCAAGGTTGATCCGGTCAATAGTCGTGTAGCGCTCTCGCTCGTTAAGCCGCCAGATTTCTCCTGGGATGACCTTGAGGAAGGCCAAATGATTAGTGGCAAGGTCGTGCGCGTGGAAAGCTACGGTGTGTTTATCGACATTGGTGCCGAACGCCCCGGTATGGTGCATGTCTCTGAATTGGCTGATGATTATGTCAAGTCTCCATCAGACATTGCCAAAGTGGGTGATACTATGCAGGCGCGTATAATCAAGATCAATCGAAAGAAGCGCCAGATCGATATGAGTATGAAGAGCCATGCTGAACCAACGCAGGCTATTGAATCGGCTGATGTTGATGAGAAAGTGCCGACTGCGATGGAACTGGCTCTCCGTGAAGCAATGGAAGGCAAGCGTTCGGCACGAGATCGTCGCGAGAGCCGTGAGCGCGAGCGTCGAGAAAAGATCATGCGCGAACAGGAAGACATCATTGCGCGGACCCTGCGAAGTCACTCGCAGTAGTTCCAGTCAGAGGACAAAAAAGGGGCATGCAGCCCCTTTTTACATTGTGGTACAGTGCTGTACGCTGGATTCAACTTGACATCAGGCTGCGTCGCAGCCGTATGATCGCCACGATGAACAGAATTGTCACGTTGATTTCGTGCGCCAGACACCACTGGCAGAGCGCCTCTAGGATAGCAACCTGTACATAGACCAGCCACATTGAAAACAGAAAAGCAAACAACACTACACCGAATTCCAGCACGTTGCCGTACTCACGCAAGAATTCGATTCGATTCTGAAATAGGATCAGGAATCCGATCAGGATGTAGCTTGCCAGGCCGAGATAGGCGATAGGGACTCCGGCCAACCGCGCGTAGGCACTGCTTTGTACCACATCGCACTGAAATGCCCCGCCCTCGATACACTGAATGGGCACTTTGGTCAGTTCGACATAGCTCAAGTACCCGCTCAGCAGGATACCGATACCGACCAGCACCAGGGCAAGAGTACGCAGCCAATTGTGCGAAGCAACCCTCTCTGCGTTATTCGACCTATCGATTACTTTTGAACCCGACATAATGACCCTCAACTCACTGTGGTTCAGATACGAGATCGGTGAGGAGCCGAACCGAAAGCTCCTCCCCTTTGTTCACCTGTATTTGGCCTTCAGGGATGATGAGCAGCCCATCCGCCTCGACCATTGAACTGAGCGCGCTGGAACTCTGTGTACCCGTCAGTGATGCAATCCAGCGCCCATTCTGGTGGCTCAGCTTGACGCGGAGGTAGCTGCGGCGACCATCTGATCGAATTTCCTCGCTGATAAATGCCGTGATTGTGCGGATGGTCTCAGGTCGTTGCCCTAATCGAAGCAGCATTGGTCGAACGAAGACATCGAAAGTCACCATTGCAGATACAGGATTACCAGGTAGACCGAAGAATGGAATGCCGCGAATATTCCCATATGCCAGGGGTTTGCCGGGACGCAGATTCACTCTCCAGAACGTGATTGCTCCCAGTTCCTCGATGACCGTGCGGACGGCATCGAATGCGCCCACAGATACCCCTGCCGAACTTAAGATGACATCCGGTTGGTGATCCAGCGCCTCTTCAAAACACCTGCGGACATCCTGAATGGTATCTCTCGCGGTGGGAATCCGAATCGGAACTGCTGCATACGTCTTGACAAGCGCAGCCAATGTGTAGCTGTTCGTATTCCGAATTTTTCCCGGTGTGAGCGGCTCGTCGACTTCGACCAACTCGTCACCCGTGGATAGAATCACAACTTTGGGCTTTCGGATAACCTTGACCGGTGATCTGCCGAGAGCAGCCAGGACACCGAGATCAGCTGGTTGGAGAATCCGGCCAACCTGAAGGACACGTGTGCCTATTGCCATGTCTTCACCTGCTGGCCGCACGTAGTCACCCGACATTAAGCTCCGAAACACTTTAACTTCATGGGGGAGGGGATCGCTGCCGCCAGGAGTCCAAACTGCGTTTGTGCTTTCAACCGGAATAACTGCGTCCGCGCCAGAGGGCATTTGTGCCCCGGTCATGATCCGCGCGGCTTGGCCTGATTCAACCTGGATGTTGGGTACAATGCCCGCTGGGATGTCACCGATCAATGTGAGCAGGACTGGAGACTCAGCAGAAGCCCCTTTAACGTCATCGGCGCGAACTGCGAAACCATCCATGCTCGAATTTGGAAACGGGGGAATAGCGATGTGCGCGGTAATATCCTCGGCCAGGACTCGCCCCAGGCCATCCAACAGTTCGACATGTTCCGGGGCAAGGGGTGTAATGCCCTTCAATATCTGATCAAGTGCTAAGTCTACAGGGAGTAGTTCCAGCAATCCAATTTCTCCGCTAGGGTGTTATTCTAGATCGATAGCAGTAACCAAAAATCTCTCGGCAGGGTAAGGTCAAGTCGCCAAACTGAGCTAAGCCGTGCCGAGAGGCAAGCCAATCATAGAAGATTTCGACGATTTTTGTCTGTGGATATGTCTGTTGCTTGCATAACCGAGTGGGCCAAATCATCGAGACGGTCAACGGGCAACTGCAATTGGCTGCCCAGTTCTTGCTTGAAGTCAACCATGCGCATACCTTTTGGGGCTTATGTACCCGTCTGATCACCAAGCTGACCACACATAGATCGCACTAGTCTCGACCTTGACCATGATTATAGCAATTCCCGATCCAGTTTTCGGGGAGTCGCATGGAAATTTGTACAACTGGTTTCATAAACATCTGAACAAGCATATAATCAAGACAAGCCCCACAAGATTTAATGTGAGCTTCTGAGAACCATTACACCGGATTAATGATTCATATGCAGCAATTGAACGGCCTGAACCTCCAATCGATTCTCGATCAACTCAGCAAGCTTGATCCAAATGATCGCATCATTATTGAACGTGCCTATCGAAAGGCCGAGGCTGCACACGCAGGGCAGTTCCGCAAGTCGGGGGAGCCATATTTTACGCATTGCGTTGCTGTGGCCTATATTCTGGCTGAGATGAAACTGGATGCGGAAGCTATCGCTGCCGCCCTGCTGCATGATACTGTGGAAGATACTGATGTCACGGTGGAGGAAATCCGCAATGAATTTGGGAATAACGTTGCTCGCATCGTTGACAGCGTAAGCAAGCTCAAAAACATCCCCTACAGAGTCGATAAGGACAAGAAAAGCCGGACAATTGACCGCGAACTAGAATATGTTCGTAAGATGCTTCTGGCGATGGGCGATGATGTACGTGTCGTGCTGGTGAAGCTGGCGGATCGGCTCCACAATATGCGAACCCTGGGCTATATGTCGGCGGAAAAACAGCGCGAGAAAGCCCAGGAAACGCTCGATATTTTCGCCCCGTTGGCGAATCGATTGGGTATCTGGCAGATCAAGTGGGAACTGGAAGACCTGTCTTTCCGTTATCTGGAACCGGACAAGTACAAAGCCATCGCGCGAGAACTCGATGAGCGCCGCACGGATCGGGAAGGCTATATCCAGGATGTGAGCAAGGCGCTGCGTGAGGCGCTTTCCCAGCACGGAATCACGAGGGTGCTGATCAGCGGCCGCCCCAAGCACATCTACAGCATTTACAAGAAGATGGAGCGCAAGAAGATTCCGCTATCACAGGTATATGATGTCCGAGCTGTGCGAGTGATCGTGGACAATGATATCCAGTGCTATCAAGTTCTGGGAATAGTACATAATCTTTGGCGACCCATTCCCGGCGAGTTCGATGACTATATTGCCGCGCCAAAAGACAATTTCTACCGCAGCCTTCATACGGCTGTGGTCGATAATCAGGGCAAGACGGTCGAAGTGCAGATTCGCACCTGGGAGATGCATGAAGATGCTGAGTACGGGATTGCTGCCCACTGGCGCTACAAAGAAGGCAAGAAGGGCCGTGACGAAGTTTTCGAGCGGCGGCTTACTTATCTTCGCCGGTTGATGGAGTTCGGCCCGGACTCCAGCGATGCGGCCGATTTCGTCGATGCGGTGAAGACCGATTTCTTTCAGGATCGTGTTTACGCCTTTACGCCAAAGGGGGATATTGTTGATCTTCCGGCTGGCGCAACGCCCATTGACTTTGCATATTACATCCATACCGAGATTGGACATCGCTGTCGTGGAGCCAAGATTCAGGGGCGTCTAGTAAGCCTCAACTACCACATCCACACAGGCGATCAGGTGGAGATTCTGACCTCGAAGCGTGGCGGACCAAGCCTGGACTGGCTCAATCCTGATCTCGGATACACGCGAACTGCACGTGCGCGCGATAAAATCCGCGCCTGGTTCCGCAAGCAGGATCGCGAAAAGCATGTTACGAGTGGACGAGAAGTCCTTGACCATGAGCTGAAACGCTTGGGCTTCGACCAAACCTCCTTTGAGCACGCTGCTCATCTGTTTGGTTATGACAAGCTAGAAGATTTCTTGGTGGCGGTTGGCGCGGGCGATATTAGCGGGCCGCAGATTGCACAGAAGATTCTTGAAGTTGAACGGCGCGAACAACAGAAGATGCTGGTGCAGCACCTCATTGAAGAACCTCGCGCCGTGCCCTCACAGGTTCAGATCGAGACCAATGGGATCAGCATCAGCGGCATGGGGGGGATGTTGGTGACACTGGCACAGTGCTGTAACCCAATGTATGGGGATCCTATCGTTGGTTTTATCACGCGGGGCCGGGGAGTTACAGTCCATCGACGCGACTGTGCAAATGTTCAGAATAGTAATGAGCCAGAACGAATTGTAGATGTGTCTTGGGGGAAAACGGCTACTGAGGAAAAGTATTCAGTTCCTCTGGAAATTGTTGCCTATGACCGGGATGGTTTGTTACGAGACATCAGTGCGGTGGTAGCTGACGAAAAAGTCAACATGACGAAAGTGACAGTCTCAACAAAGCAGAACATGGCGATCTTGCAGCTTACAATGGAAATTGCTAACTTCCAGCAACTTACCCGCATTCTGAACAAGATGGAACGTATTCAAAACGTCATCGAAGCGCGACGCCGCAAGATGGCTTGATCTTGTGTGTCAGAATTGTATACTGCCTTACCCTTGCTCTTGCGGAATTGTTTCCCATCTTAATTGGCATGAATCTACCACATCGGTATAATCTCACTTTATAACCTGAAGCATACAGAATTCCAATGTTTGCTCCAACTGTTCCGGGATGTTGAGGTGTTGTTGCATTATGGTAGATTTGACCCGCGCCCTCCTTGAGCAGCAAGTTCGTAACCTGAACCCGGATACCCGACTGATCATTGCCCACCCAAATTGGTCGGCGCCTCACATCTTGTTGAATATGCTTCTGGGCGAGGATCGCACGGCATATTTTCGCTTTGATGATACAAAACTCGATGTCCATGGACTGCAGACTTCTCTCGGACAGTCCGTCCAAGATCAGGTTACAGGAGGTTTGTTCGCCACACGCTACGTGATCTTAGATGAATGCGATCTCTTGGCGGCGGAAATGCTCGAACATCTCCTCATGTCACTGCTTGCAGAATACGATGACATTAGGGTAGTCGTGTTCAGCCGGACTTTTCCAGATATTGTTCGCAAGAACGGCTATCTGCATTCCGTCGCACAATTGCTTCCAGTAGACCAGCGCCTGATGCTGCATGATTATCTACACTGGGAGTCACCGAACACATTGTTGGAAGTACATGCGCTGGGAAGTGGACAGGTCCTAGTAAACGGTCGGCCTATTGTGATCTGGGATGGGGAACTGCCGCGCAGTCTCTTCTTCTATCTGGTGGATCGCGGTATGACCACCCGCAACCAGATATTTGAAGCCTTTTGGCCCGATCTATCGGTCAAAGAAGCCACTAATGTATTTCATGTCACCAAGCGGAAAATCAGCGAAGTTCTTGGTGTCGATCTGACTTCGTACTGGTCAGGCTATTATCGGATTTCCCCTGATATCGATCTGAGCTATGACGTAGCGCTGTTCTCCGAACTCGCCCAAGAAAGCGCAGTAGCTTCCGATCCGCGTGCAGTGCAGCTTCTTCGTGAAGCAGTCTGGCTCCATAACGGACGTTTCCTGGCGACGCTAAGCCATGTTCGCTGGGTAGCCAAGCGACAAGCGGAGCTTGCACAAGTCTATGCCGAGATTTTGGTCTCGTTGGGCAAACTACTTGAACAAAGTGGCCGTGGATATGAAGCTCTTTTCTGCTACACCCGCGCACTCTCGACCAATCGTCACCGCGAAGATCTGGCGGGTTCGATCATGCGGTTGTACGAATCGATGGGGTTGTATCGTGATGCGCTCGTCATTTATGCCACAGTGAAGCAGGAAATCGAAACGCTGCTCGGCATCTCACCGGCTGTTTGGCTTCAGGACCTCGCTCGCAGCATCACACAGAAGATGGCCGTTGCTGTCGAGCAGCAGCAATGATCGCAGTCAAAGCGAACCTAGGTATGCTGAGGTGCGGGAGTGGGCGATTGCCAACGGGGACAGCAGCAATGATCACAGTCAAAGCGAACCTAGGTATGCCCCAGGCTCGCGTTTTGTCAGGCTGTCTCCGGTGTTTCCGGTGCTGCGACACGCCGCTGGTAATTAACTACTGCTATGACCCGTTCTTTTGCTCGCAGCGTAATGAGGATATCCCCACCGTGCCGCCCTCGCGGCACAGTGGGTGCGCGTCCGAGGCGCATATAAAACGGTTTGCTGCGGTCGGTCAAAACGATGATGTTGTCGTCCGCTCTGCCAACCGCTGCTGCGGCGAGTTCCATGCTGCCCTTCGGTAAGCGCATGGCGATGACTCCGCTGCCTGCCCGTCCCTGAGTGGGGTAGTCGGCGATGGGCGAGGCTTTAGCGATGCCGTCGTCGGTGATGCACCAGACCAATCCACCCTCAATTGCGACCGAAGCATCGATCACCCGATCACGCTGCCCGCCCAGCTTAATGCCGCGCATCCCACCTGCTGGAAGCGTAGTGGGGCGGACGTCGGTTTCCTCGAACCGAATAACCTGGGCCTGGGCTGTCGTTAACAGGATTTCATTCGCACCATTGGTCAGCAGCACCCAACCCAACTGGTCATCTTCTTCGACATCCATGACCACGAAGGTATTGGAGCTGAGTCCTGGCAGGTCTTCCAGTTTCAACCGTTTGACTTCGCCGTTGGTGGTTGCAAAGAGCAGAAAACCCTGTTCAAGAGTGCTTGGCAGGCTAAGGACAGCGCAAATGTGGTCGTCTGGCGACAGGGTACACAAGGTTGAATACGCTACCCCTTCAGACGGTTCGTGAATTTGTGGAAGCTGGTGGACAGGAGTTGTCGCGCAGCGTCCATCCGTAGTGAACAAGTACAGGGTGTGCGTCGTGTTGCTGGCTGCGACGAACCGGGGCGGTTCTTTGACCTCGGTTGTCACTTTTGGAGGCACATTTTCAAAGCTGCGGCCAATTTTGCCCTCAACAGTGAGCGTGACCCAGGTGTCTTCCGAAGGCATCAGCATGTCGCTGGTCTGAATGCTGGTTGCCGTGTCGTCCACAATCAAGGTGCGGCGGCGATCTCCATAGGCTTGCTTGACGGTCATCAGTTCATCAGCGATCAAGGCGCGCATCTGTTGGGGACTCGCGAGCAGTCCTTCCAAATGCTTGATAAGCTTGATCTTCTCTTTGTACTCGTCCTCGATCTTCTTTCGCTCCAATGCCGCCAATCGGCGAAGCTGCATGTCCAGAATGGCCTGTGCCTGCGCTTCGTCGATCTTGAGGAGTTTCATGACATTGGCGCGAGCGGTTTCAACTGTCTGGGACTTCCGGATGGTGGCGATGACCTCATCTAACACGTCCAGGGCCTTTAACAGCCCTTCCAGGATATGAGCGCGTTCTCGCGCTCGCGCGAGGTCGTACTGACTCCGACGGCGGATCACTTCCTGCCGGTGATCGAGGTAAACCCGAAGGCACTGCTTCAGGCTCAGGGTGCGCGGTTCGTTGTCCACGAGTGCCAGCATGATAATGCTGAAAGTTTCCTGGAGCGGCGTGAGCTTGAACAGTGAAGCCAGGATAGGCGTGGCTTCCGCTCCGCGTTGCAATTCGATCACTAGGCGGAGGCCCTGCCGATCGGACTCATCGCGGATGTCAGCAATGCCTTCGAGTCTACCCTCACGTACCAGGGTGGCGATACGCTCGACGAGCGCGGATTTGTTCGTTTGATAGGGTAGTTCGCTGACGATGATACGCGATTTTCCGCGTCCCATGTCTTCGACATGGACTTTGGCTCGAACGGTGATCTTGCCGCGCCCGGTCGCGTAGGCGGAAACCAGAGTATCTTCTTCTGTGTCCAGGCCGTCGATATGGCGATAGACCAATCCACCCGTGGGGAAGTCGGGGCCTTTGACGAAGTGCATCAAGTCCTGGACGGTTATATCATCTAACGAGTCCCAGTGTTCCAGCACATAGACCAGCGCGTCGCAGACTTCACCAAGATTGTGAGGTGGAATGTTGGTAGACATGCCGACAGCAATACCTGATGAGCCGTTGACAAGCAGGTTGGGATAGCTGGATGGGAGGACAACGGGTTCGGTCAGGCTGCCGTCGAAATTCTCGGCGAAATCGACGGTCTGCTTGTCGATGTCAACCAGCAGTTCCTCGCCGATCTGGGCCATCCGCGCTTCGGTATAGCGCATGGCTGCCGCGCCGTCACCATCGATGCTTCCGAAGTTTCCTTGCCCATCGACTAGTTGGTAGCGCATAGAAAAGTCCTGCGCCAGCCGCACCATGGATTCGTAAACGGCTGCATCCCCGTGGGGATGGTACTTACCAAGAACTTCCCCGACGATGCGGGCGCTCTTTTTATAGGGAGAATCGGATCGAATGCCCATATCGTGCATGGCATAAAGAATGCGGCGATGCACAGGTTTAAGCCCGTCCCGCACATCGGGCAGGGCACGTGCGACAATTACGCTCATCGCGTAGTCCAGGTAGGCATCGCGCATTTCCTGACCGATGTTCACCTGGCGAACATTGCCATTGGTCATAATGATATCCTGGATCATAGAGCTTCTCTGGTGTGAGGTTTCATTCTAGGGGGCGTATACTGCCCTGTCAAATGCGGAACACAAGTTCTATTATACCTCATCTTGGTTCCCACTGCTTGACCAACTCTTAGCAGACTCTCAATACCCCGGCGAGATAGGCTGTGGTAGGATGCTCGGTATGATTCACACCAAAACCGTACTCCCACTCTGTATTGCACTGTTGAGCGGCTTCCTTATGGCTTGCCAGCCCCAGGAACCGATCTACGTGTATGTGACTCCTACCCATGCTGAAACCGTGACTCCGACTGTGTCACCGACGGCCAGTTCCACGCCGCAGCCACCCACATCGACGGCCACGATCAGTCCACAGCCATCACTCGAATCGGTTGTGGCGACCAGTACGCCCATTGGCGCGGTTATCGGTGGTGATTATGTCCTTCCGCCTACGTCCACGCCGATTCCGTCCGCAACTCCAATATCTGTGACCGTAGAAGCTTCGGCAACATCCACGTCACTTGCACTGCCGTCCAATCCCCCACAGCCTCCTGTCCCGGCTCCGACGGCGCTGCCGTACCTCGATCCGTCGCGCATGGGGATTCAGCTCGATCCGAATCTGGGTCAGGCCGATTGGAACGCGGCACTTGCCGATATTCAGCGGTTGGGTGTGAAATGGCTCAAGGTTCAAGTCTCCTGGAAGCAGCTTCAACCCAATGCACCAGGAGAAGTGAGTGAGGATTTCCGGCGTTTGGAAATCTACCTCGAAACGGCCTATAACAACGGCTTGGACATCCTCATCAGTATCGCCAAAGCGCCGGCCTGGGCACGCACGAACCAGACTGAAGACGGCCCGCCCGATGATCCCCAGGCTCTAGTGCAGTTCATTAATCTCATTGCCGAAGAGTTTGGTACTTCGCTGGACGCGATTGAAGTCTGGAATGAGCCGAATCTCTCACGAGAATGGCAGGGGCAGCCGCTCAATGGGCAGTCCTATATGCGTTATTTTGTGCCCGCATATCAAGCCATTACCGCTTACGCCCAGCGCATGGTGACAGATCCCAAGACGCCGCGTACCACCCCGCTCTATGTGATCACGGCTGGGCTGGCTCCTACAGGCGATAACCCCACAATTGGCTCACGCAATGACCGTACCTATCTCCAGGAGATGTATGCGGCCGGGTTGGGCAGTTATCTCGACATTTTCGTCGGTGTGCATCCGTATAGCTGGGGCAACCCACCTGATGCAACCTGCTGCCAGATGGAACCCGAACCCGGTTGGGACGATGATCCGCATTTCTTCTTCATGAACAACATGCAGGATTTCCGTCAGATCATGGTCTCGAACGGCCATGCCGAACAGCGCATGTTCGTCACGGAGTTTGGCTATGCGACCTGGGAGTATCTCCCCGGTGATCCGCCGCAGCCGTGGATGTCCTACATCGGAGAGTGCCAGCAGGGTACGTACCTCGTCCAGGCATTTCAACTGGCACAGTCGTGGGATTATGTGGGGCCGGTTATTCTGTGGAACTTGAACGTTGCCAACCAGGTTACGGTTCAGAACCGCGACGAGATGGCCGCCTACAGCATGATTGTGCCGCTCGAACCACGTGAGCGGGCTGCCTACTGGATGCTCTTTGATGCGATTCGCCCTGACCAACAGCTTTCATCATATTCGCGCTGTCCGGGGCCGGGCTGATCGTTATATGGAAGCGAGGCGGTCACTGGACCGCCTCGCTGATTGAATGCTTGAGACGCTTTGCTGACGGCTAAGCGTCAGCTCCCATCTCTTCCATGCCGTCGCTGTCATCATAGCTGTCGTCTGCTGCACCTGCGTCAAGTGCCCCTTGTGCTTCCAGGGTGATGTTCGGAGCGACCAGCTCACGATCCTGGTAGGTATGGAAACCCGTTCCCGCCGGGATCAGCTTACCGATGATGACATTTTCCTTCAGGCCATAGAGTTTGTCCATCTTGCCTTCGATAGCTGCGCCAGCTAACACCTTGATGGTATGCTGAAAGCTGGAGGCTGACAGGAAGCTGTCTGTGTTGAGGGCAGCTTTGGTGATTCCCAGTAACACCGGCGCTCCCGCAGCGGGTTCATGACCTTCGGAGAGCAACCGCTCGTTGATTTCCAGCAGTTGCAGCTTGTCAATCAATTCCCCCGGCAGAAGCTGACTGTCACCGCTGCGCGTGATTTGGACTTTGGACAGCATCTTGCGGATGATGACCTCGAAGTGCTTGTCGGCGATGTTCACGCCCTGGTTGCGGTAGACCTTCTGGACTTCTGACAACAGATACAACTGAGTGGCGTCCTGGCCGAGAATCCGCAGAATTCGGTGTGGATTCTTGGAACCTTCGGTCAACTGCTGGCCGGCATAGACTTCCGCGCCATCAAAAGCTTCCTGCACAAGGCGCGCGTTTGACGGAATCTCATACTCCACCTCCTGCCGCCGTTCGTAGCGGATGTAGATGGTATGGCCTTCGATATGGACGAGGCCATGCATCTTGGCGAGGATTTTGCCATCGCCGCCAGCTTCCTGGGCGACTATATCGCCTTCGCCGACTTCGCTCTCATCATCAACGAGGATATCCCAGCCGACCGGGATTTCGTGCTGCTCACTGAAAGCCTCGGAGTCAATGATCGTGGCGATACGCACGCCATCCCGTTTCGACAGGCGCAGGATGCCACCGATATCGGTGACAACTGCTTCGCCCTTTGGCTTCTTGCGAGCTTCAAAGAGTTCCTCGACGCGCGGCAGACCGCTGGTGATGTCACCGCTGGCCTGAGCCGTACCGCCGGTATGGAAGGTGCGGAGGGTTAACTGTGTACCCGGCTCACCGATGGACTGTGCGGCAACGATGCCGACGGCTGCACCAATTTCCACCATGTCTCCGCGTCCCAAGTCACGTCCGTAGCAGAGGGCGCAGATGCCGTGGATCAGAGCGCAGGTCATTGGACTGCGAACGTGGGCGGCTTCCAACTTGCTGTTCTGGATCGCATCGGCAATGTCTTCGTCGATGAGTTCATTGCGGGCGACCAGCAATTTGCCTGATTCGGGATCGTAGGTATCACTGGCTGCGCACCGACCGACGATGCGCTCGTAGAGTGTTTGTCCAGCCACATCGTCGGCACGGCGGATCCAGAGGCCGGATTCTGTGCCGCAGTCGATACGGTTGACGATTACGTCCTGGGCGACATCGACCAGGCGGCGGGTGAGATAACCTGCGTCGGCGGTACGCAGCGCCGTGTCCGCCAGACCTTTACGAGCGCCGTGGGTCGAAATGAAGTATTCCAGAGCAGTAAGACCCTCGCGGAAGTGGCTGCGGATGGGGAGGTCAATGATGCGGCCAGACGGATCGGCCATCAGGCCGCGCATGCCGGCAAGCTGTGTAATGGGGCCGAAGCCACCTTTGGTGGAGCCGGAAATCGCCATAATGGCGATGGGACCATACGGATCAAGCGACTGTCGGATCATGTCTTGCAGACGATCCTTTGCCCGGTTCCACTCGTCGATGGTGATCTGGTAGCGTTCTTCTTCAGTGAGCAAGCCACGGCGGAAATCGCGTTCTGCCCGATCAACCACCGACTCGGCCTGTGACAGGACGTCCTTCCGTTCGTTGGGGACGGTCAGATCCGCGACGGCTACAGTCGTGCCGGAAATCGTTGCATAGTGGAAACCGAGATTCTTGATGGCATCGACGATGTCGGTGGTGCGATCCGATCCCAACCGCTGGTAGCACTTTGCAACCAAGTCTTGAAGCTGTTTCTTGCCCATTGTTTCCTGGACGAAACGCATTTCGTCCGGGAGGATACGGTTGAAGACCGCGCGGCCAACTGTGGTGATCTCGGGTTCAGGTTGGGGCGAACGGGTATCGTAGATGTTGCCGAGCAGAATTGGGGTATGCAGTCCAACCAGGCCGAGATTGTAGAGGTACTCGACCTCGTCCATATCGACGATCTTGCGGCGTTCGCCGAGGTTGGTAATCTCGACCTTGCCCTCCAACTTTTTCTTCTTGAGAATCTTCTTCATCTCGACGGCGTTGGCGAGCATGCAATCGACTTCGCCTTCGATCAGAGCGCGGATGGTCCGATCGATGGCTTTCTCGACGACCTTGACGCGGCCGTTTTCGTCGGTTTCGGTGGCATCTTCGTAAATGACGACGCCGGGAACCTCGGTCTTCTGGGTGTAGTAGTAGCCGTTGGTGCGGAAGGCAATACCCACTTTGTACTGTCCATTGAGCGCCGACATCTGCCGGAACTCATCGGCGCGCGTCTTCAGCGCAACGATTTCGACCGTGGGATCCATGGTCAGGTAATAATTACCGAGTACCATGTCTTTTGAAGGCCCGACGATTGGCTGACCGTCAGCGGGTTTCAGCAGATTCTTGGTGCTGAGCATCAGGTCACGGGCTTCCTGTACAGCCTTATCGCTCAGCGGAACATGCACGGCCATCTGATCGCCGTCGAAGTCGGCATTGAACGCTGAACAGACCAGTGGGTGAATCTGAATAGCCTTGCCTTCGACAAGCTGTGGCTCGAAGGCCTGAATACCCAAACGGTGCAGGGTAGGGGCACGGTTGAGGAGAACGGGACGTTCCTTGATGACCTCTTCCAGGACCTCCCAGACTTCTGGCTTCTCACGTTCGATGATTCGCTTGGCGCCTTTCACGTTACTGGCGTAGTTGTAGCGTACGAGGCGACTGATGACGAACGGTCGATAGAGTTCGAGCGCCATGGTCTTCGGCAAGCCGCACTGATGCAATTTGAGCTTGGGGCCAATGACGATGACCGAGCGGCCAGAATAGTCCACGCGCTTGCCGAGCAGATTTCGGCGGAAGCGGCCTTTCTTGCCTTTCAGCATATCGCTGAGCGACTTGAGTTCGCGCCGTCCACGGCGGCTGAGTGCCTTGCCGCGCTGGCTGTTATCGATAAGGCTGTCCACGGCTTCTTGAAGCATGCGCTTCTCGTTGCGGACAATCACATCGGGCGCACCGAGTTCTAACAAGTGCTTGAGGCGGTTGTTGCGGTTGATGACGCGGCGGTACAGATCGTTCAGATCGCTGGTTGCGAAGCGGCCACCATCCAACTGCACCATTGGGCGCAGATCGGGGGGGATTACGGGGAGCACCGTCAGTATCATCCATTCGGGGCGATTGTTGCTCTTGCGGAGGCTTTCGACAACGCGGAGCCGTTTGGTGGCTTTCTTCTTGCGCTGCTTGGAGCGGGTGTTGCGAACCTCATACCAGAGTTCGACACCAAGCTTCTCCATCTCCATCGACTTGAGGATTTCATAGAAAGCTTCCGCACCCATGTCGGCCTGGAAAACCTGCCCGTAGCGGCTTTTCAGCTCACGATAGCGGCTTTCCGGGAGGAACTGGAGGACATGCATCTCCTGGAGTTCCTGGCGGGCCTTCTCGGCAGTCTGCCGAACCTGTCCCATGCGGTTGTCGAGTTCTTGGCGATGCTCATCCAGGTTCTGGGCGGCTTCGCTCGACAGTATATCCGCTTCACGATCAAGCCGATCCAGTTCAACCTGACGCATATCCTCGATTTCCGACTGGAGATCGCTCAGGTAGGCATTGGTGGACGCCTGGATGCGCGAGATATGGTCATTTGTGATCGTCTCACCTTTGGCAGCGATGACCGTATTGGCGGTTTGGAAGTCGATGTCGGTTGGCGCGGTCTGGCCGATCAGTGCCTCGATGCGGTTCTGAATCGCCTGCGCTTCCTGCATGACCTGATCACTCAGGCGGCTGAGTTCATTGTCAAAATGCTTATGGATGGTCTGCGATCGCTCTTCAAACTGACCGAGAGCGGCGTCCCGCTGGCTGCGGATGGTATCCATCTGCTCTTCGATATCACCGCCGAGGAGCATTTCCTTCTGAGAAAGCTCACGGTCAATACGGGCCAGTGCTTTCTGGCGGGCCTCTTCGTCGATCTTCGTGATGACGTATTGGGCAAAGTAGAGGACGCGATCCAGATTGCGGCGGCTGATGTCGAGAAGAAGACCGAGGTAGCTGGGAACACGGCGGGTATACCAGACGTGAGCGACCGGAGCGGCCAGTTCGATGTGCCCCATGCGTTCACGCCGTACTGAGGCGCGGGTGACTTCGACGCCGCACTTATCGCAGATGATGCCACGATAGCGGACATTCTTGTACTTACCGCAATAGCACTGCCAATCTTTGGTGGGACCGAAGATGGCTTCACAGAACAGGCCGTCCTTCTCTGGACGCAAGCGGCGGTAGTTGATTGTTTCCGGCTTGGTGACTTCGCCATAAGACCAGGAGCGAATCTGTTCCGGCGAAGCCAGGCTGATCCGCAGTGCGCTGAAATCTTTCGCTTCCAAAGTGGGTCTTCTCCTCTGCGCTAGAACGTCTGGCGGGTTTCTGGCGTCAGGACAGGTTGACCGGCTGAACGCCGCAGATGATGAACACGAAAACAGCAGTCAGTGCATACTGATGCTGTTTGTCTGGTTTGGGTACACGTCTTGAAGCAACATGTGAACCCTCAGGTTATCAAAATCGCAGCTGTAAGTCAATACTTTTGTCGAGAACTCGAGAAAGAGTCGGATTGCTGACCCTCAGCACTAACCGAAACTCAGGGTCTTATGGCGGAGTTGGCGGCAATGCCGTCAGGGTTGGAAGCGCCTGTTTGTGTCATTTCCCTGTGAGCAGTGCGGCCTCGACACACGAAATGATGCGAATAACGCAAATGCAAACCGGCGAATATTGTAGTTGTTGCAGTTGCAATTCGGTGATTCTTGCAACAACAACGTGATTCGATAATCGCGTTCGATAGGTTGTGAAGGAGCGGCGCGCGGGAACAGCCCTGAGGCCGACTCTCTCCCGAAAGCTCGCTGGGAGAGGAAGTTTCCTGACCGTAACATCACGATAGCACAAAACGACGCGGAAAGGGTGACATTTTGGTAACTCTTCGGCGCCTATTGGGTGCTTGAATACTTAAATGCAAGGCAAAAAGCCGCAGATGTTTTCACAGGGTGGAGGCTACTTACGGCGGATCATGCGGTTGTTTTCACGCGTTCGCGCAGGTAGGCATCCATAAACTCATTCAGACGTCCGTCAAGCACAGCGCTGGTATTGCCGGTTTCGTACTCAGTGCGGTGGTCCTTGACCATCTGGTAGGGGTGCAGAACGTAGGAGCGAATTTGATTTCCCCAGCCCGCATCGACGTTTTCGCCCTTGAGTGCCGCGAGCTGAGCTTCCTGTTTCTTGCGTTCCAGTTCAAACAGTCGTGCCTTGAGGATCTGCATGGCGCGTTCGCGATTCTGGGTCTGGCTGCGTTGATTCTGACATTGAACGACCACCCCGGTGGGGATATGGGTGATCCGCACGGCAGTGTCGTTTTTCTGGACGTGCTGGCCGCCCGCGCCACCCGCGCGGTAGGTTTCGATCTTGAGGTCGCGCTCATTGACGTCGATTTCGATCTGTCCCTGAATATCCGGCCAGAGTTCGACTTTGGCAAACGAGGTATGACGTCGGTTGGCGGCATCAAAGGGACTCAGGCGTACCAGCCGATGGACGCCTTGCTCGCTTTGTAGGAACCCGAAGGCATATTCGCCGCGTATGCTCATCATGACGCTTTTGATGCCAGCTTCTTCACCGTCGCTGCGTTCGAGTATTTCGATCTTATAGCCGTTGTTTTCTGCCCATCGGATATACATGCGTTCAAGCATCTGCGCCCAATCCTGTGAGTCGGTCCCGCCTGCTCCAGCATGTATGGCGAGGATGGCGTTCTCGCTGTCATATGCGCCGGAAAGGAGCGCCTGGAGTTCCATACGCTGGACGATTTCGTCCAGGGCTTTGGTCTCGGTCGTCAGTTCGTCCAACAAGGTCGCGTCGTCGATCTGGGCCAATTCGATTGCATCGCTAATGCGCGTTGAGACTGCGCGCCAGCGATCAACCTCGCCGCGGAGACGGGCGATTTCTTGCATGACGCGCTGGGCATCGTCGGGTGTATTCCAGAAATCGGGTGCGCTGGCTTGCGCCTCTAGGTGTTCGATTTGCTGGGTCTTGCCCTGGATATTGAGGCGTTCCATCAGCCCATCAATACGATCCTTCAAGCTGGTCAACAGGCTGATCAAAGTATCCATCAAATTTACGGGGTCCTCCTGAAGAGCGCGGCTGCGCCCGTTAATTCTCGTCGAACAGGCTGGCAACAAACTGATCGGGATCAAAGCTGACGAGGTTCGTCACGCCTTCACCCAGGCCGATATACTGCACCGGGAGTTTGAGGTCGTTGAAGATGGCAAAGACCATACCGCCTTTGGCCGTGCTATCCAGTTTGGTGACAATCACACCGGTCACATCCACTATTTCTCGGAATTTCTGGGCCTGCTGCAAAGCATTCTGCCCGGTCGTTCCATCCAGGACCAGCCAGACTTCATGGGGTGCATCAGGGATGACTTTGGCCGAGATGGCTTTGATCTTGGCAAGTTCCTCCATGAGATTGTAATTGGTATGCAGCCGCCCAGCGGTATCGACAATCAGGATATCGCAGTTGCGAGCGCGGGCGGCAGAAGCCGCATCGAAGACCACAGCGGCGGGGTCGGAACCGGGCTTGTTGGCGATGACGGGAACGCCGATCCGCGATCCCCAGGTTTGGATCTGCTCGATGGCGGCAGCGCGGAAAGTATCCCCAGCAGCCAGCATGACCCGGCGGTTGTTGTTGTTCAGGCGGTTGGCGAGTTTGGCGATGGAGGTGGTCTTGCCGGACCCATTCACGCCGACGATCAGAATGATCGAAAGCGGCCTGCCACTGATGTTGGGGGTGGGCGGGAAGTCGAGCAGCGCCCGCAATGTTTCCCGAAGACTCTGGTTGAGCTGATCAGCGCGGGTGATTCCATCTTTTCGCACCCGCGCCTTCAAATCGGAGATGACGCGCTGCGCTGTCGGGACACCCAGGTCAGCCTGAATGAGCATGGCCTCAACATCATCCCAGATTTCGTCGTTGATCTCGGTGTTGCCCAACATCTGGGCGATGCGTCCAAAGAACGATTGACGGGTTTTGGCGAGGCCGGTGCGGAAGATACCCAACGAAAACTGCTCCCTTATATCGATCAGCGCAGACCGCGCGATTGGCGGCGATTCGAGGCTGAAGTATACCTGACGGTACGCTATAATTGAAGACTGATAGGCGATGTTAGGGGAAAAATAATGACCCAGCAGCTCACTCATCTGGACGAACAGGGGACTGCCCGGATGGTCGATGTCGGGACCAAGCCGGATAGCGAGCGTTCGGCGACTGCGGTCGGCGCGATCTATATGCGCCCGGAAACACTGAGGCTGATCCGCGATGGTCAGATCAAGAAGGGCGATGTGCTGACAGTGGCGCGCGTGGCCGGGATTATGGCCGCCAAGCGTACTTCGGAGATCATTCCGCTGTGCCATCCCATCCCGCTGACTCATGTTGATCTGGAACTCACCTTGGATGAAGCGGAGTCCGCCATCCACATCCGGGCATCGACGCGCACTATTGGCAAGACGGGGGTTGAAATGGAAGCCCTGACGGCTGTGACGGCGGCTGCCCTGACTGTTTATGATATGGCGAAAGCGATGGATCGGGGTATGCGGATCGGGGACATCCGATTGATCTCCAAGCGGGGCGGACAGCACGGCGATTATGCGGCGGATGAACCATGATTCGGGTGCGCATTCTGTTGTTTGCGATCCTGAAAGATCAGATAGGCCAGTCCGCACTTGAGCTGACTCTACCGTTGGAATCTGCGACCATCGAGGATGTCCGGGAGGCGCTCACGGTACGCCATCCTGCGGCTGCAGCACACCTGGCTACGGCGATTGCGGCGCGAAATAAGGAATACGCCTTCGCTGCTGATCTGGTGCAAGACGGTGATGAGGTGGCGTTCTTTCCGCCCGTCAGTGGCGGCGAGGGATGGTCTGTGATCGCGCGGTTGGCCGCCGAACCGATCGATCTGGACGAGGTAATTCGCTCGATTACCCTCCCCGCGACGGGAGCAGTGTGCCTGTTCAGCGGTATGGTGCGAGGTGAGACCAGCGACGGGGCATCTGTGCAGCATACTCAGCACCTGGAGTATGAAGCCTACGAGTCGATGGCCATCGCCAAAATGCGGCAAGTGGCCGATGAAATCCGGGCACGCTGGCCGCTTGTCCAGGGGATCGCCATCATTCAACGGGTGGGCAAGTTGGAGGTCGGGCAGAATACGATTGTGATAGCGTGCTCCGCGGGGCATCGTGACCAGGGCTGTTTCGAGGCGGCTCGCTATGGCATCGACCGTTTGAAGGAGATTGTGCCTGTCTGGAAGAAAGAAGTCCGGCCAGAAGGATATGGCTGGGTGGTTGGTAAGTATATGCCTACGCCGGAAGATCGCTCAGGATCGAGCGGATCATCCATGTGAGATCGAGCGTCTTGTAGGGATAGATTGTTGCAATAGGAGTGGGTGATGCAGAGACGAGTCGTCGTTACCGGAATTGGGCTAGTTACGCCGCTCGGTCATAATGTCGAGGAAAGCTGGTCGGCGATCACGGCGGGTAAGAGCGGCATTGGGCGCATCACGCTCTTCGACCCTTCACATCATCAAGTGCAGATTGCGGCTGAAGTCAAGAATTGGGATGCGGCAGCACACATGCCCGCGAAGGAAGTTCGCCGCCGCGACCGCTACCAGCATTTCATCGTGACCGCGGCCAATGAAGCCATTCGCCAATCCGGGATCGAAGTCACCGACTCGAATCGCTATCGCATCGGCACGATGATTGGGTCCTCTGTGGGTGGCGTGGGCAGTTACTACGAGCAGGCCAATATGCTTTTCGAGACGAAAGACCCTCGGCGCATCACACCGTTTGGTATTCCGATGCTGATGGTCAATGGAGGCAGCGACCTGGTCAGCATCGATTACGGAACCATGGGACCGTCAGCAACTCCGGTTTCGGCCTGCGCCACGGGCGCGGACTGCATTGCCCAGGCTTATGACCACATCCGTTGGGGACGTTTGGACGCCGCCTTCACGGGCTGTGGCGATGCGCCGATCATTCCGATTGGAATCGCGGCGTTTGACCGGGTTGGGGCGTGTTCTCGTCAAAACGATGATCCTGAAGGGGCATCTCGGCCATTCGATAAGAACCGAACGGGACTGGTCTTCAGCGAGGGCGCTGGGGTCGTTGTTCTGGAAGAACTGGAATTTGCCAAAGCGCGGGGCGCTCACATTCTGGCAGAGATCGTTGGCGTGGGCATTACCTCCGATGCCTTTCATATCACTGCTCCGCATCCCGATGGGGTAGGGGCAAGCATGGCAATCGAGTATGCGCTGAAGTCGGCACAGTTGACCCCGGAAGACATCGACTACGTGAATGCCCACGGCACGGCTACTTCGCTGAATGATGTCATGGAGACCAAAGCGGTCAAGCGCGTGTTTGGCGACTACGCCTACAATGTTCCAATGAGTTCGACGAAGAGCATGACCGGCCATGCGATGGGGGCAACCGCGGCCATCGAAGCGGTGTTTGCCGTGCTTTCGCTGCGCGATCAGGTCGCGCCGCCGACCATCAATTTAACTGAACCTGATCCAGAGTGCGACCTCGATTATGTGCCCAACGAGGCGCGCCAGCTTCCCCTCGAATGCGTGATGAGCAATTCGTTTGGTTTTGGGGGACACAATGTTTCACTGATCTTCCGGTCGTTTACAGGGTAGTTTTCGGCGAGAAACCATCATCTTGTGTTGATGTGTATGAAAAACCTTGACCAGATTCAGTCCGATTTGCAGCTGGCATTCCAGAATCCGGATTTGCTTCGCCAGGCGTTGACTCACCGTTCGTACACAAACGAGCACGAGGACTGGGGCGAAGGCGATAATGAGCGCCTCGAATTTCTGGGCGATGCCGTCCTGGACTTTGTTGTGGGAGACATGTTGTATCGCCAGTTTGCGGAGATGCCGGAAGGCGATCTCACCCGGCTCCGCGCCGCACTGGTTCGAACGGAGTCGTTGGGCGAACTTGCGCGCAATATCCGACTTGGAAAGTATCTGCGAATGGGCAAAGGCGAGGAGGCCAGCGGTGGACGTGAACGGCTGACTAATCTGTGCGGGGCGTTTGAAGCGCTAGTCGGCGCGGTCTATCTTGACAGTGGGTTGGACACGGCCAGACGATTTGTGACGCCGATGCTGAACAAACTGCTCCAACAAATCCTCACAAGGGCATTGGATAAAGACGCCCGGAGCCAGCTCCAGGAATGGAGCCAGGCGACGTGCAACGTGACGCCGATGTACCGTACGGTTTCTGCGACGGGACCCGATCATCAGAAGGAATTTCTTGTTGAGGTGGTGCTGGGTGAGGTCGTGGCGGCTCAGGGGGCTGGGCGGAGCAAGCAGGCTGCTGCCCAGGCGGCAGCCCGGGAAGCGCTGCGGCGTATCCAGGATGGTGAACTGGTGATGTAGCTGCCGCGGGACTCTACTGTGTGCTGATTGAAGCTTCGATCACAGCCATCCGATGATCGGAAGCGGCGGTATTCACCGTATTCGCGCCGAGCGCAATCATCACGTTTGGGCGTCTTGGCTGGCCCTGCCACACCCAGAGATAATCTAACTGCACTCTTGGGTAGCCAGTGCGCCATAGCGTGGCTGAGAGTTCAGTCGCCAGGCCTGCAAACGGATCGACGAAGCCTGCTGAACGCATGGCATCGCTCAGCGACGAGTCGGGGATATTGTTGAAGGTTCCCCCGACCAGCATACGCCCCGGATTGCCATCCGAGTGGTTCTGCGCTAGAACCGCGAAAATCTCACTGAGCTGCCGCTGCTGATCCTGTTCCTGATCTTCGATGCTGCGCCCATCGCCGGTGTCCAGCAGGAACTCCAGACGGGTGTTATAGAGGGTTACGATAGAGTCATTCGGGCGAATCTGAACCCACTGCAAACCGGTCTGGTTGCCGCTGCTGGTCAGCAGCATGGTGTCGTGCGCGGTGATCTCCACGCGTGACAGGATCGCCAGGCCCTGCAAGCCTTCATTGGTAGCGAAGAAACGCCGATCCATTCCGAGCCGCCGCGCCAGCCAGAGTGCCTGATCGACACCAAAGCTGGTCAGCCTGCCAGTTTCAACCTGCTGAAGCAGCACCACGTCCGCGCCGCTTTGCTGAATCGTCCGGGCAATGGCTTCAAGGTCGAAGAAGTAGAACTCGTTGAATCCAGCATGGATGTTGTAAGTCCCGATGCGCAGGGTGGATACATCGCGTACCGCGCTGACCAGCGGCGGTTGTACAGCGACGGCTACGCCGATGCTCATGGCGGCCACGACCAGGGTGCTCGGCACGGTTGCGCTGGGACGATCACCCGACCACGGCAGCCTACGGGGTGAGAGAATCATTGGCAGCGCTGCCAAAAACATCCCCAGCAGCAGCACGCCCAACCCCATGCCGCGGAATCCTCGCAGCAGCGCCGGGACGATGGGGTTCAAGAAAGCCAGATCACTTGAGAGATTCTGGACGTAGGCATACTCATAGGTGAAGTTGTCTGCCAGCACCAGGATCACCAGGAACGCGACTCCCAGGATCAGCCACAGACCGGTAAAGCTGCGTTCCTTTTGGGCACGCGGCCGCGCCACCCACCACCACAGCAGACTGGCCGCGAACTGGGACAATACCAGTGCTACTCCAGCAATGATCCCCTGAAAGCGCGTGCCGATGACGATTAGCAAAACTGCCACCAGCATCCATGACCAGCCACGCGTGCCCGGATCGAAGAAGCTGATGAAACTGCTGACTTGCTGGCGTATTGCCGGGATCAAAGGCAGCGCTGTGGCCAAGATGACCAAAGGCGCGAGGTTCGTATAGTCAGAAACAGAACGCCCAGCAACTGCATTTGGTAGTGCCAGGAGCGAGAGCTGCACAAAGAACAGCCCACCGAGACCGATCCCTCCCCAAAAGGGCAGCAGCCCTACATCCTTACTATCACTTTCACGGTTTCGTCCTATAAGCAAATTGAGGACGACCAAAACAACCAAAGCACCACTCAGGACATAAACCAGCGAGGCATAAGCCGGATTCCAGGTAATGTCAAGCGTATTCCCAACTGCCCGGAACACCTGGTCAAGACAAAAACCCATAACGAACAGAAGCGGTACAATCTGAACCCGATGCCGAACGAGCAGAGCGATATAGGAAAGAGCGCCACCGAACGCCATTGCTACCGCGATAGTTGGGCTGACATTAGCATTAGCAATCATCAGGATACGCCCGACGGCCACCAGACCAGTCGCCGCAATAAACAGAACACGGAAGCGGCCTATCACAAGAGTCAAGAGGGGGAGGGCCAGCATGTAGACCAGAAAAGCAGCCTCATTGGCTACCTCTGTCGGCGAGGTGATCCCCGGCGTTCCCGCAGGAATCAGGGAAGGATCGAGTCCAATTTGGGTCAGGCTGCTGCCAATGCGGCTGTACAGCATCCCGATCAGAAAGCGCGTTGCTCCGATGAACATGACGCCCACCAGAGCTGCTTCCAGGATGGGAAGTATTCGCACGAAAGTCCGGCGCAGTCGCTCACCCATACCATTTCCTTTTGACTTGTTCTGGACAACGCGCACCACAAGGATATAATCCCGCCAATTTCTAGGAGGCGATGATCATGGAATCCGTAGACTACCTGCTCGTTGGTGGTACTGTTGTCACCATGAATCGACAGTTCGATATTATACCCGATGGCGCGGTTGCGATACGCGAGTCGAAGATCATCGCAGTCGGACACACTGAGTATCTCTGCTCACAATATCAGGCGGCTGAAGAAGTGGACTGCTCGAAGCAGTATATCCTCCCCGGACTAGTCAATGCCCATACGCATGTTCCCATGACGCTGCTGCGTGGTCTGGCCGATGATCTCCGGTTGGATGTGTGGTTGATCGGCTACTGTATGCCAACCGAGCGCGAATTCGTGACTCCAGAGTTTTGCCGCCTGGGAGCGGGGCTGGCCTGCGCAGAGATGATCCGCAGCGGCATCACCACCTTTGCCGATATGTACTACTATGAAAAAGATGTCGCGCGGGCGACAGCCGATGCCGGGATGCGTGGAGTTCTTGGTCAGACTGTGCTGAAGTTCCCGTCACCGGACGCGGAAAGCTACGAACACAGCCTCGATTATGCCGTGCAGTTCATCGAGGAATGGAAGGGACACCCCCTCATTACGCCAGCCATCGCTCCTCATGCACCGTATTCAACAACCCAGCAAATCCTGAGCGAGTGCGCTCAACTGGCGGTGGCCTACGATGTGCCGATTCTGATTCACATCGCCGAGACCAAGCTGGAACAGGATGACAGCCTGGCGGCCTATGGCAAGCCGGTTGTGCCGTGGGTCGAGGAAGCGGGTCTGCTTGGCGCAAAAGTGGTTGCGGCTCACTGCGTCCATATCAACCCCGGCGAGATGAAGATTCTTCACCATCATGATGTTACCGTCGCTCACTGTCCAACCAGTAATCTGAAACTTGCGGCTGGGATCGCGCCTGTCACCGAGATGCTCAAGCATAAACTGACTATAGGAATCGGGACGGACGGCCCGGCTAGCAACAATGACCTGGACATGTTCGAGGAAGTTCGTCTGGCCGCCATTCTCGCTAAGACCGCCGCTAACGATCCGACGGCGCTGCCAGCTCGCGAAGCCTTGTTGATGGCAACTCGGCAGGGCGCGGAGGCCCTTTATCTCGGTGATGTTACTGGGAGCCTGGAAGCCGGCAAACTGGCGGACATCATCACCATCGATGCCAGGCCAGCTCATAACATGCCGCAGTTTCACCGTGATCCGAACGCGGTCTACTCCAGAATTATCTATGCCAGCAAGAGCAGCGATGTTCGGGATGTCGTGTGTCATGGCCGCTTCCTAATGCGGGAGCGGCAACTGCTGACACTGGATGAACCCGCTTTGCTGAAGGCGGCTGCCGATTATGCGGTCAAGGTCGATGCGTTCCTGGCTGTGCGCGAAAAGGATACTTTACGAAAGCTCCTGGCAATCGGCGGGTTGGAGCAGGGGGAGAGCTTCGAAGTTCAGGTGAAAGTGCGCGTTCCTGATGACTTGGTGATGGATCGACTCCTGACCCATGCTGATGTACAGGTTCTCAAGAAGGTTCACTACCGACAGTATGACACCTATTTCCTCTTTGATGATCCCAACGCGGGGCGGGTACGCTACCGTGAAGATGACCTGATGGGCGATGATGGCGAGGTAAAATCAGTCAGAACCCGCCTGACCTATACCACGCCCAGCAAGGAACGCGCCTTCCATTCCGCTGTCCTGCTGTCGCGTTCGCGCTTCATCTCCAAAGCGGATCGACCGCTGCGGTTCTACCGGGAGTATTTCCAGTCGGCGGAAGTTCAGGAACTCCAGAAGGATCGCCAGCGTTGGCACATCTTCTATCAGGACGTGTTGTTCTATGTCAACCTGGACGAACTTCTCAAGCCGGCCATGCCGCAGCGTTACTTGGAAATCAAAGCTCGAACTTGGTCGTCCTCGGATGCTGAGAACAAGGCGGACCGCATTCAGGAGATGCTCAGGATTCTGGAAATCAAGCCAACGGATATTATCCGTATGGAATACCTGGAATTACAAAACAGCGATGGGGGTTCACTGTCTCAAGACGAACCGCCATCGCAATAAGGATCGGTGAGGATCAACCGATCTCGCTCAGCTTGACAGGCCGTTTCTCAAGGTGGGATTTGCGAGCTGCTAAACCCATCACCACCGGAACCCGTCCATCCTGGCCGCTGACCAGAACGGGTTTATCCTGTGTGACGGCCTCGACGAATGCCCGAATCTCCGCCTCATAGGACTGCGTGTAGCGATCCATGAAGAAGTTCAGCGGCAAATCGCGGCGGATAGACTCGGCAGTGCTGATGGTGGCGGCATTGGGGTAGAGATTGTCGGTCGCGATCGCGCCGGCGCTGCCGAATGCTTCCACGCGCTGGTCGTAGCCGTAGACGGCTTTTCGGCTGTTGTCGATAGTGACGGTGGCACCATTGGCAAACTGCATCACCATGAAGGCTGTGTCCACGTCGCCCGCTTCGCCGATGGCTGAGTCTACCTTGACGCCCGCCACGGTGTAGACTTCGATGGCATCACTCCCGCTCAGGAACCGTGCCATGTCAAAATCGTGGATGCTCATATCCAGAAAAATCCCACCGGATACTTTGATGTAGCTGACTGGGGGCGGGCCTGGATCACGGCTGATGATGTGCAGGATGTGGAGTTCGCCGATTTCCTGGCTGGCGATGGCCTGCCGCACCCGCGCATAGTTGGCATCAAAGCGGCGGTTGAAACCGATCTGAAGCTTGACGCCCGCTTTTTCCACGGCTTCAAGCGCCTGATCGATGCGATCCAGGTTGAAATCGATCGGTTTCTCGCAGAAGATGTGTTTGCCCGCTTGGGCCGCCTCGATGATGATCTGCGAATGGGTGTCCGTTGCCGAACAGATGGCGACGGCGTTGATCGCCGGGTCGCGCAGAATCTCCCGGTAATCGGCGCTCACTTTGGGAATGCGCAGCCGGGCGGCAACCTCTTGGGCTGAGCCAAGCGCCACGTCGGCAATCGCGCCGACGGATGTTCCTGGTACACGGGTTGCCAGGTTCTCTGCATGGACTTTCCCGATTCGCCCCGCGCCGATCACACCAATGTTGAGTGTCATGTCCTCTTGTCCTTGAGCATCGATGCTTATGGAGAAATCAATTCAAATGCGAACGGTTTTTCACACGAGCGACCCGCCAGGTCGCCCCTACGATGATTCGTCTTTGATTTGGTTTTCCCATTAGAAAAAGTGACGTTCTTTGGCCTTGGCCGCTTCAAATTCTTTGCGGGCTTGCTGCACAGCGGGGTTATCCGAAACCTCAGCGATGGCGACATCCCACCAGGATTCGTAGCCGCCAACTCGCTGCCGTCGATCCGTCTCCACGACGATGCAGACAGTCGTGGTCATCTCCTGAGCGCGAAGGATGGCGCTGGCGAGTTCGTCACGGTTGCTGGCTTTGATGACCTGAGCGCCGAGGCTGGCCGCATTCGCCGCGAAATCGATGGGCAGTACCTCGCCATCAAGCAGCCCACTCTCAGTGCGATAGCGATATTTGGTGCCGAAGCCATCGCTGCCGACCGCTTTGGACAGGCCACCGATACTGGCGAACCCGTGGTTGTCCACCAGCACCAGGATAAGTTTGATCCCCTCCTGCACCGCGGTCGTGATTTCCGAGGGCATCATCAGATATGAGCCATCGCCAATCATGACATAGACCTCGCGGCTGGGATCGGCCATCTTCACGCCGATGCCGCCGGGAATTTCGTAGCCCATCGTCGAGTTGCCGTATTCCAGATGGTAGCCCTTGGTATTCCGTGTGCGCCAGAGTTTATGCAGATCGCCCGGCATGCTTCCTGCGGCATTCAACATCACATCGTCTGGCTTCGACAGCCGGTTGACCACCCCGATGACTTCGCCCTGGCTCATCAACGGGCCGTGTTCCAGGTTGTAGATGCGTTCAACTTCAGCATCCCACTCCTGGTTGAACCGTCTAGCCTGCGCCTGATAGCTGGAGTCGGTCTGCCAGCCTTCAAGTGCGATCATCAATTCCTCGAGCGTTACGCGAGCATCTCCTACCAGCGGAATGGCACTGTGTTTGTGCGCATCGAATTCGGTCACGTTGATGTTGATGAAGCGCACGTTGGGATTCTGGAATGCTGTTTTCGATGCTGTCGTGAAGTCGCTGTAGCGCGTGCCGATGCCGATGACCAGATCGGTGTCACGCGCCATCCGGTTTGCGCCGAGCGTCCCGGTCACGCCTATTGCGCCCAGGTTGAGTGGATTGTCGTAGGGCAGGGAGCCTTTGCCGGCCATCGTTTCGCCAACCGGGATGCCCGTAGAGGCTACAAACTGCCGCAGCGCATCGGTGGCATCGCTGTATATCACCCCGCCGCCAGCTACGATCAGCGGTTTGTTGCTGGCTTTAATCCACTCAGCAGCCCGTTTCAGGCTGGCTGTATCTGGCCGGTTGCGCGGCACATGCCAGATGCGCTTCTCGAACATGGCCTCTGGATAGTCGAAGGCCATCGTCTGGACATCCTGGGGCAGGGCCAGCGTAACTGCACCGGTTTGAGCAGGTGAGGTCAGCACGCGCAGCGCTTCCGGCAGCGCGGTGATGATCTGCTCTGGACGGTTGATCCGATCCCAGTAACGGGAGACGGGCTTGAAGCAGTCGTTCACCGAGACGTCCTGTGAATAATCTGCTTCAAGCTGCTGAAGCACAGGTGCTTGTCGGCGTTCGGCGAAAATATCCCCCGGCAGTAGCAGCACCGGAACCCGGTTGATGGTGGCAACTGCCGCGCCAGTAATCATGTTGGTTGCGCCCGGCCCAATCGAAGTCGTGCAGGCGAAAGTCTGTAAACGGTTTTTCATCCGGGCATAGGCGACCGAGGTATGTACCATGGCCTGCTCGTTGCGCGCCTGATAGTAGCGCAGCAGATCGGCATACTGCTGGAGCGCCTGGCCGATGCCGGCCACATTCCCATGTCCGAAAATGCCCCAGCATCCGGCGAAGAAAGGCTGCTCATGGCCATCACGTTCGGTGTACTGATAGCTCAGGTAAAGAATAAGGGCTTGTGCCATCGTCAGCCGTCTTGTTTTCATGTCGTCCCTCAATTCAATATTTCCAGCTCAACGCTTCACCGTTCTAGCAGGCATGGGCCAGCACCATGACCCGCGTGGTTTCGGGCAGATCGGCCCTGCTCAGCACAATCTCGGTTTTACAGGCGAAATCCACATCTTTTGGATTGAAGTAATTGAGAAAGGATTGAATCCAGAAGGTGTTGCGCGGTTTATAGCGCAGCGTGCGGAAGTGCATCGGGACGACCATGCGCGGGTGCACCCGTTCGATGATGGTATACAGGTCGTCCAGGGCAATCGTGGGATGTCCACCGGCCAGCGCCAGGAGAATATCAATTCCGGAAAAGAAGCGCATTTGCTCGTCGGTCAGGGGGTTCCCTACATCACCGAGATGTCCAATGTGAATACCATCTACCTCGAAGCGATACATGCCGTTCTGGTCGGGATCATGCTCGTGATGGTCGAGGGCCTCCATTGCCTTGATCGCCTGTACCGGGATGCCGTTCACCAGCCGGTGCCCGCCTTGCAGTGCCAGCGCCAGCGCATTGATGACAATAGGCTGGCCAGGAATGAGGTCGGCCCGGCAGTGAAAGGTATCATTGTCCGACGAAATGATGACTATATTGGCGGCTTCGCTGATCGGTTCGTACCCGGCCGTTTCAGGTGTGTAGGGGTCGGTGACGATGCTGCGTCCATCATCGCTGGTGATGCGGAAGCACGCATGACCATACCACTTAATTCGCACGGTGTTTTCCCCTTGATGATTTGTGTCTCAACCGACAATCGGCAGGCGCGGATCGAGTTCTGTCCAGGTTGCCTTTACCCAACTGTGCGCCGGATCATCGGCATTCGCCAGTGATTGTGCTGAACCAGCCAGAAAGTTCAAATAGTACGTTGTGTACCCGTGCGCGCTCACGACTGGGTGATAGCCTTCAGGAACCAGCACCATATCGTGATTCGCGGCCATCATCACTGCATCGATATGCCGGTCGTCCGTATACACGCGCTGGTAGGCATACCCATCCGGTTTATCGATCTTATAGAAGTAGATTTCTTCCAGGTCAGCCTCAAGCAGGTTGCCTTGCTCATCAACTCGATGCACATCGTGCTTATGGGGTGGGTAGCTCGACCAGTTCCCACCAGGCGTGTACACTTCCACGACCACCAACCGGTGGCAGTCGAAGCCCGGCGGGAAGATGCTAGTGATCTGGCGTGAGGCGTTGCCACCGCCGCGCAGTTCGATGGCGCACATCTCTGGCGTAACTAGTTGGGCAGGATGATCCTGATCGGTCTTGACCCAGCAGCTTGCGATTTCCAGACCGTCGCTCAGGGCTTCGACCTCAAAACGTGTACTGCGCGGCAGATAAACTGCGTAGGGTTTTCCGCTGAAAACATCACTGCGGCGGCCAATGTCAAGAAAATCCCCCGCGGTGGACCGAAGGCTGCACCGCCCACCCAGGATCACATGCCCGTACTCGTATCCTTCGGTGGCTGCCTGCCAGCGCTCACCCCGATTCATGCGCCGCGCTGCCATGTTGAGGAACTGCCATCCAGCTTGTTCGGCGGTCACAGAGGCGAAAACCCCGGTGCGGCCGGTGTCCTGCGAGCGAACGAGCATCGTCTCAGAAGTATATTTCATTTGAATTGACCATCCCTGGCGAGGTGTTCTACCTATTGGATTATAACATGCCTTATGGCAACCGATCAGCGGTACTCGGCAAACAGGTGATTGAAGCGCTCAAGGCTGTCTTCCAACCCGCCGGGCCGGTTTCGCGCCAGCCAGTTTTTACGTTGGACTTCCAGCAGCCCCATCAGATCAGCCTGAAGTTCTGCTGACGATTTCACAGGATCCCCCGCCAGCCTTAACAACCGGTAGATCGAGTGACGCAGCAGGTTGCCAACCTGTTCGTACTCGGCGCGGATCAGCGCCGCATCTGGACTTTGCATATCACTCTTATCGAGATCTGCCAGGATTGAGTCGATCATGCCCAGGACCTGTCGCAGTGTGGTTGGCCTCAGATCGGGCTGCAAATTTCCCTGGACGAAATTATCTCGATAGTGCTGTATGACCTGATCGGCGTTTTGCTGCAAAGTGGTTGCCAGCACCTGTCCATTGATGTTTGGCGGCCCAATATGGCGATAGATGTTGCCCAGGTCATAGACGAGTTTCCCCATCACGCCCGCTCGGTCTTCAAAAGCGAATAGATTGAGCGCTTCAGGCAGCGAAATGCTTTGGTTGGACTCGTAACACCATGAGAAAGCGGCCCCGCAGGCGAAACCGAGATAACTCACCGGCAGCGGCTGCCAGTGACCGCGATCGCCCCAATCGGTGTTGAGGTAACCGACCGCGCCGGAGCGAATGCCATGTACCGCCGTAATCCGGCAGTTGTCTATCGCGTTATCCGTTCGCCCGGACAGCGCATTCCAGCTCGAAGTCCCCGGACAGACATAGAATGGAATTCCCGACTGGGCGACAATCGCACAGTTGGCTTCCCAACTGACTTCAGCTTCTTCGCCACCTTCGTAGCCCCACAGCATGGCCGTCAGGTCTTTTGGCAGTTCCGGGATCAGATCGGGGTAGTGCAGAATAATATCTGCCCAAAACTGGGGCTTGAATCCGCGTTCGGTGACGGTCTGATGGAGTCTGAGCAGATAGTCCAGGTAAACCCGTCCATTGCGTTCATCCACCGCCAGCTTGCTCTTGCCTTGACCCAATTCCCAGGGTTCATCACCGCCCACATTGAAATTCCGGCTGGTGAAGTGCGGCAGCAGTTCATCATAGAGGCTGAAGACCAATTCCAGACTGCGCGGGTCAATGGGATTTAGCGTCGTCGGTGGGCTGAACCCGCCCCACGGCAGCTCAAATCCGTCAGGACATTCGGAGAGATCATGATAAGCGGGATGCTTGAGCCACCGTTCCATATGCCCTAGGCTGTTCTGGTTCGGAACCAGTTCGATATGCCGTTCCCGACAGAATCGATCTAGTTCCAGAATGTCTTGACTGGTGAACGGAGACGCCTCGGCCCATACCACCGGGTGCTGGCGATAGGTGAAGGTATGCTCCATATAGAGTTGCAGCTGGTTGATCTTCCAGGTGGACAATCGGTCGATGAGTTCCATCACAGTTGTCAGGGTCGGAACTTTGTCTCGGCTGATGTCCAGCATCACCCCTCTGGCCGGGAAGTCTGGCGAGTCCTCGATCTGCATCCCAGGCAGATTTTTCCCGTACTGCTGAATGATCTGATGTAGTGTACAGACTCCATAGTACACACCGGCTGCGTCACTGCCTTCAATTGAGATGTCAGATGAACTGATAGTCAGGCGGTAGTGTTCGGTTTTGCTCAGCGATGATGTCGTTTCCAGGCATATCACTGGTCCGCTCTGTCCGCCGCAGCCGATTTCCCAGTCCGCGCCTGCATATCGCTTGAGCGCCGTTTGCAGCCGCTTGGCCTCGAACAGCAGCCCCGGCGCGTCGATCCAGATCAGACCTTGCGCTGCGATCTCAAATTGTTCGCTGGTGAGCTGCAACTGACGTGGAACAGGCAGTAGTATGGGGTGGGCTGCGATCATTCGGCACCCTTTTTTGTGCGTGTGAATCTCGAAATCCGACGCGGAGTCTAGCAGATGACCCTCATTTCACCAATTCCATTTAGCCCAGCGGTTACGTCCTATTTGGACTCAAGCGGTGGGTCTATAATGACGGGATGATCGTTAATTCGCTGGAGTGATTCAATATGTCTCGACCGAAACTGCGGGCAGGTATCATCGGGTTGGGGGTCGGCAAGGCACATGCGCGGGGATACCGAGGTAGCGAAGACGCCGAACTCGTGGCCGTCTGCGATATGAACGCCCAACGCTTGAACGAAGCTGCCGATGAGTGGGGCATCGAAGCTCGCTTCACCGATTATGCCGAGATGTTTCGCAAAGCCAAGCTCGACATCGCAAGTGTGTGTCTGCCGAACGCGCTCCACGCCGAGGCGACCATCGCCGGGCTGAAAGCTGGAGTGCACGTCATCTGCGAGAAACCGATGGCCGTGACGGTCGACGAAGCCGCGACTATGGTCGAAACCGCGCGGCAGGCACAGCGTCACCTGATGGTCTCGTACAACTACCGCTACCGCGCCGATTCTCAGTGGATCAACCGCGTGGTTCAGAGCGGCCGTCTGGGAAAGATCTACCACGCCCATATTGCCTGGCGTCGAGAGACCGGCATTCCGGGTTGGGGGGTCTTCGGCAGTAAGAAGCTCTCTGGCGGTGGGGCGTTGATCGACCTGGGTGTCCATATTCTCGATCTGGCGCTGTGGATGATGAACTTCCCTCAGGTCCTGACGGTCAGCGCCCAGACGCGCAGTCTGTTCGGCCCGGAAGGGCGGAAGACGTGGGGGCGGCGTCCAGGCCGCGTTGGTGAGGACGAGTTCAATGTCGATGACGGTGGCACGGCCTTCATGCGGTTGGCTGGTGGCGCGAGTCTGGCAATGGAAGTAACCTGGGCCGAGCATACCCAGCCCAAAGAGGATTCCTTCCGCATCGAACTTCAGGGCACGGAAGGTACGGCCGTCCTGCATGTGCGCCACTATTCCAGCGAAGATACCATCCGGTTGTATACCGAGATCGAGGGTGAGGCTGTCACGATTATCCCGGTCATCCGTCCCGAAGGGGCGCAGGGGCACGAAGCACTGATCAAGGAGCTGACTGCCCGGATTCGTCAGGGGCTGGAGCCTTCGAGCACGGGACAGCAAGGCTTGCTCGGTGTCACCCTATTGGATGCGATCTATCGATCCTCCGAACAGGGCGCTGAGGTCAGGCTCGGCTGAACATGATCGCGGTGATGATGCGCCGAATGTGGCGGAGAAGTCTTCGTGCAGACGGATTCTGAATCGCTTCATATAATCGATCAGCCGGCGGCGAATTTGCGTTGGCTCGGTCGATACATCAATCGGTATCGCTGGGCGGCCATCGGCGCGTTGGTCTCTGGCGGGATTGGCGGAATCACCTCGGCGGCGGAACCCTATCTGGTTGGCATCATCATCGACCAGATCAAACAGAACATCGCGCTCGACGAACTGGTCGGCTATGCCGCCGCCTTGCTTGCTCTAGCGATCATTACGGTTGCGGCCTTCTACGGTCAGCGGCGCTGGAGCGGTACTGTCGCCTATTTCGTGAACTTCGATATTCGTCAGACCTTGTTTGACAACCTGCTGACGCTCGACCAGCGCTTTTACCAGACCTATTCTCCTGGCGATCTAATCTCGCGGATGTACAGCGACCTCGACATGATCTGGCGGCTGCTGGCCATCGGGTTCACCCGCTTTGGCAGCGCCTTCATGATCCTGATCGTGACTTTCATACTCCTAGGAACCATCAACACTACGCTCACTGTAGTGGTGTTCATCGTGCTTTCGATTTCGACTGCCATCCAGATGCGGGCAGGCAGTGTCCTCGCGCCCGTCTTCGAGCAGGTTCAGGAACAGGCAGGCTCGCTCTCCGCCTTCGTTCAGGATTCAGTCAGCGGCATTCAGACCATCAAGACGTTTGGCCGAGAAGAGGGGGCCAGCCAGGCATTCTTTCAACAGAACATAGAATACAAGCGGCGCTGGTTGTATTTCAAGCGCCGCAATGAACCCGTCGGGATGCTGCCCAATATGATTAGCGAACTAACCGCCGCGGTGGTCGTGGTCTTCGGCGGAGTCCTGACCCTTCAGGGTAGTCTGTCTATTGGCAACTTCGTCCAATTTCTCATCTACCTGGGCATGATTAGTAATGTTCTTCTCCAGCTGGGAACCATTTACCAGCGTTTGCAGCAGGCGAAGGGCGCACTGACGCGCCTGACCCCGCTGCTTCAACATGCAGCTATCCATACCAGCCCACAGGCTGCATCTCTTCCATCGATCCGGGGCGAAATCACCTTTGAGGGCGTGGGCTTGCAACAGGATGGTATCTGGTTGTTGCGGAATGTCTCCCTGACCATTCCTGCGGGCAAGGTCGTTGCCATTGTTGGCCCAACTGGCTGCGGCAAGACCCTCCTGATCAATCTGTTGGCGCGCATCATCGATCCGACTGAAGGGCGCGTCTTGATCGATGGGCGCGATGTGCAGACGATTCCGCTGGAAGAACTCCGCCGCTTCATTGCCTATGTACCCCAGTCCACCTTCCTGTTCAGCCAACCAGTTCACGCCAACGTGCGGATGGGGCAGGGCGATCTGGATGATAACCGATTGGATCGCGCTGTTCACATCTCCCGCCTCAGCAACGACTTACCCCAACTTCCCCATGGCATGGACACGGTGGTTGGGGAAAAAGGAGTCATGCTTTCCGGCGGCCAGAAGCAGCGTGTAGCGATTGCCAGAGCGATCATCCGTGATCCGGCCATTCTGGTTTTGGATGACGCCCTGTCGAGCATCGATACGCACACGGCTGCCGACATACTGAATGACCTGCGCGGTGTGCTGCGGACACGTACTAGCATCATTATTGCTCACCGCCTGGCAACGACCAGAGATGCCGATGAAATCATCGTCATGTCCGAAGGGCGGATTGTCGATCGGGGTACGCATGAGCAGCTGCTGGCCCGTGACGGCATCTACGCCCGTATGGTTGAACGCGAAATTGATACTGGAGCTGAAGGACAGTCAGATGTCTAACCTCCGTTTTGCCCCGTTCTTGTCTGGGCTGCTTTCGAGAAACTGGCGGTCTCCCGCGGACGGAGGCGGGGACTCACTGACAGATCGCTACCTGCTTCGTATGCTGCTGCGGTTTGTCAGCCCCTATTGGAAACAGATGCTTCTGGTCTTCGGCATGCTGGTTGGTGTGACCATCTTTTCGCTGCTGCCACCTTACTTGATCCAGCATGCTATCGACGGGCCCATCCAGAACAGAAATCTGGACGCTCTTTGGCCCTATGGGGCTGCCTATCTCGGTTCTATTGTTGCCTTGTTCGGCCTGCGTCTCTGGCATACCATTCTTCTGCAGACGGTTGGGCAAAGTGCCTTGGTCAATCTTCGACAGGCGCTGTTCGAGCATATCCTGAAACAAGACATGCGTTTTTTCAATACGACACCTGTCGGACAGATCGTATCGCGCATGTCCAATGACATTGAGGCGCTGACTGAGCTGCTTTCGACCAGCATCGTCATCGTTGCCAGCAACCTGGTGACGGTGATTGGTATTGCGGCGGTGATGTTTGCTATTAATTGGCGATTGGCATTGATCGGCTTGTGTGTGCTGCCGGTCATGACGGTTGCAACCATCTACTTTCGCCGAAAGATTCGAGACCAATCCAGCCTGTATCACCGCGTGGTAGCTGAGTATCTGGCCTATATCAACGAGCAGTTTGGTGGGATGCTGTTGGTGCAGCTTTTTGGACGTCAATCCCTCAGCCGTACTGAGTTCGAAACCATCAACCGTCGTTACCGCGATGTCCATATGGAAATCCGCGATTTGTATACGGTGTACTCGTCCCTGCTCCAACTGCTGACAACCATTGGCCTGGCGCTGGTGCTGTATGGCGGAGGTTACGGCGTGCTGGCGGGGTGGGCCAGCCTGGGCATGTTGGTTTCGTTCATTCAGTATACACGCCGTAGTTTTGACCCCATCTTGCAGCTATCTGAGCAGTTCACGCAGATTCAGACCGCGCTTTCGGCAGGGGAACGTATTGCGCGGATGCTCCAGGCGCGTCCCGCTGTTCGTGATGCGATCTTGCCACAGAAACCCGCTTCTTTCGTCCCTTCGATTGAGATTGATCGAGTCACTTTTGGCTATGAGGCGAGCAACCCGATTCTTCATGACATTTCCCTACGTGTGCCTGCCGGTCAGCGGGTTGCGATTGTTGGAGCAACCGGCGCAGGGAAAAGTTCGCTGGCTGCATTGCTCACCCGCTTCTATGACGTTTCTGAAGGCTGCATCTGTATCAGCGGAATCGATGTGCGGGATATTCCGTTGCGCGATCTTCGCCATTTTGTGGCTGTAGTTCCGCAAACGCCTTACTGCTTCAACGGAACAATAGCTGACAACCTCAGATTGTTCGATGAGACTGTAACACTCGAACAAATCCGCTCTGCCGCTGAACTGGCTTGTGCCGCGCCGTTTATTGAGCGCCTGCCTGGGCAATATGACCACCTGCTGTTGCCAGGAGGTGCAAATCTATCACAAGGTCAGCGCCAGCTCATTGCCTTGGCGCGTGCCTTGATTCACAGCCCGAACAGTGTGCTGGTCCTTGATGAGGCGACCAGCAGCATCGACACCGAGACAGAAGCCCTGATCCAGCAGGGTCTTCAGCAGGTGTTGGTTGGTCGTACCAGCATTGTGATCGCGCACCGTCTGAGTACAGTTCGTGATGCGGATCGAATTCTGGTTATGCAGAGGGGACGAATCGTCGAAGATGGGAACCATCAGGAACTTCTTGCTCGTGGAGGATTATACAGCCACCTCTATCGTCGGCAGTTTGTGGATACAGACTTCGATGCCATCACCAATACGTTATCGTGACTCCCAATGTGTTATTGGAGTCTTATAGTGTTTTCGAGGGGCGTTAACAATCTCCAATAGACACTGTAGAACATCGTAGAGTATAATGGGTGTGAAGAGTGTGTCCTGTCTTGTGTACATGGGACAAAGGTTACTCTCGATGAGAATTTCCTGGGCTGCACGATGGTTGGTTTTGCTCCTCTTGATTCTTGCTCCGGTTACGGTCTTGGCTCAGGAAGTCGCTGAATGCAGTGACTTCATTAAGGCCGCGCTCGAAGCCAGCGAACAGGTTTGCAGTGGAACAAGTCGCAATCAAGCCTGCTACGGCCACATCCACTTGGAAGCTCAACCCCAGTCAATTGACGTGCCCTTCAATTTCGATGAGGTCGGTGATAAGGTCGATCTGGCTCATTTGAGTACGCTGCGTCTCAGCCCAATGGACCTCCAGAATCAGACCTGGGGGGTCGCCATCATGAAAATCAAGGCGGATATCGCTGATCAAGCTTCCAACCATAATGCCACGCTGCTCGTTTTCGGTGACGTTCAGATCCAGAATGCGGTTCCTGATCAGAGCCAATTGGTGGATGTAACTGTGCGGGGCCCCAGCAATGCCAATGTCCGGCGGTTGCCATCCAATCGCGCTTTCGTCATGATGGCCCTAGTTCCTGGTCAAATCATTCAGGCGCGGGGGCGCTCGAAGGATCATGCCTGGCTATATGTCGTTCTTCCTACAGGGGGAACAGGTTGGGTTCGCCAATCGCTGATCCAGACAACTTCTGATCTGGATATCTTGCCAGTCATTGATCCTGCCTTGACCAGTTACGGTCCAATGCAGGCGTTCTTCTTGAAGAACGGCGATCAGCAGACCACCTGTTCGCAGGCTCCTAACGATGGGATTCTGATACAAACTCCTGAAGGGGTGGCAGAAATCCGATTGTGGATCAATGAAGTGAAGATCAAGCTCGGGTCTACTGCCTTCATTCAGACTGACCCTCACCAGAAGACGATGGTTGTGAATACGCTTGAGGGCGCTGCCAAGGTTGAGGCGCTGGGGGTCGAGCAGGTTTCAGTGGCCGGAACCAGCATAACTGTTCCGCTCGATAACAACCTCGTTGCCGCTGCGCCGCCCGGTGAACCACAGCCTTATAATCTCAGCGGTGTGGATGTGGCTCCTGTCGACAGTCTTGAACGCCATATCACCGTTGCGCCGCCCTTGGTTGCTACTTTTACACCCACCTCAACCGTGACGTGGACGCCCACCAACACCGCGACGCCACAGCCCACCCTGACCTCGACGGCTACTGTTACACAAAGCCCATCGCCGACAGCGACGCCAAGCTTGACGGCCACCTGGACGGCGAGTCTGGTTCCGTCCGACACGCCGACGGCATCATCCACGCCAGTGCCAACCGATACGGCTACTGACACACCACTGCCAACCACTACACCGCTGCCAACGTTGACGCCCATCCCGCCGACGGATACCTTCACGCCAGTCCCCAGCGAGATACCGTCTTCAACACCGCTCCCGTCGCTGACGCCGGTTCCGCCCACAGCACTTCCGACGCTTACCCCAATTCCGACAGACCTTCCTTCCGCGACCCCGCCTGTCGGTGGACAGGGTGCTGAGCCATATCCGACATCCACGCCTTGAGAGCCAGTGATATTCAAACCGCCGAACTTAGCAGGTTCGGCGGTTTGCTTATTGGTGCATGACTCGCCAAGCTCTACGATGAAGAATTACATGTAGGTGTGAATGGAAGGTCGCCCAGGAAACGCGCCCACTCACCTCTAGTGAAATCGCGATTTGCCACCGCGCACGCTTGTTGCTTCCAGGCATCCGTATCTGTGTTCCAGGTAATGACTTGGCCGTCTTGTGTTCCCATTAGTAGTATTTGAGTGTCCGGTGCTATTGCCAGACTGGTGATCCAATCTGTGCCGGCCGCCAGCGGCTTCCCGATCCGTTGGAGGCTGGGGAGGTCCCAGAGGATAACCGTGCGATCCAGACTCGCTGAAGCGAAGAACTGACCATCGGAACTCACGGCCACCGCCGTCACCCAATCGCTGTGCCCACTCAGCACCTGACTGGTAGGCTGTGCCGCGCTCAAGTCCCACACCCGAATTGTCCCGTCGCGCGATCCCGATATGAGCCATTTTCCATCTGTTGTGAATGCAAGGGTCATGACTGCCTCTGTATGTCCCCTCAATTGGATCGGACGCAGTGTTCCCGAAGGCACATCCCATAACAGGATCGCCTTGTCCCAACCCGCTGAGGCCAGTGTTTGCCCATCCGGACTAAAGGCCAGCGCCAGAATAGAATCCGTATGGCTTTGTGGAAGGATACGCGGTAGGTCACTGTGTGTGTCATTCCAGAGCGCGATCTGTTGATTGTCACCGCCTGCTGCTATGGTGGAACCATCTGGGCTGACCGCCAGTGCGGCAAAGATCAATTCTGTTGTCCCGGTTGGGAGTATCAGGGTTCGTCGCATTTGACCTTCCCGTATGTCCCACACGCGAACTGTTCCATCTACGCTGGCAGAAATCAGACTGTTTCCATCCGAGGTGTACGCTAATCCGGTGACATAACGTTCGTGCCCAACCAGAGAAACGGTTAACTCGCCCATCGCCGCATCAATGATCTGAATGGACGAATCTCCCGATTCGATTCCTCCCGCTATGGCAAATTGACTTCCATCAGGGTTAATTGATGCGGCCAGAACGTCCGAGTTCCGCCTGAATGCTTGCTTCATTAACGCTGGAGGCGACTCCAGATTCCACACAATCAGACTGTGCTGAGGGGTATCCTCATCGCCTGACCCTGAAACCAGTCTGCGGCTGTCGCGGCTGAAGGCTACGCTCCATACCGCCTCTTCATGTCCCTGGAGCGGTTCGCCAATTGTCTCGAATGTTTCCGTAGTCCACAGCCGCACAGTCTCGTCCGCCGATCCAGTAGCCATGAGACGACCATCGGGACTGAACGCCAGTGACCTGATCCTTTCTGTATGCCCGCTGCTGAATTGGTCAAGCAGGGTGCCGCTGGGAATATCCCACAGGATGATGCTCTGATCCACACCGGCTGAGGCCAAAGTCATGCCATCTACTGTAAATGCCAATGTCAGCACGAGGCTCTCGTGCCCCGCTAATGGTTCTCCAACTGGCTCCATTGTTTTCGCATCCCAGAGCCGAATCAGGCTGTCGCCACCTCCTGATGCCAGATACTGCCCATCAGGGGTGTAAGCGAGAGTGTAGATCACATCACTGTGCGCGTTCTTGGAGTCGGAGACGCGCGTTCCACTCGATAAGTCCCACACGGCAATGCTGCCTGCACCATCTCCAGCTGCAACCATCTGGCCGTCGGGACTGGTTGCTAGGCTGTAAACGCCGTTTTCAGCACCGGATAGTGGTGTTCCGATAGCTTGTCCGGTTCTTATATCCCAGCGCCAGATGTTGCCTGTACTGCCTGCCGAGATCAGGGTCAGACTGTCTGGTGTGAACACGAGCGTATTGATCCAATCGGTATGGCCGAGAAGTGGTTCGCCAATCGGCTGAAATGTATTCGCATCCCACAAAATAATGTTGCGATCCCGTCCTGCTGTGGCAAACAAACGACCATCAGGGCTGAATGCCACAGTCCGGATTCCATCGGTATGTCCGTGGAGAAAGCGATCCACTGACCAGTTTTCCTGCAAGTTAGTGAGCAGACTGTTGCGGGCAGCCGGCGTGTCGGCTGTGTTCAAAGCTGCAACGGAGAGAAGTAGGTTCAAGTCGGGGCTTTCAAGTCCAGTTAGGGCGCTGACCGCGAGTTCACGTGAGCGCGAAAGCTGTGTCTGTTCGTCGGCTCGCTGCCGTTCGACTTCCGCTGCCCTCTGGCGATCCATCGCGAAGACGGCCAAGATGAGCGCCACCATCGAGAAAACGACCATACCAATCAGCAGCGCTCGCAGCCGCTGCGTGCTGCGCTGTCGTGCCGCAACGCTGGCCCACAAATAACTCGACTCGTCCTGAGTCAGTTTGAGCGATGACGAGAGAATCAGTGGTTCGAGTTCGCTGAGCCGTGATCCGGTCGCTAGAAAGCTAGGATCGCGCTTGGCAAGTACCCAATCGACCGTGGCCGTGGTGAGTTTGCGATGCAACCGGAGTTCATCTCGGTTGGAATCTAGCCATAACTTCAGTCGTCCCCAGGCTCGAATCAGCGCCTCATGGGCAATTTCCACTGTCGGAGTACGGGTCGCTGGTTCATAGTCGAACGTGAGTAGCCTGGCTCGACCAAAGGCGTCGATGACTTCCTGCATGATCCGGCGATCACTGGCAATAGCGCTCAGTTCAGTGCGTTTGACTCGCCGCCGGCTGTCCCCGGCTGCTTCATCAGGATTGACCAGGCGCATGAACAACTGACGTGCGGCTGCTTGACTGGCTGAATCCAGCGCCTCGTAGACTTCATCGGCGTGTTTTGCCAGCGCTCCGCTGACTCCGCCTATCGCCTCGTAAGCCTTATTGGTCAGCACATAACCTTCCCGCTGCTCGTAGAGCTGGGTGAGAGCGAACTGGAGCAGCGGCAGCATTCCGGGTTGACGATTCACTGCGGCAATGATGTCAGCCACGAGACCAACCTCGAAATGGACGCCGTGCCGCTCCGCCGGATTGACAATCGCCGATTCCATCTCTGCCGAAGTCAACGGTATCACGATCTCGGTGTGATCGCGCATCAGATCACTGAAGCCTGGATAAAGCAGGGGACGGTCATAGTAGTCGGCGCGCAGCGTGACGATTACCCGAAGGCGACTCTGTTCGGAGGTCACGGCTTTGTGCAGCAGGCTGAGTGTTTGCTGGCGTTCCGCCTCGTTAGTCGTGAGCGTGAACAGCTCTTCAAACTGATCGATGACCAGCAGCATCTCCGAGCCAGGCTCCGGCAGAAGAGTCAGGATTAGGTCATTGAGCGCATTATCCGAATCTGCCAGCCGTTCTGGCAGCGACTCTGGAACCGTTGTCGCTATACGCAGCAGTGCCTCGGCCAACTGATTGATCGGTGATGTTCCTGGTGTGATCTGCACGTAGTACCAGTCTTGTGACCCGTAGAGTACTCCCTGTTTTAGTGCAGGGATCAAACCGGCCATGACGACGCTGGATTTCCCGCTGCCGCTCGGCCCGACCACTGCTAAAAAGCGGCCTTTTGCCGAAAGGCGTGCCAACAGCCGCTGCACCAGGGCACTGCGACCGAAGAAATCACTTGCGTCGGCCTCTTGAAACGAATTCAGTCCCTTGTAGGGGTTTGCGGGCGCGGACTGCGGGTTCAGAATGACGGTGCTGCCTTTGGAGGACACCGCGCTGCCAGGACCTGACGTAAAATTGCCGCTGCTTTCCTGCTCGTGCAGTGGAGCTGCCCCAATCGCCTGCCGGAAATCAGCTGCCAGATCAAGGGCGCTGGCATAGCGCAGATCAGGCCGTTTTGACGTGGCTCGCCAGATGATCGGATTGAGCGCATACGGTAGGTCAGGGCGGATGCTTTGCAGTCCGGGCAGCGTTTCGCTGACCTGCCTGCGAATGACGGTGGTCGTGTCCATGTCTGGAAAAGGGGCTTGCCCGGTCAGCAGGACATAGAGAACCAATCCCAGACTGTAGATGTCACTTTGTGGCGATACCGGCCGCCCGGTGACCTGTTCTGGGGAGATGAACGCGGGTGAGCCGTAGCGATCTTCCAAGCTGGGAGCTTGCGCTTCTGCGGTCAGCTTCTTCGCAATCCCGAAATCGGCTACGTAGGCATTGCCCTGTTCGTCGAGCAGGATGTTGGCCGGTTTCAAGTCCCGGTGTACGATGCTGCTGCGGTGGGCGACGTCTAACCCGTCTGCCACCTGATCGAGCATCTTTGCGATGGCGTTCAGGGGCCAAGTACCTTCGGTGTCAAGTCGATCCTGCAGGCTGCCTCCGCGCAGATATCGCATTACCAGACAGGCCATGCCTGGTTCACGCCAGTAATCGTACAGCGGGACGATATGGGGATGTTCCAGACGCGCCACCAATCGCGCTTCGGATTCGAACCGACGAATGAAATCGGGATCGTTAGCGTGTTCAGGCAGGATGATCTTAATCGCAACCTCGCGCTCGACCACTGTTTGATACGCGCGGTAAACCGTCCCGAACCCACCTTGACCGATCCGTTCATGCAGCTCATAACCGCGAATCGACTGTCCGGTCAGATTGTCCAGTTTTTGCGACATGGTGATCTTGAATTGAAGTTTGTTCTTGATGGAATTATGGTCGCATTGCGCGGCCCGCGCAATGCAGCCTATTCGGTCAAGAGGCGAATCGGGCTGAGCGCCAGGGCATGAAGCTGCATGGCGAGGCGTTCTTGATAGGTTTGCCTCTCGGAAGTGCTCCGCTCTGGCATCAGGTCGGAGAGAAAATCTTGCGCCAGTTCAATTATGGCAACGTTCAGCGCTTCTCGCAGTTTTCCGGTCTTTCCATTCACAAACTCGCCTGTTGTGGAACGGACTTCACGCGCCCGGCTCAAATACTCAATCGTCTCTAAATGCACTTCACGCCAGACAGCACCCTTGTTCCGAACCAATCGTACCGCTTGATGAACGCCAGAGACTTTCACCGAAATGATCGGACTCGAACTTTCGACACTTAGGCTACCGATCATCATCTCGGAGAATGGCTGATCCAGCGCCTCATTGCAGATGCTCTGGATGGCAGCCAACGTATTCAGATAAGGGAGGATGGCGCTCTGCAAGTCCTTTAGGGATAGTTTGAATGGAACCAGCGCATTCTGACCCATGTGCAGATTCAGGATGTCTTCAGTCGATTCATCGGCTGTGCGGAAGTACACCAACATCGTGACCTGACCAAGCCTCAGCGTATCGCCCGTTTTCATTTCGTAGGCTTGGTTCGGAGAAAGGCGTGTCTCATTGAGCCACGTGCCGTTCGTGCTGCCCAGGTCTTGGATACTGTATCCATTTCCCTGCCGGTTGATGACCGCGTGATTCCGTGAGACGCCCATCGCGCTCGCATTGTATGGAGTCAGGTCGAGGATGGGTGGGATTTCGCCAGGGCTGTAACGTCCAACAGTGACCTTGCCCGCACTGGCCTTGACTAGGGCAGGTTGGTCATATCCTGCAATTTGGAACACGAGAATATCAGCGTACAATCGGGTGAGCTGTACCGCGCGTTCAGAAGGAGTCGGTTTCAATACTGGCGCTTCAATGTGGCTGGTCGTGCGCGAGGGCAGCAGCGATAGCAGCGGCGCGCCACATGAGGCGCACAGCGTCGCATCACGCGTGTTTTCTTTACTGCAAACCGAGCAAATCCTAGTGTCTGTCATGGCAGCTATTCTAGAAGGGAAAGCCGTGTATTCGAGTGCCCCTAAAGTATCAATTACCTACGATGGATTGTAGCCCGGAATCGAAATGTTGTCTACTCACATAAAAGAACTAGTGCTACTATTTCACCCTTCATTCCGACGCTGGAACGAACTTCAATGAGGTCGGCTGTAAACCGTAACTCCCTCGGCGATGGTCATCTGCACCGTGATGTTTTCATCCACCAGCACGATATCGGCGTCTTTACCCTGCTCTAGCGACCCTTTGTGTGCGTCGGTTCGTATTGCTCGCGCTGCGTTGAGGCTTGCTGCCGGCCAGATCGCTTCCAACGATTGCCCTAGCGCCCTCTTGAGGTTCTGAACGCCCAGTTCCATCGTCAGTTTGCTGCCCGCCAGCGTCCCATCGGGCAGACACACCGAGTTCTCGCCGACCGTGATCGGCCGTCCATCCTGTTCGTACTGCGAACCCACTGGCAGTCCCGCCCCACGAACAGCGTCTGTAATCAAAATCGTGCCGCCGATCCCCTTTGCCGCGACCAGTATTTGCATCACTGCCGGATGCACATGCACGGTATCGGCAATCAATTCACAGGAGATCTCTGGCATCGATAGTACCGCCCCCACCGTCCCCGGCAAGCGATGATTGAGTCCAGTCATCGCATTGAATGTATGCGTCGAATGGGACAATCCCATCCCAACCGCCCGCTGTATGTCCTCGTAGGTTGCCGCCGTATGCGCTGCTGATACCGTAATTCCCTGCTGGACGCATTCCCGAATCAACCAGTGATTTTCTTCGTATTCCGGGGCGAGCGCCAGCAACCGAATAGCCCCTGTGCCCAGAAACGACTTTGCTTCATCGCGTTCTGCCCGTCGAATCTGCTGCGAATCCTGTGCCCCGCACCGCGCTGGATTGAGGTACGGCCCCTCCAGATGCGCCCCCAGCAGCGTAGCTCCGTTAGGTTGTGGACCAGCGCACGCAGCGATGTTTTCTAGCGCTGCCTGGATTCGTTCCCGCGAAGCAGTCCAGGTTGTAGCGAGAAAGCTCGTCACCCCATGTTCGGCATAGAACCGTGCCAGCGTCCGAATCACCTCTGGTGAAGCATCCATACACTCGACGCCGACACCGCCGTGTACATGTAGATCGATGAACCCTGGCGCAGCATACCAGCCGTGGGCGTCGATCTGCCAAGCATCTGGGAAGTCCGGCGGCGCTCCCTGACCCAGCGCCAGAATCGTCCGCCCTTCATACAGAATCCAGCCCGTTGCACCTAAATAGTTTGCTGTGACCAACCGGGCATTGTGAATGACTGTTTGCGCTGCCATTAGGAATATACTCCATCAGGGTAGGAGATCACCGAAAATGCGGGATCACCTGCTGGCCGATCACTCGAATCGCTTCATTGATGTCCGGGCCAAGCGGCGGCCCAAAGCTGATATGCCGGACTCCCAGCGCGGCCACTTGCTCCAGCCGCTCAATCAGCCTGTTCGCGCTGCCCGCAATCCCGATTCGCATCATCGGTTCTGTCACCAGTCGCTTCGCGGCTTCGATATCCTTCTGGACCATGACCAACCGTTCAATCTCTCTGAAATCCGCCTGAGACAGCCCAAGCTGTTCCAGAATCGTCGCGCTCATCGCATGGCCGTAATAAGCGATCTTCTCTTTGAGGGCGTCCTCCGCTTGAGCCTGATCGTCCGAAACCGAACACCAGATGCAGGCTGCCACGTCGATCTCATCAATTGATCGTCCGGCCTGCTTCGCCCCGCCTTCAATCAAAGCGATGACCTGGGCATAATGCTCTGGTGGAAACAGCAGCGGCAGCCCGCCGTCAGCGATCCGACCGATTTCAGCGCACATCCGCGGACTCATCGCGCCGACATAGATCGGTACACGCCTCAGTACCGGGAACCGCATATGGGCTTCACCAGACCACCTTAGAAAGTCTCCCTTTGTCTCTGCCAGTTCTCCCATCGTCAACCGGTTGATCGCATCTACCGTTTCCACTACGGCTGTCCTCGGCTTCCGTGCCTCGATCCCTACCCATCCCAGGAAATCCGCTGCGCCGGATGAGAGTCCCAGGTTGAAGCGTCCGCTTGACACTTCATCCAGTGTGGCGGCGATCATGCCAATTTCGGCGGGATGAATCGTATAGGGATTAAGGATACACGTCCCGATTTCGATGCGTTCTGTCGCAGCAGCCACCGCGGTCAGGATGACGGGGGCACTCCGATAGAACAGGTCATTGCTCACCCAGAACTGATCAAATCCTGCTCGTTCGGCTTGCACCGCCCAACGCACATAGTCCCGCACGTGATGGTCGTTATTCAGCCGTAGACTGAATTTCATCAGACCTGTACCATAGCGTCAGCTTCAATCTCCACCAGATACTCGTCTCCCACCAGCGCGCTCACCTGCACCAGCGTGTTAGCGGGCCGGATCGCGCCCAAGACCTCGCCGTGTGCCCGCGCGACCGCTTCCCATTGGTGGATGTCCGTGATGAAGATGCGCGTCCGGACTACGTCGCTCAGCGATGCCCCAGCTTCGTGCAGCGCCAGCTCAATCTTCTTCAGGATATACAGCGTTTGCTCCCGCGCGTCGCCAGGCCCGACCACATTGCCTTGTGGATCGGTTGCTGTCGTTCCTGAAACCCAGATCGAATTCCCGATCCGTACCGCCCGTGAATACCCGGCCATCGCCTCCCAGCGTGTACCCGAATCGATATTCTGCCGATGGCTCATGGAACTCCCTCCCTCAGTCGATCACGATCAGATCAGGATAGCCGCGTGTGAGTGGTTCACCGCCCCCTGGCCGCGCTACTACCACGTCCTCTACCCGTGCCGAGAACGAGTTAAACTGTGTGATGCTCGGCTCAATGGTAAACAACATGCCTTCGCGTAGCAGAGTCTCATCGCCTCTGGTGAGGAAGGGCGGCTCATGCACATCCATTCCGATTCCGTGCCCCAAACGGTGGCGGAAAGCTTCGCCGTACCCCGCGTCTTCGATTACCTTACGCGCTGCTGCGTCTACCTGCGAGGTCGTCGCTTGTGCGGCCTTCAGCGCCGCGATCCCCACTGCCTGAGATTCCATAATCAGCCGGTGTATCCGTCGCAATTCCTCTGGCGGTTCCCCGAATGAGACTGTTCGCCCGTAGTCGTAGCAAAATCCGTCCAGCACAGCGCCAAAATCGAATAGGATTGACACTGGCGGCGTCAACACCCGCGGCCATGTTTGGAGCCGCTGCCCAAACAGCAGCGGATGATTTGGTCCCGAATTATAAAGCGAGGTTGTGAAGGATGGGCCGAGCGATCCGTGCCGCCGCATCTGATAATCCACCTCGCTGATGAGGTCGAGTTCCGTCATGCCGTGTTTCAACTGTGCCAGCACATCCGCGAACGCTGCCTCGGTGATTTCACCCGCTCGCCGCATCATGGCAATTTCTGCTTCTGATTTCACTACCCGGAGCTGTCGCAGGATGGCCGTGGCTGAAGTGAATCGTGCCTCCGGTAAGATTTGCTGCAAGTGGACGATGGTCTCCCCAGTGGTGTGATCGCTGATGGCGATTCGCGGTTGTCTTGGCAGATTGAATGCGGTGAGAATCTTCCGCACTAGTTCCACCGGATCATCCCAGTCCCCCAGCACCTGAATGTCGATCCCTTGCAGACTGCCCAGCCCGCCAAATTCGGCAGACATTCGCGGCAGCAGCAGCACCGGTTGGTGCTTGGGAGTCATCCATACCCCTTCCAACCACGCTCCTGGATGAATCGTAGTTCCATAATTCGGGATGTCCCGTGGAACACCGGTCAGGTATTGCAGATCGGCAGAGTGTGGGAAGTAGGTGAGGTCAGCCTGACCCTCTAGGAGGGCCTGCAGCTTCTGTATGCGTTCTGTGTAGTTCATGAGCTTGATTCCGATGGTGATTGTGACTAATCGCCCAAACTATAGCACATAATCTTTGTGTAGATCGATCTGTCCAGCATGGTTGCCTAGTGCCCTAATCCTGAATACAATTGTGCCGCATTGCAGTCTAGCTGCTGGGCTGCATCAAATTTTGGTTTCAGTTGGTTCAGGAAGGATAAGAAAAATGCAGTTTGTAAGGGATTCACGCCGCGTAGCTCTGCTGGTGCTGTTGGCCCTGGTCGCGCTGCTGAGCCTATCAGCAGTGCGGGCGCAGGATGAAAAAGTGCTGGTGATCGGCCATGCCGAAAGCACCGACTCGCTTGACCCAGCGCGTGGCTACACCCAGACAACAGGTGTCGTCTCGCGAGCAACCTACAGCACGCTTGTCACGTTCCCAGATGCGGATGCCAGCGCCATCGAACCGATGCTGGCCGAGTCCTGGGAAGTTTCTCCTGATGGTCTTACCTACACTTTCAAGCTCCGCCAGGGTGTCACGTTCTCCAGTGGCAATCCTGTCACTGCCGATGACGTCGTTTTCTCGCTCATGCGCCTGAAGAATGTTAAGGGCAACCCTGCCTTCCTTGCCGACAACATTGCTGGAGTTGCTGCTGTGGATGCATCTACTGTGGCTATCACTCTGGTTAGTGCAGATCCGTCATTCCTCTCGCTGCTTCCCAACAGTGCCTTCTCGGTGACGGACTCGGTTCTTATCAAGGCCAATGGTGGTACAGATGCTGAAGATGCCGCCACCACCGATACTGCGGAGGCGTTCCTCAATGGCACGTCAGCTGGTACAGGTCCCTATCTGCTGGAAAGCTGGGAACCCCAGGTCGAGACCGTCCTTGTCCGGAATCCGACCTACTGGGGTGAACAGCCTTACTTTGATCGCGTCATCATCACCAACATTCCTGAGGCGGCAACCCAGAAGACCGCTCTCGAAGCAGGCGACATTGATCTCGCCCTCGACCTCACCGCTGACCAGATCACGGGTCTGGAAGGCAATGCTGATATTGCCATCGCCAGTGGCCCTGCCAATATCGTTCACTTCATTCTGATGAACAACGATCCGGCCATCGGCGGCATTGTCTCCGACCCGAAGGTTCAATTGGCGATCCGTTATGCCCTCGACTACGAAGGCTACAAGACCCTTTGGGGTGGCGTCCAACCAGGAACCAATCTGGCAGTCGGTCTGGCGGGCGCGTTCGGCGAAGATCAGGCCATCAAGCGGGACCTTGAAAAGTCCAAGACGCTGCTCGCCGAAGCGGGCTATCCCGATGGCTTCGAGATTGCTCTCAGCTACCCCGACTTCTCCTTCCAGGGCGTCAACATGAACACCAACGCCCAGAAGATTCAGTCTGACCTGGCTGAAGTCGGCATCACCGTCACGCTTGACGTGGGCGACCTCCAAACTTCTCTGGAGCAGTACCGCAGCGGCCAGCAAGCCTTCGCGTACTGGTTCTGGGGTCCAGACATCCTCGATCCGGCTGACTTCCTGGCTTTTCTCCCTGGTGGGAAGGTGGCGACCGAGCGCGCCAAGTGGCTGCCGGAAAATGCTCCCGCCGAACTGAACGACCTGATTAGCCAGGTCAAGGTCGAAAGCGATCAGACCAAGCGTCTCGAACTCTACAGCCAGCTTCAGGCCTGGGCGCAGCAGAACGGCCCGTTTGCGCCCTTCAACCAGCCGGACATCCAGACTGCCTTCCGCGCTGACCTGCAAGGCTATGTCTGGCATCCCCAGTGGCTCCTGGATGTGTCGCTGCTCAGCCGCGGCATGTAAGCCAGGCCAGTTTTTCGCTTGAACCCTACCGGGGCGCGGTTGATCCACGCCCCGGTACACCGTGAACCATTCGGCTGACTAGCCGCGTGACACGAGCATTGACTGAATAATGCCATTCTATCTCTTCTTCATTCGACGCCTTCTTTTTGCAATCCCAACGATGCTCGGCATCACGCTGGCGGCGTTTGTGATCGCCAACGCCATCCCTGCCGATCCGATCAACGCCAACTTGCCACAGAATGCACTCAACAATCAGGAAATCATTGATGCTTTCCGCCAGAAGTGGGGACTGGACAAACCTCCTGTTGAACGTTACCTGACCTACCTCGGCAACCTGCTGCAGGGTGACATGGGAACATCCATCAAAACCCGTAAACCTGTCCTTGATGACATCCGCCAGTTCCTCCCGGCCACTATTGAACTTGCCACCTTCGGCATCATCTTCGGCATAGCTTTCGGTGTTGGTTTTGGGATCGTCTCGGCCATCTGGCGCAATCGTCCGATTGACTACCTTGTTCGCTTTGTTTCCCTCATCGGGGTCAGCTTCCCTGTTTTTCTGTTAGCCCTCATCGGTCTGACCGTCCTGTACGTCCAGCTAGGCATCGTCTCCGGTCCGGGTCGTTTGGGCGTCCGCATCACCGATCCACCGTTGGTGACGGGCTTCTTTACGATAGATAGCCTCCTTGCCGGCCAGTGGTCTACCTTCGGTGATGCAGTCTCTCACTTGTTACTGCCGAGCGTGATCCTCGGCATCTATGTCTCCGGTGCGATTGCCCGAATCACTCGTTCCTCACTGCTGGAGGTTTTGAGCCTGGACTACATCCGTACCGCCCGTTCCAAAGGCCTGCGCGAACGTGTCGTCATCACCCGTCATGGTCTTCGCAATGCCCTGATCCCGGTCGTAACCGTCATTGGGCTGTCTTATGGCAGCCTGCTCTCTGGCGCGGTTCTGACCGAATCCATTTTCGCCTGGCCCGGCATCGGCCGGTATATGTTCCGCGCTTCGACCTCACAAGACTTTCCCGCCATTATGGGTGTCAGTATCCTGATTGCGTTCATCTACATCGGGGTAAACTTTGTCGTTGACATCTTCTACTACTTCCTTGATCCGCGCATCCGCCTCTCCTGAGTGGATCAGTCAGGTCGCGCGTATGCTGCGGCGCAATCCTCTCGTGCTGGTCGGATTAATTGTGGTCCTCATCTGGATCACACTGACCATTCTTGCGCCTCAGCTCGGTCCCTACGATCCCCAGAAACAAAACGTGGTGGTTCGTCTGGCGGCCCCCAACGACATCCATGCCTTCGGCACGGATGAACTTGGTCGCGATATTCTCAGTCGTGTCCTTTGGGGTGGCCGGATCACTATCCCCGCTGGTTTCGTCGTCATCGTAGTCGGTAGTGTTATCGGCATTTTTGTTGGCGCGATTGCCGGCTATGTGGGCGGATTTTGGGATGAGCTGCTCATGCGGATCACTGAATTGTTCATGGCCTTCCCGACCATCATCCTGGCTCTCGCCATCAATGCTGCCCTGGGTCCCGACATCCGCAATGCAATTCTGGCACTAGTCATCGTCTGGTGGCCAACCTACGCTCGCTTGACCCGTGGCCTCGTATTGGATATCAAGTCCAAAGAGTTTGTTGAAGGGGCGCGTGGCGTTGGGGCAGGGGATGTCTACATCCTCTTCCGCACGATTCTTCCCAACTGCATTTCGCCCGCCCTGGTACTTGCCACTCTCGACATCGGCAATGCGATCCTTACCTTCGCTGGCCTGAGCTTCCTCGGTCTCGGCCCTGATCCCTCGCAACCGGAATGGGGGCGAATGGTCTCCATCGGCATCGATTTCTTCGACCAGTGGTGGATGTGGTTGTATCCTGGTCTTGCTATTGCTATCCTCGTGATGGCCTTCAACTTCATCGGCGATGGCCTGCGCGATTTCCTCGATCCCCGACTTCGAAAGTGAATGGGTTCGGATAGCTGACAGGAACAGGACATGCTTAGAATAGACCCTGCTTTGCTGAACCGTGAAACCGTCGAACGTCACTGTGTCGATATGCGCCAGTTTGTCGATTTCCGGCAGTCCACGCTGCCCAACGGAACGCGCATCATTGAAGCCTATAACAGTAGCGGCCTGAACTTCACTCTGCTGCCGGATCGCGGCCTGGACATCTGGTCGGCCAGTTACAAAGGTATTCCGCTCACCTGGATCAGCCAGGGATCACCCTTCCCGCCAGACTTCGGTCTGAGCTGGCTGCGGCAGTTTAACGGCGGTCTGCTCACCACCTGCGGCCTGACCCATGTTGGCCCCCCCGAAGTCGACGAATCCACGGGCGATTTCCGCGACCTCCATGGCCGCTACAGCCGCCTCCGCGCTCATGAAATCAGCCTGGAGCGGCACTGGTATGGCAGCGAAGACTACAGCGTGTGGCTGACCGGCACGATCAGCGAATCCGTCATGTTCGGCGAGCAGTTGGTTCTGCGCCGATCCATCGGCCTCGAACTCGGTCGCCCAACCATCACCATCTGGGATACTATTACCAATGTCGGTGACGTACCCGCGCCGCTGATGGTACTGTACCATTTCAATCTGGGCTTCCCACTGATCAAAGGTGGTACGCTTCTGCACACGCCCAATCAGGCTGTCTACGCCCGTGACGAACCTGCCCGACTTGGTTTATCTCGTTGGTGGGACTATCGTGAGGCTGAAGCCCGTGCCCAGGAACAGGTCTATTTTCATCACCTCAAGGCCAAGTCCAACGGCTTCACCCGGATTATGATCGGCGATGACCAGTGTGCCGTTGTCCTCGATTGGGACACCACCGCGCTGCCCTATTTCACCCAGTGGAAGAACGCGCGTCAGGCCATGTATGTCAGCGGCATCGAGCCGGGTAATTGTATCCCTGAAGGCCGGAACAGCGCCGCGCGCAACCGTCGTTTGATGATGCTTGAACCCGGCCAGGAAATGCGTTTCGCCGTATCTTTGACGTTCGCCGAAGGTCTAGAGCAAATCCGCGAGTGCAAAGCCAGCATCAATCAGCTTCAGGACTTGGGGGCGCCCGTCAAAGGATGCAGCCTGAATGACTATCAATAAGACCCAGTGAAACACGAATGTTGGCGTCTTTTTCCCGAAATGCGGAAGGGGCCGTTCGAGGTCTGTATTGCTCGCCTTCTGTCACGAGCTGAAGAGGGTGTCGGGTGGTGAGGACCTTGGAATGTGTTTCACCGAATTTGTCTCACGTCTTCTCGTTGTCTGATTTTGAATAACAAGGACAGCACACTATGACCGCATTGACCCCCGGACGCTGGATTGGTTTACGCAAGACCAGCAGCCGTCGTGATATCTTTACCATTCTCGCATTCGACCAGCGCGGAACCTTCCGTAAGATGCTTTCTAGCGATGCCACCTACGAAATGACTGCTAATATCAAGAAGGAAATTGTCGCCCGGTTGTCCATGTTTTCTAGCGCCGTACTGCTTGATCCTGAATACGGTCTGTTGTCTGCCCTCCATCTCGATCGTGCCAGCGGCCTTCTGATGGCGCTCGAAAGGAGTGGCTATACCGGCGATTCGACCTACCGCAAGTTCGACTTTGATCCAGCCTGGTCGGTCGCCAAGATCAGGAAGATGGGGGCGTCCGCTGTCAAACTTCTCGCCTATTACCATCCAGGGTCGGGGGCACTGGCCGAGGAAATCGAAGGAGTCATCAAGGGAGTGGTTGATGAGTGTCATGATTATGATCTGCCTCTTTTCCTTGAACCTGTCTCCTACAGCCTGGAACCCGGTGTTTCCAAAGAAAGCGCCGCTTTTGCTGAGACCCGCCCCGCCATCGTCAGGGAGACTGCCCGCCGCCTCAGCCGCAGCGGTGCCGACATCCTCAAGCTGGAATTTCCCGTCGATGCTGCCTTTGACAACAACTATGACCACTGGCGTGCTGCCTGCGAAGCCGTCAGCGAGGCCAGCACCGTGCCCTGGGTGCTGCTCAGCGCCGGTGTTGATTTTGACACCTTTGCCGAACAAACCCGCATCGCTTGTCAGGCCGGAGCCAGCGGTTTCTTAGCCGGGCGTGCCATCTGGAAAGAAGGCGTCTCCCGTGGCGCGGCCGAGCGGCAGCAGTTCCTTGAAGAAGTTGCTGTCCCGCGCTTCGAGCGCCTTGTCCAGATCGCCGAAGACAACGCGCGTCCCTGGACTCACTGGTACTCGCCTGTAGATGCGCCCGAAGGCTGGCAGAAGACCTATGCAGTCGAGTAGGGTAGTGGATCGATAACGAGGATAACTGCGCGATGAAAGTATCCCTCGGTGCTCTCAAGCACACGGTGCTTGCGGTGCTGAACCGCAGTGGGTATCCTTCTGACGAGGCTGAGACCATCCTCGATGTATTGCTGTATGCCCAGCTTCGCGGCAACAATCAGGGTGTTGTCAAGCTGATTGGCGCCGGTTTGCCGCGCGATCCTTGCACCGTCTCTATCCGAACCATTCGTGAGACCAAACTATCTGCCTTGCTCGATGGAGGCTGGAATGTTGGTATAGTCGTCATGCAGGCCGCTACCCATCTAGCCATCGAAAAATGTCGCCACCACGGAATGAGTCTGGTCGGAACCCAGCGCACCGCCTCATCCACAGGTGCGATTGGATACTATGCCCGCCGAATTGCCGAAGCGGGTTTCATAGGATTGGTTTTCGCCGGATCAGGCGAATATGTCGCGATGCAGGGTTCCTATGAACCCCTCTTTGGCACGAATCCGCTTGCTATCGGTATTCCAACAGCCGCGCAGCCTCTTGTGCTGGACATGGCGACCTCCGCCATTGCTCGCTACGGAATCATCGAAGCCCAGACCGCCGGACGTTCTCTCCCTCCCGATGTCGCTTACGATGCCGACGGCCAACCCACAACCGACCCATCTGCGGCTCTGGCCGGGGCAATTCGTACCTTCGGTGGTCACAAAGGCGCGGGATTGGCCCTCATGGTTGAAATACTGACCCGCCCGCTGGTCGCTGCTACTTACTCGGCGGATGGTCGCAAACTCGATTGGGGCAATCTCGTCATCGCTTTTGATCCCGAACTGCTCGTCGATGCCGAATCGTTCAAACAGGATGCCAGCGACTTGATTCAGCGCGTCAAAGCCACACTCCGCCTGCCAGGTGTCGATGCGATTCTGGTTCCAGGGGAGCGTGGCGACCACCTCATGCAGGCCGCTCTTGAGTCCGGTTCCATCGAAATCGACGATGGTCTCTGGCAGGCGCTTCTACAGGCGGCCCACCCTAATCCAAAAGAGTGACAAGAATATCACCCTTTCCGCCCTATTTTGTGCAATTTTGACCTTACCCCGATTCAACGAAGGGTAAGGATGTCAGAGGCACTGAATCTGCTCGAAAGGGTGGGGACTAAGATAGCCCAGCGCTGAGTGCCGCCTCTAACGGTTGCACCAGGTTTCGGTGTACTCGCAAATGGTCTCGTGTGCGGATGCACTATAGGAAGGGAGGCTCCTCTCCAGACGAGAGGAGCCCTTTCTGCTGAAAATTCTGGCCTACCGATGATGGTAGGTCGGCCAGCCGAGGTACTTGTTGAAGGCCTCATCTATTACGCTGGCAACCCGCGCCTGATTGATCGACACATGATGCTCGTAGCCCTTTTCGCAGATGTAGGCCAGTAGATGCTGGAATCGTGGAACCTTGACCACACCATACCCGCCGAAGGTGTTGATTGGATCATCCGTGAACTCGCCTTCGCCAGTGTAGGCGATGATTTTCCCGGCGAAGTCATCCGTGGAAATCCGTAGGTAGGTGAATGGATTGCGCTTGACCCGTCCGTAAATCGTCCCAAAAGTCGAGTCCTTCCCGACCGTCCCGGACAGGATTTCCTGGTAGCTCATCACCGGAATCTCGTCCACGAACACATCTTTTGGCAGATTCGAGCAGTGGAATACCACACCCTTATCGGGGTCATCACCGTAGTTATTGTTCCAATCGACCAGCGCTGAAGGTTTTCCAGAAGCCAACTGCATTGCCAGCATCGCCAGCGCTCCAACGACGTCCGTTTCGCACGCCGAAGGATTCAGGTTGTTGCTGCTCATGCTCATCAGCGTACAGGGAACAACGCCGAAGTATTCCTCAATCGAAGTCCAGCATTGAATCGCGGTTGCGTCCAGGGCGTTATCCGCCATCCACCCATCCAGTACGACCCCGAATTTTGCCATCCGGCTCAGCGATTCCGCTGGAACATCACGGGTCTGAGCGTACTTCTGGATCGATTTCAGCTTCTCCTGAACTACGGCATCACTGTCATTCAGCTTGCCGATTCGTCCCAGTACTTCCGAAAGATCAAGTGTCTCTACACTGATGCCCGATTGGTCAAGCAGCTTTTCGCTAAATCGGACTGTTTTGAAGGCTTCTGGTCGCGCACCCATCATGCCCATCCGGGCCGTCCGCATTCCCCGTACCACCCGGCAGACAGCCGCGAACCGCTGAAGATCAGCCATGAATTCCGGCGACTGTGGATCCATCGTATGATTGGTGGTCAGTGTGTATTTGATCCCGTATTGATGTAGGTTGTTGCAGGCGCTCATCTTGCCGCAGAAGCTGTCTCGACGATGCTTCAGATCCATCTTGGTTGCATCGTCTGGGAAGGCGTGGATTAGTACCGGAACGTTCAGATCGGCGAAACGAAGCGTATTGGCGATAGCCCGCTCATCTCCGAAGTTCGGCAGCGTCACTAGGATGCCATCGATCTCATCTCGGTGCGCCCGGAACACCTCAGCGCAGTGCCTTGCTTCCTTAAGCGACTCGATGGAGCCTACATTGGTATCTTCTGAGGCCGTAATGATGACGTTGATGCCCGCTTGCTTGAGAACATCCAGGATCGTCTCGCGTCCTTCACCGGCCAGCCAGGCAGGGAAAAAACCGCGGTTGCCGACGATCACACCCAGTGTAACCGGACGCTGATTCAACCGTGAAGCGGGAACAGTTTTGGAGTCTGCAAGTACCATTTCATGCTCTCCTAATCACTTTTTGGCAAACAGCCTGCTCGAAGTAGTTCTTAGGCTGTTTGTTATTGCCCGTAGATGTGGGTATACCGATAATGGAGCTTGTCGATATCCTCCTGTGAAATAGGAATGGGTGTGCCGATCTGCATTGCCAACCAGACTATGGCCGCATTATCTTCGGTCATTACCGCTGCTTTGACCGCTGACTCGGCATCTCGACCGACCGCGAACACGCCATGGTTACGCAAGATACAGGCCGGACTGTGCGAATCCTTTAGCGCTTCGACCACCAATGCGCCGATCTCTTCGCCACCGATCAAGGCGAACCCACCGCAGGGAATCGAACCACCGAATTCATCGCCCATGGCTGTCGTCACACAGGGTATTTCCTTGCCAACCACCGCAAAAGCAGTAGCATATCGGGAGTGGGTGTGCACCACACCGCCTGTGTGTGGACGGTTGCGATAGATATAGCAGTGTGATGCAGTGTCCGACGAGGGCTTAAAATTGCCTTCCACGACCTTGCCAGACTCATCAACAACTACCATGTTTTCGGGTCTTAGGTCGGGGAATTTGATTCCACTCGGCTTGATGACGATCAATCCAGTTTCGGGATCGCGCGCGCTGAGGTTCCCGCTGGTCCATGCCACCAGGTTATTCCTGGGCAGTTCGGCATGAAGGGCACAGACTTCTTCGCGGAGTGCTTGGAGGATCATGATAAGGAGAAGAGTCCATCGCTGAATCGGATTATGTGACCGTTCACGATTTAGGGTATCTTATTTCAGGTAGGCCGTCAAGCAGACTGGCTGTGATGGGTGGATTTCAAGCTATTGCCTTCTTGCCTGCATGTTCAACAATTGAACTCAAGCTTTGAGTAAGGCGCGCACCAAAGTGAAATACACCCGGCTGTAGCCGAATTTGTACAAGGAATTTTCGCCATGACTCCGGGAAAGTACCGTCACCTCATGCAGTGCAGCACGCCCAACGGACACTTCAGCATTGTTGCTATCGATCATCGTGCCAATCTGCGAGCTGCCTTGAACAAACATGCTGCTAACCCCATCACAGACGATGAGTTCAGAGCTTTCAAGCGTCAGGTGATACGCGCTCTGGCTCCTGAAGCTTCTGCCATCCTCTGTGATCCTATTTATGGACTGGATGGCTGCTTTGAACCACCCTACAGAGGTCTGCTCGTCCCACTTGAACTCACCAATTATGATGTCCACCCCAGCCGCCGCGATACCGCCTTCATCCCCGATTGGACAGTGGCGAAGGCCAAACGTCTTGGCGCCAGCGGAATCAAGCTGCTACTCTACTTCCATCCTGAAGATACCAAAGCTGAAGAAAAGAAGCGCGTGGTGGCTGAAATCGTCGATGAATGCAGCCGCGTGGATATGCCCTTTTTTCTCGAACCCATCGCTTACTCTCTCGATCCTGAGCGCGGTCTGACCAATTCAGAACTGTTGCAAGTTGTGGTCGAAAGTGCCCGGCTCTTCAGCAGCATGGGTGTGGATGTACTCAAACTCGAATTCCCGGTTAATGTGTCGGAGGAACCGGATGAACGTGTTTGGCTGGCTGCCGTTCAGGAAGTCAATCAAGCCTGTAGTGTACCCTGGGCATTGCTGAGCGCGGGAGTTCCCTATGAGATATTCCGCAAACAGGCTGAAATTGCGTGCGGGGCGGGGGCGTGCGGGATTATTGCCGGACGCGCGGTTTGGGGAGATGCCGTCGAAGTGCAAGGCGTGGGTCGCCAACAGTTCCTCGAAACGACCGCTCGGCAGCGTGTGGTTGAACTTAGCCGGATTTGTTCGGCTCACGCGCGCAGTTGGATGGACTCTGTGGCGCGTCCTGATTTCTCTCCTCACTGGTATAGTCGCTATGCAGAGATCGAATGATGCAGACAGCGCAGTAATGTATGCAGGGTAGGGATAATCCGTGAATCAGATCGGCTTTGCCACGCTCAATGACAATTTACACGGGAAAGTTGCCCTTGTCACCGGAGGATCGCGCGGAATAGGAGAGGCAACCTGCCGTGCCCTTGCTGCCAAAGGGGCGACGGTTGCGGTTCACTATCGCACTAATCAGGAGTTGGCGGGGCAGGCTGTTGAACGTATTCGTCAGGCGGGAGGCGACGCGCATGCTTTCAGCGCAGACCTGTCCGATCCTGATGCTGCCGGACATCTCGTGGCCGGCGTGGTGAGTCAGTGGGGCAGACTCGACGTCCTTGTGAATAATGCCGCCGAGATGCACACTGCGCGGGTTGTCAATCTCTCCGATGCCGATTGGGATCGTATCCTCTCTGTCAACCTCTCAGCCGCCTTCCGTTGCGCCCGAGCGGTTTTGCCGGGTATGCTCGAACGTGGCTGGGGACGAATCATCAGTGTGACGTCCCAGGCGGCCTACAACGGCTCAGTCAGTCACGCTCACTATGCCACGACGAAAGCAGGCTTAGCTGGCTTCACCTATTCACTGGCAAAGGAAGTGGCTGCGGCGGGGATTACCGTCAACATGGTCGCGCCAGGACGCATTCTGACCGATATGATCGCCGAAGAAGCATCCCGGCGCGAAGCCGAATGGCTTGCCCAGATTCCGATGCGCCGCTATGGGCAACCGGAAGAAGTCGCCAGTGCTATCGCATTTCTGGCCTCGGAAGCCGCCCGATATATCACTGGCGCGACCATCCATGTGAACGGTGGTCAGTTGATGAGCTGACTCAGGTCGGATTAGACTGGATGATCTGCTTAATCCGGTGTTCCATTGCCCTTGTCTGCTCAGCCGTCAGCATTCCGATGGTGTAGTCACAAGCCCACATTGCTCCACTCTCGACAATCTTGAGATTGCCTTTGGCCTTTTCTGCCGTGTACCCTTCTGATTCGGCGGTCGCGGGCAGACTAATGCCCAGGCAGTCCTGATCCGGCGTGCGTGAAATCCACCGGACTCCGTGATCGAGCTGCTCCGGCCGGTGACTGATGATGTCTGAAGTGCCATCAGGATGAATCTGAAGGCTGTGTGCCCAACCCGACTCATCGGTGAGGTAGTCGATGAAGAAGACCACTTCAGGATCGAAGGCCATCCCTGGTTTGAGGATGTGATGCCGCTCTGGATGCTGTGCCAGTTCATCCAAGAATTCCCGGTAACTGGGTGCTGGGCGAATGTGGGACGGAATCGTCTGACGCACTCGGACGTGCTGCGGATCGCTGTGTGCCGAATATACCAATCGACCATTGTCTACGGGACGGAAGTTCGCATGGGACAGGTACATCAATTCCATCGGTGTCCGCTTCAGATTCTCGACAGTGAGGCGGACTTCGATCAGCGTGCTGTCCGCATACAGTTTGGCGACGGGCCGCGCGATGTAGTGATGACTGAACGCCACCGTGTACTCATAGCTTCCTGTGACCGCCATGTATGCCCCACGTTCATCACTGCCGAGGACAAGCTGCGCGGTCTGATAGGGTGCATTCGGCAGTTCCCCATGCAGCGGATGAGAGTCATCTTTCGTGGGTACGCCCATAGCCACTACGCCACAGTGAACCAGAAACGCGCCGTAGGTCTGCAAGTACACCGTTGTCTCGGCAGGTTCTCTGAACATTGACTTCATCGTCAGCGAGCGGCCATCGAATATCGCGTCCCAGATTTGCTGACCCTGGAACGGCAGTACCACCATTTCTCCTCGCTGGTTTTTGACCCGCAGCGCATGAACCCCACTGGCATAGCGAAATGTACTGGCTGTCATTCCGTGGTGTTCTGACAATATCTTTTCAACCTCAGCGAAGAAAGATTTCTGAAGATGAATGTGGGACTCTTGAGACATGATTTGACGCCTTTTGCTATGAAGAGAACCGATTTTGCTGAAGGTTAACACGGATTCTCGGTTACGCGACAAACGGATATGACCATCTGGCCGAAAGCAAATGGGACGCTGCATTGAGCGTCCCGTTTGTGTATGGAGTTCAGTTCAGTCAACCGCTACTTGAACGCGGCGTCCAATGCTTCAAAGTTAGTAAACAGGAAGTGATCGTGGTAGTAGTGAATCCACAGGAACGACAGGATAGCCGTGTAGTAGGCCGTGTCGAAATGGCGGTTAGGATCAATGCCAGGTATGATGATCTGCGCCAGCACATATACCACGACAAAGACGATCACCGAGCCGACCAGCATCATCGTGCTGAGTGCGAACAGCCCCCAAGAGTCCTTTCGATTGCTGAAACGCGCGACCAGTGGCGCGCTCTGATTGAGGTTGCCGTACTGTTGCTTGATCTTGATGATGTAAAAAGTAATCGCAAGGTATTGGAACGAGTGCCACATGTTCGCGCCTTGGAAGGCCGTGTCCAAATTCGGGAAAGCGGCCAGTGGGAAGAATACGATCACACTCAGCGTTATGAAGATCGTCTTAGGCCAGTTGATGATTCCCAGGCGGTATTCATTGATTGTTTTCGCGACGTAGGCGATTGCCGCAACGAAAAACACACCAGCTGCCGCGTAGAACAACCAGGGCTGCTGGAATGCAGTTGGGATGACCCGTGTGAGATCATTTGTGCCAACCGCGAAGTTTCCCTGGCTAATCTTGTAAGCCGCCATCGGGAACAAGCAGGTCAGAACTACCGCATAGTCTATCGCACGGGCGACAAGCGTAACCGAACTTCCCTTATGCACAATTGCGGTCTGCTTATGGTTGTAGAGTTCGACGATGTACGTGACTTGATGCAGGACATGCAGCATTGCCCAAAAGAAGAAGATCGTCAGCAGCAGCGTTAGGTTCAGAAAGGCCAGCGAGATGACGACAACCGGGATAATGAGCGACGACCGAATCAGCATCGGGTAGCGCTGCTTGAACTCACCGTCGAAACTGGTTCGCAGCAATGTTGACATCATGTGCGGGCCACCCACTGCAATGGCGACGAAACCATTGACGATGTTTCGGCTGACATCAGGATGTAGATTGAAGATGTCTGTCCCAATCAGGTAGAAAAAATAGGGTAGGGGGACAACAAACACACTTAGAATGATGAAAATCAGATCCCAACGGCGGTTGCGCAGCCACAGACTCAGTCGGTCCTGTGCCAGCATGGGTGCTGAAGCATACGGGGCGACGGTTGCACTCATTGTGTTCCTCCCTCAACGATACGAATGGTGTACTCCAGACGAAATGGTGTTTATTGTTTAGCGTCACGAAGTAATTCTAGCCAAAACAATCGTCGAATGCCAGAAGTTGCTGACTCAACGAGGGACAGTATGATGTTGACGACATCGCGCCTCATAAGCTTCTTGTGCTCCGACCAGGATAATCGGATCATCGTAACGTGCTGGGCGACCATCTACGAGACGTTGGGTTCGGCAGGCTTCTTCACCGCATACCACGCAGATCGCGTGAAGTTTGGTAACATCTTCGGCGATGCACAGGAGACGCGGCATTGGGCCAAAAGGTTCACCACGGAAATCCGTATCTAACCCGGCCAAGATGACTCGCAGCCCGCTTTCGGCCAGCCCTTGAACGACCTCGACAATGCCACTATCGAAGAATTGCACTTCATCGATGGCAACAACAGTTGTGTCTGGCTTGACACGGTCAGGTATTTCTGAAGAGCTTGCCACCGGAATGGCCTCGATGTTCGAACCACTATGGCTGGTGACATGTTCGATGCTGTAGCGGTCATCAAGTGCGGGTTTGAAAACCTGAAGTTCTTGCTTGGCAATCATGGCCCGGCGCGCGCGGCGGATGAGTTCCTCGGTCTTTCCACAGAACATGCTGCCGCAAATAACTTCGATTCGCCCGAAGTGATGTTTCATAGATTCCCCCTATCCAAACAGAAAAGCAGGCATGGTTTTACATGCCTGCCTTGAATATAGCTCATATCGAGTTCAGACTATTCGGCGGCTTCCGTTGCCTTGGGCAGTTCGTAGCCACGTGCGCGCAGCATCTTCTTCAGATCGCTGACCACCTTGCGACCAATGCCGGGAATCTGTAGCAGGGCTTCGTCTCCGCCCGCTTCGAGTTTGGCGATGAAATCGGCGACGACATTGATTCCGTTTTCGCTCAGAATGGTGATATACCGCTTGCCAACATCAAATTCACTGATCGGTGCATCAGGCGAGGTCAGCGACGCGGCACGTGCTTCGGCTTCTGCACGGCGTGTATCCCGGATCTGCAACCGCTTCAGGAAGCGGTCAACCTGACCTTCGGTATCGACGATGCGCTGCTCGCCAGTATAGAACGGGTGACAGGCGGAGCAAATATCGGTTCGGATTTCAGGCACAGTCGCGCCGGTTTTCCAGGTATTGCCACAGGCGCACACGACGGTCGCCTCTGGATACCAGCTTGGATGCAGGTCCTTTTTCATTACATTTCCTTCTGGCGTCACGGCCTGTGGCAGGTAGCGTAACGCACGATACAGGGATTTACTGCTTTACTTCATTCACTGGATAGACACTGATCTGTTTCTGTCCATCACGTCCGCGCACGCGCTCGAAGACAACGATGCCCTCGGTCATGGCAAACAGGGTATGATCTTTGCCCATGCCAACATTTACACCTGGGCGGAAATGGGTTCCGCGCTGACGCACGATGATATTGCCGGGAATCACGAACTCACCGCCGTAGGTTTTCACGCCCAGGCGCTGCGAATTGCTGTCGCGACCATTGCGGCTCGAACCGCCACCTTTTTTGTGTGCCATCGAGAGAATACTCCTCAATAACCTATTTCACGCTGATTTCATCGATCCGCAAGCGAGTATAGTACTGTCGATGTCCATTCCACTTTCGCAGATTATTGCGCTGACGATAGTGAAATATCATTATCTTCTCGCCCCGGAACTGCTCGATTACAGTGGCCATGACTTTTGCCCCTTCGACTAGGGGTTGTCCGATCACGGTGTTGTCAGCATCCCCGATGAGCAGCACATCGGCGATCTCTACCTTATCATCGACGCTGTAGGGCAGTTTCTCGACATCGATGACTTTGCCGACTTCAGCGCGGTACTGATGACCGCCGCTACGAATAATGGCGTACATAGTGAGTGTTGGCTCCAATCTTCACTTACCGCCGCCCTGCCACCGAAATCTCAGCCAGCAGCGCGGGGAAAATTGGCGAAGAGTGACTGAAACAGGACAATTCCGGGATTATACGTGTTGGCAATTGCAGCGTCAACGCACAGTTTCATAAGAGGAGCATTGCATCACCGAAGGAGAAGAATCGGTATCCTTCCTGCTTGGCGACCTCATAGGCGTGAAGAATCAACTCGCGTGTGGCAAAGGAGCTAATCATCATCAACAGCGTTGACTTGGGCAGGTGGAAATTCGTAATCATGCTGTCCACCACTCTCCAGCGATAGCCCGGATAGATAAACAGGTCGGTGTTGCGCTCAAATGCGGTCACGGGCTGCCACGGACATAATCCGCCGATGTCCTGCGGGCGAGATGGATCGCCACCTGCGCTGAGAATGCCGGCTGTCTCCAATGTGCGAACACTCGTTGTCCCAACTGCAAAGACCCGTTTGCCCGACAGTTTGGCCTTGTTGATGATGTGAGCATCTTCTGCTGCGAGTAAGGCGTACTCACTGTGCATCCTGTGATCTGTAATGCGCTCGGCATGTACCGGTTGGAATGTGTCTAGCCCAATGTGCAGCACACACGAAGCCATTTGCACTCCGCGATCACGCAAGGTTAGCAGCAGTTCGGGGGTGAAGTGCAGGCCGGCTGTCGGAGCTGCCGCTGATCCTTCCTGTCGGGAGTAAACCGTCTGATAGCGTTCGCTGTCTATGAGTGCCTTATGGATATAAGGGGGCAGGGGCGTTTTCCCAAGCTGGCTTAGCAGATCGTTTATGGGTTCGCTGAATTCGACGATTCGTTCAGAGGCTTCCAGCTCCTCCTTGACCGTACAAGAAATGTTCATTCCTGTGAATTTCAGCACGATGCCAGATTCGACCTTGCGGCCTCGTACCAGCACATGCCATTGGGTCTTGTCAAGCTGCCGAAGCAGTAGCACTTCGACCTTACCAGCAGTCGCGGCTTTGACTGCGTGGAGCCGTGCCGGAATGACGCGCGTTGTATTGTAAACCAGCACATCCCCCGGTTGGACGTATTCCACAATGTCACGAAAAACGCGATGCTGAATCTCACCTGTTCGCCGATCAATGACCATGAGTCGGGAAGAATCGCGCGGTTCGACAGGTTCTTGCGCAATGAAATGTTCTGGGAGATGGTAGTCAAAATCCGAGAGTTTCATGGCCGGTTGATGAGACGAATAACCAGATTGACCATGATAGTCAGGACGATGCTCAGTAGAATCATGCTCACAACGGGCACGAAGCAAGAAAACCCCTGTCCCTCGATTTGAATGTCGCCAGGGAGGTTGCCTAGCTGATTGAATAAGGGCAGTCTGGCTAGGAGCATCAGCAGCGCACCCAGTAGGGCGAGACCAATCCCGACGATGAGCAGTACTTTTCCAACGGTCTGAATGTCCATGTGCCTCTGTCTGAACCTGTCAGAATAACGTCGGCTGACTGCTGCCTTGCTCAGGGTAGGGAATCCCAAGATGTTCATAGGCATGAAGTGTAGCGACCCGTCCGCGAGGCGTGCGTGCAAGGAATCCCAATTGGAGAAGATATGGTTCACACACGTCCATGATCGTGGCCGCGTCTTCGCTGATGGCCGCCGCAATTGTTTCCAGGCCGACTGGTCCACCAGCGTACTTCTCGATGATTATTGTTAGGATTCGTCGATCTACATCGTCAAGTCCGAGCTGATCGATATTGAGTAACTCCAGTGCTTCCCCGCTGACCGGACCGGTGATAATACCAGCAGCACGGACTTGTGCATAATCTCGTACTCGGCGGAGCAAACGCAGCGCGACGCGCGGCGTGCCCCGTGAACGGCGTGCAATTTCTGAAGTCCCTTCTGGCTTGATTTCGATCTTGAGCATGGTCGCAGCCCGATTAATGATGTGTTCCATCGCCTGGATATCATAGAAATCCAGCCTGAACTGCGCGCCGAATCGGTCTCGCAGTGGTGCAGCCAACAGCGCCAGGCGAGTCGTTGCCCCGATCACGGTAAAACGGGGCAGATTGAGGCGGACATTCTTTGCAGCAGGCCCCTTGCCAATCACGATATCGAGCTTGAAGTCCTCCATTGCGGGATACAGAATCTCTTCCACTGCGCGTCCCAGGCGGTGAACCTCGTCGATGAATAGAATTTCGTGCTGTTTCATGTGTGTCAGGATCGCTGCCAGATCACCAGCTCGCTCGATGGATGGGCCAGCCGTGATATGGATGTTGACGTTCATTTCGTTAGCAATGACGTGTGCCAGTGATGTTTTTCCCAGGCCCGGCGGTCCATAGAACAGCACATGGTCAATCGGTTCCTGACGATTCTTAGCCGCGTCGATCAGGATTTGCAGGTTCTCTCGTACCGAATCTTGTCCGACGATATCCCGCAAGAGTCGGGGACGAAGCGCCAAATTGTCGCGGTCATCTCGACGACGACTTCCACTAATCATCCGAGCGTCATCTGACATGCGCTGCTGCTCCATCCATCAAGATAATCTGTTCTATTCTAGCTGTGAGTGTTGCCCAGGTGCAACGGTTGTATTTAGGGCAACCAAAACGATCCATCGTGGGGTTAGGGGCACACGGAATTCAGGATTTTCTCCTGTAAAGGGCACTGAGTGCAGGCAAGCCCAATCCGTTGGGGGGGCGAGTTCATACCCTCTTGCTGATAGCTGGAATATCACTGAGTAATGAGGCGCAGTCGCACGTTTGCTGTCGATCGAGCCTTTTCTTATTACTGGATAGGATCAGATTTCCTCGACGATCCGAAACCCAATCGTAGCGTGGTAGCATTGTGGGTCAAGGTAGTAGTGGAACGGGATTTGAGATCGCTGGTACGCACTCACAAACGAGCCACCGAACACAGCACGTTCTCCGTTTGCTCCGAGGTTGGTACTGTTCCGGCCTGGTGACCCGTTCATCTCGCCTTTCGGTTTTGAATTCAGACACCATTCCCATACATTGCCAGCCATATCATAGATATTGAACGGGCTGATGCCGTTGCTGTAACGCATGACCAGCGATGTCATCTTGATCTCGCTTTCTCGTGTGTTGCAGCGATTGCGGTCAAATGCATTGCCCCACGGATACACCCGATTGTCATCACCACGAGCAGCCCGCTGCCATTCTAATGCGCTGGGGAGGCGAATCGTGCGTCCTGATTCGTGACTGAGCCACGCGCAAAAGGCCACCGCGTCGAACCAATTCACCATCTCACGCGGACGCTCATCTCCCTTGAAACGAGCAGGTTTCGGCTCAGGATTATTGATCCGGTAGTTGTACGCTTCTGCAGAGAATTCCCACCAACGCGTATTGCTGTACCCCGATCCGCTCTGACAGAATGCCTGATACTGAGCATTGGTAACTGGGTACTTGCTCATCCGAAATCCTGGGACGGTTATACGCTGAGTACGAACCTTGTTGTCTCGGTCGAATTCATCTACGATGACGCTTCCCAGCGGAACCTCACACCACTCTAACAGCGGAAGGCTGATCGGCGATTGAGGCGTGATGAGAGATTCTTGAGGAGTGACAACAACCAGCGATGTGTTTTTCTGATCGGACGAGACCTTCGGCTCGCCGGCAAGATTCTCTGGGTCGTAGTCAGGAAAATCCTTGCGGAAAGCGGCAAATGCCTCTAATCCTAGTCTGCGAGTTCGAGTGTGCTTGACCAGCTCCGCTATCTGTTTGTACTCGCGCTCAGCTTCTCGAAGGTAGGAGATACGATCCAGAGCTGTTTCGGCTTCGACCAATAAGGCATCGATATTGATGAAACGGGACACGAATCCATTTTCTTTAGCCTGTTTCAGCATGAACACTGCCTGGTCGAAGTGCCCATTCTCCATCGCTAGTGCCGCGCCACTGATGACATTTGCTGGATTTACTTGCGGTGGTTTGGTTTTCTCCTGGCCGATTGAAGCCACAGGTAGACTGGTTTGTCTGTTGCGCTCAGCGATATAGATCGAGTTGAGCAGTACTTTGACGGCTTCAGGTGTGATACCTTTGGTGAGGTCCACATATTGCACATCTTGCAGAGGCTCTGGAACTGCCGTGTTTTCTCTAATGACGACTGGGAAGATGTGCTTGCCAAGGCTTTTCGCAAGCTCGAATTCCTTACGGCAATATTCTGATGCAATCGAATCTGGTGATAAAAGGTAGATGAATCCCTCGCACCAATCCAGCCGACGAAGGATTTCCTTCCACCAGTTCTGTCCAGCGTAGAGGCGCTGATCGTACCAGGTCTCATGCACATCAACCGTATCTGCGATCTGAACGCAATAGGGTTTATCGACCCTGGCATAACTCACGAATAGCTTCATTGCAACTACCTCTTCCAATCGATCTTATTATGCTTGGCTTGCTCTTTGATCTTGTTTCCATTTCGCCAGAGCATTGATAGCTTCTTTAGTGCCGATCCGCTGCAGGATCTCGGCAACAACGTCACATACTCGCTTCTGTTCCCAATAGGGGCCGCTCATATCATTGAGTGACTTCGCCAGTTCCATGACTGGACTGTTTTCTGGAGCTGCGCTGATCCCGTTGACAGCAGCCCAGCGGACATGACTGCTCGGATCAGAGCGAAGTGCCTTCAACAGAACCGGAAGAGATGCTCTCGGATCAAGTCGCGCCAGTGCCTCGATTGACGCCAATCGGACGAATTCCTCAGTGTCCTGCGCTGCTTTTTCCAGATTCGAGATTACCCTTTCGCCCGAATCCCCCAATATGCCCAGCGCTTCAGCCGCAGACTCGCGAACATTGGGTATTGTGTCGAACAGAAGAGGAATGACATATTGCGATGTGTCTTGCTGGCCGAGTTCTGCAAGGGATTGGAGCGCTGCTACTCGTACTTTCCATTTAGGATCTGTCAGGCTGTGGGCAAGCGCTTCGATAGCATGGCTGTCACCGGTCCAGGCGAGCGCTTCGATACCCGTCCAGCGGATCGTCCAATCGGGATCGTTGAGCAGTTCAGTGAGATGTCGAATAGTCTCTGGAGACACTTCCCCACGGATTGACTTTACGTGTTCTCGAATAGCGCGGGCAGCCGATTGCCGACGCAGCCAATCGTCTTCCTTGAGTTGCCGCATCCATAGGTCAAGGTTATCAGGTGCTAAGTCGGTATCGATTCGTGCTAGTGAAACAGGCTGTATGTCCTGATTTTCTATAGCTATCGAGTTTGCAGTGTGCATTGGTTTCAATGGCCGAGGCTCAAGGAGCGCTGCCTCCTCGGTACGCCGTTTGGCTTTGGCCTCGATCAGCCTTTGCTTAACGATCTGTGACGATTGTCGACTTCCAAATCGTGAACTGTTTACCACTTCAGCGTCCACTGCGCGTTCCTGGTTATACCACTGTTCTAGATACTGCTTAGCAATTTCCGATTGGGATTGCCCCAATGCTTCGGCGGCGATGTCACAGATGCGCTGATTGAATCGCGCAGATCGGGCAGTATCGTTCATACTTTTCATCAGACAGTCGAGCGCATGTTCGTCCTGGGTTTGGGCCAACCCGTGAATAGCGACGGCCCTGACTTCGACCAAAGGGTCTTCAGCCGCTTGGACAAGAATGTTGGCGACTTGAGGTTCCTGGACGGTTCCAATGGTCTCCAGGGCGAGGAGTCGAGTTTCGATGTCTTCAGACTGAGCCAGTTCTGCCAGAACTTCTATTCCCGATTTACCGTACATGGCGAGGCTTTGGATGGCGACACGCCGGGTCTTCCAACTTCCGATTCTGATCAGGTGAGCAAGTCGTGGCAGGGCGTTGATATCTCGCGTTTTCGCCAGCGCCAGCGCCGCTTCTGCATTGATCTCGGCGTTGCTATCCTGAAGCATGTTGATCAGATCAGGCACAGCCGCTCGTTCATGCAGTTCTCCGAGTGCCCAGATTGCCAGCTTACGTTCGGAGTTATTACTGCCGCGTGCTGCGGCAAGCAAGCTAACTGTGGAGTCAGGTTCCAATCGCTTCAAGGCTTGACAAAGTTGGCTTTGCTCAGGATGGTCCCGCATGTCAGAAAGTGCGGTCATCAGATCGATGTCGGGTTTCCATTTCATCTGCGCCAGCAGAAGTGCTGCGTTTTGACGCATAGCCCATGTGCCATCACGCATCGTCTGAATGAGAAGTGCCGCCGCTGTAGCGGTGTCAAAGTGCTGAATGATTTTGGCAAGCACAATGCGGTTGTCGCCGCTGATCCGCATAGAGTGGATAAGTTGGTCAAGGATGCCCTGGTAACAGTCGGCGCTTATATTAACTCCATCAGCCACACACTGTAGCGCGAGATAAGGGTCGGTGGCCGCTACTGCTGTTATAAAAGCGTCGGTCTGTTCATTTAGTCCGGCAGCTATCATGACTGCACAGTCCCAAACAGTTGGGGTGCGCCAGAGATGGTGGCTGAAGGTTGGCGGCGAAATCACTGACTGTAGGGTGGTCAGGTCTTGGAGCTTGAATGAGGCGAAGTAGCTCTGGATTAGCGAATGCGAGAAACAAAAGTGACCGTGACGTGGCGTCAGGTAAGCTATCTGATATGCCAATTCGAGTGCGGCGCTGAAGGGTTGTGGAGGATGAGGGAGCCGATCAGTGTGTTGTGCGGTCAGATGAAATGCTGCCTCAACGAGCATCTCCCGCATTGAGTCAAAATCGGCGGTCTCGGTTGTTTGCTGGCTGTATTGCTCCCACAACGATTGAATAAGTGCAGAAACGATTCGTGATGTACTCCGATTCTCTCCTTCGCGCGCCGTATTTGCTGCCCCATCCACATGGAGACGCTTGTGTAGGAGCATCTGAAACACCGGCTTTTGGGCAGCGTCCACAGCTAATGTAAGACGCGGCGCTTCCAGAGCGAGTGATCCGGTATACAGGTCCTCACGGCAGGCAATCGCTAAGTACTTCGGCCCGTTTTCACCTGTTAGCCAGCCAAGTAGCCCATCGCGTACCGACGGCTCAGCTTGGTGGAGCCGCTGCCAATCGTCCACAAAAAGCGAAGCTCTCCCCTCTGCTAACATCACGAAGGGATCGCTGGGTTGCCCCCAGAGTTGCATGATGCGCTGTCGCCAATCAACGGACTCCAGGATTTCTGTCAGCGTGATCCAGATTGGTATGGGCTGAGCCGACGGATTCTCAAGATGGTTAGTCAGTGCAGCCACTGCTAACTTTCGAAGTAGTGACGATTTGCCGGAGGCAGGTGCACCGACAACAGCCAATCGTGGGAAGTTCTGCGCGATTGCTCGAAGTTGGAGAAGCGGTTGACCACTTATCGCCTGCTTTGTGCCGAAGCGAGGCGGTTTACTAACATCTTGGTTGTTGGGCGTGACTCGATAACCTATTTCATCAATCCAATTAGCGCATACTGTTGTTGTAGTGTTCTGTGAGACATCCTGTTCTTCAGCGCAAAGGTTCAGCCAATCCAACAGATCGATATCAGTCAAGATGTCTGCGGCGATGTTATTGAGATAAGCTGATTCGGGGGAGTGTTTGATATCAACAATTACGTCGGGGCAGGTCTGGCGGATGATCTGAAGCAGCTTTGCAAATGGCGCACATTTCGCATCTGGTAGCGTGATGTTTGTGAAGTCAACAAGGGTGCGCCAGTCCAATCCGAGTGGCCATTGTGAGACCGTGAGAGGATGATGCAGAACAGCGAACGTGGCATACCCGCCTTCGCTCATCTGAGTGAGTTGTTTGCGGCCTATTGCGGACTGAACATAGTTGGGAGTCAAGATCCCAATCAAACCCTGGCTGTGGAGTAGAGAATCGCTGACCGAGACGCGATAGGTCGTCAATCGCTCAAATGCATCGACAACTAGTCGGATGCCGGCATTCCGAAGCAACACGCCAAGTTGCAGGGCAAAGCGGTAATCTTTTTGATCGTAACCCAGAACAAGGTAGGGTGGTTTCATGGCAATTCAAAACAACAAATAACCTGCATCCGTTGACACTCAGGCTTCGATACAATTTGCACTATAACAACAGAGTGACTTTGATGGACATTCTATATATTGTAGATGTTTCAATCTCCATATACCTGTAGGATCACGTTACAAAGTTGTAACTGAATGCATGCATGTAAGGCTACTTTTTCGGCTGGCAAGTTCTTCTACATGAATTATTCACAATTGTTGTATTGACTTTCTTTGAGTGGTAATACGATATGCAACGAATGGCTGCACCCATATGCCAGAGTGCAGCCATTCGGTTGATAAGCGTGCCGCGGCGATGTCAGGTGGGGATTAGTGTGAGACTGCTTGCGGTTGCGCCTTAGTCTTCTCCCCATTGGTCACGAACTGCTCGGCCTCGGTTGAACCCTTGAGAGCCACCGTTGCCGAAGTGCCACCCGTAATCACATTTTGAAGCGCATCGAAATAACCAGTTCCGACGAATGTCTGATGCTTTACAGCCCGGTAGCCATGTAGCTTTTCTGCTTCGAATTCCGCATCCTGCATTTCGGCATAGGCAGTCATACCCAGATCTTTGTATTTCCGGGCCAGCTCGAACATACCAAAGTTCAATTGATGGAACCCCGCCAGGGTGATGAACTGGAATTTATAGCCCATCGCGCCCAGTTCACGTTGGAACTTCGCAATCGTTGCCGCGTCAAGATTCCGTGACCAGTTGAATGACGGTGAGCAATTGTAGAACAACAGTTTGTCCGGGAATTCTGCCCGGATGCCTTCGGCGAACTTCTTGGCCTCTTCCAGGTCAGGATGCGAAGTTTCGCACCAGATCATGTCCGCATAGGGCGCATACGCGCGGCCGCGGGCAATGGCGGACTCGATTCCTGACCGGACATAGAAGAACCCTTCTGGCGAACGTTCTCCAGTGATGAACTCTTCATCGCGCGGATCTATCGAATTGGCCAGTAATGTCGCCGACTCGGCATCTGTGCGCGCAATCACCATTGTTGGGACATCCAGCACATCGGCAGCCAACCTTGCCGAGACGAGCTTGCGGACAAACTCTGAAGTGGGAGCCAGTACTTTTCCACCCAGATGACCGCATTTCTTGGCTGACGCGAGCTGATCCTCGAAGTGAATTGCTGCTGCGCCCGCCTCGATAAAAGCCTTTGTCAATTCATAGGTGTTGAGGATGCCTCCGAATCCAGCTTCGCCGTCTGCCACCAAGGGTACAAGCCAGAAGGGGCCTTTC
>CAZKXW010000003.1:0-115808 GCA_964556745.1 uncultured Anaerolineaceae bacterium
CGGTGCGGCGCAGGCCGACGCGCAGCTTGTTCTGGATCAGTTCGCCGACGGTCTTGACGCGGCGGTTGCCGAGGTGGTCGATATCGTCCGGGCCGGCCTGATTGTTGTTGATCAGGATCATGCGCTCGACCAGTTTGACGATGTCGGCTTTGGTCACCGTGCGGATACGGCGCGGAATCAGGCTGTCCAGGCCGAGGCGCTGGTTCAGCTTATACCGGCCGACCCGTTCCAGATCGTAGCGGCGCTGGTCGAACAACTGGCTGATGAGATACTCGCGGGCGTTATCCAGCGTTGGCGGATCACCGGGGCGCATGCGGCGGTAGAATTCCAACAGCGCGGCTTCGGCGACAGTCTGTTCCTTCTTGAGTTCCCAAACCGGCTCCATCTTCAGCGTGCTGGCAATGAAGGTGTGGTCGGGGTTGGTATCGACAGGGGCATAAAGCGCCAGCAGTTCTTCATCGCTGCCGGTCTTGATCGGCGACCACTCTTCCGGCATTCCGTCACTGACGGCGGCCAACGCACGCAGCAGGATTGTCACCGGGATGGTGCGTTTGCGGTTGAACTTAATGGTCAGGTAATCGGTCTTGCGCGTCTCAAACTCCATCCACGCGCCACGATCCGGGATCAGCTTGGCGTTGGAGAGCAGTCGCCCAGTGGTACGGTCTTCTTCGGCATCGAAGTAGACACCCGGCGAGCGAATCAACTGGCTGACGACGACGCGCTCGGTTCCATTGATGATGAACGTGCCCTTATCCGACATGAGCGGGAAGTCGCCCATGAAGATGTCGGAGATCATCACTTCGTCGCCGGCTTCGCGGTTGACCAGTGCCACGCGGCAGTACAGCGGGGCGGCATAGGACATGTCGCGTTCCAGGCAGACTTCTTCGCTGTACTTAGGTTCCTCAAACCAATACTTGAGACCGAATTCCTGCGCTTCGCGGCTGTTGCCGGGCAGGTACAGCTTCAGGTTACCGTTGAAACTTTCAATCGGGCTGATCTCATCAAAGAGCTCGGCCAGACCATATTCCTGGAACCACTTGAACGATTGAAGCTGCACTTCGATCAGCGAGGGTAGTTCTAATGCGTCCGCAGTACGGGCGTAGTTCTTGACATTAAATAGTCGTTCCAACGCGCCACTCCTTGTTTCGATCCACCAAACAGGACGTGTAGACGATGGCATTCCCCAGCCGGGAATCCATAAGTTTTGGGTTGTACAGGGGATGATTCATGCTTGTTTCGATGTCCACCGGTCAAAGACATCGGGAAATTAGCGAACTTACAGTGTATAAAATTGACTCAACTCTGTCAATTGTGAATTGCCATAATTTCGTAGTTCAGTCTCTCCACCGGTTTGGGAAGTCGATCCCGAAGCCATCCGCCGCGAATCGGTCAATGTCTGCCGCGATATGGCGCAGCGCCACGCGGAGTTCAGGCGGCTGGAGGACGCGGAACGGGCAGCCAAGGCGGATCAGCGTGCGGGCCATGTCGTCCAAATCGCGGATTGAGGCATGGAGACGCACCCGGCTTCCCTCCTGCACCAGGGTTGCCAGAGCACGGATGGAACCTGGGGGGCCGGCCTGGAGCTGGTCGGATCGCTGGCCAGATGCCTGGAAACAGGGCGAGAATGACTGGCGCGGCGTGCTGACGCTGGATACCCTGCGGATGCTGAGGGCTTTCGGGCGGATTGAGCTGGCCTGAGTGGGATGCAGTGGTCGTAGATTTCCAATGCCAGGTCGCATAGAATGCAGGCTGTCACCACTTTAGTGAAAGTACACAGCCTGCATGTCGTCCGAGTCGCATCCGGTTTCGTCACCGTCCGCTGCTGCCACACCGTCTATGCCGCCGTGGCTGCTGGTGGCCGTCTCCATCTTGTCGGTGCAGATGGGCGCGGCAGTCGCCAAGCAGCTTTTCGATGAGGTTGGTTTCGCTGGGGTGGTCTTCCTACGGACTTTCCTCGGCGGCCTGGTCTTCCTGGCGCTGATCCGCCCACGCTGGCGCGGGCACAGTCCATATGTCTACCGGATGGTTGCGCTGTACGGCGCAGTCATCTCGATCAACATGCTGACCTTCTACGCGGCCATCGACCGCATTCCGCTGGGCATCGCCGTCGCCATCGCCTTCCTGGGGCCGCTGAGCATCTCGGTGGCCGGATCACGGCGGGCCGTGGACCTGGTGTGGATCGGGCTGGCGGTGATTGGCATTCTGCTGCTCTCGCCGATCACGGACATAACGCTCGACGCCGTGGGGGCACTGCTGGCGTTCATCTGCGCCGGAGCGTGGGCGCTGTTCATCATCATGACCAAACGCACCGGGGCGCTGCTGCCCGGCAACAGCCTGCTGGCGCTGTCGATGTGCGTGGCGGCGGTCGTCTCGGCGCCTTTTGGCGCGATCCCGTCGCTGACGATCCTGCCTGATCCAGCGCTGATCGCATTGGCAGTGGTCGTGGCGCTGCTGTCTTCGGTGACGCCCTTCTGGTTAGAATTCCGGGCACTGAAGCACATTCGGCTGCCCGTCTTCGGCCTGCTGATGAGCCTGGAGCCGGCCGTCGCTACCCTGATCGGTTGGGTGCTGCTGGGCGAAGTCCTCAGCACCGAAAAGGTCATCGGCATCGCGTTGGTGACTATCGCGGCGGCGGCGACCACGCGCGGCGAGTATTAAACCCCTGGCAGCAGTTTCTTATTCAGCTTGCAAACCATCGTATAAGCTGGGTCGAACATATTGCCCAGGTCGTATTCGACCGCGTAACCCATCAGCATATTGGCCTCCTCCGGCGTGAGGTTCCAGCCCTGCTGGAGCCAGCGCAGCATCTCGCTGGTGGCCTGCTGAACGGCCTGATCCAGCGGACGCGAATTGCCCACCGTGAAGATGTGAGTGGCGTTCTCGCCGCGCGGCCAGCCGGACAGTAGGCCTTTGCGCAGCTCTACAGTAAACTGCACGTCGAAGGACGTTTCGACGCCCGTGCCGCACATCTCGCCATCGCCTTGCAGGGCGTGACCATCCCCCAAGAAGAAGAATGCTCCTGGTACGAACACCGGGAAATAGGCGGTGACGCCTTCGGTGAAGCCGTTGTAATCCATGTTGCCACCATACTGGCCGGATGTGGCCGTTGAGATGGCCTGCCCGATTTCGGGCGCAACGCCGAAGCAGCCCAGCATCGGGTGGAGCGGCAGTGTCAGCTTGCCGAGCCTGCCGCCAACAGGTTCTTCTAGTGAGGCTGTCCCAGCAGAGATATCGATGCGCCAGTGGACGGTGGCCTTCTTTGGCAGCGCGGGGACATCGTCCGGCTCGACCACATTGGGCGCGAGGCCGGGATAGCCCCACCCCATCAGGCGGTTGGGAGTCAGACGGTCGAGATGGACCACCAGAGTATCGCCAATCTCAGCGCCTTCGATAAAGAAGGGGCCGGTCATCGGATTCGGGCCAGGCGTGACCTTGACGCCGTTCTGATCCTGACCGCGAGCATCGACAGTGGTCGTGATCACGCTGTCTCCAGGCATCACCCGCAGCACGGGCAGATGCGAGCCGATGGTGTTGTGGTAGTGGCTGGGGGTGAAGTGATGGATAGTCATGGAACCTCCTGCGGTCGACAACACGCCGATTGTATGACCGGCAGGGCGGAAAAGCGAACGGCGTGACGGTCTCATGATTCTCTCATCTTTATCCAGAAATCCAACCGGGCTGAGCGCCGCGTATTCAGGACTGTAGTCGCGCGACACACTACAACCGATTCAAACGAGTTCGGATGGAGATAAACATGACCCACTCAGTATCACGACGCGATTTCCTTAAGGTGAGCGCCGCCGTTGGCGCGGCTGCAGCCGCGCTGAGCTTCCCCGTGGCTTTCGGACTGCGGAAAGTCCGCGCCGCCGATGATGATGCCCAGACGATCCTGGACATCGCCGCGACCGCTGAGACCTTCGCCACCACCCACTACTACCGCGCCATCAACGAGATGAAGTTCAACGACGCCGAACGCGCCTACATGCTGGCAGCGATGGAGTCGGAATGGATTCACCGCCAGTTCTTGATCGCCAATGGGGCCAAGCCGATCACCGAGTCATTCTATTTCCCGCAGGGCACGTTTGCCGACAGCAAGATGCTCGGCACGGTGACGGCGGTGGCCGAGACCGTTTTCGTGGCAGCTTATCTGGCAGCCACCCGGCGTTTCGCCGAACTCGAACAACCGCTCCTGTCGATGGTTTCGGCGCAGGTGGCTGTGGTCGAAGGCCAGCACCTGCTGTTCATGAAGGGACTGTCCGGCGTCAGCCCGGCCAATGATCTGGCACTGGGCGATCCGCTGTTCTACAACGTATCGGATGCCGTGCCAGTTGTCAGCGGCCTGCTGGACGGCAAGAGCCAGGTCGCGGGCATTGACACCGAGAAGGACGCTGTGCCCTACCCCGGCGATGATGCCATCAAGATGCTGCTGGGCGACAAGAGTTATCTCCAGCCGCCCAAGCCGGCAACCGATCCCGCTACCTTCGGGATGTAATCGCCTAGGCGATTCCAAGGGCGTGTTGTCTGGACACGCCCTTTTCGCTTACCCTTTCGCTCCGGCCAACTGCTGGGATTCCTGGGCGCGTTGGCTCATCAGACTACGCATCTCGGTCACGTCTCCTGGAACGCGCCAGACTGCCAGAATCAGGAACAGAGCGCAGAGGGCATAGGTCACGGCGCAGACCACCAAGATGGCGTTTGACAGCCCGATCCGCGTGGAGAGCGCCCCGACCAGCAGCGGCGAAGACGCCGCCCCCACGTTCTCGACAAAATACTGTACCGACAGCGCCGTGCTGCGGACTTCCGGCAGGGTGATATCCTGGATCGTCGCCGCCACATTCGGACCAGAGAACTGCACGAACAGCGCTGTCAGCGCCAGCATTACGCCGAAGGCTGCCGGGCTGATATCCAGCGGGAGCAGCAGCGTGACGATGAGCAGCAGCGTACTGGCGATCACGCCAGTGGTACTGACCGTCAGGCGGCCGCGCGGGGTGCGCTGAAACAGCTTATCCCCCAGAAGCCCGCCGCTGAAGGCTCCGACCGACATGGTCAGCACCGCCCCGGCCATGATCGGGAAGACAGTATCGCTGCTGAAGCCGCGCTCGCGTTCCAGGTAGGTGAAGAACCAGAAGGTAATCACGTTCAGCGGAAAGACACCGAAGAAGCCCTGCGCGAACATCGGCAGAAGCGCGCGTTTGTGCAGCAGCGTCCGCGCTACCTTCCAGTCGAAGTGATGGGCAGCGATCTCCGGCAGGTTCTCCAGTTCCGGCTCGGCGCGGCCGCGTGGCAGATCGCGGACGCCAAAGAGGATGACTAGACCGACGACAATGCCCAGCCCACCCGTCAGCAGGAAGATGTTACGCCAGCCGATGACTGGATCAAGCACCAGCACCAGGACCAGACTCAAGACGAAGCCGAGCGGCGCGGTCAGCGTCAGCAGGCCAAAGACTCGTCCGCGCGTCTTGGGGCCGAAGTAGTCGGCGATCAGGCTGTATAGACCGGGATAGCTGGCATCGTCCACCCCGGTCGAGGCGCGGGTCGCCAGGAAAGTGCCGAAGTTGGGCGCGGCGGCACTCAGCGCGGTCGTCACGCCCCAGATGAACGAGGCCAGCGCCAACAGCTTGGCACGGGCGTAGCGGTCGTAGAGATAACCCCAGAGCGGGTAGAAGATGGCTGCCACCACCAGCGCCCCTGTGCCGATGGCTCCCGCCTGGGCATCATCAATCTCGAAGTCGCGCTGAATATCCCCCAGCACCTGCCCGATCAGCAGCTTATCGGCTTGATGCAGCAGCATGAAGGCCAGAAACACCCCCACCACAAACCACTTGTAACGATGGCTGACGTTCATCATGGCTCCTGTTCAATAAAATCCGTTTGCGATCCATTTTCGAGAGGCGGCGAGACGAATCCGCGCGACCAGGCTGGATTATACCCAGCCTGCACTTTGGGCGAACGTGAATTGATAGATGAAGTTCAGGGAGCAGCGGCGGAGAGGACGGGCCGAAGCGCCTCGGCGATGGCCTGGGCGATGCGCGTATTTCCATCTTCGATGACATGCACGCGGTCGTAAAAAATATAGCCGGTTTCGTCCGCGAACAGATCGCTCAGGAACAGGATATCATCCAACCTGGATTCGGCGGCGCGGGCGCGCAGCAGCATGTCCACTTCCCGATAGAGGTCTTCAAAACCCGGCCAGTTGTGGTTGTTCTCATCACGGAAGAGCTGTTCCTGCGGCGTGAGGGTCGTCTTGAATACCTGGGCCGGCTGCCAGACGAAACGTACCTGCACGCCGTACTCGTGGGCCATCGCCCGGATGATGCGCTGGTTGGCAAGGATGTCCTCGACGACCTGCTCGGGCGTGCCATCTTGCCGGGCGACCAGCGAGAAATCCAACTGGTCGAGTCCGATATTGGGATAGGTCAACTGCGGGCGTCCGCTGCGGAGGACGATCCCAGCGGCCAGATCGCGGGCGCGGTTGACTTCGTTGTGCGGCAACCCGATCTGGCTGCCGTGCATATAGACCGAGGCAAGGTCATTAAAGCCGCCGTAGAATACGGCCACCTCAGGGATTCTGTCCAACGTCAACTGGCGCTGGAACAGGATCAAATCCTGCTCCAGGATGTAAGCCACCTGTCCGTAATTGGTGGCGTAGATGGACTGCCCGGCGGCATCCAGGATGGAAGCGACCTGCGAAGGGATGGTGTAAGCATCGCGGGAACCTTCGCCCCACATGGTCGAGCCGCCAAAGAAGTAAATCGCCGGCACGCCGGAGTCGGGCGCGGCGAGATTGACTGTCCCACGCAGTCCGGCGTCGCTCACGGTGAACAGATCGCCCTGATGCGGTTGGATGCGGCTGTAGGTATAAGGCAGCCAGGCCGCATTCAGGCGGCCGAGTTCTGCCCAGTACGCCCGCGTGCGTTCCGGGTTAACCTCGCCGCCATACCAGATCAGGACGCGCGGATCGCTCTGACCGCGCAGCGCACCCATCAGTCCACTGTCTTCCAGGACGAAGCGAACGCCGAACGCCAACAGCATGAACAACGCCGTCACGGTCAAGAACAAGCCTAGGGCGGCCCAGTGCCCCCGCGTGCGGTTGAGCCAAAATGTGACGGCAGTCTGATTGGCGATGAGGATCACGGCGATCAACATACCGCACCAGGCCGCCAGCGGGATCGCCAGCGCCGAAACGCTGGGCGCAACCGCCGCGATCACCGCCTGAACGACCAGCACCACCAGGAGAATTCCCCCGGCGACCAGCCCGGCCAGCTTGCCGCGTGGGATGAACCGCTGCGCTTGCTCCAACCCTGCCTTCAGGCGATTCGGGGCGGTCATCAACACCGCCCCGCACGCCAGGATCGACAGTAGAGTGAAAACACCGTACCCAACCAGCAGCGGGGTACGTGCCCCGGTTCCAACCGGCGCGGCCAGCAGTAGAACTCCGCCAATCAAGGTGAGCAGCGTGGCGAGGGCCAGCAGGCCAAAGAGCCAACGTGCCAGCCGATCTGCCGGATGATCAGAGGTCGGAGAAGGAATCACAAGAGCACCTCGACGGTCAGGAACCGCGCAGCCGGGATTATAGCGAGGGGATCAGTTTCGTAACCAGGGCAGAAAGCGCCGCAGATAACGCCGCAGAATGCTCGCGCGGGTTTCCGTCCAGGCCTCGTCGGCCAGATCGCTCTGGGCATCAGCTTCCGCTGGGGAGCGCGTGCGGCGACCATAGCGTTCATTGCTGTACAGGTTGGTAATGGCCGAGACAGGCGGCTCCGCCTGGGGCAGCCGCCGGGAGACCTGCTGGCGGCGTTCGTCCGGCGTCTGCTGGTGGCCGAAGCGCAGCCCGATCAGGCTGGCATAGCGTTCCAGCCGGGCATAGGCCCGGCTGACCGGGCTGAGACCGCGCATTCCGCGCCACTCCCACCACCAGTAGACGAAAAGGCTGAAGGCAATCACCAGCGCGAAGACCAGAATGATCAGCAGCGCCGCGCCGATGGCCTGGATCACGGCGATGAGCGGGTTGGGCTGCTGCGGGGTCAGCGGCGGCGGTTGAGTCGGGATGATGACCGGCGTGGCCGTCGGGGTTGGGCTGGGGGTGGCCGTCACGGTCGGAAGCTGCGGAGCGGCCTGTGGCTGCGGCGTCGAGGGATCGAGTGTCGGTGTCAGGGTCGGGGTGAACGTCGGTGTCGCTGTAGGTGTCAAGGCCGGGGTCGGGCTGGGGAACAGCGGCGCAGGCGCATCATCGACCCGGTTGATGGGAGCCTGGGCCGCCGTTGGCTCGAAGTCGATCCAGCCGTAGCCGGGGAAGAAGACTTCGACCCAGGTGTGAGCGTCCTTCTCGCGCACCGAGAAAACGTTCTGCGAGGCATCCCAGGTTCCCTGGGCGAAGCCAGCAGCCAACCGCGCCGGGATGCCCAGCGAACGCAGCATGACTACCATCGCGGTAGCATAGTAGTTGCAGTAACCCTGGCGGATATCGAACAGCACCCAATCGACCGGATCACGATCCAGCGGCGGCTGGGGGACGAGTTCGTTATAGACGATGTTAGCTCGCAGCCAGCCTTCGATGGCTTTGGCGCGGTCATAGGGTGTAATCGCGCTGGCGGCATCGACGATCTGCTGAGCCAGCAGCCGTGTATTGGCGCTGATCGAAGGAGACACCTGGAGGTAGAGGCGGCTGATCCATTCGGGATAGGCCGCAGGCGCAGCGCGAAGCTGCGTGGCGGTAGCATCGCTGAGTAAGCTGGTGACTCTGTAGGATTCGCCGCGATACAGGACTTTCAGCGGGCGGATGACCGAGACGTTCATCCCAGCGCGGTTGGGGGTGTACAGCAGGTCCGTGCGTGTCGGCAGATCGATCTGGGTGGGCTGCGGGGCGGCATACAGCAGGCGCGAGGCGCTCAGGCCAATGATGAAGCGCTGCTGAACGGGCACGCGGGCGTTCAACTGGTCGGCTTCGTAGGTGATGGTCAGCGGCGGCTGCTCAACCGTCAGGCGCACATCTGCCCCCGGCGACCAGCGCCCACCTGAATAGACATCGAAGACACGCGAACGCCAATAGTAACGGCGGCCCTGCGGCGCTTCTACCAGCAAAACCACCTGATCGCCAAGCTTGATGGCCCCGCCCAACTGGAGCGAATCGCCGCCGTAGTAATCGGCGGTGGTCGGCCCCTGGGTATCGACGGTCGAAAACAGCCGGTTCCAGAGTTCGCTGAGCTGGGTGATCGGTTCTGATTGCAGGAACTCGCGGAAACGATCCAGCCGCTCCTGTATGTCGCGGCTCTGAAGCGCCCCACCGATCAGCAGCGCGGCCAGCGCCAGGATCGCGCCAACGCGCAGGAACTGGCCGCGCAGGACCTTCGGCACGCGGATGCCGCTGACATACCATTCCCAGGCGCGGGCGTCCAGGTTGGAGCGAACAATCAGCAGAAGCGCGATAAAGACGTAGACAATCAGATAACGGTCGATGTTGGACTCGCCCGTGTAGTAGACGGTGTTGGTCGCCAGGATCAATCCAGGCGGGATCAGCACGCGCCAGACGCGGTCCACATGGAACAGATGCCAGGCCGCGTTATAACCCAGGAACCAGAACAGCCCGCTCACCAGCATGGTGAAGATCAGCTCATCCTGGTTGATCCCACCGCTGAAGGCATCGACGATCCAACGAGCCACGCGCGAGAACACGCTGACCGCGCCTTCGCCCAGTCCGCCGGGTTCATTAATGGCCGCGATCAGCACGACGAAGCCAATGCCGTAGGTGATGCTGAGGAACAGCGCCAACAGTTCACCGTACTGGCTCCGCGCCAGCAGAAAGCCAAACAGCAGGCTGAGAATCGTGACCGGGATGAGCGTCCGCAGATCGGCGGGCCAACCGGCCGTCGCCAGCGCCAGCGCCGGCATCAGCAGCAAAACCAGCGCCAGCAGCAAAGTCAAACCGTCGCCGGGCGCGAAGAGCGACTGCCAGGTCTCGGCCAGGCGTCTGCGCCACGAAAGAATTCGATTGGGAGAGGCTGCTGAGCGTGTCGTCATTCGGGTTCCAGACACCGGCCGGTCGGTAGAAGCAGGCCGCCGCGCGGCATTCAGCGCGGTGGTCTATGCCGATTGTAGGGGCAGACTGAATCCCTGACAACCCGCGTTTGCCCTACTTCCCGGAATGGGGCGGCCTTATAATGAAAGAGTGTTCAGGTTGACCAGGCGGTCGCTCCGCTGCTCCGGCAGCGGGGAGGAAAGTCCGCCCTCCATAGGGCATGGTGCTGGCTAACGGCCAGGCGGGGTAACCCGACGGAAAGCGCAACAGAGAGGGGTATTGCCCTGCGCGAGCGGGGCGAGGGTGAAACGGCGGTGTAAGAGACCACCGGCGCGGGCAGTGATGTTCGCGGCCAGGCAAACCCCACCGGGAGCAAGGCCAAGCAGGCGCATTGGGGCGGCCCGTCCCACAAAAAGCGCCGGGTGTGCTGCTTGACTCCAGCTGGTAACGGCTGGGGCAGATAGATGATCGCCGCCCCGCAAGGGGAACAGAAGGCGGCTTATGCGTTAACCTGAACACACCCAAGCCCCTGCTCGGCGCGGGGGCTTTGATTCAGGCAGTACGTTACCGAATTCGGTGTTGAGTCTGCTTCATCTCATGCATGGTTTCTTGCATTCCACAGACTTTGCCTAAGAACCACTTCCACGGGCAAGTTGGGTCTAGGCCATGCGCGGCGTATCCAAACCTGCCAGAGCGCGGATTTCTTCGATGTAGGCGGTGATATTCTCCAGCGGAACATCCCATAACATCGTATGCGAGGATTGGAGGATATAGCCTCCGCCTTTACCCAGACGTTCGGCACGTTCACGAATCTCTGCGCGCACTTCGTCCGGCGTGCCGAAGGGCAGGGTTTTCTCGACATCGATGCCGCCGTAGAAGGTAACCTTATCGCCAAACTGGCGCTTCATTTCGTACACATCCATGACGGATGGCTCTAGCGGATTGAAGATGTCCATCCCAATTTCGATCAGATCCGGGAAGATGGACACGATCTTGCCATCCGAGTGCTGCCCCACATAGACGCCCTTTTTGTGGCAGTGCTCATAGATCAGTGCCAGCCGGGGCTTGATGAATCGGCGCCACATCGCCGGACTGAACATCAGCCCAGTCTTTGATCCCCAGTCATCGGCAAAGTAAAAGCCGTCGATGCCGATCTCGATCTGCTGGTCAATGATCGGCAAGTTCCATTCATTGACGATCCTGTCAAGCAGTTCCTCCACGAAGTCGGGTCGCTCCACCATGTCCGTCAGCAGTTGTGTCATGCCGCGAATGCTCCAGGCACGTTCAAACAAGATCATCCCGATCTTGCCGAAGAGGAATGCCTTGCCACGCCACTTGTCAGCCAGGTTTCTTGCCGCCGTGAAACGCCCCTCATGATACGGGTCAGGGAAATGATAGGTCTCCAGCTTGCCAGGATCATCTGCCAACGGATACGCCACTGGATGTGGCATCCCGGAAGAACGATCCCACACACAGCCGAATTCATCGGTGTGCAGCGATCCCTGGCTGTCCAGGTTGGTGTAGACTGGCCCGCCGCTGGGTGTGAGGCGCACTTCCTCGATCTCGTTGGCCCATGGATTGTAGTTGAAGTCAGAGCCGATCTTGACGATGTGATTGCCGATGAAATCCACGACTTCGAAGCTGTCCTTCAGGCCGTAATGGGCTTGCAGTTTCTCGTATACCAGCGGGATGGCATGAAAGTTGTAAGGGACGAAATCGGGTTCGCGGTGCTGGATGGCCTGAAGTACTCGTTCGCGGCGATGGGTGGGGGCTCCATAATCCTGAAGATTCATTCTAAACTCCTTTTTGTGGGAACACCCTCTCTTCTGTCAAATGCCTTACTATTCAAACAAAATCGTTGGTTTTTCTACTTTTGTCTTCAAAGGAGTCGAAGCGCTCAGTGCACGTCGTCAACAACTTGGAGACATGAAAATCGGCAGCTAGTAGAGACGCTTTGCGCCAAAATCACACCAAGAAAACACTATTCCTCTCATTATAGTCTCGACGTATCGGACAGTCTCTGAAGATGCACGCTGTGCAGCCAGAGAGGACAAATTGCCGCAAATGTCTTCATGGTTGTCAGCGCGGGGCGTCGCAATGGTCATAGGAAAGCCAAATCAAAGGCGAATCATCGTAGGGGCAACCCGGCAGGTTGCCCGTGCAAGAATCTTTCGCAGTTGAATGCTTCCCTCCGTCAGTACGCTGGGTTCCTAGTTTCTTGATGAGCGCGATACCCGATCCAACGTCCTGCATGTTCGACACACATTTCCACGATAGCACAAAATGGGACGCAAGGGGTGACATTTGGTCTGCTCTTACAGCATATACCGTCCCCTTTCCGCCTGAGTGTTGCATTCCCAGCGAACGTGCTACAATGCTCGAAAAGCAGACAAACATTTTTCCAACCCAGGCTCGGAAAGGAGTCCTTATGCGTCGTTTCATCCTCTTGATTATGCTCGCCGTGATGATGACGCTGCTCATCAGCGCGACCGTCCAAGCCCAACAAAGCGCCAATGAGACGGTGCATGTCGTCCAGGCCGGGGAGAACCTCTTTCGCATTTCGCTGCGCTACGGCGTCTCGATGGCGAGCATCGCCCAGCGCAACGCGATCACTAACTTCAATCTGATCTTCGTCGGGCAGCGGCTCATCATCCCAGTGGCGGGTAGCCCAGCCCCCGTCCCGACGGCTGTCCCGTCTACACCCCTTCCGGGAACAACACCCGTCCCTGGCGGGCAGATCATCCAGTACACTGTGCAGCGCGGCGATACGCTCGGCAGCATTGCCCGCCGCTTTAATACAACCGTGGCGGATCTGGCCTCCCGAAACCGCATTGCCAACCCGAACCGCATCTTCGTCGGGCAGGTGTTAACGATCAGCGGGTCGCCGCTGCCGCCAACTCAGCAGCCCGGCGGCCAGCCCACCCCGCCGCCCGTGCCGATTTCTGGCGGCTTCGAGTTGGGCGGGCATGTCTTTAGCTTCAGCTATCCGGCGCAGATGCGCGGCGCAGGCATGACCTGGGCCAAGATTCAGATTCGTTGGGATGGGAGCGCCCCGCCCAGTTCCGCTCAGGGCGTGATCGACTCCGCCCGCAGCAAGGGCTTCAAGATTCTATTGGCCGTGCTGGGTTCGCCGGATCAGCTCCGCGCCAACCCGACCCAGTATTATCAGAACTTCGCCAACTTCCTCGGCGGCGTAGCCCAGCTTGGGCCAGACGCCATCGAAGTCTGGAACGAACCCAACATCAACCGCGAGTGGCCGAGCGGGATGATCAGCGGCTCGAACTACGCTCAGATGCTCGCGGCAGCCTACGGCGCGATCAAACGTGCCAACTCCAACGTTCTGGTGATCAGTGGCGCGCCTGCCCCGACGGGCTTCTTCGGCGGGCGCTGCGCGGCAGATGGCTGCGACGATGACATCTTCATCCGGCAGATGGCGCAGGCTGGCGCAGCCAACAGCATGGACTGCGTGGGACTGCACTACAACGAAGGCATCCTCTCGCCCAGCCGAACCAGCGGCGACCCACGCGGCAATTCGTCGCACTACTCGCGCTACTATCAGGGGATGGTCAACCTCTATTCGAGCGTCTTCCCCAGCCGCCCGCTGTGCTTCACCGAACTCGGCTATCTCTCTTCCGAAGGCTACGGCCCGCTGCCAGCAGCCTTCTCATGGGCGGCCAATGTGACTGCCCAGGATCAGGCCGTCTGGCTGGCTGAGGCTGCCCGTCTGGCCCGGGACAGCCGCCGCGTGCGCCTGATGATTATCTGGAATGTGGACTCGACTGACTACGGCGCGGATCCGCAGGCCGGGTACGCCATCATCCGCCCGAACAACACCTGCAACGCCTGCGTCACCCTCGGCGCGGTGATGTCCGGCAGCTAAGCCCCTCGCTTCTTGAATCTGCGGGGCCGGTACTAGACCGGCCCCGTTTGTTTCTTCAGCAGACCGGACTCTATTCCACGCCGATAGCCACCGTGAGCGGTTGAGTGGTACGTTTGCGTTCCAGCGACTTGAGCGGCAGCCAGAAACGGAAGATGCTGCCCCGCCCAACTTCACTGTGGACGCTCATCTGGCCGCCATGCGCCTCCACCAGATAGCGCGAGATCGGCAGCCCTAACCCTGTGCCTTCGATGCTGGCGGCTTTGGCACGGTCCGAGCGTTCAAAGGCGACGAAGAGGCGATCCATCTCTTCCGGCGAGATGCCGATGCCCGTATCCGTCACCATGAACTCGATGGCTTCCCCGGTCAGCCGCACTTCCAGCGTAATCAGCCCTTCGTGGGTGAACTTGACCGCGTTGCTCAGCAGATTGGTCAAGACCTGACGGATGCGCCGCGCGTCCATCGGAACCAGCGGCAGCACTTCCGGCACATGCGCTTCCAGCGCCACCGCCGTGCGTTTACTCTCCAGCAGCATGACCGCCGAGTCGAGCGCGTCTTCCAGGACAGGGTGTACATCGGCCATGCGGATGGTCAGTTCCATCTCGCCGGCTTCAATCTTGCTGATATCCAGCAGGTCGTTGATGAGCGAAAGCAGATGCTCGGCGCTGCGGATGGTCTGATCCAGACGCGCCCGCTGGTCTTCGTTGACCGGGCCAAATGTGCCGATCCGCATGAAGTCCAGGTTGTTGATGATGAGGTTCAGCGGCGTGCGGAGTTCATGGGTGACGCTCGCCAGGAAGCGCGTCTTGACGCTGTTGGCGCGTTCGACGGCTTTCATGGCGGCTTCGCGCTGGATGTAAAGCTGGGCATTCCGTACCACAGGCGAGACCAGGTTAGCAAACAGGGTCAGCAGGCGTTGATCAGCCAGCGTGAACGGCGGGGCATCGCTTTGCCGCCCGACCAGCACCGCGCCAATCGGCTTGTTATAGAACAGCAGCGGAACCGCCATTGCCCGTTCGATGCCGATCTCGGCCAGGGCGTCCAGGCGGTTCGGCCAGGCAGCATAGTCATCCACCATGATGAGCTGGCCCTCGCGCGTCGCCCGCCCGACCAACCCTTCATCCAGGCTGATGGTCGTATTCAGACGGCTGCGATCAGCTGAGGTTGCCACCAGTTGGAGAGTCTGTTTGCTGGAGGTCAGCAGCCAGACGCCGCAGTAGCCCGTCCGCAGCAGCGTCAGCAGGTTCTCGGTCAGGTTCTGGAGCATGGTATCCAACTGATAATTGCCCACCACCGAGAGCGAAGCATCGTAAACGGCCTGAAGCTCAGCAGCGTTCGCCAGCGCCACCTTCTGCGCCAGCGCCAGTTCTTCGGTGCGCTGGGCGACGCGCTTTTCCAGCGTCTGGCTCCACATCGAAAGCTGCTTGTAGGAGTAGTCGATATGGCGTTTCATCTCCTCCATAGCGTTTGCCAACCGGCCAATTTCGTCGCCCTGTGCCTGATACGGAATGGCGTAGCGCATATCGCCAGCGCCGATCTCGCGGGCGCTCGTGCCCAACCGTTCCAGCGGAACGCCGACGGTGCGCCCGACAAACACCCAAACCACGAAGCCCAACACGCCCATTCCAAGCACAGCCACCAGCACCATTTGGAGGGCACTGCGCTCCAGCGGATTCTGGAATACGTTTGGCGGCAGAATGCTGAGGACGCGCCACCCGCTGACGGGCATGGCGCTCATCAGCACGATGGCTCGCTGCTCGCTCCTGATCGGGTCGGTGGTGACATACAACGTACCCTGATTTGGGCGCAGCCCCCGCACCCGCTGGGCAATTTCCGGCTGGCTCAAGAACGCGCTCAGCATGGCGGCATTGTCGCTGGCGGCGTTCCAGTTCATGCTCAGGCGGTACGTCGCCGCCACCCGGCCGCCGGGGGTCAGCAGCAGGCTGTAACCCGGCCAACCCACCTGATCGGCCATGCGTCCCAGAACGCGCTCCAGTGTCTCCACCGGAATATCCGCCCAGACCACGCCCACGATGGTTTCCGCTGGATTGGTGTAGGGCACAGCATACGAAACCACCTGCTGCCCGACGCGCGTATCCAGCGCCACTTCGGGGCCGAACCAGCCTGGCTTGCCATTCCGCAGCGGGATCAGGAACCAGTCCGCGGGCGAGACCGGGTTGTCGATCAACTGCTTGGCTGGAGCCGTCCGCAGCGGCGCGGTCGGCTTGTTGAAGACCACCGTTTCATGACCGCTTTCGGTCAGGGAGTAGATGTTGACGCGCTGCATCAGCACGTCGTCCACCAGCGTGCCACTTGCCAGCGGCCACAAGTCGTTCAACGGGGCGGCGATCTGCCCATTGAGCGTGTTGGCGAAACTCTCGGTGATGGTTGCCGCCGCTTGCAGATGAGCGTCGATCTCGTTGGCAAAAACCTGGTTGGTCTGGATGAAGGATTGCTCGGTTTGACTGCGGAGCGCCTGCGAGCTGGTACTCAGCGCGATGGCCGAAACCGCCGCAATGGTCAACAGTGAAATCGCCAGGATAATCAGCACCAGACGACGCCGGACAGTCCAGTTTGAAAAAAGTTTTTCCATGCCGCTCGCGCCTTCCACTTGCACCCATTCTAGCCCGGAATCTGGCTAGCGCTACACGTTTGCCCATCGGAGCCGTTTGTATCTGGTTAGAGAGGCTGTCGCCGCCAGGCGCGACGGACTTTCTCGGCTGTTATGCGCGATGTATAATGCGCACTGACATCGTATCGCGCCTGGAGCCGCCCGTGCCCATCCTCAAAGAAGGACAGCTTGACATCATCAGCCACAGCGCCGAGCAGACTCAGCGCCTCGGCGCGCGTTTGGGATCGCTCCTGTGCGCGGGCGACGTGATCTGCCTGTCCGGTGATATGGGGGCGGGCAAGACGGTTTTCGCGGCGGGAATCGGCAAAGGCTGGGGCGCGCGCAGCCCTCTGACCAGCCCGACCTTTAATCTGGTGCATGACCATACCCGCGAAGCCGATTCCCAACATCTTTATCATCTGGACTGCTACCGCCTGGAAGGGCCGGCCGATGCCGAGAGCCTTGACTTGGATGACATCCTGAGCGGTCGCGGCCCGGTGCTGCTGGAATGGCCGGAACATATCACCCGCCTGCTCCCGGCTGAACGGCTGTGGATCGAAATCCGAGTCCTGGAACAAACCCGCCGTAACCTGATCCTGGAAGCGACTGGATCACGCTACGAGACGCTGGTCGCCAAATTCCGGGAACAGACCTTTGGGATTTAGGAAAACATCGGGTCACCATGCTGCTTGCCATCGATACCGCCACCCAGATGATGAGCCTCGCCCTTTTCGATGGGCGGGTACTCTTGGCTGAACACACCTGGCACACCGGGCAAAACCACGGCGTCCAACTTGCCCAGATGATTCAATCCGTGCTGGAACGCGCCAACGTGCCCACTAGCGCCCTGACTGCCCTGGGCGTCTGCACCGGCCCCGGCTCGTATTCCGGGCTGCGCGTCGGAGTCGCCCTGGCGAAAGGGCTGGCTTCAGTGCATAAGCTGCCACTGGTCGGCGTGACCGCCCTGGATGTGCTGGCCGCCGGACAACCGCACTTCACCGACGGCCTGATCGTGACCGTCCAGGCCGGACGCGGGCGCGTCGTCGTTGGGCGCTATCAGTGGCGCAAGGGCCGCTGGGTCAACCGCGGCGAACCCAAACTGATGGATTGGGAGATGCTTATCAAGAGTATCGACGGCCCCGCGCACCTCAGCGGTGAGGTCAATGCCGATGGCTTCAAGGCGCTGGCTGCCGCCCAAGAATCGGGCATCCCCGTCACATTGGTCAGCGCAGCCCACCGTCTCCGCCGCGCCGGATTTCTGGCGCAGGAGGCCTGGGAGCGCTACTCGACCAACCCGAAAGGATTCGAGGCAGCCCGACTGCTGCCCTTCTATATCAAAACCCAGGATGTTCCCGAATCATAGCCTGCTCCTGCGCCAAATGACCGTCGAGGATATCCCCCAGGTGATGAACATCGACCGTCTGTCCTTCGATGTTCCCTGGTCGGAAACGTCATATCGCTACGAAATCAAGAACACCTCCTACAGTTACATGGTCGTCCTGGAATACCGCCGGCATCGACCGATCCCGCGCTGGCAGCGCTGGCTCAACCTAGCCCCCGTGCCGGAGCGCCGTATCGTCGGTTACGGGGGCATGTGGTTCATCCAGGGTGAAGCCCACATCAGCACCATCGCCGTGCATCCCCGTGCCCGTGGGCGCGGTTGGGGTGAAGTGCTGCTGGCGGCGATGGTGCAGCGGGGAATCAGCCTCGGCGCGACCGAGGTCGGCTTGGAGGTGCGCGTCACCAATGCCACCGCCCAGAACCTTTACCGCAAGTGGGGCTTCCAGATCGCTGATGTCAAGAAGGGCTACTATCGCAACAACGACGAGGACGCCTACGATATGCGCCTCGCCATCATTCAACCGGCGGTGCAGGCGCTCGCCGAGAGCCGCTGGAGTGCCCTGACCGTCGATCATAACGTCATCGATCAGTACACCCGGAATCAGCCCTGACCCGGCGCGGCAGCCCTGAGCGGTGTATCCTTAAGGCAGCGCAGCGCCATCTAGCCCCTATCATCAAAGAGCAGTCCAGACAGCCGAGACACCGATGCGGATCCTGATCGTCACCAACTACTACGAGCCGGAGCAAGGCGCAGCCGCCGTCATCATCACGCGGCTGGCGCGCTATCTGGCGCGGCAGGGGCATCAGGTGACAGTGCTGACCAGTGCCCCCAATTATCCCCACGGACGCATCCATGACCGCTACCGGGGCCGCTTCTCCCTCAGCGAAACCCGTAACGGCGTGCGGATTATCAGCACGTGGCTGTGGGCAACACCCAGCCCGCGCATCAGCCGCAAATTCCTCAGCCAGATCACCTTCATGCTCACCGCCGCGCTGCGTGGCCTGACCCTGCCGCGCCCAGATGTGATGCTGGTCGAAGCCGCTCCAATCTTTACCAATCTAGCCGGCGTATTCCTCAGCTTCGTCAAGCGCGTCCCCTATGTGCTAGATGTCCACGACCTCTGGCCGGATCACATGCTGACCGTCGGCGCGATGACCGAGCGCCACCCCGCCTACCGTGCCGCCCGCTGGCTGGTCGATCACACCTACCGCCGCGCCGCGCAGATCATCGCCCTGACTCCTTATCTGGAGCAGGTCATTCGCGGCTATATCCCCGGCATGGATAAAGTCCGCACGGTCTACAGCGGGGTCGATCTGGAGCGTTTCCGCCCCGGCCTGGACGACGCCGCTTTCCGCGCCAAATATGCGCTCGGCGATGCCCGGATCGTCGCTTACATCGGCACGCTGGGCACAGCCTACGACTGCCTGACCATGCTGGAAACGGCCGCCCGCTTGCAAGATCGCCATGATGTCCTGTTCGTCATCATGGGCACAGGCACGCAGCAGCAGGTCGTCCGCGACCGCCTGGCCCAGGGTGATCTGCCCAACGTGCGCTGGATCGAGTGGGTCGAATACGCTGAGATTCCGCAAGCCTGGGCCGCGACCAGTATCGCCTTCTGGGCACTGTTCAATCACCCCCTGCACCGGGGCGCAGTCGGGACGAAGATGTACGAGGCACTGGCGAGCGGTGTGCCCATCGCCGTCGCGCTGGAAGGAGTCGTCGCCGACATCCTGCACAAGAGCGGCGCGGGGGTCTCGGTTCCGTTCGGCAGTGTGGATGCCCTCAGCGCGGCCATCTGCCGCCTGCTGGATGATCCGGCTTATTATGCCCAATGCAGCCAGAATGCCCGCGCCTATGCCGAGCAGCACTTCGACGCGGTCAAAGCCGCCCAGACCTATGAAGCCGCGCTCCTGAAGGCAGTGCCTTATGCCCCCTAAGCGCATTCTCAAGCTCGTCAACACCCCCATCCGGGACGATCCGCGCGCCGTCAACGAAGGGATGTCGCTGGTCAGGCTGGGCTATCAGATCACAGCGATTGGGCTGGCCCGCGATGCCCAGGGCGGTCAGCCGGCTCGTGCCCAGATTCACGGCATGGAAACCGTGCTTGTGCCGATGGTGACATCGGCGCGTCCTTCTCATTTGCTGCCGGCACTCTGGGCGCTGCTGCGCGGACATATTGGCGACACAACCCAGCCACCGGTCTCGCGCACCAGTAATCTGATCTCGTTCATCTTCTTCAATCTGTGGCTGCTCCGAGTCGCGCTCCGGCTTCACGCTGACTTCATTCACTGCCATGATGTGCTGCCGCTCCCAGCCGCCTGGGTTCTCGCTCGCTGGCATCGTGCACCTCTGATATACGACGCGCGGGAAAGCGTCCCCGACCTGTATCCAGGACGCAAAGGCCGGGTAATGGCCTGGATCGAACAGTTCGTGCTGGTGCGGGCTGATGCGGTCATCACCGTCGGCGAACGGCTGGCCGGCTCGCTGAAGCGGCGCGGCGCGAAGCAGGTGATCATCATCGGCAATTGGAAGCGGCTGGAAGACTACGACATACCATTAGAACGGCTGGAATCCGAACGCCAACACCTTCAGCTTCAACCGAATGACTGCGTGATCTCCTACTTCGGCGCGCTTGATCCCACCCGCGAGGTCATGCCCCTGATCGATGCCGTCGCGCAGCTCCCTCATGTGATCCTGCTCATTGGTGGTCGCGGCATGATCGAAGCGGAGGTCAAAGTAGCTGCCGCGCGGACCCCCAACATCCGCTGGTTGGGCTGGGTTCCGATGGACGAGATTCCGCTGTACACCCACTTATCCACGGCAGTTTACTACTGCCTGAACTTCGACCAGTCTTCGCAGACGCAGCTCAGCGTTGGCAACAATTACTACAGCACGCCTAACAAGCTCTTTGAAGCGTTTGCTGCTGGTAAGCCGATTATCGCTCGGCTTGGAATTGGGGAAATCGGCGCCATCCTGGAGCAGATTCCGGCTGGCATCCTGCTCAAGGAGGTTACAACTGAATCCCTCAAGATCGCTATTCAGCAGTTGATGAACCCGGCAGCACGGGCAACGCTGGAGGCCGCCGCGCTGCAAGGCCGAAGCCAGTACAATTGGAGCGTCGCTGAGCAGCGCCTCAAAGAACTCTATGAAGCGCTGCGACGTTCCTGAGCCAGCTTGATTAGGACCATCTCCGATCACATGACCGACCCCATGCCCAAATCCCAACCGCTCATCCTCATGCTCAGCTACACTCATGTCTACGATGATCCGCGTGTGCTGCCGATGAGCCAATCTCTGGTCAAGCTCGGCTACCGGGCGCAGATCATCGGAATCGCCCTGCGCTCCGGCCTGCCGACACATCAGGTGGTTTCCAGCGTGGACATCTGGATCACCCCGCTCCTGGCAAAGGCTAATCTACCAGCCTTCCTGCGTGCCCTGTGGCGCTGGCTGCGCGGTAATCTGCGCGAATCGGAGCCAAACGCCGAAGCCCGCTTGACCAACAAGTTCGCCGCTGTGCTGTTCAACCTGTGGATTCTGCGTCTGGGGCTGCGCCGGAAACCCGCCGCGATCCACTGCCATACCCATTCGCCGCCGCCAGCCGCCTGGCTGCTGGCAAAGCCGCATCGGGCTCCACTGGTCTTCGACTCCTGCGAAAGCGTACCGGACCACTTTCGGCAAGTTCCCAATACACTCGCCAATCGACTGACTGCCAAATCCGAAGTCCTGCTCATGCCGCGTGCTGATGCGGTCATCACCGTTGGTGAACGTCTGGCAGAACGTCTCCGTGGGCGCGGCGCTCGTCAGGTCGTCGTCATCGGCAACTGGAAAAGGCCGGACGAAATCGAAACCACGCCCATCAATCGCACAGACTTAGGCCTATCTTCAAACCAGCTTCTCGTGGCTTTCTTCGGGAATCTTGCGTCGAATACTTATGAACTGGAATCACTGCTTCAAGCCATACAATGTACGCCCGATGTAGCCTTAATAATCAGTGGACGAGGCGATCTAAAGGAATCAATTCAGCATTTCGCAGCCACGACACCAAACGTCATCTGGCTTGATTGGATCAACATGACCGATCTGCCGCGCTATACCGCCGCAGCGGATGTAACTTACTGCTGTCTCAAACGAACTTTCACCCAGTCCCATTATGTCGCGCCCAATAAGCTCTTTGAAGCCTTCGCCGCTGGCAAGCCTGTGATCGCCCTGCGCGGCGTCGGGGAAATGAGCGCCATCCTGGAGCAGACCGGCGCGGGTATCCTCATCGACGAAGCCACCCCGGCTAATCTTCAGGCAGCCTTCGAGCAGCTTCGAGACCCCGTCTTCCGGGCCGAACTTCAGCAGCGTTCACTCGCCGCGCGGCAGCTTTACAATTGGAACATCGCCGAGGAACGCCTCAAGTCACTGTATGATTCGCTGACCGGGCGGGACTGAGGACACCCCCCAATGCTGCGCCAGTTCTTCAAGGACAGCACCTTCAACTTCATCCAGCAAGGCTGGGCGCTCGTCATTGGACTGCTCACCTCCATCGTTGTCGCCCGAGGCCTGGGGGCGGAAGACCGCGGCATCTACGCCCTGGTCATGCTGCTGTCCGGTCTGATCATCCTGTTTCTGAACTCCGGAATCGAACCGGCCATCATTTACCACATCGCCCGTGGGGAATATGCCTTAGCCGACCTGATCGCCAGCAGCCTCATCCTCAATGCCGGAGTATCCTTGATCGGATGTCTGGCAGCCTGGGGAGTTATTACCCTCTTTCACGCCGCGCTCTTTCCCGCCGCTCCCCCACAGCGCCTGCTGCTCAGCCTGCTGGTCATCCCCACCAGCATCTTTGCTTCAAACACCCAGGCAATTTTCCGCGGCTTACAGGATTTCCGCACCTACAGCCTGATCGAGATCATCACCCAGCCCATCGCGTTGCTCCTGAGCCTTCTGCTCATCGTGTGGCTGGGTTGGGGCGTTCCCGGAGCAATCATCGCCATCGCGGTGCGCTATGTAGTCGTGGTCGGATTGGTTCGGTATTTTTTGCGGGATAAGTCGGTTCACCTGATCGCCGTCTGGCGACCTAGCATAATCGCGGACATCTTCGTCTACAGCCTGAAAGCCTATGCCTACAACGTCTCAATATTCCTGAACCAGCGCGCCGATGTCTTCCTGCTGAATCTGCTGCGGACCAATCCGGCGCTCATCGGCGTTTACGATGTGGCAGTGGCGCTGGCCGAGCGCTTCTGGGCATTCTCTCGCGCCGTCAGCATCGTCATTTTCTCGCGCATTGCCTCCATGCAAAACGTTGAAAGCGAGCGCAACAAACTCACCACCATCGTCGTTCGCTATGCGGCGTGGTCTACACTGATCCTGGCCGCACTGATCTACATCCTGGCCGACTGGTTCATCAGTCTGGTCTATGGGTCGGATTTTCTGGGTTCGGCGCTGGCGCTCAAACTGCTCCTGCCCGGCACCCTCACGCTGGGCATGGGACTCATTCTCTCCAATGACATCGCTGGCCGTGGCAAACCGCATTGGATCGTGCTGCAATCGCTCTTCGGCCTGGCGATCAACATTGGCGTCAACGTGATTCTCATCCCGCAGTGGAGCTTCGCCGGGGCCGCCATTGCGTCCAGCATCTCCTATTCAGTCATCACCATCCTGACGGTCACCGCCTTCAGCCGCATGACCGGCATCCCCGCCCGTGACCTGATCCTGCCCTCCCGCGCTGACCTGATCCTCTGGCGGCGCGGCTGGCAGTGGCTCCGCTCTCGGCTGCGCCCAGCGGCATAAGCCTCCCGCGCTCAGGCCGGAAACCACCGGCTGTAGGGGATTATTGCAACGAGGAATCGACCACGCTGCCGAAGAAATCGCTCAGGTCATCCAGCAGGATGTCCGGTTCGGCGGCCAGCAGTTCCTCGCGGCTGCTGAATCCCGTCAGCACCGCCACGGCCACCGCCCCAATCGCGCGGGCACAGGCCACATCCATTGGTGTATCGCCGATCACAACCACCTGCTCCGCCGGGATGTGCCGCTGGAGCAGCACTTCGGCGCGAGCAACAGCCAGCGCCGGTAGATCGTTGCGGCTGACCGCCTCGCTGCCATACGCGCCCACCCGGAACCAGTCGGGGTCGAAGCCTGCCGCCCGCAGCTTAATTGGCGCAATCGAAGCAGCATTGCCCGTCAGCAGTCCCGGAACCAACCGAGGATGGTCTTGGAGCGCCAAAACCGTATCCATCGCGCTCGGACAGGCTTCCACCGGGAAATCACCGATGATCCGCCCCAGGTGACGCGCCGCGGCCTCCTCATAAACCGGCATCATCTCCCCAATCATCGCTGCGTCATAGCCGTGCTGCCCCATCAATTCCGACATCGACTGCCAGTCGGTCTTCCCGCCGAAGACGTGCGACTCCAGATCGGCCTCGGTCTGAAACAATTCCAGCAGCGTCAGCCGCATCGCCGCCCGCCCGCAGCCTTTTGGCAGCAGCAGCGTGCCGTCGATGTCGAACAGAATCAGGGTTGCATCAGAGAGAGGGAGCTTCATGACCTGCCAAATGCGTTTCAATCACGCCAGCGGAATCCAGAATCCGAACTGGCTGCCTACCCCGACCTGGCTTTCCACCCAGACCTTACCTTGATGCCGCTCGACCACCGTCTTGACCAGGCTCAGGCCGATGCCTGTGCCATCGATATGCTCGGTTCCAGGCTGCTTGGCGCGGTAGAACGTAGTGAACAGCCGCGAGAGATGCTCCGGCGGGATGCCGATCCCGTTGTCTTCGACCACGAAGTAGAAGCTGGTTCCCTGCGAATACGCCCGGACGACGATCTGCCCGCGTTCCGGCGTGTACTTGATGGCATTACTCACTAGATTTTCCATCGCCTCGCGCAGCAGCACCCCGTCGGCTAGGATCGTCTCCGGCAGATCGAGGAAATCCGTCACCAACCGCTGCTGTTTCCGTTCGGCAGCAGGCAGGCTGTGTTCGATCACCTGCTCAAGCAGCGCGGCCGGTGACACCGGCTGCTGCAAATCCCGCGGCGAACTGTTGATCCGGTCCACGCTCAGCAAATCTTTCAGCAGCATGTCCATCCGGTCGGTCATCAGGCGAATCGAGTTGACATAGGCGCGAACATTCTGGGGTGATTCGGCGTCCATCTCGATCAGGTCGCAGTAACCCGTCACCAGCGCCAGTGGACTGCGGAGATCATGCGAGGCCATCCGCAGCATATCGTTCTTGAAACGATCCAGTTCCAGCAGCGTCGTCACATCGTGCATCATCACTACATAGCCGAACTGCCCTTGCAGGGGATTCTCCCAGACGGACAGCAGTACGTCGAAGTCCCGTTCGTGCTGATCCGAATGCGCCCGGAATGACCAAGTAAACTCTTCTTCCAGCGGTTGTGCGATCGTCGCCAGGATTTCAGCGAAGGCCGTGTCATTTTCCGTCAGACTCTCCAGCGGCAGTCGCAGACATTCCTCCGGGATCACCCCGAGATACCGCGCCGCCGCCGCGTTCATCACCAACACGCGCCCCTGCGCGTCCAGCACCAGCATAATGCTCTCGACCGCGTGCAGTACGCTCTCGAATTGATGCTGCCCCGACCGCACATGATTCTCCAGCCGGGCGTTATGCACCGCCACTGCCGCCTGATTCATGGCAATCGTCACCAACCGCAGATGATCCTTGTCAAAGTGCCCAGCTTCGGGATGCAGCAGCGTCAGCACCGCCATCAAATCCTGGTTGCAGATGAGCGGAACCGCCAGCGCCGACCCGGCATCCCGCAGATCGCGCGCAAACAGATCCCGGCGTTCGTCCGTCCGGGTATCCTCGACCACTGTGCCTTTCCGCTGGGTTGTCACCCACCCGGCCAGCCCATCATCCAGCCCGCCCACACTGACGGTATATACCGTGTCAGGATCAAGCCGGTCGGTCTGGAAAATCTGCCGCCAATCCAGTTCATAATGCGGATGCAGCGCCAGATGCGCCTGGCTCGCCCCCAGCGCATTCGCCACCAGCCGAATCACTCGTCCCAACACGCGGTTCATGTCGAACTGCGTCAGAAGTTGCGAGACCTCCGCCAGCAGTTCCATCTCGCCTGTGGATTTCAGATGCTTGAGCATTCCGCGTGTGGTCATGATTGGGTTCTGGGCACATTGCCCCTGGGATCAGTTAACGCCCAGTTACAATTATAGACATATCAGAATTAAGCACAAACCCCCTCAAATCGGGGCTTGTTGGCCCCGATCCCGATAATCGTCCCTGAATTCTACAACGTCGCCGGATGGCTGAGCAGCCCGCTGAGAAGCTGCACGCACGCTTCCACATCGTGCAGATCGACCGTTTCGCTCGTCGTGTGCAGATAGCGCGTCGGGATCGAAAGACACCCACTCGGTACACCCGCCCGCGCCGTCTGGATCACAGCCGCATCGGTCGTGCCGCCCGCCAGCAGTTCCAACTGGTATTTCACGCCATCAGCTTCCGCCCGGTTGACCATCCAGTTCCGCACCTCTGGGGGCACGACCAGCCCCGGATCATGCACCTTGATCGCCGCGCCGCCGCCCAACTGCACTCCCATCTTGCCGGCCTTCAGCATATCCCCGGTGCTGGTGACATCGAGTGCCAGCGCCACATCGGGGTTGATCCCATAAGCCGCCGTCCGCGCTCCGCGCAGCCCAACCTCTTCCTGCACCGTGAACACCGCATAGACTTCGTTCGGGGATTTCTTCTTCTTGCCGCGCTTCAGGTTTCGCAGCGCCTCAATCGTAATCGCGCAGCCAATCCGGTCATCCAATGATTTGGCGATGATTCGGCTGCCGCGTATCTCCATCTCCCGCCAGAAGATGGCCGGGCTGCCCGCTTGGATCGGATTCGTGCCGCTGCCATCGCTCACATCGATGTAGAAGTCGTCCAGGTCAGGGCGGCTGCTGCTCCACGGATCATGGGCGCTGATGACCCCGATGGTTCCGTCCTCGAACTTCACCCGGTTGCCCACCAGCGTCGCATGGTTCAGCCCGCCGATGCCCGTGAAGCGCAGATAGCCGCTGTTCTTTTCGGCATAGGTCGCCATCACGCCGATCTCGTCCATGTGCGCCGCCAGCATCACTTTTGGCCCACCCTCACCTGCCCGGCAGATCAGGTTGCCCAGCGGATCCACACGCACCTCATCAACCAGATCAGCCACTTCCTCGCGGATCAAGTGGCGAACCTGGTGTTCGTAACCGGATGGCCCCCACGCTTCAACGAGTTTACGGATCAGTTCCTTCACAATGCTTCGCTCCTGCAACGTTCAATCAATGATTTCCAGGCTGCCTTCGCCCACATATACACATTCACCGCCCACGCTGACGAGATTCATCACCCCATCGTGCTGCCCAATCTCGATGTGGATAAGGCTTGGCCGGCCCATCTCCATCCCCTGTTCGCTCACGATCCGCGCAGGATTCCCCCGGACGAGACCGTGTCGCACCAGATAGCAGCCCAATGGCCCGCTGGCCACGCCACTAGCAGGATCCTCCGCGATTCCCATAGACGGCGCGAACATCCGCGAATGCACCGTAGAAGTCGCCTGTTCCGTCTCCATCGAAAATGCGAAAACCTGACCGTATGCCCGCAGCGACCTTTCCCAAACGTCCGTGCGGAAGCGTATTCTCCGCATCGCCGCCAGCGGATTCCCGCCAAAGGGCTGTGCCGTGAACACATCCACCAGATGATAATGCGGCCGCCTCACCGCAGTATCTCCCACTTCAGCTCGCGCAGCGCAGCCTGCACCAGCTTGAGCGTATGTTCGTAATCTGTCCGGTTCAGGTATGCCGACGGGCTGTGAATATACCGGCACGGCATCGAAATCACCGCCGTGGGTACACCGACTGTGGTCGTATGGATCGACCCGCCGTCTGTCCCGCCCCCGGCCAGAGTCTTCAGTTGGTAAGGGACGTGGTTCTTCTCCGCCGTCTGCCGCAGGAAGTTCAGCAGCGGCGGATACACAATCATGCTGCGATCCATCACCGTCAGCACCGGCCCATCTCCCAGGCGGCACACCGGGTTGGGCGGATCGACCTCATCCGGCCCCGCCTGCGGATTGGGGATGTCGTTGGCCGTTGTGCCTTCCAGCACAATCGCCGCATCCGGCTGCAGCCGCTGCGCCGCCACCTTCGCCCCCCGCAAACCAATCTCTTCCTGCACCGTAAAGGCCGCCAGCACATCCACCGGATACGGCCCGCCCTGCAAAATGTCGATCAGCAGTGAGCAGCCCACCCGGTCATCGAACGCTTTCCCGCGCAGCATCGTCTCGCCGATTTCCATGTAGCGGCTGTCGAAGACCACGCGGTCACCGACCCGCACTTTGCCCGCCGCTTCATCCTTGCTGCCCGCGCCGATGTCAATCCGTAGATTGCTCAAAGCAACCGCGTTCTGGTCCCGGTTCTTGTGAATCGGCGTCCAGATGATGACACCCGCTACGCCTTCGTCGCCGATCTTCACCCGCAGCCCCGGCAGGATGCGTTCATCCACCCCGCCGATGTTGGTAAACTTCATCAGCCCATCGCCATTCATGCCCGTGATCATCAGGCCGATCTCGTCCATGTGCGCCGCCAGCATCACCTGCGGACGGTTCCGCCCCGTGCCCTTCTTGATGGCCGTCAGGTTGCCGATGGCATCGACGCGAATCTCGCTGACGTGATCCCGGATCGCCCCCAGGATGATCTTGCGAACAGCATCTTCCTTGCCGGAGACGCCGGCTGCTTCCGAAAGTTCCTGTAACCGTGTCGTCATGAAGCCATCACCCCGCCGCAGCCGCTTTCATTTCGTCCCACTCAATCACATTCAGGAAATCCGCGCCCAGCCCAGCAATGAACTGCGCCAGCAGCCGACCTGCCCGCTCGATATCCCGCAGATCGACCGTCTCGACCGGGGAGTGCATATTCCGCAGCGGAATGCCCAGCAGCGCCGTCGGAATCCCTTCCAGCGCCACTTGGATCGCCCAGGCATCCGTCCCGCTCGCGCCGGGGATGATCTCGTCCTGGAGTTTGATCTCGTTCACGCGCGCTGTCTCACGAATCTGATCGACCAGTTTGGGATGGAAATTCGGCCCGATCCCAATGCTCGGCCCGCCGCCCATCTCTTTGGCGTCTTCTGCATCGATCCCCGGCTGCGGCGCGAACGTCACATCCAGCGCGATGGCCACGTCCGGCTGGATGAAGTTGGCCGCCGTCGCCGCCCCGTACAGTCCCGTCTCTTCCTGCACCGTCGCCGCCGCGTAAACGTCCCAACTGTGACTCATTCCCTGGAGATGATTCAGGCAGGCTGTCACCGCCGCGACGCAGGCCCGGTCGTCCATCGCCTTTGCCGCCAGCCGCTTACCTTGCAGTTCCAGCATCGGCACATCCGGCGTTACCAGATCACCCACATGGATCAGCTCCGCCACTTCCGCGACAGGCAAACCCACATCGACCATCAGTTCATCGAAGGCCGGATACTTCTTGCGAGCCTCCGCGTTTAGCAGGTGCGGCGGCACGCTGGCGACCAACCCCGGTACTGGCCGGCGGCCATGCACCAGCACGGGCTGTGCCAGCATCACCCGGTTATCCACCCCGCTGATCCGGTGCAGGAACACAAACCCATCCCGCACCTCCCGCACCATCATCCCGATCTCGTCCATATGTGCCGCCAGCATGATCTTGCGCGGTGTATCCAGCGGACGAGTCGCCCGCTTGACCCCGATCAGGCTGCCCAGCTTATCCTGCTGCATCTCGTCGGTCAGACCTCGCCAGGCATCTCGGATGATCTCGCGGAGCGGCCCCTCATGCCCGGAAGGCGCATGGGCTTCGACCAGCGTCTTCAAATGCTGTTTCAGATCAAACAACGCTCAAACCCCTTTCATGTGGTTCAGCTTCCGCCACCACCCAGCGATGGATCGGGCGTGTTGGTCGGCGGATCGAATGGCAGCGGTGTATTTGTCGGCGGCGCAGCTTCTGTATTCGTTGGCACAGGCGGCATGTCTGTGTTCGTTGGCACAGGCGGAATATCCGTGTTCGTCGGCAGCGGCACGTCCGTATTCGTCGGAAACGGCGTAGCCGTTGGGAAGGGCGTGATCGTCGGGAACGGGGTCAGGCTCGGCGCTAGCGTTGAGGTCGGAATCACCGGGACAAACCCCGGTGTCGAGGTCGGCGGCCGCTGGATCGGCACGAATTGCAGCGGCGTCGGCTGCAGCGGACTCAGGATCGTCGGCGTCAGGCCGAAAGGCGTCAGACTAGGCGGAATGAACTGTGTCGGCTCGCCCACCAGCGGTGTATTCGTCACCCCAATTGGCGCGCTGACGTTTGCCGCCCCACGCGGCCGCGCCGTCCCCCACAGCAGGAACCCGGCGCAGTAAAACGGCAGCGTCCCCACGATGATGATGAACAGCACGATTCGGATGTTGCGCCGCCGGTTCCGGACAGCCTGGCTGGTGAAGTCGTTCATGATCGCTTTCTCTGGCGGGCTGCACCGTTACGGATCGAACGGCAGCGGCGTATTCGTGATCGGGGGTGGTAGTGGCGGCGAAAGCGTGTTCGTTGCCGGTGGGACGAAGACCGTCGGAGGAGCCGCCAGCGTATTCGTCGGGATGAACAGCGTCGGCAGCACCAGCGTGGTCGGCGAGGCCGTCGGGAACAGCGTGATCGGCAGCGGTGTGATGGTCGCCGCGCCTGCCTGCGGTGTCGCCGTGACGATGATTACCCCCTGCGTCGCCGTGGCCACTCCAGGCGGCGTCCAGGTGGGAGTCGTCACGCCGCGCACCGGAGCCGTCCCCCACAGCAGAACGCCCGCGCAGTAGAACGGAATCGTAATCACGATGATGATCACCAGCGCGATGCGCCAGTTCCGCCGCCGCTGTTCGATGGCTTCGCGCCGGGAGACGTTCACACCCACCCTCGCCTGCTCACAACCGTTACCCTTCCAAGTCTACCACAAACCCCTCTGGCTTGCGGCAGATACAATCACACCTCCCGCGCCTGATACAGCCGCCCATCCTTGAAGCCCCGCTTGCGATAATACGCCCGCGTCCCCACCGCCGAGATCACCGCCAATCGCGCGTACCCCCGCTCGCGGGCGATCTCGACCGCCCGGTCGATGAGCTGCTTGCCCAGCCCCGTATGCTGCGCCCGCCCTGATCCCGCCTCGCCGATCTCCAACGACTGCCCGTAGACATGCACCTCGCGGATCATCGCCGCCCCGGCCAGCTCCTCGGTCAGCGCAGCCACCTCCGGCAGCGACAGCCGCAGGAACCCGGCGATGTCCCGCCCCTCGGTAATCATCTGCAGGAACACCTCTCGCCCACAGGCCGAGTCATACCACACTTCATCCAGCCGCAGCGCCCCCGCTTCCACCGCCTTGAAGCGCACCTCCCGCGCCCGGATGTCCCGGCTGCGTTCCCCCTGCCGCTCTAACTCCCCTTCAACGATCTGCCGGAAGTTCGTCATCTGGTTGCCCACCACGATGTCCGTCGAGGGGATGTCCCGGATCACCCGCGTCAGTCGGCAGTATTCCGGCGTCAGCCGGAAGCACGCCGTCAGCACATGCAGCAGTTCCTCATGCGTGTACGGCCGCCACGTGCCGTCCGCGTAGCGCTGCATCAATTCCGCGCTCTCGATCAGCGAACACGGGTACACCTTCAGTTCGTCCGGGCGGAAGTCAGGATCGTCGAACATCCGCTGGTAATCAGCGATATCCCCTTCCGGCGTCGAGCCGTACAGGTTCGGCATCCAGTGCGCGTGAATCTTAAAGCCCGCCTGCCGCAGCAGCGTGACTGCCCGCCGCGTCGCCTGCACCGTATGGCCGCGCTTGTTCATTCGCAGCACCCGGTCATCCAAGCTCTGAAATCCAATCTGCACTTTGGTGCAGCCCAACCGCCGCACCCGCAGCACCTCGTCTGCGCTGATGTGATCCGGCCGCGTCTCGATCACCAACCCCACGCAGCGGCACGGAGCCGTCTCGTTCTCGCGGTGCGCCGCCTCCAGTTCTTCCCAGGTGGCGTATTCATCCACCTCGGAGCGCGGCCGTTCGCCCCGCGCCACGGCCTCGACCAGTTCCACTGACCGCAGCATCTCCTCGCGGTAGACCGACTGCACCACCGCGTTGTACCGTTTCTCGATGACCCGCCCGTCGATCCGGGCCGTGACCGTGTTGCGGTCGGGATGCAGCGGCGAAACGGTCCGCAGCGCATCCTCCACCGCCGCCCGTCGATCTTCCCCACGCCCGAAGTCGTGCAGTGCGTCAAAAATGCGCTTGACGAACCAGATTTGGTATGTCTCCGGGTAGAACGACCACGTTCCCCCCAGAATGATGATCTCGATCTTGTCAGTCGGATGTCCAGTATTGTGGTAGCTTTGCAGCCGCGTGTACGTTTGCAGATACGGGTCAAAGCTGTTCTGCTCCGCCCGCTGCGCTCCTGGCTCGTCCGAAAGGTAGCTCTTTGGCATCCGCACATCGTTCGGGCAGAAGATACACTCCCCCGGACACGGAAACGGCTTGGTCAGCACCGTCACCGGCGTCACCCCTGAACTGGTGCGAACCGGTTTACGCCGCAGTCGTTCTAGCACCGCCGGCTCAAAAGCTGGCAGCGCCGTCCCCGCGAACGTCCGGTAGGCTACAATCAGTTCATCCCGGCTGTAGATGCCGTCCCGCCCCTTCGGATTCATCCGCAGCAGATGATCGACCTGCTGCCGGGTAATCGCTGGCTGCGCGATCACTGCCCGCAGAATCGTCAGCAGGGCTTCCCGGTGCGCCTCTACATCCAAACTTTCCCGGTGTCCCATCGCCCGCTTATGACCACCCTCACCCAATCATCGTCGCGGCCATTGTAGCAGATGCCCCGCCCCCTTCGTATGATCTTTGCGTCCTTTGCGCCTTCGCGGTTCGTCTCTTAACACTCTCCGTGTGATCTCTGTATTCTCTGTGTCTCTGTGTCTCTGTGGTTCAATTCTCCCCTACCCCTCGATCACCACCGTGCGCTTGGCCTTCTCCGTCTCGTCCACCTCCCGCGCCAACTGCACCCGCAGCCCACCTACCCAGTTCGCCACCAGGTTGTACCCAAACGCCCCCACCGCTCCAGAGATCGCCCCGCTGATGACCGACGCGACCAACCCGAACACATAGAACGCGCAGAACCCGAACAACCCCGCCGCCATCAGATTCCCACTGCTCAGCCCCGTCCCCGATTGGCTGAACGCGCTGCTGAAGGCGCCCAGCAGCGCGCTCTGCAGCAGCAGGATCAGCAGCCCGAACACCGCGAACATCAACCCGCTCAGCAGCGCTCCCACCTTCATCGCCGATACCGCGTCGATCCGTTTGATAACGACCATGGCCTTGCCCCCCTCTTTGCCCTGAGTGCACATACCCTCCGTTATACTGTCGCTCCCCAACTCCGACAACCCCTCGGCATTCCTCTGTGCCCTCGGTGTCTCTGTGGTTCAATTCTCTTCCGGTCTTGGCGTTCTTGGCGTCTTGGCGGTTTAATTATCCTGGTGTTCTTCCTGCAATCCACTGGAGGCCTGCCACGCACCCTGAAACCCGCCGGCGTCTGAACGCCATCAACCGCAGCTTCTATGAAGTCGCCGCTAACGACTTCGACCAGACCCGCGCCGCTCCCTGGCCCGGCTGGGAGCGTCTCCTCCCGCATCTGCGCCTCCCGCTGGCCGTGCTCGATGTCGGCTGCGGCAACGGCCGCTTTGGCCTCTTCCTGCATGACCGCCTGCATCCCACCGCATCAAACCCGCTCACCTACACCGGCCTCGATTCCAGCCTCCCCCTGTTGGAACGCGCCCGCGCCGCGCTCACAGATCGCGTCGGCCTAACCCTCCACCTCCACCCGCACGACCTCACCGAGCAGCCCCTCCATCTCCCGCCCCAGGATGTCATCGCCCTCTTCGGCGTCCTCCATCATATCCCCGGCGCAGCCGAACGCGCCCATCTGCTGCGCTCACTGGCCGCTGCGCTGAATCCCGGCGGCCTGCTCGTCCTGACCGTCTGGCGCTTCCTCGATTTCCCGCGCTTCCGCCAGCGGATCATCCCCTGGCCGGAGGACATCCAGCCCGAACCCGACGACTACCTGCTGGATTGGCGGCGCGGCCCCTACAGCCTGCGCTACTGCCACCACACCGGCGACGCTGAACTCCAAGCCCTCGTCGCCGCCACCAACCTGATCCAGATCGACACCTTCCGCGCCGACGGCCCCCAAAACCGCGCCAACCTTTACCTCCTCCTGCGCCGTTGACCCTAATCCCAACCACACTGAATCACGGCTTCCCCATTTCAGAGACAGGCGACTATTCGGAAGCAGGTATTCCTCCCCCGTCTGCCACCAACTGAATCGGCTCTATTACGGGCAGCGCAAAATCATTATGGGAAAACCAAATCAAAGGCAAATCACCATACGGGCGACCCGGCGGGTCGTCCTGCAAGAATCATTCGCATTTTGCTCTGTTGCAAAGATCACAAAATCCTATGGCGACCACCTGCGTCGGGCTTGGTTTTCTCCCTCTCCCAGCGGTACGCCGCGTTCGGAAGAGGGGGCGGGGCGTGAGGGCCATATCTCTGCAGCAGAGCATTCGCAGTTGAATTTTTCACTCCATTAGTACATCATCTTGACGGTTGCGCCACGAGCTGAGCTTCTTCAAATATCCCCTTTGTGAGAAAGGACTTCTTATGCCGATCATCGACTACCGGTTTCAAGATCGCCTTTTCTTCGCTAAAGAGATCGGCGATATCTCAGCCGAAGACGCTCAGACCTGGGCGGACAAACTCAATGAAAGCGCTGCCCTGGCTGGCGTCCCGATTGTGGCCCTGGTTGACGCCCTTGATGTCAAAAACATTTCCGTCCGTGCCATCGACATCTTTGCAAAGGCGTCCTATACGCACCATGTGATCGCCGTGGTAGTTGCGACCAATGCGAAAGTGCGCGCGACATCCACCAACATTGGTCTGTTGGGCAAGCGCAATCAAACTGTTGTTTTCCATACGCTCGAACAGGCCCATGAGCACGCCCTCAAACTCCTGGAACAAAAAGGGCATTCCCCATCCAGTTCTCCCTAATCACGTCCAAAGCTGCGCAACCATTCACAACCTGCCAAAGAGTGACCAAAATGTCACCCTAACCGTTCCATTTTGTGCTATCGTAGGGAATGCATGGAGAAACGGGTCATGAACCGTATTTCTCTATAAACTATCAACTATCGACTATAAACTGCTTCCGCCGCACCTTTACAACTGATGAGACGCGATTATCGCAATCGAGCGTTGTTGCAAGATTCACGGAATTGCAACTGCAACGAGCCTGCCTTGCATCTAAGGCATCTGGCACGGAATTGCTGTTCTACAACTGCCGCAATGGCCGCCATTTGCGCCAATTCTCATCGAATAACCGATTCTCATTCTTATCGTTTCGCATCTATCAACGCATTTTTCTATCGACTATAAACTGTTAAACAGTAACTTATTCGATCTGGCTTTCAGCCAAAAGCGGTTGACTGAAGGCTTGATCGTAAGATCGCCTTCTCCCGAACGTTCCAGGATAATGAACATATTTGATCCGTCCACAAGTGAGTATGGAGCCTCCCTGTCATGCCCCTGACCATCAAGGAACGTGCCACCAACACCCTCATCGCCAGCGGGAATGAAAACGAAACCGTGCGCGTCTTCGAAGGCAACTGGTACTTCCAGCCACAGGTCGTCAACATGGATCACCTGCGTGTCACTGAACGCACCTATACCTGCCCCTACAAGGGCGTCTGCTTCTGGATTGACCTGGAAACCCCCGACGGGAACCGCGTCCAGAACATCGGCTGGGTCTACCGCCAACCCAAGAGCGGCTACGAGTTCATCCAGGATCAGATCGGCTTCTACGCCCGCCCCACCGCCGGCACGCTCGCCGAGAAATCCTAGCAGATGCATTCATCTACCCCGCTGTATGGATTCCCCCTCTTCACTCCGTGCAGCAGGGGGCCGGGGGTGAGGATCAGAGAGAAAACCGATGCCACAGTATCTCACATCCTCCCCCCGCATCATCCTCATTACCGGAGCCTCTCGCGGATTTGGCGCGGCTGCGGCGCGGCTCCTGGCCCAGCGCGGCCATCGCGTCTATGGAACCAGTCGCGATCCAGCCTCCGCCCAATCCCAGGGCTTCACCCTGCTCCCCCTGGATGTCCGCGAAGACGACTCAGTGCGGCGCTGCGTCGAAACCGTGCTGAACCAGGCTGGCCGCCTGGATACCCTCGTCAACAATGCCGGAGTTGCCCTCGGCGGCGCGATTGAAGAGGCTTCTGCCGAGGAAGCCCGCGTCCTTTTCGAGACCAACTTCTTCGGCGTCCTTCGTATGACTAACGCCGTTCTGCCCACCATGCGGGCAGCCCGCCGCGGCCAGATCATCAACATCAGCTCGCTGGCCGGGCTGGTCGGAGTCCCCTACCTCGGACTCTACGCTGCCTCCAAGCACGCCCTCGAAGGCTACAGTGCCTCCCTGCGCTATGAATTGCATCGCTACGGGATTTCGGTGTCCCTGGTCGAAGCCGGCAACTACCGCACTGACATTCGCTTCACCTTCCCTGCTCAACGCATCCCGGATTACGATGGCATCCGCGAACAGGCCACCGCCGTTCACGATACCGATGTCCGCGATGGCCGCCCGCCTGCCCCCGTCGCCCGCCTGATCGTCCGCATCGTCGAAAGCCGCCGCCCACGCCTCCGCTACGTCGCCGCCGAAGGACTCGAAAGCGGCGTGCCCTTCATGCGCCGCTTCTTCCCGGATGCGCTTCAGGAGTGGATCCTCCGCCGCCGTTACCGCGCCTGAGCGCCCATCCAGCGCGGCGCGTCCGCCGGGATTTCCTTCTGCACTGCCCACAGATGCTTGTGGAACTCGACCTCAATGGTGTGCCGGGGGGTATTCAGAAAGTGCTTGCGGATCGACTCCACATCCCGGCGGATGCGAGCCTCCATATCCGCCGGCAGCTCGTACCGCCCGATAATATAGTTCGAGACCAGTTGCGACTGCGCGTCGGCCAGCGGCCAGATGCTCCCCTGCGGCTGTACCAACCCGATGAAGTACAGGCTGCGGTGAACCGGGTGGAATACCCGCAGAAACAGCGGCACATCTCCTTCTGAGTAATCGACGAATGACCGCTCAAAGAACGGATGGGTGATGATGAACCCAGTACAGGTAATGACTGTATCGTACTCCTCCGCCCGTCCATCCACGAAATGCACCGTCCGACCCTCGAATCGAGCCACATCCCGGCGTGGATGCACTTTCCCATGACGGATGAAGTACAGCATCTCCGAATTCAGCGTCACATGCCCCTGGAGGACATCGTGCTTAGGACGTTCCAGCCCGTAGGCGGCGTAATCACCCACGTTCAGCTTGACCGTCAGCCGGAACAGCAGCATACGAATGAAGTCCGGCAGCCGCGCCATCGGCTCGGCCACCACATCGGCGGGCTGGCCCAGCACAAACTTGGGGATGATATAGTACCCCCGCCGCATACTGATCCCCGTAAAGGCCGAAACCCGGCTCGTCTCCACCGCGATATCGCAGGCCGAATTCCCCCCGCCGATAATCAATACCCGCTTGTCCTTGAAGCTAGCTGCCGACTTGTAGTCGTGCGAGTGCAAAAACTCCCCTGTGAAGTTCCCCGGATAACGCGGATAGCGCGGATTCCAGTGATGCCCATTGGCAACCAGCAGATGGTCGAAGTTCTCGACCCGCCCATCCCCCAGTGTGATCTTCCAGGTCTCGTCCGGCTGTTTCTCTGCCCGCTGCACCTCCGTGTTGAACTGGATGTACGGGATCAGGCCAAAGTGCCGGGCGTACTCCTGGAAGTAGGCCAGCATCTGCCGGTGCGAGGGGTAATCCGGGTAATCAGCGGGCATCGGGAAGTCCTCGAACTGGGACATCCGCTTCGAACTCACTGTGTGGGTCGTCTCGAAAACGCTCGAATGCCCTGGGCAAGTCGAGAACACCCAATTGCCGCCCACCTGGTCGCTCTTCTCGTAAACGACGATGTTCCGCAGTCCGACCTGGAGCAGGTTCTTAGCCGCGGTCAAGCCGGATGGCCCTGCTCCAATGACGCACACTCTGGCGCTGGTATCCCGCTTCATTCGCCCAACCCTTTCGCTTAGGATAACCACCTATTAGAGCGTGATCCCGTCGCCGCGCCAACTCTTAGCCCGTGTCCTCCGGAATTCGCCAGGCCACCGGCCCCCACACCATCTGATAGAGCGGCCGGTCTGCCTCCAACGGAACCGTCTCGAAAGCCCCATTCCGCCAGATCGTCAGCGGTGAATAACCTTCGTTCGCGTTGAACATCTTGTAGGCCAGCGCCTGTCCGTCCGGCGAAAGCGCTGCATGATAAACTCGCCAGCCCTCTCCGCGCGGCAGATCGATAGGCGTTCCATCCGGCAGCAGCACTTCGCTGAATTCATCCACCGTGCCTGCCACCACCAGCCGCAGCGAAGTCTCCGGCGCTAGCAGGCTGTAGCCCTCCGGCGCGGTTCTCAACGGAGTCATCTCGCCACTGAGCAGATCAACCCGTTCCCACGTTTCTTCATAGGTGACCGCCATGTACTCGCGCCCCTGGTCGGTCACCAGGAGCTGTTTCAAGGGCGCTCTGTCGTTGACCAGAGGGTAATTTATCTGCGACAACCGCGTCCCGTCCGGCGCATAGACCAGCACGCCGGTTCCATAAGTCTTGTCAGCCGGGTTGAACCACGAATTGAACAGGATGATGCCCGTCTGTCCCCACACACCGTCCATTGGGCTGGGAACACCCGCCTGCGCTGGCAGGCCGGTGGCGATCACCCGTGCCTGTCGGGTCCCCATCTCGAAGACGACCAGTTGCAGCGTTGTCGAGCCATCATCCGGGTAGATATATTCCGTCCAGGCGAGGTAGGCGCTGTCCGGCGACCACATCGGCGTGGAACGAATCACGGCCTTTTCAGGGGCGTCTTCACTGAAGAAAGCGGCATCTTCCGGCTGATCCTGCGTGCGGAACGCCTCTCCCGTGACTGGATCAATCACCCAGATATTGCCCGGCAGCTTTCCTCCGCCAATGCCCCCTGTGCGCTGGATCGCCTCGACCGTGATCCGCGCATACGAATAGTAGGCGATGTGGCGTCCATCGGGTGAAAGCGCCATTTCCCAGTTGTGGCCCCAATGGGTGATCTTGTTCAGCGTGCCATCCTGCCACGTCCACAGATCGCCGTTAGTGACCAGCGTCAGCGGCGCTTCAGGCGCTTGCAGATGCGCGCTCCAGGGAAATACAAACAGGAACAGGACGATCAGCAGACGCTTCATCATTGTGACCTTCCTTGGGAGTGCTTCGGCAAAAGGCCCATTGTTGGATCAGAAGATCGGGACTCGCCCCCAACTTTCGGCGGAAATCTACGGCCCAAAACGAACGACGACCTTGCCGCTGCTCTGGCCGCTGTGCAGGTACTCGACCGCATCAGCCACCTGCTCGACACCCACAAACCCGGTCGGATCGACCGCCACGATCAGTTTACCCTCGCGGTAGAGTTCCAGCAGCGTCGCCAGATGTTCGGGAACCTGCTTCATATAGTGCAGCAGGAACATGCTGCGGATCGAGGCCGACTTGCCCAGCAGCTTGAAGTAGATGCGATTGCTGGTCACTGCCTCCGGCGGAGCCAGATACTCGGTGATATAGCCGATCACCACCAACCGCCCCCGGATCGCCAGATGATCGACGCAGGTATCGAACATCTGCCGCCCGACCGACTCGTAGACCAGATCGACCCCGCGCGGATACTCGGCGCTCAGGACATGGCCCAGGTCTTCGCGTTTGTACTGCACCACGCGGTCACAGCCCAATTCGTTAAGCATCTCGATCTTGTCGTCTGTGCCGCAGGTTCCGATCACCTGATTGCCCGCGAGCTTGGCAAGCTGCACGGCGAACTGCCCGGTTCCCCCAGCCGCCGCCGTCACCAACACCGTCTCCCCGCTCTTCATCTCGCCGACCGTGTTCAGCCCCAACGAGGCCGTCGTCCCGCTAACCACCAGACTCAGCACTTCCGGCGTGGCTTCCGGCGCGGGGATAGCCCGGCGGGCTGGGATCGTCACGTACTCAGCGTAGCCGCCAAGCGTATTACTCACTGCCCAGTCGCCCACTTTGAAGCTGCTGACCTCTTCGCCGACAGCGACCACTTCGCCGGTCATCTCCGCCCCCAGGTCAATCGGCGGTTGCGATCCGGGCGTGTACAGCCCAGCGCTGATATTCACATCGGTGGCGTTCACCCCCGCATAGCGATTGCGAATGACGATCTCGTTGGCTTTGGGGGCTTGCAGCGGGACTTCGACGATCTGCGACGCTTCACGGAAGCGTTTGCTGAAGTGGGTGGCAATCACTTTGCGGTAGGCACTGGGCAGCGACACAGAAGCATCCTCTCTCTTGGAGAACAACAAAATAATGATAAAAAGGGGCAGCCTTTCCGGCTGCCCCCGAACCGATTCTACAGCGCAGTCGGAATGCCGATCACCTGCACATCCACCCGCACCCCATCCAGTTCTGGCGGGATGCGATCCTCCGGCGATAGCTCGTCCAGCGGGCGCTTCTCGCTGACCATGACCACCAGACAGACTTCGTTGGTGTACTGGCCGCCCTTCTGCGCCAACCCAACCGCTACACCCATCACATTCGGTTTGCTGAACAAATAATCGGTGTATTTAGTCTGCACCAGCATAGCCCGCGCCGTCTGCTCATCCATCGACATCACCATTACCAGACCTCCTCGCTCTGGCGTGCCTGCGGCCTAGATCGTCACTTTCAGCGCCGCCAGCACTTTGTCTATCGGATTGAAAATCGTCGAGAGGTTCGACCCGGCGTACAACAGGCCTACCGCCTTGTTTTCCGTCCCATCCACGATCAACGACCCTGAATCCCCCCCCTGACTCATCGGCGTCGTGATGATCTGCCCGGTAAACCGCGCGGTCCGGCTCCCATAAGCCACATTCACAGTCGCGTTCAGCAGTGTGACTGTGCCTTCGGTGTAGCCGGTGGTTCGTCCACTCTTGCGGACTTTCATACCCAACGCAGCGGCTTTTGTCCCGCTCACCTGGCCGATCCCTAGGATATCCCCGGTGAACTTGGTCGGATCAACCGGTTTCGCCAGAGCGGCATCCACCTCATTCAATGGAATCTGCGCGGACACCCCCGCCGACTGCGGCGTAGGCGGCTTGGGCGCAGCCACAGGCGCGACCCGCTGGCTTGATCCGAGCAGCGCGGCCAACCCATTCACGATGCTGACGACCACCGACAGAACATCGCAGCCCGTTCCGCCGCCACCAGGTGGCGGAGTGGGGGTTGGGGGTGGAGTATCGGGGTCATCGGTATAGCGCAGCGGAATGAACCGCTCCAGCCGCGCTACCAGATCCCCGGGATTCTGCCCCCCATCGGCTGGGCCAGGCTGTAAAATTGCATCGCCGACCAGGGCGTTGTTGCTGTTCGCCAGCACATGGTTGTTGGAAAGAATCAGTTTCTCCCCGGTCTGGGTATCAGTGACAATCGCCCCTAGCGTCCCAGCGGTGATCTTGTAGTGTCCGATGCTCACCCCGCAAGGAATCTCTGGGCGGAAGCGATCCCGTGGAGTCTGGTAGGCCCGCAGATAGCCAACCTCGACGACATCGGTGCGGACACCATCGATTTCCTTCGGGACCATCGCATCGGCAGACAGGGCGGCGAGGGGCAGTTTCTGCTCCACCAGCACCACCACGGATGGTTCCCCGACCAGGTTCTTTAGACCGACCGCCACGCCAACCACATTGGGCTTGGCAAGCAGCGACTCCTGAAACAACTGCTGCGCCTGGAATACCTGATTGATCGACATCGGTTTCCTCCCCCGGTGCAAGCGATCACTAGCCTGATTCTAACACCGTTTATGACAGTCTGCTGAACCCTTCCGGCGGATCACCCCGCTAGGGTATGATTCACCCCTTAGGTGAACGATTGGTGAGTCCGCCGAACGCCGAACACGGCCCTGTTGTACACTACTCAACATTTGGCGTTCCTATTGCGCGACACTCGCGCCTGGCTTATTGGCTTATTGACGAGGAGTATGCCCGTGAAATCAGGGATGTTAGCGGCAGCACTGGGGCTTTTGTTGATGGCAGCGTGCAGCCCGGCGGCTCCAGTTCGCACCGTCGAAAAAGGCAGAGAAGTTGCCTACTACGACTTCTCCGAACCCAGCACATTCGAGGAGGGAACCTATGCCGATGGCGCAGCTCGCCTTCAGATTCGTGAGGGAGCCTACACCATCAACCTGAGCGAAGGCGACAGCGTGATCTACTACGCCCAATGGGGTGACACGCTCGGCGATGTCGTGATCGAAGTCGAAGCCAACCAGACCAGTGAAGACCGCAACACCGTCTACGGCGTGATGTGCCGGGCGCGCGGCGTGGTCGGCCAGACCGAATCGAGCAGCGATCCGGCGCTGGAAGCTCTCGCGAGCGAGAATCCCGAGGGCAGCACGGTCATCGCCCAGGCCGAAGCCACGCCTGAATCCACAGCGGAAGCAACCGCCGAGGCCACAGCCGAAGCAACCCGTGACGCCGCGCCGGAGGCTGCCGCCGAAGCGACACCCGAAGAAGGCGCGTCCCAGGTAATCACCGCCCTGGATGTGAACAACGGAGATGGCTACCTCTTCGTAGTCGATGGCAGCAGCCGCTTCGCCATCCTGCGGGCACGCGGCCGCACCGTGACGCCGCTGATCGATTGGACTGCTTCCAGTGCCATCAACCCAGCTCCAGGCCAGAATCGCATCCGCGCGGCCTGCGTCGGCGACTACCTCTCCATGTCCGTCAACGGAACCTTCGTCGGTGATGCCAGCGATGACCTTTACACCGAAGGACAGGTCGGTCTGGTTGGAGCGGCCGCCGGACGTATCGGCCTCCAGGTCAGCTTCGATAACCTGTCGGTGTCCGAGGCGCGCCTCGGCGGTTAGCAACGCATGCAGAACAGTCACCCGGAGTATGGCGCGGCCATCGGCGGCCACCGGATCGACCGCCTGCGCCTGATCCTCCCTTCAGCACTGCTGGTTGGACTGCTCGGCCTGGGACTGAATTTCACGCTGGTCGAATCCGACCCCCTGCGCGGGCCCTTCCTGACCACTCTGATCGTGGCGGGAGCGGCCCTCGCCCTCGGCTGGCGTGTTCTCCATTACTGGAACCGCCAGGTCATCCTGTTCGAGCGCGGCTTCAGCTTCCGCGAAGGCGCGCAGACCGTCGCCTTCGATTACGCCGAGATCGCCAGCATCCGCCAGCAGGGAGAGCAGTTAGCCTACTTTGGGGGCTTGATCCGTCATCGCCGCTTTCGCTTCACGCTGACAACCATCCGCGGCGAGGTCATCGAACTGACCAACCTGTATCAGCGAGTCGATCAATTGGTCCAAGACATCGAGCAGCGGGTGTATCCACGATTGGGGGGACAGATCACGGCGGCCTTCGCGCGCGGGGAGCGCGTCCCGTTCAGCGACAGCCTCAGCCTCAGCCGGGATGGGCTGCATCAGCATGGGAAGGCGCTTGCCTGGGAAGACCTCGCGGGATATGCCGTGCAGAACGGAAAGCTCGTCCTGCGTGCCTCCGACAGCACGGATTGGCTGTCCCTGCCGCTGGCTGAGATCGACAACCTGCCGCTGCTGATCGATCTGCTCCGCCGCAAGTCAGGCTCGCGCCCCGCGAATCCGCCATCGTGATATGATTGAACATACGATACGGCCAACAGTCTGAGCACATCTGGACAATCACATGACGGAACAGCCGCGCACTGCCCTGCCGCGCCTTATCTACGAAATCCATCTGTATGTCCCCAAGACAGGCACTCTGACGCCGGCTATGTTGAACTGGCTGTTTGAACACGGGCAGAGCACCGATCAACCGGAGATGTTCTGGCCGGTGCGCCGCATCCGTCCAAAGGCGCTGGCGCGGCTCATGCTGCGGCTCGACCCGACGCTGGTTCCCATGCGTGGGCCGGGGGAGGATGTCGAACTACACTATCCGAACAATGAATTGGGGATCGTGCTGTATGTCCACGACCGGGGCGCGATTTTGTTCTTCCCCTACATGGCCTACAGCATCTACTCGCGAATCGTCCTGGGCATCTGCTACACCTACATCCGCTACCTTTACGATACCCAGGGATTCTGGAGCTACGATCCTCAACTCGATGTGATTTCGTATGCCGACGATTTTCAGTCCATCGACGACATCTCGCGCCTGATGGACGCCATCATGCCCAAGATGCTGCCGCAGTAGCGTCCTTTCAGGCTTTCGGCAGCATCTCTTCCAGCGCGTCCACGATGCGTTCGCCAACTCCCGGAGCGCCGTAGAAATCGGGATGCGTCTCCGGTGGGGGCCGCAGCGCCTCGGCGACAGCCGCCTTGAACGCGCAAGGTTCCGTCAGCCGGTTCCAGCCTGATTCGACAGTCTCGACCCACTCTGTCGTATCGCGCACCGTCACGCCTGGACGCCGCAGCATATAGGCTTCTTTCTGTAACCCGCCGCTGTCAGTAATGACGATTGCGCAGGCATCCAGCAGTGCCACCATATCCACAAAACCGACTGGATCAATCGGGCGCACATTACCGCTGAAACTCAGCCCGAACTCCCCCATCATCTTCCGAAGACGGGGATGAACCGGCAGCACCACTGGCAGATCGAGCGTGTTGAACGCCTCCACAATGTCCGTCAGCCGTCCGCGGTCATCCGTGTTCGATGCGCGGTGGATCGTTGCCAATGCGAACGGTTCCCCACCGCGCAGCCGGGTCTGCTCGAAGAGCGCCGCTTGGGCCAACCGCGCCCGCGGCACGGTGTCCAGCACCACATCGACGCGCACATCGCCAACCAACCGCACCCCTTCGGTAAGACCTTCCTTCCGCAGATTCTCCACAGCGACTTTCGTCGGCGGCAGCAGCAGCGTACTGAGATGGTCGGTCATCACCCGGTTGATCTCTTCCGGCATCCTGCGGTCATAGCTCCGAAGCCCGGCTTCGATGTGCGCGACAGGGATATGAATCTTGGCGGCGGCCAGAGCCGCCGCGATGGTCGAATTGGTATCGCCAAAGACCAGCACCCAGTCGGGTTTCATCTCCAGCATGGCAGCTTCCAGACGCATGAGCATCTGACCAGTCATGACCGCATGGCTGCCGCCTCCCACCCCCAGATTCAGTTCTGGTTCGGGAATGCCCAGGTCGCTGAAGAACACCGCTGACATGTTGTCGTCGTAGTGCTGCCCGGTATGCACCAGGATTTCCGTATGCCGCCTGCGGATGGCTTTAGTGACCGGGGCGGTCTGGATGAACTCCGGACGTGCCCCTACAACATTCATGATCTTCATGGTGTGGTCGTCACCTCATTGACGACCGCCTCTGAGTCACCAGAGCGCACAAAATCCAACGCCAACCGCAGCGTTTCCAGACCATCTCGGCCCGTGACCGTCGGCTGGCGGCCATCCCGCACTGCGTTGACGAAATCACCCAGTTCCGCCGCCAGCGGTTCATGACGTTGGATACGAATGCCGAGTACATTGCCCTCCGTGACGCCGCGCAGGAAACTGAACGTGTCCCATTGGCTCGGCGCGGCTTCGTTCTCGTAGAAAAACAACTGCTGTCCGAGCAGGTCGCAGTCGAACATGCCCCGCGCGCCGGTGACGCTCAGACGACGTATCTTGGTGGGCGTGATCCAGTTCACATCCAGCACACCAATTGTTCCGCCCTTGAAGCGCATCAGGCCGTTGAATACATCTTCGCGGTCACGGTTGATGCTCTGGCTGATCTCGCCGTAAACCCGAATGATCTGCTCATCCATCAGGTAGCGCATCAGATCGATATCGTGCGATGCCAGATCAATGACCACGCCAGCGTCTTGGATGCGCGGCGGATACGGGCTGAGGCGTTGGGCATGAATCTTGTAGATTTTCCCGGCCATCCCCTCACGCAGGCGGCGACGCAGTTCCATCACCGCTGGGTTGAAGCGCTCGATGTGTCCTACGGCCAAAAGGACACCCTGTTTCTTGGCCGCTTCACACAATTCCTCAGCCTGCTCAACCGTGCTGGTGATCGGTTTCTCCACAAGCAGATGAATTCCGCGTTTGATGATTTCCATGCCTACATCAAAGTGCAGGCTGGTCGGTACGGCAATCGAAACCACGTCTGGCTTGAGTTCATCGACTAGCTTGGTGTAGTCGCTGTAGTGCGGCACATTGAACCGTGCCCCGATCTTGGCTGCGGTCGGCGCATTCGCATCCGCGACGCCAACCAGTTCCACACTGTCCAGCTCGCGGAAAACGCGGGCATGATTCTGACCGATACTCCCAACCCCGATGACAGCGCCTTTCAACATGCTGCGTTGACCTCCTGCACCACATAATCCCGTTCTTCAGCAGTGAGCGAAGGATAGACGGGCAGGCTGAAGACACGCGCCGTCATATTCTCGGTGACTGGCAGGTGAACATCTTTATAGCCGTCCATTGCCTGGAACACCGGTTGTCTGTGAATCGGCAGCGGATAGTACACCCGCACGCCCACCCCGCGTTCATTCAACCGTTTAGTCACGGCGTCGCGGTCAACCCCTTCAGGAACCCGAACCGTGTACTGGTGATAGACGTGAGTATACCCTTCGGGGGTCTTCGGCGTTTCAACACGCTTCAGGTTGGCATTGTAGTGAGCGGCATTCCCCACCCGATCACACGTCCAGTCCGGGAGCCGCCCCATCTGCACCAACCCAATCGCGGCTGCCATATCGGTCATGCGGAAGTTATAGCCGACGATTTCGTGGTAATACTGCGTGTTCATCCCCTGAGCGCGAATCATCTTCACTTTGCGGGCGATCTCGTCATCATTGGTCAGCACCATGCCACCTTCAGTGGTGGTCATATTCTTGGTGGGATAGAAGCTAAACGAAGCCGTACCCCAGGTTCCAACATGCCGTTCGCCAATGGCAGCCATGTGCGCCTGGGCCGCGTCCTCCAGAAGAACCAGACCATGCTTCTGGCAGATCGCCTCAAAGCGCGGCATATCGGCCGGTAGTCCATAGAGATGAACCGGCATGATGGCTTTGGTGCGCGGGGTAATGGCCGCTTCGGCGGCTTCCGGCGACAGGTTGAAGGTCGTCGAATCGATGTCCGCGAAGACGGGCCGCGCTCCGACACTCAGGATACACGAGGCCGTCGCAAAGAAACTGAAGGAGGGGATGATGACCTCATCTCCCGGCCCGATCCCGTGCGCCATAATTGCAGCCATCAGCGCGGTCGTTCCGTTGCTGGTGGCGATGCCATGTTTAGCCCCATGCATCGCGGCGAAGGCTTTCTCGAACTCCGCTACCTTCGGGCCACTAGTCAGATATCCACCGCTCAGGACTTGCTGAACAGCCTGCTTCTCTTCCTCGCCGATGAACGGTTTTGCGATTGGAATTTGCATCACGTTGACCTTTTCAGATAGTGTCTGCCCGGTTGAACTGCGCCGGCACAGACAGAAAACTTGCTTAACCTATGACTTATCGAAGGCTTGCCGCTTCTTCCGCCGTAGCGACGCGCTTGCCGGAAGCCGTAACATAACCGATGATCCGCGCCGGATTGCCCACCACCAGCGCATGATCGGGCACATCCTTCGTGACCACACTGCCCGATCCAACCATCGCCCAGCGCCCAATGGTGATCCCACACACGATCGTGGAATTCGCGCCCAGTGCCGCGCCGACTTTGACTACCGTCGGGCTGAGAACCCAGTCATCAGCGCTCTTCAGTGAAAGATCGGGATTGATCGCTCGCGGCCATAGATCATTGGTAAAACACACGTGTGGCCCAACGAAGACCCCATCTTCTATCGTCACCCCATGAAACACTGAAACGTAGTTCTGAATCTTGACGCGACTGCCGATCTCCACACCAGCATCAACGAAAACACCGCGTCCCAGGACGCATTCACCACCAATGTGCGCGCCGCGCCGTATATGACACAGATGCCAGATTTTGGTGTTCTCGCCGATGACAACATCGGCCTCAACTTCTGCGCTTGGATGGATGAAAACCATGTCAATCGTACTCCCACAGGATCGAATAAACTGAGTCAATCCTATTCCAGTATACTGACCCAAACCTTGCACCAAGTATGAAGATTGCAGTTTTGGTACCCGCACGATGTGTTAGGAGCGAGCAAGGCTCAGCCTACTACAGTGAAATCACGGTAGCAGATCAAGAGTACGTCCTCATTCCTTACATACTACTCCTGGTGCTTTATGTTGTTCTTTAATGGCATCATTCATACACCAGAGGGGCAACCATTATGAAACTCTCACTCGTTATCCCTGCCTACAACGAATCAGAAGGCGTTCATCAGACTGCTCAGGCTGTTCGGACAATCCTCAACTACCTCAGAAAGAATTACGATACGGAAGTCATCTTTGTCAATGACGGCAGCAAAGACGACACTGCGGTGCTGCTCACAGCGGAGTTCGCTGATGATCCTAGCATTCGAGTTGTGTCCCATGACGTTAATCGCGGAATGGGAGCGGCCATCCGCACTGGCTTCCAGAATGCTCAGGGTGACATCGTCATCACCACCGATTTTGATGGCACCTACCCACTGAACACAATTCCGCAGATGTTGGCCCGGATGAAGGTCGATCAGGCTGATCTGATCACCGCCTCGCCCTACCATCCCAACGGCATGGTCGAAGGGGTTCCCGGATATCGCCTGATCTTCAGCTTCGGCGCTTCGCTGCTGTATCGCCTGCTGGTGAGCTGGCGCATTCACACTTGGACGGCTCTGTACCGCGCTTACAGCCGCCGGGTCGTCGACGCCATCCAGTTTGAAAGCAATGATTTTCTTGCCGGAACCGAAATCTTGGTCAAGTCCCTCCAGGCAGGTTTCCGTGTCACTGAGTTCCCCACCACGCTGCACGTCCGCACCTTCGGCCAATCTAGTCTGCGGATCGCCCGGGTAACCCGGAGTCACCTCAAGTACCAATTCAAACTGATCCTCGAATCCATCTTTGGTAAGCCGGAACCGAAAAAAGCAGTCGTTGGTGGGAGCCGCTAGATGTCGCCTTTCGTCTTCATTGCCTTCAGCACGATTTTCGGCATTTGTGGGCAGCTCCTCTTGAAACGAGGCATGAACGTGATCAGCGCTACGGCCAACGGATCGGGCATGATCCAACGAATGGTTCTATCGCCCTGGGTCATTGGCGGTCTGTTGGTGTATGGGACGGGTGTGATCTTCTGGCTCCTCGCCCTGTCCAACTTTGAACTCAGCTATGTCTATCCATTCGCCAGTTTGAGCTACATCGGCATCATTGTTGGTTCGTACTACCTCTTCAGAGAAAGAATCACGATGATGCGTATGGTCGGTATCGCCGTCATCATTATCGGTGTGGTCGTTACCAGTCAAACAGGATAAATCGCCTTCATCACTTCGATTGACAGCGAACACCCGGTGACATGATCGTGCCGGGTGTTTATTTCACAACCAGGTTACAATGGGTCCTTCATCGGGGGTTTCACGCACATGGGCGAACAGCAGCGTATAGCGATCATTGGTGGTGGCGTCATGGGCGTGACCCTAGCCTACCGCCTGGCACAGAAAGGCTTCTCGGTCAACGTCTACGAACGAGGGGACAATCTCGGTGGTCTGGCAGGTTACATGCCGTATGATGGCCTGCGTATTGACCGTTTCTATCACACCATTCTCAGCAGCGACACCTCGATGCAGGGCTTGATTGAAGAAAGCGGCGTGGCCTCCAAGCGCCATTTCACCGCCACCAAGCAAGGCTTCTACGATAACGGTAAGCTGTACGACTTCAATACCCCTGTAGACTTCTTGCTTTTCCCACCGCTCAACCCCTTCCAGCGATTTCGGCTCGGCCTCCAGGTTATCTATGCCCAGTTCGAGAGTGACTGGCACAAGATGGATGTCATTCCCGTGGATAACTGGCTTCTCAAAGTCAGCGGACGGGGGGCTTATGAAAAGGTCTGGAAGCCGCTGCTGCGCGCCAAGTTCGACACGATGTCGGATGCAGTTCCAGCAACCTACATCTGGTCACGTCTGCGCCGGATGATGGGAACGCGCCAGGGCGTCACCTCTAAAGAGATGATGAGCTATCTGGAAAACGGCTACTATACCCTGATCGAAGCGCTCGCCAAGAAATGCGAAGAGTTGGGCGTGACCTTTCACCTCAACACGGCAGTTGATGAAATTGTCATCGAGGACGGGCAGGCGGTGGGGATACGGCTCAAAGGTATCTTCCATCCCTTCGACGCGGTCGCCAGCACGCTGGCCTCACCGATCCTCAGTACATTGATTCCCAACGCGCCGCAGAATTTCCAGCAGATACTCGCCAAACAAGAGTATCTGGGTGTCCTTTGCCCGCTGCTCATCCTCAAAACACAGCTCATCCCCTACTACGTGCTGAACATCACAGATGCGAGCATTCCCTTCACCGCCGTGGTCGAAACCACCAATCTGATCGACCCTCAGCATGTCAAAGGGTATCACCTCGTCTACTTGCCCAAGTACCTTGCCCCGGATAGTCCGTTGGCAACCTGGTCGGATGAGCAGGTGAAGACCGAGTGGATGAAGTATTTCCGGCAGATGTTCCCGAAGTTCGACGAGAGCCAGATTGTTGAATTCGTTGTCCAGCGGGCAAAGTACGTCGAGCCGATCCGGCCCATGAATACGCTGCATGAGATCCCCACTATCAAAACCCCAGTCGAACGCCTATACATGGGCAACACGGTGATGATCTACCCTGATCTCGGCAACGGTGAAGCGGCCACCCGATTTGCACAGAAAATGGTGGATCAAATTGTGGTCGATGCCCCCCAGTGGGCGTCGAAGGTTCCATCTGCGGCAGGCTAGAATGCACACGGAGACCAGCCCGATTGCCGATCAAAAACGCACTCAACCAGGCCCACAAGCGAGCTTCATGGATCGAGCGCGCCGCTGTCCTGGGCGCAGTTGCAGTGATCTTGTTCGTCATGCTGTATCGCCTCGATCAGTATCCATCGCCCTGGTATGACGAAGGGGCATTTCTCAAGGTTGCCAAGAACCTGGTGCTGAACGGCGTCTACGCCGACTACAGCAGCGAGGGAAACCGCTACCTGGGGCCAGTAGTAAGCACAGGCCCGACCGTGCTGCTGCCGATTGCGGCAATCTTCAAGCTGGTCGGCGTCACTGTTGTGGGTGCGCGTCTGTTGATGGTTGTCTATTCACTGCTGCTTCTGTGGCTGCTCTACAGATTGTCGCGACGTGTAGGCACTTCAGTCGGCATAGCTGTACTGACCGTCATCCTGGTAGTCGTATCACCGGGTGTGAACTTTCAGTTCTATGGCCGGGTTGTCCTCGGCGAAGTCGCGGGCATCGTTTTCTGGATAGCGGGTCTGTACTTATGGCTCCGCCCAGGCCGGCCAACAGGTCTGGAATTGGTTGGGGTCGGAATTCTCTTGGGCTTGGCCTGCATCACCAAGCTGCAATATACCCTCTTTATCCTGCCCGCTGTGTTCGCAAGCTGGATCACCGACCTGTTTTGGTATCGCCAGCGAGACTGGCGCTACTTCATTATCCCCGGTGTGGCTGCCGGAGCGCTGGCAGTCGGTTGGCTGATCTTCGCGGTCTTTGTGCTTGGTGGTCAGGAAAGCGCAGCAGCCAATTGGCAGACCTTCCGCGGCGCAGGTTCAAACGCTTTCAGCTTTGATCTGGCGAACATGCGGCAGACCGTCGAATTCCTGAATGGAGAATTGGTTTTCCGGGGACTTTTCCTGTCAGCGGCCGTCTACGGCCTGTTCCTCGCCATCCCGCGCAGCCCAGAGGGTCAGCGCTGGAGCATCATTGCCTGGATGATGGTATTTGCATCGGCTGTCTATATGCTCAGCATCGCCGACTGGACCCGTTATGCCATGCCTGCGCTGGTATTGGCGGCTCTCTACCTCGGCCATCTCATCGAACGCATGATGGGCACAGTAGGTGAACTGCCCGGTGCGATACGCCAATACATCAAAACGGGAACGAGCAGTCCCGCCCTGTTAGCCTCTGTTCTCCTTGTCCCGCTGCTCACCTTGTCGGTTGCCGGCGGGGGAATTGCTGCCGTCAGCGCGGCGATTCGCCAGGGCGAATACAATATGGCCTATCAGACCGCTCGGTATATCCGCCAAAATATTCCACCAGACGCAGTCATTGAAACCTGGGATAAGGAACTCTCCATCCTCACCGACCACATTGTTCACTATCCACCGCAGGCCGTCGAAATCGACCTAGGGACCGAGAAATGGCGGGGTGGCAAGTCCGTCGTGGGCATATACAATTTCCGTGAGTATGTCGATGCCGACTACGTGATTGTCGGCCCATTCTCGAAGTTTGCCGGCATCTATTCGCCGGAGATGCTTGAAGGCTACAATCTGATCGAGACGGTTGGATACTATGAGATATATCAGCGCGCCCAAGCACCCTGAAGCAGAATCATACCTGCGACATATTTTCAAGGCTGTCGCGACCTGGCTCCCTACTATCTGCATTGCCTCTGTATTAAATCTGGGAGTCGTTGCGAGCGCCCATGCCCAGGCTCCTGATCCAGCCTGCCAACAGCCGGCCAATCCCATCGTGGCCGAAAACTGCCAACCAGGCAGCGATGGCTGGATCATCTCCAACTACCTCGGAGACATTGAAGGCTACGCCGCCCAGCCCAGCATCAACAAGGGAGAACGCCTTGGTCTCTTTGTCAATACTACCGCCCCCCGATTCGACATGTATGTCTTTCGGAGCGGCTACTACGGCGGATTAGGCGGGCGCTTGCTGGAGACGATCCAGAACGTAACCGGCACTTCACAACCTGCGTGTGCCCGCGCCGACGATGTTGGACTGCGTACTTGCAGTACATGGCGCGAGTCCTACAGCCTCATCATCAAGGATGATTGGGTATCGGGCATCTACGTCATCAAGCTGGTTCGACCAGACACGGGTGGTGAAAACTACATCCAGTTCGTCGTCCGCAATGACGCCAGCCGCTCGCACATCCTCTATCAGCAGAGCATCACCACCAATCAGGCCTATAACTACTACGGGGGAAAATCCACCTACACCAGCAACAGCGGGACGTGCCCCACCGTCGCCACCGCGCCACGGGCAGTCAAGGTCTCCTTCAACCGCCCGGAAGCACACCCTGGTTTCTTTGCCCCTGACAACATCAAGAACACCTACTTCCGCGCGGAGTATCCGATGGTGCGGTGGCTAGAGCAGAACGGCTACGACGTCACCTATTCGACCAATATGGATACGCACCGTTCAGGAAAACCCGGCGCGACCAACCTGCTGCTGAACCATAAGGTGTTCCTGTCGGTTGGGCACGATGAGTACTGGTCAGAAGAAATGCGTAACGCGATCATGGCCGCGCGCGATGCCGGGGTTCATCTGGGCTTCTTCACGGCCAATACCGGTTACTGGCGCGTCCGCTTCGAGCCTGATCCGTTAACCAACGAACCGGACAGCGTTATGGTCACGTACAAAACCACCGAGAGCGGCCCGGCAGACCCATCGGGCATCCCAACGGGCACATGGCGCGATCCTGCCGGAGCCAATCTGCCGGAGAACAGCGTCTTCGGCGTGATGTACATCGGCGACAACGACCGAGTCTCCTTCCCACTGCGGATCGCGTCCGAGTTCGTCGATGACCCGATTTACCGCCACACCGGCCTCCAGGACATGCCCGACGGAACCTATCTCGATGTAGGCGACCAGATCTTCGGGTGGGAATGGGACGCGCGCGTGGACAACGGCTTCGAGCCGAAAGGTTTGACCGTGCTGGCCGAGACGCCCGTCTACGGGATGCTCCTGCAAGACGCGGGCAATTCCGCCAACGGGAACGTGGGCAAGGCCGCTGCCCAGACGGTACGCTATACCGCCCCCAGTGGAGCTATCGTGTTCTCCACGGGGACAATCCAGTGGTCGTGGGGACTGGGGGCACACGGGTTGCAGGTCGTCGATCCTGACCCGATCATCAGCCAGATGACCTATAACATCCTGGCCGACATGAGGGCGCAGCCAGCCACGCCAGCCGAGGGGATCATCCTGGATGGGTCGGATACCAGCCCACCCCCACTCCCGACTGACCGGCTGCGGAATGCGAGCGAAGCGACCGTTCCGGTCATCAGCAATATTCAGGCCAGCGCCAGCGGAGACAGCATCACAGTTCGTTGGGAAACGGATGTCGAAACGACCGGGCAGCTCTGGTATGGGGTGCGATCTGGCGCAATCAATACCACCGGTGGGCTGAACCTGCAACCTTCAACGCGGCACGAATTCACCGTTAACGGGTTGGACCCACGCACTACCTACTATTTCAAGGCCGCCTCGGTGGGAGCAGGCTGGGAGGTTGCGATCTCCGACGAGCAGCAGGTTCAAACAGGCAGCCTGTCGTTCGCTGACGAGATCCGCCACGCGCTCGACCCCGCCATCATCCGCACGGGCTGCTGGGTGCGCGCCAACACTGCGGGCGTAGTGATCTTCGGCATTTTGGGGGTGGTGATCGCGCTGCTGATCGTGGGGCGCTGGTGGCTGGTTCGACGCAGTACGCGGGCCGCCTGATCGATCCGGCGAGGGCCGCTCCCTGGCGGATCATCCTGCTCATCATGGGAGCAGCAGCCCTGGCGCGGGCGCTGCTGCTCGCCAGCGGGACGGCCTCCTTCCACGCGGATGAGGCCATCGTCGGGCTGATGGCCCGGCACATCCTGGCCGGGGAACGGCCTACCTTCTTTTACGGTCAAGCTTATATGGGCAGCCTGGACGCCTGGATCATCGCGCTTGGATTCCGGCTGCTGGGCGAATCGGTGCTGACGATCCGGCTGGTGCAGAGCGCTTTGTATCTGCTGGTGGTGGCGGTAAGCTGCGCGGTGAGCTGGCGACTGACGCGCAGCCGGGCAGCGCTGCTGGTTTCCGGGCTGCTGCTGGCGATCCCAACACCGAACACAGCGCTCTACACCACGGCCACGCTGGGCGGCTACAACGAGGTACTGCTGCTCGGCGGTCTGATGCTGTTGCTGGGGTTCGATGTAGCAGCCGAGAACTGGCCGGGATCACGGTTGAAGTGGGGGCTGATGGGGCTGGCCGCCGGGATCGGCTGGTGGACGCATGGGCTGATCGTGATCTACGCTCTGCCAGTAGGCTTGCTGATCCTGCTGAAGCTGTGGCGCTCACCTGACCGAGCCAGGGCACTCCCATGCTTGCTGGTCGGGCTGGGCGGCTTCGTGATCGGCAGCGCCCCATGGTGGAGCTTCGACCTGGCAACAGGCGGAGCAGCGATTTCGACCTTCCTGCGCAGCCAGCAGAGCGGGACCTTCTCCGGGATCGGCATCCCTTACGTTCCGCCGGAGCAGCGGGCGCTGGGGCTGATGCTGGTGGGTATCCCGGCGCTGATCGGGATGCGGTTCCCCTGGTCGGGGGGCTATTTCGTGCCGGCCGTGGGGCTGGTGGTGCTGGCGGTCTACGGGGCGGCGGTCTGGCGGGCCGCGCGACGGGGTGATGCCCTGGCGGAGGGCGGGCGGCTGCTGACAGCGGGGATGCTGGGCGGCTTCGCGGTCATCTTCGTGGCTTCGACTTTCGGGGCAGACCCGACCGGTCGCTATTTTCTGCCGCTGAACCTGCCGCTGGCGATCCTGGCCGGGTCGCTGGTCGAAGCCGTGGGTCGGGCGGGGCGGGGACGATGGGCGCTGGCGGGGGGATTGGCCGTGCTGCTGGTCGGCTACCCGGCGGCGGGACAGATGGCCGCGGGGAGCCAGCCGCCGGGATTCACCACCCAGTTCGACCCAGTTTCCCACCTGCCGAACGACTCCGATGCCGAGCTGATGGCCTTTCTGGAGGCCAACGACCTCCAACACGGCTACACGAACTACTGGATCGCGTTCCGGCTGGCCTTCCTGAGCGGGGAGCGGCTCCAGTACAGCGCGGCGCTGCCCTACAAGGACGATCTGAGCTACAACCCAGCGGACAACCGCTACTCGGCTTACGCGGTCGCAGCCGATGGAGCGGAGCGGGTGGCCTTCATCACGAGCAATCTCCCCGCGCTGGACACCCGGCTGGCCGAGATGTTCCGGGCAGAGGGACTCATCTACCGAGAGGAGCGCATCGGGCCGTTCAGGATTTACTATGACTTCGCGCCGGGACGGCCAGGGTTCCGGTCGCCGGAGCGAGAATGAGTTAATAGTTCATAGTTTATAGACAGCTTCTAGCTATTAGCTGATAGCTTATAGCAATACGAGACCTAGTTAAACGTGTCGCGAATGTCGTCAGTGTCGTCAGTGCCGCCGATGGCGATTGTGTCAGCGAGAGAAGAAAATTTAATAGTTGATAGTTTATGGTCAGATTTTAGCTGATAGCTTTTAGCTTTTAGCCATACGAAATGCACAACATGACGGCGATGAGAAAAGTGATAAGAATGATAAGAATGAGAATGTGAGAATTTTGAGAATTGTCCGAAATGTCGTCCACGCCGGACGGATTGTTGCGGCAATTTCGGCAATTGCGGCAGTTGCGGACGGGCAATTCTGCGCCAGATGCCTTAGATGCAAGGCGGACTTGTTGCAGTTGTTGCAGTTGCAATTCCGTGAATCTTGCAACAACGCTCGATTGCGATAATCACATCTCATCAGGTTGTGAAGGTGCAGCGGCGGACGGGCAGAAGCCCATCCCTACCCATTCGTATCTCTACAATAGCACAAAATGGAACGGTTAGGGTGACATTTTGGTCACTCTTTGGCGTACCGGCAGCGTCTGCTGGGATTCGCCCCACTGCTGCCGCCGGTTAGCGGCTACATGTACGCCCGGAAGACATCCACGAACTGGCGGGCACGGTGGCGGAAGGTGTGTTCGGCGAGCAGGCGGGCGCGGGCAGCCTGGGCGATGGCGCGGCGCTCGGAGTCGTGGCTCAGCAGGGTGCGATAGCGGTCGAGGGCTTCCTCGCGGGAGTGGACGACGATGAGTTCTTTGCCCGGCTCGAACCAGGTTTCGATCCCGGCGTAGGGATTGCTGACGATGCAGCAGCCCATACTCGCCAGCTCGAACGGCCGCGAGGACGAGGAGGCCGGGACGCTGGCGTGGGCCTGCCGGGTGATGCACAGGTTGAGTTTGCTGCGGCAGGCATATTCCCGCAGCTTGCTGAAGCTCAGGTAGGGCAGCAGAGTCGTACGGCCGAGGTCGCCGAGGTTCTTGCCACGGGCGGCGAAGCGCGCCTCCGGCAGCGCCCGCGATGGCTCGGCCAGCATGTCCTCGACCCACTGACTGCGGTATTCGCGACCGTGGCCGTAAAACAGGATATCGATGTCCTGGGCGGCGACCTCAACCGGGCTGAAGACATCTGGATCGGCTCCATAGAAGACCGTGTGGACGGCCTTCGCGCCCAACGCCTTGAGGGCGGCCTCCCCGCCCTGGCTGTTGCTGATGACGGCGGTGTACTCGGCGGGATCCGCGCCCTGATAGATGCGGAAGCCGGAGGCGAAGCCGCTCATGCTGGGGAGGCTGGCGGGTACATCGCCGTCGTAATAGAAGACGGGCTTGTCATGACGGCGCTGAATCTCGGCGGCGATGCCGGTCAGATGGTTCATGGGCGCGGTCAGGATCAGCACGGCGTCGATGTCCGGCTCGCGGCGCAGGATGCGGTCGAGATGGGCGGCCCAGACCGGCGTAATCAGGGTTTGCACGGTGCGGCGGATGAGCTTCTCGCTGGCGGACTCCTCCGGGGCGTGGGCGGGAGCTGGCGCTGCGGCGGGCTGGCCGAGGAGTCCGCGGACGGAATCCCGCGCCCATTTGAAGGCGTCGCCCTGCCACTTGGCCGGGTTCGGCTCGGCGCGCCACCAGAGGGATTCGATGGCCGGGCCTTGATAGGGCGTGGCGATGACCTCAACGCCGATCTCGTAGAAAGCTTTGAGGAGCTGCCACCAGGCGGGCGTGGCGCTGAACGGTTGGGTCAGGTCGAGCGAGGCGCAGACGACGAGCAGCTTCACGGTTGATTCCACCACAGAGACACAGAGGAAAGACAAAGACAAGGAGATTTGAACCGCCAAGACGCCAAGAACGCCAAGATCATACGGAGAATCTGAGAAAAGAAGAGTTTTAAGCGCAAAGACGCAAAGGACACAAAGGTCAAGACGAGAGCGGTCATAGGGTGTGACCTTGGGCGGCGAGGATGCGCTGGCGTTCGATGACATCCTGCTCACGGTAAGCACGCAGGTCCGGGAAGGCGTAGGCAATCGCGGCCGCGGCGGCCACGGTCAGGATGCCGCCGGAAACCACCGAGAAGACCGGCCCGGCTAGGTGGGCAACGACTCCAGCCTCGAATTCACCCAACTGCGGGCCGCCCATGAAGAAGATCATGTTGACCGAGAGCATCCGCCCGCGCAGGTGATCGGGCGTGAGCATCTGTCGCAGCGGGCCGCGGATGGCGGTGCTGATGGCATCGGCGAAGCCGGTCAGCGCCAGCGCCAGCAGCGACACGACGAAGACGGAGGACAGGCCGAAAATGATGGTCGCCGCGCCGAAGACAGCGACGGACACGACCATGGTCAATCCCTGGCGGCGGACGCGGATGGCGTACTGGGCCATCAGCAGCGCGCCGAGCGTCGAGCCGATGGCCGGGGCGGCGCTGAGGATGCCGTAGCCGGTGGCATCGACCTTGAGGATTTCGGTCGAATAAACGGGCAGCAGGACGATGGCCGAGGCCAAGAAGGTGGCAATGAAATCGAGGAGCATCGACGACCACAGCAGGCGCTCGCCGCGCACGAAGCGCAGCCCCTCCATCATGGCGCGGAGGCTGATCTCGCGCTTGCTGCCAGCGGCCTGCTGGATGGGGCCGACCCTGAGCATGAACAGGACGACGATGACGGGCAGGAAGGAGAGCGCGTTGAGGGTATAGGCCAGTCCCGGCCCCAACGCGCCCAAGAGCAGTCCAGCCAGGACGGGGCCGACCATGGCGGTGATCTGGAACATGAGGACGTTCAGGCGGACAGCGTTGGGCAGTTCGTGGTTCGGGATGAGATTAGGCAGCAGGGCATTGCGGGCCGGTTGGTCGAAGGCGATCATCCCGGCGATCCCGGCGGTCATCAGGTAAATCAGCAGCAGCGAGTCCGATCCAGTCAGCGTACTGATACCCAGAATGCCGGCGAAGACGAGCATGGCCGACTGCGTGTAGATCTGGAGCTTGCGACGATCCACGGCGTCGGCGACGACTCCCCCCAGCAGCGACAGGACGATGATCGGGACAATGCGGACGAGTCCGACCACGCCCAGCGCCAGTTCGCTGCGGGTCAGATTCCAGACGTGCCAGTTGACGGCGGCCAACTGCATGGATGAGCCGGCGATGGAGATCATCTGCGCCAGGAAGAACCAGCGGAACTGGGGATAGCGCAGCGCGGCCCAGGCGGTGGCCGACGGAGTGGATTGGGGTTGCGGAACGGTCATGCGGTCTGATCCGGCGCTTCGATTAGACGGTGGAAACTCATTGTACTCGCAATCGGGGCGTTCCAATCAAGACCGGGGGAAATTTACAGCGATTTTACTTGCATATATGGGCATACGGGGTATAGTAAACGTATACTTTACTTATCGAGCTGTGGACAACATAATGTAGTCCTGATTGCCCAACGTTCCGCATGGCTCAAGCCCAGATTGCGCCGGTAGTTATGTCAGATGTTTTCATCAGCTACAGCCGTAACGACGAGCAGTTTGTCCGAGAATTAGCCCAAACACTCCAGGAACACAATGTGCCGTTCTGGTTGGATTCAATACAAATCCGTCCGGGCGATGATTGGATTCGACAGATCAATGCTGCGATTGACCATGCTTCAGCGGTTGTGGTCGTTCTTTCACCGAATTCACAATCATCCGAATGGGTTCAGACCGAACTGAAGTATGCGCTGGCACATATGAAACCAGTCGTTCCTGTACTTATCGAGGGCGACCCTGGAAAAGTCATTCCACGAGAACTCCGAAACTTCCAGTATGTCGATGTCCGTAATCGGAATCACGAGAAAGTAGAAGACCTGGTCAGGCTGCTAAACAAAACCCCTGCCCTACCATAAGCGAGCGGGGATCATGTCGAACCAAGTCATGCCCGACTCCGACTATAACGTCGATACTATCGGTTATGGAATCCTGTGGCAAACAACTAAACAATTCCACGCTGAGCTTCTTAGCAAGTCGCGCTGGCTTGCGGCCAATGATCGACGGAACGACATCACTGCGCAACATGTACGGACAGCCCTCCGAGAAATCAACCAGGAGATCCATGAACGGCTTACAAAGGAAGAAAACAACAAACGCCGCGCCTGGCTGAGTCTGAAGGACTTCCTATTCGCTATCGGCAGCGGACTCATCGGCGCGTTCCTCAACGAACTTCTCCAGATCGCCGTCAAGAACGCCCAGCTCGACTCGCTCAACGCCATCTACTGGATCGCGCTCGTCCTCGGAATTGTCCTCTACATCCCGTTCATTAGAAGCCGGGCCGATTAAGAAGCTGTCCCATCCCCTCAACTGCTATTGACACGCTCGGCGCGGGCAGATACAACAGAGGCGCATCAGTTCGTTTCACTCACGAGAAAGAGTACACGATGGCGAACTTTGAACTCCTCCGCGACCTGCTGCATGACAGCGGCGGCAAGATTGTCCTGCTGGTGATGGACGGCCTGGGCGGGCTGCCGCGCAGCGCCGACGGCCTGACCGAGCTGGAAACCGCGCACACCCCCAACATGGATCGATTGGCCCGCGAGGGCAGCACCGGCCTGAGCATCCCGGTGGCGCGGGGAATCACGCCCGGCAGCGGCCCCGGCCACCTGGGGCTGTTCGGCTTCGACCCGCTCAAGTATGAGATCGGGCGGGGTGTGCTGGAAGCGACCGGCATCGGCATGGTGGTCGAGCCAGGCGATGTGGCCGTGCGCGGCAACTTCTGCACGGTGGATGCCGATGGCAAGATCACCGACCGCCGGGCGGGGCGCATTCCCACCGAGGAAGGCGCTAAGCGCGTCGAACTGCTCAAGCAGATCAAGCTGCCAGGCGTGGAACTCCAGGTGGAGGCGGTGCAGGATTACCGCTTCGCGCTGCTGATGCGCGGCCCCGGCCTGAACGGGGACATCGCCGATACCGACCCGCAGGCCACGGGCGTCCCGCCGCTGCCGGCGCGGGCGCAGTCCCCGGCGGCGGAACACACCGCGCAGTTGGTCAACCAGTGGATCGGGGAAGCAGCCAAACTGCTCAAGGGGCACGAACCCGCCAATATGGTCACGCTGCGCGGCTTCGCCATGGACCCGGCACTGCCGAAATACAAGGACGTGTACAAGCTCAAAGCCGCCTGCGTCGCCGTCTATCCGATGTACAAGGGTGTCTCGCGGTTGGTCGGCATGGACATCATTCCGTCGGACATGCACGATCACGCCGAGGATGAATTCCGGCGCGTGGCGGCCGCCCTCAAGGATTACGACTTCGTCTTCTGCCACATCAAGTACACCGACAGCCGGGGCGAGGACGGCAACTTCGATGCCAAAGTGAAGGTCATCGAGGAAGTCGATGCGGCGCTGCCGATCCTGCTGGAGGCCAAACCCGATGTGCTGATCATCACGGGCGATCACTCGACGCCGGCAACTTACAAATCGCACAGTTGGCATCCTGTGCCAACGCTGCTCTACGCGCCGAAGACGCACATGCCCGACCGGGCGCAGGCCTTCGGCGAACGCGAGTGCATGGGCGGGGCGCTGGGGCAGTTCCCGGCGGCGGAACTGATGCAGATGGCGCTGGCACACGCCAACCGGCTCGCCAAGTACGGGGCCACGTCCTCACCCCCAACCCCCTCTCCATTGCATGTAGAGGGGGCTTCATTACAAATTAGCCGGGTTCCAGGGGTTCGATCAGTTGCAGGCGGCTGCCGAAGGGATCGCGGCACTCGAAGCGGCGGCAGCCGGGGATAGGCACGGACTCGGCGATTTCGACGCCGTGGCCGCGCAGCCAGTCAAGCCGATGCACCTCGCGGAGGGGCATGTCCGGGCGCTTCATGACCCCTCCCATTCCCGGCGAAGCAGGCCGTAAAGCAGCATATCGTACCGCTGGCCGTCGCGTTCCAGGAACTCGCGGTAGACGCCTTCGCGCTGGAAGCCGAGGCGTTCATACAACCGGATGGCGCGGTCGTTGTAGCCGAATACGGTGAGCTGCACGCGGTGAAGGTTCAGTTCGCGAAAAGCGAAATCGAGCGCCAGCGACATGGCCTCGGTTCCGCAGCCGTGCCCGCGATGCTCGCGCTCGCCAATGCCAATGGCGATCCAGCTGGCGCGGTGCGTCCAGAGGATTTCCCCCAGCTCGATGAAGCCGATCAGGTCGCCGGTATCGACCAAGCGGATGCCGAACAGGAAGCGATCCTGCCCCCGCTGGCCGTCGCGGATCCAGTCGGCCATCTGCATATCGTTTTTGGGGAAAGCGGGCTGAGCATCCAGCAGGCGCAGGTATTGACTGTCCTGCTGCCAGCGCGAGAGGATGAGCGCATCGGCCCCGCCGAGCGCCGTCAGACGCACCAATGCCCCTTCCAGCAGCGGTTGAATCATTCGGATTTGCCGCTGAGCAAACGGCGCTTGCGCTCTTCAATAGCGGCTTTAGCGTCATAGCCGGCCGCCCGCTGGCTGACTTCCTGTTCGAGTCGTTTGGCTTCGGCCTCGATCTCTTCAGGCGTCTTGACCTCGAAGTTCGGATCGAGCAGTTCGGGATTCTTGAGCGGCGGTTGGGCGGCCGCGGGAGGCTCCACCCGGACGGTCTTCGGCGCTTCGGCAGGCGGCGAAGCGACGGCTTTCGTCCCTACGTCGATGACGGTCTGGGCGGCTTTTCCGATCACGGGCGCAGCGGCGCGGGCGGTCGTCGCCAGGCTGGAGAGGCTGCGGTTGGCGGTATAGCGCCCCAGCAGGAAGGCCGCCAGCGCCGTGATGACAATCGGAATTACCGCGCCAATGATCGTGCTGAGGATATTCATGCCGAGGATGATGACCAGAATCGCCCCGATCACCAGCAGCACATTCCGCACATTGTTCATCATCGCGCTCCTCTCACTCGTGGATGGCAGCGCCATCCATTCGCACTATAGCCGATTGCGCGGCGGCAATCAACCGCCCACCCCCACTTTCGGGCAGAGATCAGCCACCGGGCAGCGGCGGCACTGCGGCGCGGTCGGTTTGCAGACTGCCCGTCCGAACTGCACCATCAATCCGTTCCAGCCCGGCCAGAGATCGCGCGGCATGACCGCCTTGAGCGCCTGGTTGATTTTGGGCGGGGCGGTGATGGCCGGATCGACCCAACCGAGCCGCTTGCTGATCCGGGCGACGTGGACATCGACGGTAATGTCCTCGTGGATACTGAAGCCGGTGGCGCGGGTCAGCACGGCCACTTTCCAGCCGACGCCTTTGAAGGTCATGAGTTCATCCACGTCGGACGGCACAACGCCGTCCCGTTCAGCAAGTTTCTGGCAAATGTCGCGCAGATAGCCGAGTTTGCTCTCGTAGTACATCACCGGGCGGATGGCCTGGCGAAGCTGGTCATCCGAGCAGCGCAGCAGATCAAAGGGATTATCCCCCAGGCGCAGCAGGTTCTGCATGGCGGTCATCGTATGTTCTTCGCGAGTCTGGGCACTGAGCATGGCAGCGACGAGCGCCTTGAAGGGCTGCCCCTCGAAGTGGCTGAGAACGGTCGGCTCCCAGGCGCGGGCGGCCGCTTCGATGCGTTCGTAGATGACGCGGATGCGCTGCGTGTCCGTCATGGCCGCCTCAATCGATGTAGCCCAGCGCGCGGAGTTGATCGACGACCGAGTCGTCCACCGGCGGGGCCGCGTCCAGCTCAGGCTGGAGCAGTTCGGCGCGGGAGACCAGCGTCGCCAGTTTGCGCTGGAGTTCGGCAGCGCGGCCAGCCCGCTCAGCAGCCAGATCGCGGCCCTCGGTGGGGTCAGCCGCCACATCAAAGAGCGCGTCCACTTTCTGATCGATCACGGTGAGCTTGTCGGTTCCCTCGTAGAGGGCACGGCGCACCCCGCGCAGGCTTAACTGGGCGATCAAGGCCGGCGCGCGGCGCTCAATCACCTTCAGGAAGGTCAGCGGCGGGAAAGCCTCCGCCATCGCCAGCCCACGATCCGGGTCGGCTCCCCCATCCACCGCCCGCAGCAGCGAATGGGCAGAGGTCTCGGCGGCAGTCATGCCCGGTGCCGAGACTCCGGCGGCTTCTAATAGGGTGTGGAAGATGCGCCGTGTCGAAACGACCGCATGGCTGCGCTGCCCGCCCGTGTTCCAGTCGGGATGGCGGATCACCAGCGGGACATGCACCAATTCCTGATGCACGACGAAGCCATGCCCAAAGAAATGGTGATCGCCGTGGCCTTCCCCATGATCGGCACAGATGAGGACGAGCGTGTCCTCCATCTGCCCGCCGGCGGCCAGCGCATCCAGCAGCCGGCCCAGATGCGCGTCCTGGTGGGCGATTTCGGCGTCGTAGAAGTCTTGCAAAGCCGCCTGCTCCCAATCGGCCAGCGGAGGATCGGTCGGGCTGGCCCAGCGTTCGGCCTCAGCATTGAAGCGGCGCATGAAGCGGTAGGCTTGCGGCTCCCGGCGCAGATGCGGCGCGATCCGGTCGAGGGCATCCTGCGGCGGGTTATAGGGCAGGTGCGACCCCATCAGGTTCACGAAAGCGAACAGCGGTCGATCCGCCCCGCCCTGGTGATGCGCGTCCCAGAAGTCGATCAGGTCGGTGATCGAGTGGGCGGTATGGCCTTTGTAGTTGATCAGGCGTGTCCACAGCGGGACGAAGACCGGATTGAGCGAGACCCGGAACAGAAAATCCGAGTGAGCAAACTGGTTGCCCAGCGGCCGGGCGAAATGCCGCCGGAACAGGCGCAAAAGCTGCTGCTGGAGCCGTCCGCGCCGGGCTTCGACCGGGCGGAAGGGCGCGGCGCTGGCATAGTTGTAGAAGCGCTCGAAGCCGCGCTGAAGGCCGTTGTTCAGGACGCCGACCAGCGGATTGTTGCAGAAGGCGACCGTCCGGTAGCCGGCGCCGCGCAGCAGTTCAGCCAGCGTTGGGATGGAGGCGGGCAGCGCGCCATTGGCCTGCGCCAGCCCGTGCGTGCTGGGATACAACCCGGTGAACATCGAGGCGTGCGAGGGGATCGTCCACTGCGCCGGAGCTACGGCCCGCTCGAAGACGACCGACCGCGCGGCGAATTCGTCCAGGCGCGGCGACGTCTCGCGGCGGTGTCCATACGCCGAGAGACGGTCGCGGCGCAGTGTATCCAGGACGATGAACAGGATGTTCAGCGGACGAACGGACATGACACTCTTTCTCCGCACTGCATTCAACACAGGGCGCTAAGCGTAACACCGGCCTGCCCGCCGGACAATGGTGGGCAGAAGCCGTGATGTTTTCAGGATAAATTTCGGCAGCACAAGTGAAATTAAACCCCAGAGACACGGAGGACACAGAGATCATTCAGAGCAGTTGGGATATATTTTCAGAAAGGGAAACGGGTCAATGGATATCAGCTGTCCACAGCATAGCCTTGATAAAGATCACCTGACACCTCTGAAAATCCCTCACATTCTTCGTATTTCCTCTGTGTTCTCTGTGCCTCAGTGGTGATATTGCATTGGATATTGGCTTCATGCCAGTGGAAGATGAGTGTGACTGAAACCGTCGCCTGATCGTCAGGCAGGCGGCGTCCGCATTGGGCGCGGTCTGTGGTATTATGTTCGCGTTTTCGATCTGATCCCAGGGAGATCATGCGCCTGATGAGAGCTTCTGTCCTGATCCTCGCGTTCGGCCTGCTGGTCAGCGCCACGGCTGCCGCCCAGACGACTGACCCTGCCGGCCAACCCATCTTCGAGCCTGAAATCTGCGCCTATGTGCCGGATGAACCCACTCCCCAGGCGTGCCTGGACCTCATGGCTGCCGCGCCCAAGCCGCAGTTCGAGGCCGTGCCGCTGGATACTTCCACGCTGTCGCTCTACAGCTTCTGGCGCGTTGGGCCGGACCCGGTGAACAAGTTCGATGCGCCCGGCGGCAGTGTCATCGGCCAGATTCCCCAGGGATTCAACTTCGTCAATGCCGTCGATACCAGCGTCCCCGACTGGCTGCAAATCCAGGGCGGAGAGTGGATTCCCCGTGCCAACACCCGATATGTCGAACCCTCGTTCTTCACCGGCGTGATGCTGCCGCAGGATTGGAACCAGCCGTTCGCCTGGGTGCTGGATACGACCGGCATCTATGCCTCGCTGACCCCCGGCGGGCCGAGCGATGCCGCCAGCGGCTATCTGACCCAACGCTATGATATGGTCAACATCTTCGCCGAAGCCTACGACAGCGAAGGCTGGCGCTGGTATAGGATCGGCCCCAACCAGTGGATTAAACAGACCTTCGTTGCCAAGATTCAGCCGGCCCTGCGCCCGATGCTGGTCACAGGGCGCTGGGTGGCTGTCGATCTCTATGAGCAAACGCTGATCGCCTATGAAGACGATAAGCCGGTCTTCGCCACGCTGGTTTCCAGCGGGTTGGAAAAGACCGAGACCAATACCGGCTTGTTCAGTATCTGGGCGCGGCTGCCTGTAGACCGCATGTCCGGGGCAACCGGAGCGCCCAACGCCTATGACTTGCAGAGCGTCCCCTGGGTAATGTACTTCGACGACTCGATCAGCCTGCATGGAACCTACTGGCACGACCTGTTCGGCTACCGCCGCAGCCGGGGCTGCGTCAACCTAAGCATCAGCGATGCCCGCTGGTTGTTCCAATGGCTCAGCGCTGCCGAGCCGGATGCGAACGGCGAAGTGACCAATTACGTGTATGTCTTCAGCAGCGGGGAATACGGCGCGCCGCCGCGGGCGTCGAATTTGTGAGGCTCTATCGCATCCCCAAAATCTTCTCAAAGCCAGATTTTTGCCCATATCCACGGATTGCACCCTCCTGACTTCTTATGACCCCTCTCTACGCGGAGGGTATCCGCAAATAAAAATCCCCCATTGGAGGGGGATTTCACAGTCACCACATGGTGGTCAGGTCAGGGCAAGATGATGGTTCTGATGACCAGAGTCACCTATCATGCTGCGCCCTGTCCCTTTAGTGGGCATGATTTTTCGGCAGCCAGATCACTTTAGTGTCTGGCGGCACTGCACGATCATGCTCCCTCATACGCCTAGTTCAGCGCGTCGTAGCCGGGGCCTTCCGCGAAGAAGCCGTAGTTGTACTGGATGTCTTCGGTCAGATCGACGACATCGCCTTCATTATGGGTAACTTCCTGCTTGCTCTCCCAGGGGATGCGCTTCTGGCCGGCAGCCATCTTGTATTCCGAGGGAACTTCTTCTTCAATGAAGATCGCCTCATACGGGCATTCAGGGATACACGCGCCGCAGTCAATGCAGGTATCCGGGTCGATAAAGTACCACGGCCATTCGTTCTCTGGACGGCCGGGGACGATGCATTCGACCGGGCAGACTTCCATGCAGGCGCCATCGCGCAGGCACAGACTGGTGATAATATGGGTCATCTCAGCAGGCTCCTCAGAAAGGCATCAATGGACAACACCTAATATGTAACACCATGTTCCGCCTGCGTCTGGAACTTTTGTTGGATTCGGAAACTCATTTTGAACCCAGTTTTTAGAAAAGTTGCAGCAGGTTTCAGGAATTTTAAGGCCGGTTAAATTCCAATGCAGATTCTAACCGCAGAGACAGGGAGGACGCCGAGAAATAGGCAGGAGAGGCCTAGCGACCGGCTACAAATGGCGCATGAGTTCGGGGACGGTGTTCGTCGCGGCCAGATGCTCCAGACCGGCGCGGTCTGCCACGTAGACATAACGACCGCGCTTTTCCAGCAGCCCGGCGTTCAGCAGGCCGCGCAGCGCCCGCCCAACGACCTCGCGGGTCGTCCCCAGGATGGCAGCGATCTCTTCCTGGGTCAGCGTGGTCGGCGCTTCGGCGATCTGATCGGCATAGGTCGTCTCGTGGAGAAACAGCTTTGCCAACCGCGAGGGGATCGAGCGGAAGGTCATGTCCTCCAGCCGTTCGATGTATTCCCGGTTCAGGTGCGCCAGCGCCTGGACGGTATTGTTGAGCAGCGCCGGCGAACTCGCCAGCAGCCGCATCAGGCGGTCATGGCTGATGACCAGCGTCTCGACCGCGGTCACAGCCGAGGCGTTGAACGGGTTCTGGCCGCCATCGATGGCCGCTACCTCGTTGAAGGTCGAAAGCGCCCGCAGCAGGCTGAGCGTATGCAGCCGCCCCTCAGCGTTCATGCGGTAAATCCGCACCAGCCCGTCTAACACAATGAAGAAGCCTGCGCAGCCCTCGCCTTCGTTGAAGATGGTCGCGCCGGCCTGGTAAGTGTGATGATGCGCCGCGCCTTCTACCCGGTCGATATCGCACGGCAGAAGATTCTCAAAGTAGGGTATCTGCGTCCAATTGATGTTCATCGAAACGAAATCTGCTCACCTGTCCCGCGTTCATGTAGGAACACGGCGTCCCCGTGTCCGCCTAGCGAATGATGTTCCCCAGAATCACCAGCGCCACGATCAGCCCCGCCGCCAGCAGCGCCATTGAGCGCAGGTCCTTGATGACATAGCCGTACTCGGCATGGAGTTCCGCTTCGGTGACAATGCGCGTCGGGTTCGCCAGTCGCTCGCGCAGATACGCGCTGTCAAGCTGGTCGGGCTGGCGTCCACCAGTGCGGGCCGTGCTGGGCGCACTGCGCGGTGTCGTCCGGCGGATGCGAACGGGGGCGCTGGCTGCCGGGACAGCCGCATGACGCACAGCCACAACCCCGCGGGGAGCCGCTTTGGGCGCGGCAGCCTGGGGCTTGGGCGGCTCGGCAGTTTTGGGTTCCGAGGCGGAGGCGCTCGGAGCAGCCTGGCCGCTCTGCTCGGCAAGCTGGCGGCGGGCGCGTTCAATCACTTCCGGTGGCAGATTCGGCGAGCTTTTGGAGCGGCGTTTGGACATGGCTCGATCCTTAGAGCCGCGCAGCCGCGCGGCAGAACAATCAGACGAACAGCGCTTCAGAGCGTTTTACTATACTCCCCTGCCATGCCCAACGCAACGGCAGTTTTCCCCGTCAGGTCACGCGGTCGGCGAAGACGATGTAGCGCTGTGTATTCACCTTGTACGGGTAGCATGAGATCAGCGTCACGGTCGCGCCACCCCGCGAGTTCATCACATGCACCTCGTTGGGATCGACAATCTGCGTCTCGGTCACGCGGTAGGTAAAAACCTGGGTCTGCGTGCGGATGAAAAACTCGTCGCCGGCCACCAGGGTATCCAGGTAGCGGAAGGGTTCGCCATACACATCGTTATGTCCCGCCAGCACTAGGTTGCCCGCCGGATCGCCCGGATTGACGCCGTTGAGGAGCTGGCCGATCCCCAGCCTGAGCGCCTCCAGGTCCGTCCCCTGCACGATGGTCTGATCCAGGTTCAGTCTGGGGATACTCAGTTCCAGGGCGGTTTCGATGGTGGCCGGGGGCCGCGCGCTGATCTGAAGCATCTGCGGCCCGACCAGATAGCGCAGCGCCTCCGGCACTTCATCGTAATTGAACTCGATTTCGCCCGTCGCCGTGAAGCGGTGACCGCCCGGCAGCACTACCTGGCTGAGTTGAATCTGAGGCGTGGGCGCGAGCGTGGGCAGATTGGCCTTGCGCTGTTCATCGGCCAATGCCTGCACCGAGGCCGTCTCCTGCTGGAGCGTACTGGTCGCCGTGAGCATCTGGTAGCCCAGGAACACCAGGCCGATCACCGCCGCCGCTTCCACCACCAGCAGCGTTTGATTCAGAAATGTCTTCCAGAACCGTGATTGATCCGGCCGCGCCGGGCCATCCACCTCGTCCTCGAAGCGCGGTGCGGGACCGCCGTCGACCACAACCGAGGAGGGCACGGTCGCGGGAGCCGTCACCACCGGCAGGCGCGCAGCCGCCGCGGGCGTGACGGGCGGTGCGGCTGCTTCCGTTGTCCCGACGATGCGCCCCGCGCGTTCCATCCGCTTCAGCTTGCGCATCCGCTCCTCGCGCTTGCGGATCGCCAGGATGCGTTCCAGTTCCTCAATCGACAGTTCGTCTACCGGTCGTTTGTCGCGCATAGCTCACTACGTCGTCACTCACAAACTTGCCTCATCGAGCGCCGCGCACCGTCCTGAGACTTCCCCTCTCCATGCAGTCGAGGCGGTCAGGGGGTGGGAATCGCTGTACCGTCACAATAGCACGATGCTCCCCACGCCGCAAATGGCAGTTCAAGCCTTGCGGGCAACAGCGAACACCTCTCGCTCGAAGAACCACCTGAACGGAACCAGATCGAAGGCCACCACCCGCAGCGCCGCCATGATCGCGTTTTCCTGACGGTTCTGCGGCGGACTGTCCAGCCACACCTTGCCCTCGAACCCGGCCCGGCGCAGCGCCCGTCCCAAACTCCAGAACGACTGCTCGTTGACGTGAACGTGCTGGTTGACAGCCACGCCGAACTGCCGGGGGTCTTTCGGATATTTCGCGCCCTGCCCCATCAGAATTCGCGCCGCGCGCACCACTGGGTAGGCGTAGCGGTCATACCACACATTCGGCGCGGTATGGATGATGAAGCGGCCATCCGGCTTCAGAACACGATGCGCTTCCAGCATGGCCTCGTGCAGCTCCCAGGGATGCAGATGCTCGACGACATCGAACATCAGCACGCGGTCGAACACGCCCGTCGCGAAGGGCAGCTTCTTGGCATCCGACTGCATCACCGCCGTGAAGCCGGGAACCACGCCGCTGACTGACTGGATCACATTCCGTGACATCCGCGCTGCCACCGGCGCATAGTCGATGCCGTAAGCATCCGCGCCCAGTTGGGCGCAGTGCCGCAGGATTTCGCCGCGCCCGCAGCCCACATCCAGGATACGCATCCCTGGCGTGACCTCGGCCAACCGGAACGCATCCCGCAGCCGCCGCGAGAGATGCTCGCCCTCGCTGCTGGTGAATTCGTCGTAGCCCTCGCAGGCCGTTAGGAAGTATTCCTCGGTATACAGCGACGGCGGCAGCGGTTGTTGTTCCAGTTTGTCCTTCAAAAGTAACTTGCCTGATGTTGAACGCTCGGTGTCCGGCAGGATCGAGCAAGACCGATTTGCCGCGCATTATAGCGAACCGCGTCGGCGATGCAACACAGGAGATGAGCAGGAGGCGAACAGGCCGTGAAAAACAGCCCCCTGCTCCCGCCATGCGCAGCGCCTGCGCGGGAGAAGAGGGCTGAGCAGGTTTCATCCAGCCGGGTCAACCGGCGCTGCTAACCATCTACGCAGTTAAAGGCGGCTTCAAACGGCGCGCTGACATGACCCGTCGAGTCGGTGAGCGTAATCGTCCATCTCACCGGACCGATGAAGTTCGCGCCGCCCAACGAGCAGGTTGGCTTCCAGGCCAACTGGCCGCTGAATACATCACCGCCGATCAGTTCCGGCGCTTCATCGACGCTGCTCGACCATTCCCCTTGTGGCGCTTCCACGAACACGATGTCCATCCGCGTAATCGGGTCGCCATCCGGGTTGATGAAATGCAGCGGGCAGGTCGCCGCGCCCCGGTTGGAGATCACCGAGCAGGTTTCAAGTCCGACGATCTGAGGGACCGGGTCGTTCAGGAACTCCAGCGGGCTGATCGCCCGGGGCAGCAGCGCCACCGGCAGGTCAGCCACCGCGGCTTCCGGCAGCGGCTGAACGCGCATGCCCCCTTCCGGCACATTGGTATCCGCGAGCGCGATGACCGCCTCCGCCCCAGCAGGAACCAGCGCGGTAAAGTCGTTGGCCGTCACCCGCGCGCTCCCATCCAGAACGCGGATGGTCAGGCTGCCGCCCGGCTGTGCCTGCGTGAACAGCGTTGAAGTGAAGACCACCTGCACCCCGTTGATCTGCGCCTGGGCATCCATCCCGGCGGTCGGAGTCTGCATCAGAATGCCCGACAAGGCCTCATCAGCACACGAACTCTGCACCTGCCCGCTGCTGAAATTAAAAGCCTGCATCGCTCCATAAATGGGCGTATCGCTCCTGACCACGGGCAGCGCTTCGACCGATTCGAAGACCGTCACGCTGCGCGTCAGAATCCATCCGACACGACCATCTTCCAGCACCGTTCGCAGCCAGTTCTGTGTGCAGTTACAGGCGTTAACGTTCAGCACCGTCCCGGCCGCGACCGTGACAAGGCTCTCGTAGGATGATCCCGGCCCGCTCCGAATGTCAGTATCGGCATTCGCCCACACCCGGATTTGCGATGCCGCGCTGCCTGCATTCTGAATTTCGATATCCCCCAGCAGCACATAGGTCAGGGACTCATTCGCTTGGCCGATCACCGGGCGCATCACCGCGATCCCCCAGGTCCCCGACGACTGCATCGCCCCCAATCGCATCGCGCAGATGGCGTTAATCGGAATGACATCACCCGGCGAGTCCAGTTCCATATCGACCTCGCAGCTCATCATCGACGCCACGTCCATATGGCCCAGGCAGATTTCATTTGGCCCTACCTCGGCGCAGCTTTGCAGTGCTGTCGCCAGGGCTTCATCGCGGAGGGTCGCACAGGCACCGTCCTGGGCCGTAACGACCGGTGCTGTCAACACAAACAGGAGTAACGAGACAAGTATTCCCTTCATGATCTGCCCTCCTGGAGCAGCGATTCAAAAAGTACTCAAGTATCCAGATGCATCTGGCGCACGATCTGCGTGCCCTCCTGGGATTGGAAGACCAGCAGGATCACGGCTGGAGCCTCGGTCACATTCACGCAGCGGTGCGGCTGCGAGGCCTCGAACAGCAGGCTGTCGCCTGTTTCCAGGAGATAGCGCTCTTCCCCAATCTCATAGGACACATTGCCCTCGATGCAGTAGACAAACTCCTGCCCGGCATGGGTGATCGGAATCGCGTCGTGCCCCGCACCCGCATCCAGAGTCACCAGAAACGGTTCAAGCTGCTGGTTGCGCAGACCGATCCCCAGGCTCTCGATGCCGGTTCCACCGTGTTTCGACCGGAGCCGACGGTTCCGCTTGATGAACACCGTCCGCTGGTCGGCTTCATCCCGAAAGAATTCGGTGATCGGCACGCCCAGCGCTGAAGCCAGCACATGCAGCGATGCCACCGTCGGTGAATTCTCGCCGCGCTCGATCTTGCTGATCGCATTGGCTGAAAGGCCGCAGCGCTCCGCCAGCACGCGCAGCGAAAGCCCTCGCTGCTCGCGCAGGGTACGGATGCGTGCCCCCACCGCCAGTTCAGTGTCCAGGTTGGCAAACATTTCGTCATGGGTAGGCCGGATTGAAACCATACAGCGATATACTCCCGCCAACACGTACCGTGTTGTACAACTTTAGTCTACGATTAGACACTTTAGTATAACAGTGATGAACGTCATGGGAAGGTGGTGTCAAACTAAAACGCACACGCAGTGACTTTAGTTGTACAGCTTGCGCACTCGAACGCGCCGGATGTCACCTGCCCACTGAACGTGTGCTGTCGTGGAGACTGAAACTCAGGTCGGAACCCGATGATGCTGCTCATCGAGAACACCGCCCTCATCCTCATCGCTGCGCAGGCTGGCCTGGACAATCTCCGCCTGGGCCGGCGCAGCAGCCCCGAATACATCAAAGAGTTACCAAAATGTCACCCTTTCCGTTCCATTTTGTGCTATCGTGTATCTACGGCGCTTGATTCCCCTCTATGCGAAGCGCGGAGGAGCCATCAAAACGGGAACGAGCAGTCCAGCGTGGTTGCAGGATTCGCGCAGTTGCAACTGCAACATGCTCAACTTTTGCCACATTTCGCAGATTCGCATTTGCGGCATTGGCAGCATTTCGCACTTGGGAACGGCCCGTCTCACGGGGAAATGTCGCAAACAGGCGCATCCAACCCTGACGGCACTGCCGCCATTTGCGCCAATTCTCAAGAATCGCCCGATTCTCATTCTTATCACATTTCTCATCTATCACTGCATTTTTCTGCCAACTATAAACTATTAAATATTAAATTTTCCAACCTAAGTCAGCCGCAGCCTACCCCCTGAAGGTCGCTCATGAAAATCCAGGCCGCTGTCCTCACCGCCCCCAACCGCCGCTTCCAGATTGAAACCCTCGATCTGGCTGAACCCCGCGCGGGTGAAGTCCTCATCCGCATCGCCGCCTGTGGGGTCTGCCACAGCGATTGGCACGTCGCCACCGGCGATACCCAGCACCCCATGCCCTGCGTCACCGGGCATGAAGGCGCGGGCATCGTCGAGGCCGTCGGCCAGGGCGTCACCCACGTGGCTCTCGGCGATCACGTCACGCTGAGCTGGTCTCCCGACTGCGGCGAGTGCTTCTACTGCCTGCGCGGTCAGCCCAACCTCTGCGAAACCTATACCGAACCCATCTGGGCCGGCGTCATGCTGGATGGCGAACCCCGCCTCAGTTGGGACGGCCGCCCGGTCTACCACTACTGCGGGCTGGCCGCCTTCGCCGAATACGTGGTCGTCCCCGAACAGTGCTGTATCCCCATCCGCAAGGATGTCCCCCTGCCGGTCGTGGCGTTGGTCGGCTGTGCTGTCGCCACCGGAGTCGGCGCGGCCATGTATACCGCCCGCGTCCGCCCCGGCGACTCGGTCGTGGTCTATGGAGCTGGCGGCATCGGGCTGAACATCATCCAGGGAGCCGCCCTGTGCGGCGCATCCACCATCATCGCCGTAGATCGCAGCCCCGCCAAGATGGAACTAGCCCGGCAGTTCGGGGCCACCCACGCCCTGATTGCAAGCGCCGATACGCTGGCGGAAATCCGCCGTCTCACGGGTGGGCGCGGCGCGGAACACGCCTTCGAGTCGGTCGGCTCGACTGCCGTGCAGGAGGCCGCGCTGGATGCCATCCGCCCCGGCGGGATGCTCACGCTGGTCGGCCTCTCGCCGATGGGCACGGGGACGAACCTGCCCGGCGCGGTCATCGTCCGCCAGGAGAAGACCATCAAGGGCAGTTACTACGGCTCGGTCAGCCCGCGCCGCGACTTCCCCATGCTGGTCGATCTCTACGCGGCCGGACGCCTCAAGCTCGATGAACTCGTCAGCCGCCAGTACCGCCTCGACCAGATCAACGAAGCCTACACCGCCATGCTTGAAGGCAGTGCCGCGCGGGGTGTCATCGTCTTTTGAACCTGGGGGCAGCGCTTGGCGTATAATTGAATTGACGGAAACCATGTTACTGCCAGCAAGGATGCTCTGTGGCTGCCACGCCCAATGAAATCCGCCTGATACGGATGATCCACCAAACCTACATCGAGCCGGATCGCGGCCTCCCCCGCTGGGCGCGCCGCTCCAACCCCATCATCCGGCGGCAGTTGGGCATGTACTGGAAGACCATCCTCCCGGAAGCGACCTTCTTCTTCAAAGCCTTCCTCGTCCAGGCCATCTTCGTACTGCTGACCCTGCCCATCCCCTTCCTGCTGGAGATGGCCCTGCCCATCATCACCGCGGCCATCCTGCTCTTCCCGTTCGCGGTCTTCATGTACGGGCACACCCTGATCGCCATCGGCAGCGCCGCCGCCCGCGCTGTCACCGATGAACTCCAGAAAGATACGCTCAACCTGCTGCGCGTCACGCCCTTCGACCTCCGTGCCATCCTTGCCAGCAAAGTCGCCGCCTCGATCTGGCGTCAGGTGGAGGATTTGGGTCTGCTGCTCATCGCCGCCGCGCTGATGTCCATGCCGCTGCTCTTCTGGCAGTACGGCTGGCTCCTGCCCATCGACGTCCAGCCCGTCCTGCTGCGCTTGGCCGTGATCCTCGGCCTGGCGGTCTCCATCCTGCGGTTGGCGCTGGAACCCTTCATGATCGGCATGATCGGCGTTGCCATGGGCGCGTCGCTCCGCAACCGCGCCTCGGCCATCATGGCGACAGTCATCACCAGCTTCTTCTACTTCCTGTTGCTGAACCTGACTCGCTTCATCCCGATGGCCTGGCCGTTCCGCTTCGTCATCGAATTTGTGCTGCCGCTGGTGGCTCCGCTGGTCGTCATCTATGTCATGTATCGCCTGGCCGACCACATGCTCACGCGCGGCTGAATCTCCGCCGAAGGGCGGATTGACGCCTCGCCCGGCCGGCGGTACGCTTGCAGTACCTTAACGAACAGATTGAACGCAACGAGATCAATCACACGCCGGCCTCCACTTACGCTGTGGAGCCAGTTCCTTCCCGCTGAGCAGCTTTCTGACCGGAGTCAGCCGCGCCACGCCCGTGCAGCGGCCAGCTTCGTCCCCATTCCCGCCGGACCACAGGCCGAAAGCGCGCCGCCAAGCGAGCGTTTGCCAGCGGTGGACGCGGCGTCGTTCCCCCGTCAGGTTGGCGTCTAGCGCAATCGCGCGTTCCGCTGTAGGCTGATGAATGAGCCTGTGCGGAATCTCCTATTTCGCGGCATTCCGAATAACCTTACGCTAGGGTGACGAGCAGCAGGCTTCGTCACCCAACCTGACCTTTAGACCTGCTGGCTCGGAGGAATTCATGCGAACCCGTCAGACTGTTTCCCTTGTTGTTCTTATGGTCGGTCTGCTGCTGGCTGCGGTGATGACCGCCTCGGCGCAGACCACAACCCAGGCCATCGACCCGAATGCCAATATCTCCTGGCCGCCACCGGTCTACGTGCTGCGCGGCGAGTTCACCATTCGCGGTTCGGCCAACCTGCCCAACATGACCAACTGGTATCTGGAGTTCCAGGCGCTCCCCACAGACGCGACCACTCCACCCAGCGATACCTGGACGCCAGTCACGCTGCCGACGCGCTCGGCTGTCAAGGATGGCGTTCTCGGCGTCTGGGATACAACCGGAGCGCCGGATGGTCTGTACACGCTGCGGCTGAACATCGGCCTCAATACCGGCTCGCGGACTTTCTATGCCGTCAGCCCACTGCGGATCGAGAACAATCCGCCGCCTTTCGCGCAGCTCATCGTCCCAGCTGTGCCCACCACGCAGATCACGCTGCCAACACTCATCCCCACGCCGACAGCCTTCGACACCACGCCACGTGCCACGGCCAACCGCAACGCCAACGTCCGCCAGGGTGACGGAACCAACTACAATATCATCGGCAGCCTCAAGATCGGCGATACTGTGCCCATCGTGGGCATCAGCGCGCTGGGCACAGGCTGGTATCTGATCGTGCTGCCCGACGGACGCCAGGGCTGGGTGGCTCCCAGCGTCGTCGATGTAAGCGGTGACTTCCGCAATGTGCCGCGCGTCCAGCCGCCGCCTCCCCCGGCTACGCCAACGCCAGCCCCTACGGCTACACCGATCGCCAACATCAACCTGGTCGCGGGCAACTTCCGCTTCGATCCGCCGTCACCAAACTGCAACCAGACCTTCAACATCTATATCGATGTCGCCAACTTCGGCACGGCGCCAAACCCAAGCGGATTCATCTCGGTACAGGATTTCCGCCGCGCGGATGGAACCTTCCAGACCAGCACCATTGGCGCGATCCCGGTCATCCAGCCCGGCCAGACTGTGAACGTTGGCCCGATCCCGCTGACGGTCGCAACCTGGTACAACGAAGAACACCGCCTGCTCATCATCCTTGATCCGAGCAATGCGATCCCGGAGACCAACGAGGGCGATAACGTCAAGGAAGCCATCTATCTGCTGAATAAGGCCGCCTGCCCATAACTGCGGCGCAGAACGCGATCCACAAAAATGCATTGATCCTCCCGTCCATTGTGGCGGGAGGGTTTCTATTGAGCGCTGCGACGGTTAGCGGCCCGAAAGAGCCGCCGAGCCGCGCTGCTCTGTGAATTTTCCGTTATATGTCCTGCCGTCCCCAAAAGACAACGCTTCCTGGGCGAAGGGTGGTGCTATGATGCAGAAAAAGCGACGGAAACAACGAGGGTTCGAGATGAGCGCAGATACCACCCAGAAAATGCAGATCTTCAGGGCGCAGATTCAGCAGAAAATCCAGCAGCTCATCTCTGAGTTCGCCTCCGGCGCGCTCAGCCGCGAGCAGTTCCACGCTGTATACGAACGCTACACCGGGCAGCTCGCGCTGGCACAGTTAGCCGAAGCCAGCTACAGCCCGGATGCCGTGCTGGGCATCGTCCGCGACATGCAGCCCACCATCGCAGTCAAAGAACAGCATATGGGCAAAGCCGTCGGCATGGCCATCTACAGCCACCGCACGGGGACGATCCTGGAAACGCTGGGCGGCTTCGATGTCCCGCCGGATAAACTCACCCCAATCCTCAATGACTTCACACTGATGCTGGAACGCGGCAAACGACTGGAACGCGAAGTCCGCCGCATCAATGCCCGCCAGTGGTTGGTCTTCGCTGCCGGGCGCTATACCACCGTGGTGACGCTCTTCAGGAACGAACCCTCCGAACTCCAGCAGCGCGAGATCGAGCGGCTGCATCAGGATTTTGAGATGGCAAACGAGAGCAATCTGCGGAACACGAAGGTCGATGCCGGGCGGCTGGCCTATCCCTTCCTGACCTTCATCCAGCGCAAAGTCCAGCCTACGGACTGAGACACTCATCAAACAAAAAGGACGGGCCGATTGACCCGTCCTTTTCAATTTCTACCGGGGTTAACCTTCGCGGGGATTGACCACGAAGTCCTCACCGTCATAACGCGGGCAGTCCTCCGAGACATTCAATACCTGTCCCGGATAGATCACGCTGTCGAGGCGCAGCTCATTGCTTTCGGCAAGGCAGGCCGCCTGCACATCGAACAACGCGCCGATCTTGTCGAACGAGTCGCGCGGCTGGACGACATAGGTCGTGTCGCCTTCGGCCAGCGACTCAGCCCCGCCGCCGCCCTGCCCCAATTCGTTGCTCACGCTGTTGGGATTGGCCGGCTCGGTCAGCGCCGGGAACAGACCGTAGGCAGGCGCATCCTCTGGAATCACCAGTTCCTGGCCCGGCGTGATGAAGTCCCCGGCTCGCAGCCCGTTCGCGACCTGGATCGCCACCACCGAGACGTTGAGTTCCTGCCCGATGGTATCCAACGTATCACCGCGCTGAACAGTATAGGTATCACCTTCGATGCTGCTCCCGCCACCCTGATCGGCTGCCGGTTCCGCCGGAGCCTGGCCTTCTTCACGCGGGTTGGTGACGAAATCAAAGCCATCGTAGCGCGGACAGTCGAAGCTGATGACCAGAACATCGCCCGGCTTAATCATGCTGCCAAGCGTGAGGTCGTTGCTCTGGGCAAGGCAGGCTGCCTGCACATCGAACAGCGCACCGATCTTATCCAGCGAATCGCCGCTTTCCACGATGTATGAGGTGGAATTATCCTGGGCAAAGACCGCCCAGGCCGTCCCGCTCATCAGGGCCAGCACCAGGACTGCCAGGAGAATACGAAGCGTGGGGCGCATAAGCACATGCTCCTCGGATCAGTTCGGATCAATCTCTGGCTCGATTATAGGAAGATTCGATCATCGAGGACAATAGGACTGGCGTTTCAAAATGGTTGTGATTCCGCGATTGTGTTATGCTAAGCGTAACCCCTCGAATTCGGGGGCTGCCCGCGCGCAACTCCGCCCCATACTCGAATCGTATTCAGTGGTAGGGAAAGAGGATGCGCATCATCAGACCGCCGCAGCAAGCATCAGAAACCAGGACTTCCGCGCGATGAAACGAGGTACGATCTTCTTAGTTCTTTTCGTTGTGGTCGCCGCTGGCATCATCGGTTTGAGCCAATTCCTAAATGCCCAACCGCCCTTCGAGGTGACGATCGCCGTCGATCCACTGGCGCAGAGTTGGCTCCAGGAGGCCATCAACGCGCTCAATACCAACTCGCCGACGGTCAATACCCGCCGCGTGCAGTTCAAACTCAGCGTCATCGATGATCTGGCCGTCTGGCAGGGCGACCGTGAATGGACGCCAGAGCAGCATCCGGCGGCCTGGGTCGCGGCGTCGGGGCTTTCGGTCACGTATGCTGCCGAGAGCGGCTTGCCACTGGAAACGCTGACCGAATCGCTGGCGCGGACGCCGCTGGTCTGGGGCGGTTATGTCAGCCGCGAACGCCTGCTGACCACAGACGGCACGCTGCCGCTGGACTGGTCGCTGGTGGCGGCAGCCGCGGCCAAGGAGTCCTGGGTGCAGCTTGGTGGCCAGAGCGACTGGGGCTTCGTCAAGCTCGGCTTCGGCCAGCCCTCGCGCAAGATCGGCGGGCTGGCAGCCATGCTCACGGCCGCCGCATCGTTCAACGATTCACCCAGTCTGGCGGCCAACAGCCTGAATCAGCAGCCCTTTCGTAACTGGCTCCTGCCGGTCATTAAGAGCGTCAACTTCAACACGCTGGGGGCAGACCCGGCGGCTGCCATGGCCCGCGGACCATCGGTGGTCGAATTGGGCATGTTCCCGGAAGCCCAGTGGCTCCTCAGCCTGAACGGTATCCGCAGTCGCGAAGATGTCCGCTTGAGCTACCCGGCCTACCAGTTTGTGCTAGATTTCCCGCTGGCGCGCTGGCGGGATGCCAATACCAGCGCCGACCAGTTGGCTGCCATCGAAACGCTCCGCGCCTGGCTGGAAAGTCCCGATCAACAGGCCCGGCTGACAGCCTACGGGCTGCGTCCGGCCAGCGCTGAGCCGACCGAGGAGGACGCGCTCTTCAGCGGCGGGGCACAGAACGGCGTCCTGCTCACGCCGGATTATGGTCAGGCGGTGCAGGTTCCGCTGCGGAACGACGCGCAGGGCTTGATCCAGTGGATCACATCCAACCAATGATTGCCCGACTACCCCATGTCATCAACCCGGCACGACAGGAGGAATAAAGCGATGCCCATACGCACACGACGATTTCTGATGCTGGCGCTGCTGCTGGCTATTGTCCTGACCGCCTGCGATGGCGGCAGTTCGATTACCGGCGGCACGCCCGGACTCAACCGCCCGTCCAACGCGGTCGAGGTCTCCATCATCTATGCCCCCGAATCGGCCCAGTACATGCCGCGCATCATCGAGAGCTTCAACCGCCTGAGCGCGGAAGGCAAGAATCCCGTCACTGGCCAACCCTGGGCCAGCGGTGAAACGCCGGTCTGGATCACCGACCCGACCAACGGCGCAGGCGGTTCCTCCGGCACGGTGATGGAAGGCATCGTCAATGCCATCATTGCGCCCAACAACGCCAATGTCTCCCGACCGGTCATCTTCCAACCGTCGGTGAGTCACTGGCTGGTGCTGGCGAATGAACGCAGTGGGCGCGATCTCTTCGACCTCGCCAACATCCAGCCAACGGCCAACGCCCCCGTCGTGATGGCGATCTGGGAAAGCCGCCTCCAGGCTATCCGCGACAAAGTCGGCTACGAAGACATCGGGTGGGAGGAACTGCTCCAGGTCCTCAACAGCCCCAACGGCTGGTGCGACTACGGCATACCCAACTGCCGCCGCACGGTGTACTACGGCCACACCAACCCCTTTGTCAGTTCGACCGGCCTCTCTACCCTAATCGCCGAGTTCTACGCGGCGGCGCGGGAAACTGGTTTCACCGGGCGTGAACTGACTCTGACCGAAATCCGCGATGCCGCGGTGCAGGAGGGTGTGCGTCAGATCGAAAACCTGATCCGGCACTACTCGCGGCGTACTACCGAATTCAAAGAATACATCGCCCAGGGGCCAGAGTACCTGGATTTCGTGGCGCTGGAAGAGAACGACCTGATCTACATCAACCGCGGACTGACGCAGTACAAGCCGCCGGAACGTCTGGTGGCGCTCTACCCGAAGGAAGGGACGTTCTGGCACGAGCATCCTTTCGGCATCGTCAATGCCGATTGGGTGACGGAGGCACAGAAGCAGGGCGCTCAGTTGTTCACCCAGTACATCCTGCTGGAACCGCAGCAGGAAATCATCATGGCGGAAGGCTTCCGTCCGGTCAACCCGAACGTTCAGTTGGGCTTCCCCTTTGTCGTCGAGAATGGCGTGACGCTCGAAGGCCCCAAGACCGTGCTGGATGTCCCATCGGCGGATGTCATCATCGCCATTCAGGAAAGTTGGACGGTCGTCAAGAAGCAGGCCGACATCATCGTGTTGATTGATACGTCCGGCTCGATGGCCGACGAGGACAAGATCGGGCAGGCCAAAGCCGCCGCCCTGCGCTTCCTGGACGAAATGGATACCAACAACCGCGTCGGTTTGGTGACGTTCAGCGATTCGGTGCAGACCCGCGTGCCGCTGGATAATCTCGAAACCGTTCAGAACGATCTGCGCCAAACCATCAACAACCTGCGGGCAGATGGCGGGACGGCGCTCTACGACGCACTGACTCAGGTCGTCGAGACTCTCAACCAGCAGACTGACAGCGACCGCATCCGCGCCGTCGTCCTACTGAGCGACGGTCAGGATACCGCCAGTTCGGGCATCCTGAACACCACCCTCCGCGCCATCGAAGACAGTCGCGGCGACCTCAACCCAGTGATCGTCATCCCGGTAGCCTATGGCTCCGGGGCGGACATCACCACGCTGAGCAGCATCGCCCGAGCCAGCGCCACGACGGTGCAGTCGGGTGATCCCAATAACATCACCCGCATCCTGGAGATCATCAGCAGCTACTTCTAATCAGGAAATGGGGCGCGGATGTGCCGCGTCCTGACCGACAGCGCCCTCGGCTGGCCGCGTTCAGCGGAGGGCGCGTCGTTTCTTGGCGAGGATGCCGCGATACAGACCGCCCAGGTCCATAACCAGACGGTCGATGCCATAACGGTCGATCATAGCTGCCTGGGCAATGCGGGGATCGGGCGGCGCGGCTAGCGTCTCCAGGATAGCCTGGCTCAACGCTTCGGCGTCCTCTGGCGGGACAAGCCGCCCCAGCTTGCCGTGGTCGAGCAGATCCGGCACGCCGCCGACGGCCGTCGCCACCACCGGGCAGCCGCCGGACAATGCCTCAATGACCGTGACCGGTGTCCCCTCATTGATGCTGCTGATGACCAGCACATCCAGGTCGCCGTAGACCATCTCAATGTCTCTTTCCCATCCACTGAAGATTACCGCTGGTCGCAACCCCAACTGATCGGCCAGCGCTTCGCTCTGCTGGCGCAGTTCGCCATCGCCGACGATGGCGAAACGCGCGTCCGGCCGGGCGCTCAGCACGCGCTTGGCCGTATGCAGGAACAGCGCATGGTTCTTGATAGCCGTCAGCCGTCCGACGATTCCGATCAGCGGCGCACCGGCTGGAATGTTCCACTTTTGCCGGAAGTGGCCCTGCTTGCGCGGCGTCCGCGCAAACCGCTCCAGATCGAGGCCAAGCGGCAGCACAGTGATCCGGCCCTTGCGGGTGATGCGGTACTCCTCGGCCAATTCGCGGCGCAGCCCATCCGAGAGCGTGATGATCGTATCGGCCATCCGCGCTGTGATGCGCTCCAGTTGAATGAAGAATCGGGTTCTCCCGCTGCTGAAGTAACCCCGGAAAACATGCCCATGGAAGGTATGCACGATCACGGGCACGCCGGACAACCAGGCAGCCACCCGCCCAACAAAGCCAGCTTTAGCCGCGTGGGTATGCACTACGTCAGGCTTGACCTGCTGGATGAGCTTATACACCTTCCACAGCGTGCGGATATCACGCATTGGGCTGAGCGACCGTCCCAGCTCCGGGATCACAATCGGCGTGATGCCGTGCTGTTCGGCGAAATAAGTCATATCGCCTTCGCCCGGCTCGATGGTTCCACAGACGAGCAGGCTTTCGTACTCTGGCGGCCCCATCCGCGCCGTCAACATCGTCACGGCTACGGCCGGCCCGCCGATGTTCAGCCGCGCAATGAGGTTCATGACCTTGATCGGACGGGGGGGCGTTGTACTCATGCGTTTAGCTCGCCATCCTGGATCGGCATCCCCGAATCATCCATCGCCTTCAGATATCGGTCCCAGACCGCATAGGCCATTTCCTGCACATGGCGGATCGCTTCCGGGGCCGGATCAACCTGCGTCTTAAGAGCGTCGATGGCTTCATCCACCGCCAGCACCGACCGCGAGATGTCCAGCAGTCGTCGCAGCAGCGCCAAACCACCGAAGCGCTTCTCCGACCAGCGCCAGGCGAGCCATGTGCCCATGAACAGCACCAGCAGCGTACTCAGCGCCGTGGTGAAGTTCAAGAAGCTCTGCCCAAAAGCTGCATCCACGTAGGCCCGCACGGTATCCCCCAGCAGCCACAACCCCATGAACGCCAGATAGGGCAGGATCAGAGTCAGACCGAAGCGCCCCAGCATCGGCAGGCTGCGGCGCCGCGATGTGCGCTTGATCGCCTCGATCAGCTCACGCTCGGTCTGGAGGCTGTCTTCAATGGAAGGATAGGTTGACATTGCACCACTTTCGTTTGGTTCATGAATGACAGGCAAAGGTCAAAGATTACCACACAACGACTGATAGACATCCAGCGTGCGCCGCACCATTGTATCGGCGTTGAAGGCCATCTCCAACCGGTCGCGCCCCACCAGGCCGAGATGCTGCCGGTAGGCGGCATCCGCCAGCAGGCCGCGCAGGGCATCAGCCAATGCCGTCGCATCCTTCCCCGGAACCAGCCGCCCGGTCTCGCCGTCGATGACTATTTCCGGGATGGCGCTGACAGCGCTGGCAATGATAGGAGTCTGCTGCGCCATCGCTTCCAGCAGTACTAACCCGAAACCTTCCCAGAGACTCGGCGCCAGCAGCACATCCAGCGCCGCCATATAAGCGGGGATGTTCCCGCGCCATCCCAGGAAGCGAATGCGCTCAGCAAGCTGCGCCTCGCGTGCCTGGGACTCCAGCGCCGCCCGCAGCCGCCCTTCCCCGGCGATCAGCAGATAAGCATCCGGGAATTCCGCCGCGACCTGGCCAAAGGCGTCGATGGCGTAGGACACGCCCTTCTGTTCGACCAGGCGGCAGGCCATCCCGGCCAACCGTGCCGAGTCGGGCAGCCTCAATTCCTGAAGCAGTGCCCGCCGTGCCGCCCCACGATCCAGCGGCGGCTGGGACACGTCTACCCCATAGTGGATGGTATGCATTCGCTCGGCGGGTGCGCCCTCTACAGTAATGCTGAAGCGCGTGATCGCTTCAGAAATCCCGATTCCCGCCTGAACACCGCGCCAGAGCACCGCGTTGATCATCCGTACTGGACGACGATAGCGGAAGGCATCATCGTTATGGCGGCTGGTCACAATCGCCCTGACTCCGCTCAACCACGCGGCCACGATCCCATAGAGATCAGCATGAATCAAGTGTGTGTGGACGGCATCCGGCTTCTCGTCCCGGAAGCACCTCGCCAGCCGCGTCAGCACGGTCGCATCGGCATGATGGCGGATCGGTAACGGCTCGACCGGAACGCCCTTTGCCGCCATCGCCGTCACATAATCGCTCATTGGGCGCCTGGGATCAAACAGCAGGATCAGGCGGGCATCGACATCATGGGATCGCAGGCCGGGCAGCAGCGTCAGAAGATGCTGCTCCGCCCCGGCAATCCCTACTGCTTTGATGACGTGAATGACGCGCATGGGTTAGGCTTGGCTCCGGTACCAGTCAATCGTCCGCGCCAGCCCAGTGTCCAGATCGACAACGGGCGCGTAATTGAGCAGCCTCCGCGCCTTGTCGATGGACGCTCGCGAGTGCAGGATATCCCCCGGTCGGGCCGCCTCATGGACAGGCCGTAAGTTCGTCCCCAGCGCCACATTGATGCGCTCGACCAGTTCCAGCAGCGACAGCCCTATGCCCGTTGCTAAGTTCATGACCTGGCCGCTGACTCCCGGCGCATCCGCTGCCAGCAGATTGCCCTCGACGATATTTTCTACCGCCGTGAAATCGCGGCTCTGCTGGCCGTCGCCGTAGATCGTCGGAGGCTGACCCTTGAGCATGGCCGTGATGAAGCGGGGGATCACCGCCGCGTACTGCGACTGCGGGTCCTGGCGTGGCCCAAACACGTTGAAGTAGCGCAGACAGACCGTCTCCAGGCCATGGACATGGCTGTAGACCTGGCAGTAGAGTTCGCCCGCCAGCTTGGAGACGCCATACGGGGAGAGCGGCTGCGTCAGCATCTCCTCCGACTGTACCGGGCTGGTGGTGTTCCCATAGGCCGATGATGAGGCGGCATACACCACCCGGCGCACCCCAGCCTGCCGAGCAGCCATCAATACCTGCAGCGTCCCGGTGGCATTATGGGCATGAACCGTCTGCGGCTCAGTGATGCTCCACGAAACCGAAGGCAGCGCCGCGTGATGAAAGATCACCTCGGCTCCCTCGAACACGCGCGGCAAGGCTTCCCCATCGGTGACACTCACGGCGTGAAATTCCAGCCGCCCGTCCAGTCCATCCAGATTGGAGCGCTTCCCAGTAATGAGCGTATCGATAACTCGCACGGTATGACCATCGCGCAGCAGTCGCTCAACCAGATGCGAGCCGATGAAGCCCGCTCCCCCCGTCACCACAACCGTCCTCATTGCCGCCCTTCATCTGTCTGATGCAAAGTCCGATCACCCCGCGGTGTCGCCGCCGGGAGTTGGTAGCGCCGCCGCACCCACATCATCGCCAGGAACAGCAGCCCCAACAACACCAACCCAGCGATGCCCACGCGCAGCGCCGCATCCGCCGGAGCCGCGCCGACGATCAACCCCAGCAGACCGAAAAAGGTACACATCCCATACAGCGAAAACAGCGTTTGCCGCTGGCTCAATCCTAGACTCATCAGCCGGTGCGAGGTGTGATCCTTGCCTGCCTGGGTCGGTGGACGGCCTTCCAGCAGGCGTGTCACCACCACCAGGGTGATATCGAACAGCGGCACGGCCAGCACCAGCAGCGGAACCATCCAGGTAACATCCGGCGGCTGCGTCCCGAACTTGAGCTTGATCCCCAGCACCGCCAGAATAAACCCGAGCACCAGCGCTCCCATATCGCCCATGAACACACTGGATGGGTTGAAATTATAGATCAGGAAGCCGACCGCGCTGCCCAGCAAGGCTGCTGCCAGACTCGTGACCAGGGTGAGACCCTGCGTAAAAGCGATCACCATGAAGAAGAAGGCCGCGATCGTGGTGAAACCAGCCGTCAGTCCATCCATGTTATCCATGAAATTGGTAGCATTGGTCAGCGTCAGCACCCACAGGATTGTCAGTGGAATATCCAGAAACGGCGTGTGAAACAGCTCGATCTGGATGCCCGTCAGCACCAGCCCGAGTGCCGCGACCGTCATCGCCACCAACCGGATGCGGATGCCCAGGTTGTAGCGGTCGTCGGCCAGCCCTACCAAAGCCAAGACCGCCGCCCCCGCCAGGATTCCACCGAACTCTCGGAGATGCTGCGGCGGGCTGAACAGCAGCAGCGAAGCCGCCAGCGCCACGTAGATCGCCAAACCGCCCATAAGCGGCTTGTGGTCGTGGTGAATCTTGCGCTGATTCGGCTTGTCCACCACGCCCAGCCACATGGCGATCCGCCGGGAGACAGGCGTCAGCCCCAACGAGGCCGCGAATCCCACCACCAGAATTGGCACAAACTGCATCGCATCCATACGTTTCGATCCGCCTTTCACAGGCGGAAGTATACCTAAGAGCCACAAGGGAAATAAGGCGCAATCCTGACTTTTGCCCGGCTGCTCCCCATCTGAAGCGCGTCTAAACCGGGACTTCCTGATTGTCGAAACTGGCGAATTCGCCCTATGATTCGGGTGCATCACATCCACGGCCAACCCTGGGCGAAAGGTTCTATCCTGTGGTCTCTCTTCCATCACCCACCGCCGGTCAGCAGGTGCGTCGAGTCCTGATCGTCACCCTGATCCTGAATCTGGCGGTTGCTTTCGGGAAAATCCTCATCGGCCTGTGGACCGGTGCATTGGCGATCACCGCCGATGGTTTCCATTCGCTGGTCGATGGCTCGTCGAATGTCGTGGCGCTCATCGCCAATGCCGTCGCCAACCGCCCGCCCGATGAAGACCATCCCTACGGCCACCGCCGCTTCGAGACGATTGCCGCGCTGGGTATCGGCGCGTTTCTGCTGCTCACCGCCTGGGAGATCGTCGGCAGTGCCCTGGGGCGGTTCAGCGGACCGGAAGAAGCGCCGACGATCACGCCGCTCACATTCATCGTCATGATCGTGACGCTGCTGGTGAACATCTTCGTCAATCGCTACGAAACCCGCGAAGGCCGCCGGCTGCACTCAGAACTGCTCCTCGCCGATGCCGCACATACTGGCGCGGATATTCTGGTGACGATCTCGGTGCTGGGCAGTATGGCGTTGGTGCTGGCAGGTTTCACCTGGGCTGATTCGCTGGCGGCGCTGCTCATCGTCGTGTTCATCGTCCGGGCGGCTTGGCAGGTCCTTCGGCAAACCGGCGGTATCCTGGTTGATACCGCGCCTTATAGTTCCCAGCAGCTTACCGGTTGGGTCGAGGAAGTCCCGTCGGTGCATCAGGTGCTGCGGGCCCGCAGCCGCGGCCCGGCTGAATCTGCCCATGTGGACATCGATGTCCAGGTGCAGCCAGAAATGACCACCAACCAGACAGCCGCCATCGCCGAAGCCATCCGTGGCAGGCTGAGTGAACACATTGAAGGGCTGGCCGAGGTCGAAGTCCACTTCGTTCCGCTCAAAGCCGCGCCAAAGGATCATGCTCTGATTGCCCGCGCCCATGCCGACGCCCTCGGCCTAGCCACCCACGAAGTCACTCTCCGTGAGGGGGAAAACGGCCCGGTGCTGGAAATGCACGTCGAAGTCCCGCGCCACCTGACGCTCGAAGCCGCACACCAGCAGGTCAGCCAGCTTGAACAGGATGTTCGTGCCAGCCTGCCCGACGTGGCCGAGGTCGTCAGCCACATCGAGCCATCGCTCGCCGTTCAGTTACACGAAGCCGCCAACGGCAGTGCGCTGCGCATGGATGCGCTGCGCGATCAAGCGCTCGCCCTGCTGCGCGAGAATTTCCTCGGCGTCGATTGGCATCACCTGGAACTGTATCCGGTCGATGGCCATTGGACGATGACCATGCACGCTACCCTGCCGGCCCAGATGTCGGTCGAGGACGCCCACCGCGTCGCTGAATCCGCCGAGACGCTGCTGCGGGCACGACTGCCGCTGCTGGATCGCGTCACGATCCACACCGAACCCCCGGAGTAAATGATTAGCGGGCGGTCAGAAGAACTCTGGCCGCCCGCCAACGTGAGGAGAACCAGGGAAGTTGTTATTCCTGAACGATCAGAACAGTCACCATGCCGAACATGCCGTGACGCGATTCGGCGTGGGTTAGAATGTGGCAGTGGTAGGCCCAGACGCCCGGCTCAGTGCAGTCGATGATGACATCGTAACGTTCGCCAGGAGCGACGTTGAGCGTATCGACCTTATAAGGCAGCGGCAGCGGCCAGCCGTCCTTGCTGATAACGGTCTGCGGAATGCCGTGCAGGTGCATCGGGTGGATCATCAGACCCTCGTTTAGGTAACGAACGCGGATCTTCTGGCCGAGCTTGGCAACAATCGGCTGGGTGTACGGGAACTGCCGCCCATTCAGCGTGAAGCCAAGCGTGGTGTCGTTCAACACCATCACATAGTCGCCGTCTACGACCGGCTCGCGCGACTTGTCCTTCGGCTCGATGATGAACGCGCCCATCAGACCGGCAGTAGTCTGTTCCGCGGCGTTATGATGCGAATGGTACATGTGCGTGCCGGGGTTGCGGGCAGTGAATTCGTAAACATAGGTCTCACCGCTTTTGATGGCCGGCTGGGTGATGAAGGGAACACCGTCCTGGTCATTCGGAACCAGAGCGCCGTGCCAATGGATCGCAGTGCTTTCCTTCATCTCGTTGGTGACGATCCAGCGCACCCGGTCGCCCTCAGTCACGCGGATTTCCGGCCCCGGAACCATGCCATTGTAGGCCATCGCCGGGAACTTCATGCCGGGTGAAGTCTCCCATTCGATGTCCGAGCAGGTGATCCGGAAGACCTTGACGTCCCCATCCATTTCCGGCTCAAGCGCCGCACGCCAGTAATTCGGTTCCTTGCCCACATTGTCCAGGTAAATCTGCACCGCCTCCGAGTGAAGCCGATCCATCTCTTCGGGGGTTTCCTGCTGGACAGCACCCAGACCGGCGCTGCTGGACAGGTTATTCTTTCCGCTGAACAGCATCCCGGGGCGTGAAAATGCCGCCGCCGCCCCCACGCTGCCCGCGCCCAAACCTGCCAATTTCAAGAACCGTCTGCGATCCATGTTAGCCACCGCTCGCTCTCCTTCAATCGTTCAAATCAACACAAAAAAGAATACGGACATCAATGCACTGAGTATGGCATGAGCTTTAGGATAAGCAAGGTCTGTCACGTTTTTGAAGACTGATTGTCACAATATTTACGTGAAGAATTTCACTTGAGGGGGCATATGTAGCATAATACGATAGGCAGCGTGGCGCTGCCCGACCTGATTCCTGAAAACTCATATTCGAATACAGGGCTGCACGAGAATACACTCGGTGCAGGACTACCCAAGAGGATGAACCGAGCAATCATGACCCGATCCACACCGACCTCATCTGCCAACGATACCGGTGCACTCCTGCCCGCCATTGTGCTGTTCGGCGGGATCGCTCTCATTCTGATCGCTCTGCTTGCCGCCCGGCCGGGCGTAACACCGATGGCCGTCGCTCCCGCCGAGGAACAGCAGGCCGCTGCCCCGACCGCCCTGCCCACGGCTGCCTCCGCATCTCAACAGGTTGCTCTGCTCGATCCGCTGCTCGTCAGCAAAGGCAGCAATTCCTACCAATCGATTTGCAGCGCCTGCCATGGCTTCAACGCTTTGGGCATTCCTGGCCTCGGCAAGACCCTGATCGGCAGCGAGTTCGTCAATGCGCAGACCGATGCCGATCTGGTCGCCTTCATCATTGCAGGCCGCGCAGTCACCGATCCGATGAACTCCACCGGCGTCGCCATGCCAGCCCGCGGCGGTAATCCCTCCCTGACCGACGAGGACCTGCTTAATATTGTTTACTATATCCGCAGCCTGAACGGAGCCAAAGTCGCCCAGGCTGCCCCGGTCACGGCTGCGCCAACCGTCGAAGCCACGCCCTTCCAGGGACTCAACCTGAGCGGATTGGCCGCGCCCACCAGCATCGCCGAGGCCACTACTGCCCCGGTGGAACCGACCGCTGTTGCCGTCGAGGTGACGGCTGCCCCGACTCTCGAACCAACTCCTGCTCCGGCTGAACCCACCACGGCTCCTGTCCAAACCAGCAGCATGGCTGTGCCTGGTCAGGAATTGTATGCGCAGGCCTGCGCGGTCTGCCATGCTGACAACGGAGAGGGCATCCCCGGTGTCGCCAAGCCCCTCAGCGAGAGCACCCTGCTCCAGAACCGCGACGGCATGGGCCTGCTGACCTTCCTCTCCAGCGATGTCATGCTCGAAGGCATGCTGGTTCCGCATCCGGCGCGCGGCGGGTTCCTCAACCTGAGCGATGAAGACCTCAATCAGATCATCATCTACATGTATTCGCTGCCGATCTAGCCTTCCGCATCTGCCAATTCCGTCTATACTCTTGTGCGGGGCGTCTTGACAGACACCCCGCATTTCATATCCAGTGAGGTTTTGTCGGGTTGTCACCGGAAACCTCCCAACCAACAGGTGAACACCTTCATCATGTCCGTCGATCCCAAGCGATCCACCGCCGAAAGCTTCAACGCCTATCACGAACATCACAATGCTTCGGCTGCGGCCTACGAACAGCCCCTGACTGACGCCGAGCGCAACGCCATGCGGGCTTACCTTCAGCGTACCGAAGTCCGCCTCTCAACCCTGCACCGCATCGCCACTGCCTTCATCAGTGGAGCGGGACTGCTGCTGCTCATCCCGGTCTTCTTCAAGGATGCCGTTGATAGCCTACTGGCCGTCATGCTTGCCAACACATCCAATCAGTTCGAGTCTTTGGAGACTTTCGGCGCGGCCTTGACCATGCTGCTCTTCGCCTGCCTGTTGTATCCACTGCTGCTTTCGCTGATTATTCCTTTGTATGGTGTCTGGCTGCTGCTCAAGGACATCGTCCATTTCTATTTCACTATCTATATGCCAGGCTTCTCCGAGACTCTCCTGAATCCGACCTTCGCCCTCAGCGCCCTGATGTTCTCCACCGACGAGTCGCCGCGTGGGAAACGTCAGGTCATGCGCCATCAATACGACCGCAGCCATATGGGTTACGTCATGCCCTTCAGCGAGGAACGCAAGGAGCTTTACTTCGACGACCTGATCGAAAATACTGACGGTCAGATTATCCCGGCGTCGCGCATCATTGAAGAACTCGAAGCCGCCGGGGTGCTTCCCCCAGAAGCCGATTCCCAGGAAGTCAACCGCTTCAATGCGGCGTTGGGCATCGCCCGCGGTCTGGATCGTACCCTAGCGCAGGAAGTCGCTGTGGCGGAACTAGCCCTCGCTCGCCACGTGCTGTATCTGCGCCGTCTCGTCCTCCGCTATATCAAAACCCTGCTGATGTTCATCTGGACAACGGCCATTTCCTTCATGATGCTGCCGCTGCTCAAAGATGGACGCTTCCCCATCTTCCTGGTGTTCGCCGCCGCCTATTTCATCTGGGTCATCGCCGTCATGCCTATCATCGAGTGGCCGGTCACCTGGCTGTATCGTCACCGCCGCGAGAAGCCGCCTGTCGAACGCATCGACGCCCAACTGCGCCAGATGCAGGATTTGATCGCCCCGTATGTCAAGGTCGGCATCGGCATTGTTGGATTGGCCTTGATCCTTGCGCTGGCTTCGCTGGCGCTGTGATGCCATGCAGTAATCGACGGATTAAAGGCGCATCATGATTTCATTGGTTGCCACGGTCCTGAATGAAGGTGAGAGCATCCACCGGTTGATGCGCTCGATCCTTCAACAGACTCGCCAGCCCGATGAAGTTGTCATCGTCGATGGTGGCAGCCACGACAACACAGCAGCCATTCTTCAGACCTACGCTGACCGCCTGCCGCTGCGCTTGCGGGTTCATCCCGGCTGCAACATCAGCCAGGGACGCAACGCAGCCATCGCCGCCGCCCAGGGCGAGATCATTGCCGTGACTGACGCCGGAGTGGTGATCGATTCGCACTGGCTGGAGCGTATCACCCGCCCACTCCTGGAGAACCCCGAACTGAGCTGCGTCGGCGGCTTCTTCACACCCGACTTCGACGACATCTTCGGTTGGGCCATGAGCGCCACCGTGCTGCCGCTCGTCGATGAGATCGATCCGGTCAACTTCCTTCCCACCAGCCGGAGCACCGCTTTCCGCCGTGCTGCCTGGGAAGCCGTCGGCGGTTACCCGGAGTGGTTGGACTACTGCGAGGACTTGATCTTCGATCTGCGGCTGAAAGGCTGGTTGGAACAGGAATCGCGTCCTGCGATTGTCTTCGTGCCGGATGCCCTGGTCGCCTTCCGCCCGCGTGGTTCGCTCCCAGCCTTCTGGAAGCAGTATTACCGCTATGCCCGTGGTGATGGCAAAGCCGATCTCTGGCGCAAGCGTCACGCCGCCCGCTACCTGACTTACCTGGTCGCCTTGCCCGGCATTCTCGCGCTGATGCTGGCCGTTCATCCCCTGATGGGGCTGCTGGCGCTGGCTGGAGCCGCCATCTATCTCCGCCAGCCCTACACCCGGCTGCTAAAGCTCCGTCCGGCGAACATCTCCCCACCTGCAATCCTCTACGCGATCATTCTGATGGCGATCATCCGCGTCGTTGGCGATGTCGCTAAGATGGTTGGCTACCCAGTCGGCTGGGTATGGCGACTGCGCCACCATCCTCCCGATTGGCGGCAGGTCGCGGATCACTGACTGTCCAAAGGCTTAATCATCTCGCGTGCAAAAGCATGATATTCTGATATGAGAATATCAGCGCATCCGGTTTCAACTCCATGCAGTCGACTTCGTCCGTCACTCAGCGCATCGCACAGCGTCTCAACCGAGTTTTCGTCGATCCCCTCATCGATATGCCCAATGCGCAGACCCGCCAGCAAAGCCGCTGGCTGGCCGCGACCACCCTCACTGCCATCTTATTCCTGATTGCCACCCGGCTGCATCGAGCCAGTTACGGAGTCACATCCCCTGAATGGCTCACCATGACAATTGTCGTTCAGGTCATAACGCTGGTCATCATCTACGGCATCAGCCGGCTGACGACCCTCTACCGGCAGGCAACCTACATCGGTATCGCCCTGATGACAGTCGTGGTTTATATTCAGACTTTCATGCGGGCTTACGGCCCGCCTACGCCCTACAGCACAATCGACCCGCTGATCTGGCTGGGTGTGGTCACGCTGGCTGCCAGTCTGGTCGTCTCGTGGAAGAGCTTGCTGGTATTCGGGACGATCAACAGCATCTTCATCCTGATGCTGCCTCGCACCACAGGTATTCTCAGCCCGGAACAGATTCGACTGCCGTTTGAATTCCTGCTCACGGTGTCCGTTCTGAACATCCTCTGGTCCTACCTGCGTGAGCGCGATGCCATCCGCCTCGAACAAGAAACTGCCGAGCGCAAACGCAACCACGATGAGGCCATCAAACTCCGCAGCCAGATCATCACGCTCTTCGAAAATGTGAACTATGCCTTCTTTTCCGTCGATGCCGCCACCGCGCGGATTACCCAGATTTCGCCCGCCTGCCTCAAAGTGTATGGCCGCCCGCCTCAGGACTTCTATGATGATCCGGCCATCTGGTACCGGATCGCGCATCCCGACGACATTTCTATCATCAACGAGACTCTCTCCAAGCTGGTTCCTGGTCAGGGCAAGCTGGCTGAATTCCGCATCCTGCTCCCAGATGGACAGCCCCAATGGATCGAAGCTTTCTTCATGCCCATCTATAATGCCAACGGACAGCTCGACAGCATCGATGGTATCAGCACCAACATCACTAACCGCAAAGTCAGTGAAGCCCAACGCCTCGAACTCGCCGCCGAACGCCAGCGCAGCCAGGTTCTGCGCCAGTTCATCGACGATGCCTCCCATGACCTGCGGACGCCCCTGGCGACCATCTTCACCAGCCTGTTCATGCTCCAGCGCCTCGCGCCGCCTGATCCCCAGATTACTCGTCACCTGAATACGCTCAATCAGCAGGCCAACCGCCTGCAGAACAGCCTGGATGACCTGCTGCTGATGTCACGCCTCGACGATCCCAACCTGGGACTGGACTGCCATCCGCTGGACATCACCCAAATTGTCCGCGATCTCCACAGTCATAATCTGCCCCAGGCCGAGAAACAGGGCATCATGCTCCGGTTAGATGTGACTGATACCACAATCGTCAGTGGTCACTACGATTACTTGGTTCGCGCCGTCCGCAACCTCCTCGTCAATGCCTTCCAGCACACCCCTGCCGGCGGCACGATCATCCTGCGCGTGTCCACTGCCGGCAGTGACGTCCTCATCGACGTGCAGGACAGCGGCGCTGGCATCCCCGCCGAGGCGCTCCCCTATATCTTCGACCGGTTTTTCCGCGCCGAAAAAGCACGCTCTGCCCATACTGGCAGCATCGGGTTAGGGCTGCCCCTCACCCGGCGCATCGTCGAACTGCACAACGGCCAGATCAGTGTCCAGAGCAGCATTGGGTCAGGCAGCCTATTCCGAATTTGCCTGCCTTTGTTACAATAGGCACGTTCATACGACCTGCAATACCAGAGGAGTATCGCATGCCGCGTCACCTGCTGCTTGCCAGAATTGTCGTGCTGTCTCTGACCATCCTCGGACTTGGCCCCCATGTCACCGCCCAGGATGCTGCCCTCACCCTCACGACTGCCCCCTTACCCGTTGAACATCTCGTACCACAGGTCATCTCCGTGCGCCCCCACGCGCAAGACTCCTATACTCAAGGACTTCTCCTGGCCGACGACAAAATCTACGAAAGCGCTGGGCAGTACGGTGAATCCGATCTGCGCCTGGTAGACCCCGAAACTGGCGAAGTCCTACGGAAAATCGAATTCCCGCCGAACTACTTCGCCGAAGGGCTGGCGCTGGTGGATACCCGCCTGATCCAGATCACCTGGAAAGAGCAAATCGCCTTCATCTTCGACCAGGAAACCTTTGAGCCGCTCGGCTACTACACTTACGAAGGCGAAGGCTGGGGTCTGTGCTATGACGGGGAGACCCTGTGGATGAGCGACGGCAGCGCCTTCCTGGATGCGCGCAGCCCGGAGACCTTCATCTCGCACTACCTCGTTCCCGTCACCTATGAGGGAGTCCCACTGAGCGAGGCTGCTGCCCTCCAACCGGGACTATCTCCCGAACTAAACGAACTCGAATGCGTCGGCGACAGCATCTACGCCAACGTCTACATGACCGATACCATCCTGCGGATCGACAAAGCCAGCGGTCAGGTCACCGGTTTCATCAATGCTGCCGGACTGCTCACGCCGGAAGAACTGGCGCTGCTGGCTCACGGTGAAGTCCTCAACGGAATCGCCTACGTTCCCGAACAGGATACCTTCCTGATTACCGGCAAGCGCTGGCCCAAGCTGTTCGAAGTACGCTTCGTCTCCTCGGAGACTTTGGAGGCGGGCGGGAGCTAAGCCCCTTACCCTTGAACCGACTGCATTTGACTGGACGATTAGGGCATTCCTACGTAAACTTAGGAGCGGTGATAGGCGCGTGGGGGATACATAACGATGGCCGGCTTGCATGAAATCAATTTGAAGGTACTGATCTTCGATACCGATTTCTATACGCTTAACGGCATCAATGGCTTCCTGGCCTGGGATCGACGCACGCGGGTTACGCACCTGTCCGAATCGCTCCAGGACATGTGGGATTACCTCGCGAACACCTCACTGGCCGAACTACCCAACATCATCCTGCTCGAAGCCGATCAGTTCCAAAGCGCCGAGGAACTCCGCGATACCATTAGCAGCCTGCGTCAGCAGGTCAGCGGCATTCGCGTCCTCTGTCTGGCGCAGGAGGTCAAGCCCGACCTGGTGGAGGCCGCCGCCGAAGCTGGAGCATCCGGCTATCTCCTCAAGAACGAAGTGCGGCTCCAGATCACCTGGGCGATTGTCTTCTCGATGAGCCATGATTTCGTCGTCACCACCAGCGTCGCCCATGCTACCCATAACCGCTTCCACCACCGCCTGTTCCATGCTACCGTGCTGCCGGAAGTGCGGAAGTTCCCTGAACTGACCGCGCGCATCCGTCAGGCGCTCAAGCTCTGCGTTCTGGACGGGATGCCCGCCCACCTTGCCGCTGATGAGATGGGCATCAGTCTGCACACGATTCGCGGCTATATCAAAGAGGGCTACCGCATCCTGGAAGCGTATGACGATACCGAGTATCCGGTGGACATGACCCCCCAGGAACGCGCCTTCATGCGGATCACCGCCTTCGCCAACCGTCGCGATGATACGACCAACGGCGCGGGTGCCGAAGCACCCAACTGAAACTTCGACAGATTGAAGGCGGGCGTCCATCCTCAGTTTACCCGATGCGCGCCCGCCCGTGATGTTGAGTTTGGCGTTAGCTTAGCTCTCGGCCTTCGCCGCCACAAACTTGATTTCCAGCGTTACTTCGTCGGAGACATTTGCCACGCCCGGGACGCTCGGAATCGTCAGGTTGAACTGCGCCCGCGTCACTGTGGCCGTAGCCGTCCCTTCGAGCCGATCTGCAGAAACCGCCGTCGCCGTCACCGCGAACGTCACCGGCTGGGAGATTTCCCGAATCTTCAGATCGCCCGCCACCTGGAAGGTCACGGCTTCACCGACCGCCAGCGTTTCTGGCAGACCGCTCACCGCCGTCGGGGTGAAGTCGATGAATTCATAAGCATCATTGGACGACTCCAGAATCTCGCTGCGGAGCGCCCGGTTGCGGAATTCGTTGTCGGTCGCCAGCGTCCGCGCGTTGATGCGGATCACGCCCACGCGCGAATTGGCCGGAGTCGCGAAATCCACCTGAATGTCGCCCGCGACCTGGTTGGTTGTGCCGATCACAGTTGTGAACTGACCGCGCAGGTCTTCGGTCAAGGTGAAGCTGACCTGCGATTCTTCGGGAATAATCCGGTAAAGCGACGGCGCAGCCGACGCAGGGGCCGGTTCCGTTGTCGGCGCGGCAGTCGGTTCGACGACCGCTTCGGCACTGGCTTCAGCCGCCGAACTGCCCGCTTCCAGTGCCGTGATCGTCGCCTGGAGATCAGCCACCTGCGCCGACAGCACAGCCACCTGGGTCTGTTCGGCGTTGGGCGTCGGTGTCGAAAGATCGAGAGTTGGGGCACTGATCGGCTGGCTGGGTTCGCCTGAACCGCCGATCACCATGATGTACGCGCCCACACTGACCAGGGCAGTGATCCCCATCAGAATCAGAATTCCGAGCAAGTTCAACATCCTGCGTTGAGACATAACGACTCCATGTGCATTCAAATAGATACAACGAATGAGGTTTGATCCGCCGACATGTTCGAGCAGGCTGTAGGGCATGGCGGGCCGTGCCCTACAGGTTCGCGGATTGCAGTCTATACTAACGAAGCAGAACCATCCTACGGCGGATTACTCATCCAACGCTCAAATTACGCCCCGCCGACCATGATGACCTTGCCGCTGTCCGCCGGGACGCCGTAGGTCTCCACCGACACGAACAACTGCCCATCCGCATTCTGGGCGATGCCATAGGGGAAGTTCAGCCCCTCGGCCACCGCTTCGATCCCGTCCGCCGTGACCATCACGACGCGGCCTGACGCCGGGATGTAACCCTGGTCGCCGAAGCCACCCGCGAATTCGACCGCGTACAGCATCCCATCGGCCGTCACCAGAATATCCGTTACCAGCGTCAGCCCAGCGTAGGTCTGCTGGAGTTCACCGTCCGGGCTGTAACGCTCGATCCGCGCCCCCCCTGTCGGGAAGGGGAAGCCGCTCAGGAAGCCAACGTAGATGTCGCCATCCGGCCCGACCGAGACGGAGGTCGGCACGGCCGCCGGTTCACCCTCAACGAGCGGCCAGGCCGCGAAGACCTGCACGCCATCCTCTGCTGTCCAGCTCAACACAGCATTCGCGCTCGCATCGGCGATGTAGACGGTTCCATTCGTGTCCACGGCGATATCGGACGGGTTGGAGACCAATTCATCGGCCTGATCGGGGTTGTTCTCGGTCTCGAAGGCCGCCAGGTCGATCACCTGCTCGACGGCCAGAGTCTCGCGGTCATACTGCACCAGTGCCGAGGCAAACTGCCCATCCTGGAGTTCCTTCGGCCCCAACCCAAAGGCCACCCAATAGCTGTCCTCGGTGACGTGCAAAGCCATCACGCCCTCGATCTGGCCGAAACCCGCATCCAGGCTGGAGAGATTATCAATCAGAACCGACTGCTCGCCCGCCGGAGAGACCAGGCTGATCTGGGCGGTATCCCCGGCTTTGGCTGGGCCAAACGTTCCTTCCACATCCCGATCCCCGCCGGAGCCAGCCTCGGCAATGTACAGCGTGCCATCACTATCGAAGGCGAGCTGGCGCGGGCTGTTCAGCCCGGTCGCAACGGCCTTATCCTGAGCGGAGGCTGCGGCGGTCAGGCTGAGCATCAAGGCCAGAACGATCAACCAAACGATGCGCTTGCGGATCACTGGGCAAATCCTCCTGATAAGCGGACTGTCGTATCACTTCCCAGACGGAAGTCATGACGATTATATGCAGATTTGCCCACGTGATACCTGAGAATCGGATGAGGATAGGGAACGGACACCGGGCTTACATGCAAGGAACGGCTGTTGCAGTTGTTGCAGTTGCAACTGCATGATTCTTGCAACAACCACCTGAATTCTCGCCTCGAACGTGATCCCCGGATGCGAAACGATAAGAATGATAAGAATGAGAATCGCCCGATTTTCTCACATTTCTCATTCGGAGAAGGCGGCCCTCACCCCCGCCCTCTCCCGAACGCTCGCTGACGCTTGCTGGGAGAGAGGGGGTTTCACATCTCTATCCCCACGATAGCACAAAATGGGGCGGTTAGGGTGACATTTTGTCTACTCTTATCTCATAAGATTCGGATGTGGCCTCCCACACTGGATTTGACCCTGCCAGGAAAACCCGAATTTACAGGAGCATGGGGAGTGTGCTATACTGTTCATAGAGGTTCACAAGGGGGTGTAATAGGCTCGACAGGGGAGGCTGAGTCCGTACTGCAAGCCGGGGAGTCTGGCCCCGTGATCAACAGGCAAGGCATTAACTGCCAACAACAACACTTTCGCTCTGCCCGCCGCTGCGTAAGCGGTAGTCCAGAGTGCTGGCCTTGCGAGGCCAGCCGTCCACCCCGGCCATCGTTATCTGGGCGGATCGGTGGGCGACACCAAAGATAACGTGCGACCTGTGGACGCCGATACGACGGGTCAAAGAGACATCGGCTAGTCGCCGGCATACCTCGCCGGTCAGGGCTACCGGCGGCGAAAGCAAAAGATCGGATAAGCTTGTAGACGTGCGTCCTCGAATCCTTTGGACACCGGTGCGAGTCCGGTCACCTCCACACACGAAACCGCCCCGTTCACTGGAACGAGGCGGTTTTGATTCAATGCGCCCTCACCCGAACGTTCGCTTCGCTCACAGGGAGAGGGAGTCAAAACACCAGGGATTCCACTCGGCGATTCAGCCTGCCGAGGTTTCTTCGTCGTTGGGAGGCGGGGCGACGAAGCTCGCTCCAGGCGTGAGGACATCCTCGCTTTCCGGCGGAGGCGCATCCAGCGCGACGGCCTGCACAGGCTCCTCGACGATAGGAACCCTTGTTTGAACGGGCGGCGCGACATCCAACGGAACAGCGGGCACGGCGGGTTGGGCCGCCGCTACATCATCAAAATCCAGCAGATCACTTTTGTCCGGTGTCGAGGCGGATGAGCGCGGCAGGACGACGGTATTGGTCTCGGTGGTCGGGCTGAAGGTCGCACGGGGAGTCCCGGCAGCCAGGATGGCGCGGATGGTGGCCAACTGCTCATCGGTCAACTGGAGGTTGGTGGTCAGCGCATCCAGCGCACGAGCATCCGTCGAGGTTTGGCCCTCCTGCTCAGTCGACTGGACAAACTGGCCCCACTGACTGACTTCCGCCGTGAAAACCTTCTCGCCGTTTTCCACCAGACGCGGATAAATCTCCATCAGGTCGGAGAATGGCATCCGGTCATTATCCGGGGCCAAGAGCTTGACGCGCTCCAGCCCCATCAGAGCGTCGCGGTACAGGTTGATCTGCCGCTCCCAGCCGTAAAGCTGCCGGAACGAGGCCAACAGCGCCGCTGCCGCGGGCAGGATCACCGCCAGGAAGGACAGCGCTGGGGAGTTTCCCGTGGCGCTGATGGTGGCAACCAGCGAAGAAAGGGTCATCACGGCCGCGCCCAGCGTGAAGGTGAAATCTGCGTTGAGCTGATTTTCCCGGATGCGGCTTTCATAAAAGCTGATCTGGGATTCCAGCCGCTTTTTCATATAAATCTTGTAGAGCAGTTCGGTATCGCGGCGGTTGTGCGGCAGTTGGTCGATGCGGACGGCCTCTTCCGGCGTGCGGTTTTCTTCAGACATTTTCCTGCTCCTTGACGCGGATGCCGATGACGTTCTCGCGGAGCCGCTGCACGCGATCCGGGGTATCATACGGAGCCATGTGGGAAAGATAGGTGAAGTAGTGCATGCGCAGTTCTTCGGAAAGACGGCGGTTCTTGCCCCAGCGCTTCTGGGGTTCGCCGCGATTGCTCAGCGCGGTGGTGAAGGCCGTCACCGCTCCAACCGCAGCCGTGGCGTAGCTGAGGATCTGCTGCCAGTTGGTGCCGCTGATGACGTCGGAAGCGGCATTAGGCGGGGTGTAAAAGAGCGTGGCGGCCGCGCCGAGCAGGGTCGTCACAAAGGCGCCAATCACGAAAACCCATTGATAGAGGTAAAAGCGGTTCTGGTAGTACTTCGACCGCTGGCTGAACTGGAAGAAGGTCGGCAGCAGGTATTCTTTCAGGTCTTTCAGGTCATTGGCAATGATGGGATACTGGGTGAGGTCTTCATCGCTCCAGTACTTGAGCGAGATGAAATCGTGCTCGTCGATGAGCCGCTCATAGGCTTCATCGTCATCGGGACGAGTCCATTCGAGCGGGATGCCACTCAAATGCGGGGCACGGCGCAGAAAAAATAGTTCACGATACCAGGGACGGGCTTTCTTGCGAGCAGCCATACCATTCTCCAGCGGCAGTTCGAGAATACGGCGTAAGGTTTGTTTTCAGTATAGCCAGATTGTGCCCTCCACGCGAGTGAAGAACCTCCCAAACCCACGCCTGCTCTACGCTGCCTTGAGGCCGCCCAGTCCGGTCTGCTAGAGTGGGTCAAGCTGCCGGTTGAGATAGGAACAGAGCTGATGAAGGTTCACGACAATTCACGCACGGCCCCCCGCCGCGCCGGGGCGCTGGTCGGGATCGTCGCGCTGCTGGCGCTGGCGGCCTGCGGGCCGGCCACAATCGATCCGACACTGCTGGCAGAACACAACGCGCTCAGCACCCAGATTGTCGATCTGCGCGCCACAGCCACAGTGCTGTTTGACCAATTCGCGCTGACCTCAGAATTTGCCGGGACGAGCGTCGCCCGCGAACGCCGCCGCAATCTGGAACTGATCGCCACGCTTCAGAGCGTTGGCCTCGACCCGACGGCGCTGGCTGGGGTCTCGCCCCAACCGCTGCCGCAGTCCACACCAACGCCCCAGTTCCAACCAACGCAGCCGGGCGCGATCACGCCCGTTCCAGTGACCAATGCGGTTCCCTCAGCCGGGAATGCCAGCGTCCCCACAGCGACGCTGGGAGCGCCGACGGTTTTCAACGTGATGACGGCGGAGAACGTCGGCGAGAACGACTGCGCCATCGGGCCGATGAGCCAGTTCAGCAGCAGCGCCGAGCGCATCTATGTTTCGGCCACCGCTGCCAACATCACGCCGGGAACTGTCCTCGGCTCGCAGTGGTACGACGCGGCCAACACGCTGCTGGTCAGCCACGATTTCACGCCGGATTTCGAGATCGATGAGAACTGCATCTGGTTCTATGTCGATCAGACCGACTTCGCGTTCATACCGGGGAATTACGCCGTGCAGCTAACCATCAACGGCGCGGCGGCGGGGCCGCTGGTTCCGTTCACGATCAGATGACAATCGACTCAAAGAAGACGCGAATGACTAACGTCCCTAACTGGATCAACGAGTCATTGCGAAGCGGAATGGGAACCTGTGGAGGTAATCGGCGGCGTTCGATGAAAGTTCCATTCGCAGAATTCAGATCCATCAAAGACAACCCAGAACTGGATACCATAATCAGCGCATGTTGACGAGACACGCCATTCTCCTCTCCACCGAAGTCTCTGAGATTGATGTCGGCATCCAGACCACGGCCAATGAATAGCTTCTCTCGATTGAGGTCAATGACCATCATCCTGGGGGGCATGTTTGGGAAGACCAGCAGCAGTTGATTCGGATTCAATGAAGACCGATTCTGGGTCAGAACTGGTTCACTGGCTTCCTTGAGCCGCAGGAGATGCTCTTCTCTCTGTTGGGCTTCGGTCAACTCGACTTTAGCCGTCGGGTTTAAGGAAGGCGCGGGAAGTGATTTCAGCAGCACCTGCATCTGTTCTTGATACTGAGCAACATCAACAAAGCTGATCCGCTGAAGGCGGCGTATGAGCAGAGGTAGAGGAGCGTCCCTCACAATCAATGGGATGATGAGCTTACCGTTTTCATGAAACTCGCGCCATTCAATCCCTACGTTCTTGGAAAGAGATGCATGGGGCGACCATACCAGCAGCAGTATCTTCGCTTCAGAAAGCTTCTGATCGACATACTCATCCCAGAAAGTTCCTGCGGGAGGCTTGTTGAGATGATCGACCCACGTCTCATAGCCGTGCCGACGAAGTTCGGCGTTCAGGTTGTCAACAAAAGCATCATCTGAGGTTGCATGACTGATGAAAACCAGCATGGTGCGGATCATCCAGGCTTCGAGATTGTCTCCGATACTATAGCGAACCAAAGTGGCAATTCAAAGTGACGTATATCACCTTGTAGTCTCATCCACGTTTCAAGACTGTGTACTGAACAACACAACATTTCCTACTGAACTGCGTATAATTGTGATGAAGGTGAATCAAGCGGAATGGGGGACGGCATGAGCATTCAGGTTGGGTGGGTGAACGAACAGCAGAATACAGTCCACATCGCCTTCCAGCGCGGTTGGCGCTGGGATCATCTGAACGCGGCCATCCAACGCGCCGACGATCTCATCACCAGCGTGCCCCACACTGTCCATCTGCTTATCGACATCCGGCAGGCCGGTGGGCTGCCGGGGGATTTCATCACGCGCGCCGGCGATCTTTTCGCCCAGGGCAAAGCCCGCCCTAACGAAGGCCGCAAGGTAGTGATCGGAGCCAGCCCGCTGATCCGCGCCGGGTACAGCGCTTTCCTCAAAGTTTACGGCAGCCAGATGAAGAACCGCGCCTTTCTGTTCGCCAGCACTCTGGAGGACGCCAGCCGTCTGCTCAACGGCGCATCGCACTAATTCCCTACCCTGCCCAATGGTGCAGTAGACGCCCGCGGGCGGCTCCGCTATGCTTGGCAGAAGTTTTGCCGCGTGGAGGGAGTGATCACCATGTGGGGTTCAGGCTGGTGGGTCTACTACTGGGGTGAAGGCGATAAGCGGCGTCCGGTCAACTGGAAGCTGGTCTGGCGCGTATTGAGCTACGCCCGGCCTTACCGCTGGAAAATCGCCCTCACGCTGCTGACAATCCTCATCACCACCGGGCTGGGTCTGCTCACCCCCCTGATCTTCCGCGACCTGATCGACAATGCCATCCCCCACGGCGACACCCAGCGGCTCAACGTGCTTGCGCTGGGCCTGGTGCTGATCCCGATTGCCACCAGCCTGATCGGGATGTACACCCGGCGGTTGAACGCCACCATCGGCGAAGGCGTGATCTACGATCTGCGGACGAGCCTATACGGGCATCTTCAGAAGATGTCCCTGCGATTCTTCACCAATACCAAAGTCGGCGAACTCATGAGCCGCCTGAACAACGATGTGGTCAGCGCCCACTCGGCCATCAGCGACACCATTACCTCGATGATCGTCAATGTGATCGAAGTGGTGCTGGTGCTGGCAGTCATGCTGACGCTCGACTGGCGGCTGACCGTGATGGGCGTGATGGTGCTGCCGGTCTTCGTCGCCATCGCCCGGCGGCGCGGCGGAACACTGCGTCTGATCCGGCGCGAGGCCATGGACACCAACGCGCAGATGAACGCCATGATGAATGAGACGCTCAACATCGGCGTGGCGCTGCTGGTGAAGCTCTTCGGGCGGCGGACGATGGAAACGGACCGCTTCAACACCCGCGCTGCCCGCGTCCGCGACATCGGCATTCGGGAAGCCTTCTTGGGCGACCAGTTCTGGGCAATCATCGGGCTGGTCAGTGTAGTCGGGACGGCCGTGGTCTACTGGGTCGGCGGCCATCTGGTGCTGAGCGGCGTCTTCACGGTGGGGACGATAGTGGCCTTCGCTTCGTATCTGACGCAGCTTTACGGCCCGCTGCAAGCGTTGACAAATTCCCCGGTGATGTTCGCGCGGTCGATGGTCAGCTTCGAGCGTGTCTTCGAGGTAATCGATCTGCCGCTGGAAATCGACGACAAACCCGATGCCATCCGGCTGCAAGATGTGCGCGGGGAACTGCGCTTCGAGGATGTGACCTTCCGCTACGAGCAGGGTGAATCGGGCCTGCTGGCCGAGGTAGACCGTCCGGGACGGATGGACAATGTCAAGGCGGTGCTGTCACTGGGGCAGAACGGCGGCAGCAGCACATCCGATAAACCGCAGCAGAGCCAGGCACGAGAGACCGCGCTGGAACACATCAGCTTTGAACTTCAGCCGGGGCAGTTGGCGGCGCTGGTCGGCCCCAGCGGCGCGGGCAAGACGACACTGACCTATCTGATCCCGCGTCTGTACGACCCGGTGGAGGGACGCATCTGCATCGATGGACACGATCTGCGCGACGTGACGCTGGAATCGCTGGTCGAACAGATCGGCATGGTGACGCAGGAAACGCACCTCTTCCACGACACCATCCGCACCAACCTGCTGTATGCCCGCCCGAACGCGACCCAGGCCGAATTGGAAGCCGCCTGCAAAGCGGCTCATATTCACGATTTCATCATGGGACTGCCAGACGGCTACGATTCGATTGTCGGCGAGCGCGGCTACCGCTTGAGCGGCGGCGAAAAACAGCGCATCGCCATTGCCCGTGTCATCCTGAAGAACCCGCGCATCCTGGTGCTGGATGAAGCGACCAGCCACCTCGACAGCCAATCCGAAGCGCTGATCCAGGAGGCGCTCAAAACCGTCATGGCCGGGCGCACCAGCATCGTTATCGCGCACCGGTTGAGCACCATCCTGGCGGCCGATGTCATCCTGGTGCTGGATCGTGGGCAGATCGTTGAGCGTGGCACTCATGCGGAACTGCTGGCCCGCGGAGGCCTGTACGCCGACCTCTACGAAACCCAGTTCAAGAGAGACAGGGAGTTTGCCTAGCACCTTCACGTATTCTTAGGGAATAATTCATACCCAAATCCAGCATCCTGGTCTACAATCAAGCTCGTGGAAGCGGTTCACTGACGCGCAACACCACGACCAGGGGTTATGGGAATTCAGATTTCATGGGATACGATCCTGCCCAACACGGTGCATTACACCTTCAAGGACCGCTGGACAACCGCTCAGTACCTCGAGGTTTTTGAGCAGGAACTCCGAATGGTCAGCCATCTGCAAGGCGAACGCTACGATGTGATCGCTGACCTGCTCGAATCGGCCTCGATGCTGGGCGGGAGCGGCCTCAACCATCTTTATGGCACGTTCAAACGCACGCCGCCCAACATGGGACTCCTGGCTGTCGTGACTACGAATCCCATCTTCCGACTGCTGGATGGCGTCATCTCGTCGCTCTTCCCCGATATGCACCAGAGCTACCGGATCGTCCCCAGTCTCGACGCCGCGCGCGAAATGATCCAAGCAGCGCGGGCGCGCGAACTTGAAAGGGAGAAGCCAACCGGCACATAGCCAGACAAATCGCATCGGCCTCGATCTGACATGTCGTCCTCGGAAACACCCCCTACAGTAAATTGACCCGTGCTGCTATGCTTTGCGGGTCGATTCAACAGCGTGAACTGAAATCCTCATGACCGATTGGTATCTGATCGTCGGGCTGGGCAACCCCGGCAAAGAATACGCCGAAACGCGGCATAACGTCGGCTTCCGCGTGGCGGATGAACTGGCGCGGCGCTTTGCGCTGACGTTCGGCAAACTGGAACGCAAAGCCTTCACCGCTACGGGCGTGATCCACGGCAAGAAGGTTATCCTGACCAAGCCGCAGACTTATATGAACCTGAGCGGCGAGGCGGTGCGCTCGCTGGTCGATTTCTATAAAGTCGAACTGCCGAACCTGCTGGTCATCTCCGACGATCTGGATATTCCGTTGGGGACGCTGCGGCTGCGGAAGCTGGGCGGCGCGGGCGGCCAGAACGGGATGCGGAGCGTCATCCAGCACCTCGGCACGCAGGAATTCAGCCGTCTGCGCTTCGGCATCGGAAGGCCCCCAGGCAAGATGCAGCCCAAGGATTACGTCCTAAGCCAATTCAAAGGCGATGATGCCATCCTGGCGGCTCAGATGATTGACCGGGCGGCAAACGCCGCGGAAGTCTGGCTCAAGAGCGGCATCGACGCGGCCATGAATCAGTACAACGGCAGCATCGACCAGCCCAAGCCTGAAAAGACACCGGAGTAGAACACAGCGATGAACATTCCCGATGCCCTCCTGCCGCTGCTGGATGATGAGGGCCGTCTGAAGCAGTGGCCGTCTAAACGCTCAATTCAACTAATGGCGCTGGATTATCTGGCGGCACAGATCATGCCCGGACAGGTCTATACCGAGCACGAGGTGAATGCCTTTCTGGATCAGTGGCACACCTTCGGCGACGCGGCGCTGCTGCGGCGGGAACTCTACGAGCGCGGCCTGCTCAACCGCGAAAAAGACGGTTCCGCCTATTGGGCTACCCCAAATACGAAAATGCTGTGAGGGATGGCGCTACTTGGTTAGGACATCAATACGATTGAATCAATCGTGAAAACCAGCGACAGTACCGTGTGGCAGGATCGGATTGAATTCCTGCCGTTTCAGGTTGTCCCGCTATGCAGCTGACCGGATTACTTGAACTCCTGCGCGGCAGCGGCGTGTATGCCGATCTGCTGCGTGACCTGAAGGCCGGCACACCCCTGCCCGATCTGGGCATCCTGCGGGCTGCCCGGCCTTACCTGCTGGCGGCGCTGGCCCAGGATTGGCCGGGGCCGCTGGTGTATATCACCGGGCGCATCGACCGCGCCTACAACGTCTCCGAACAGCTTCCGGTCTGGCTGGGCGAGCGGCCTGTTTACCGCTTCGCCGAGCCGACCTCCCTGTTCTACGAACGCACGCCCTGGGTCGAGAACGTGATTCGCGGGCGCATCGCGGCGCTGGCAGCCTTAGTTCCGCCGGATGAATCCGCCCGCTCGGCCACGCCGCCCATCGTGGTCACGTCGGCGCGGGCGATTATGCAGCGGACTCTGCCTGTCCACCAGTTCCGCAAAGCCTCCATGCTGCTCCAGCTCGGCCAGCGCCACGTCTTGGATCAACTCCTGACGCGCTGGGTCAGACTGGGCTACGAACCGGCTGCGGTGGTGGTCGAGCCAGGGACGTTCAGCCGGCGCGGCGGCGTGGTGGATATTTTCCCACTGGCGGCGGATCGCCCGGTGCGGATCGACTTCTTCGACGATGAGATCGACAGCCTGCGGGCCTTCGACCCGACCACGCAGCGTTCCGCCGAGAAGCTCACCACCGCGGTGATCCCTCCCGCGCGGGAGGCGCTGCCCGAACAAACCCCGCCGCTGGCCGCGCATCTGGCCGGATGGTTCGCCGCGCTGCCTGCTGCCGCAGAAGATATCACCAGTCCGGCGCGGGATGCCGAACCGCTGGCGAACGGAATTGCTTTCCCCTACCTGGAGCATTACATCCCCTATCTGGTTCCCCAGCCCGTCAGTTTGCTGGATTACGCGCCGGATGATGCGCTGGTCGTCGTCGAGGATTGGGCAGAACTGCGCGATACCATCGCGGGGATCGAAGAGCAGGCCGTTCAGACCCGCCAGGAAGGGTTGGAGCGCGGCCAGATCGCGCCCGACCACCCGCTGCCCTATATCACCTGGGACGCGCTGGCCGATGATCTGGAACACCGCCGGGCGCTGCACCTCGGCCAACTGGCCCACCGCGCCCAAGATGACTCCGAGGACGATCCTGATGGCGATGTGCCGGCCCTCAGCCGCCTGTTCAGCCCGGAGGAACGCTTCGGCGGGCAGATCAAACCGCTGGCCGCCCGGCTGAAGAACAGCGCCGGGTCGGGCGACCGCATCGTCATCATCACCCAGCAGACCGCCCGCGTGGCCGATCTCTGGCGGGAACAGGGGGGCTTCCTGCCGACAGTGCGCGACCTCCTGGAACTGCCCGCGCCGGGCAGCGCCGCCCTGCTGGAAGGAACGCTGGGCGAAGGCTGGAAACTCAAGCTCAGCGGCAGTGGTTTGCACCTGGTGACGGATGCGGGCATTTTCGGCTGGAACCGCCCGGAGCCGCGCCGGCGCAAGACCCCGACTAAAGGCCGCCTGCCGGAATCGAGCTACGCCGATTTGCAGCCCGGCGACTTCGTCGTGCATGTCGATTACGGCGTGGGGCGCTTCGGCGGGATGCGCCGCCGCACCCTGGAAGGCAGCGAGCGCGAATACCTGGTGATCGAGTACGCCGGGACGGATATGGTCTTCGTGCCGATCCACCAGGCCGACCGTCTGACACGCTATATCGGCCCGGACGACCGACCGCCGACGCTCAGCCGCCTGGGTAAGCCTGATTGGGCGCGTATCACCAGCCAGGCGAAGAAGGCCGTCGAGGAAGAGGCCAAAGAACTGCTCGAACTCTATGCCCGGCGCATGGCCGCGGCCGGTCACGCTTTCGGCCCGGATACCCCCTGGCAGCATGAACTGGAAGCCTCGTTCCCCTACGTCGAGACGGAAGATCAGCTCCGCGCCATTCGTGAGGTCAAGCTCGACATGGAACGCTCCACGCCGATGGATCGACTGATCTGCGGCGAAGTCGGCTATGGTAAGACCGAGGTGGCCCTGCGGGCGGCCTTCAAAGCCGTCATGGGCGGGATGCAGGTGGCCCTGCTCGTGCCAACGACGGTGCTGGCGCAGCAGCACTTCGAGACCTTCAGCAACCGGCTGGCGAACTTCCCGGTCAAAGTCGAGATGCTCTCGCGCTTCCGCAGCCGAGAGGAACAGCGGGCCATCCTGCCGCTGGTCGAGTCCGGCGAAATCGACATCCTCATTGGGACGCACCGCCTGCTCCAGGATGACGTTAGGTTCAAGAAGCTGGGGCTGGTCATCGTCGATGAAGAGCAGCGCTTCGGCGTCACCCATAAGGAACACCTCAAGCGGCTGCGTGCCCAGGTGGACATCCTGACGCTGACGGCCACGCCCATCCCGCGCACGCTTTACATGAGCCTCACCGGGGTGCGTGACATCACCATGATCCAAACGCCGCCGGAGGAGCGCCTGCCGATCATCACCCATATCGGACCGCTGGATGACCATCTGATCCGCCAGGCTGTCCTGCGCGAACTGGAACGCGGCGGGCAGGTCTTCTACGTCCATAACCGCATCAACACCATGGACGGCGTGAGCGAGCGGCTGCAAAGAATCGTCCCCGAAGCGCGGATCATCAGCGGCCACGGCCAGATGGATGAGCGGCTGCTGGAGAAGGTCATGTCCGCCTTCGGGCGCGGCGAGTACGACATCCTGCTCTCGACCGCCATCATCGAGAACGGCATCGACATCCCCAACGCCAACACCCTGATCGTGGATCGAGCCGAACTCTTCGGCATGTCACAGTTATACCAACTGCGCGGACGGGTCGGGCGCAGCGCCCAGCAGGGCTACGCCTACTTCTTTCACGCCAGCGCCAACCGCCTGACCGACGAAGCCCGTGTCCGGCTGGAAGCCCTAGCCGAGCATACCGAACTGGGGGCAGGTTTCCAGATCGCCATGCGCGACCTGGAACTACGCGGGGCTGGTGACATCCTCAGCACCCGGCAGACCGGTCATGTGGCGGCCATCGGCCTGCACCTCTACACGCAGATGCTCAGCCAGGCCGTCCAGGAATTGAAGGGGCAGACTCACGGCGAGGTCAGGAAGCCGCCCGTCGCGGTCAGCACCGTGACGATTGACCTGCCCCTACCCGCTTATCTGCCCAACGAGTGGATTCCGGAGATGGCGCTGCGGCTGCAGATCTACCGGCGCATCGGCAGCCTGAGCAGCCTGGAAGATGTGGAGATGATGCGCGACGAACTGCGTGACCGCTTCGGCGCGCTGCCTCCAGCCGTGGAGAGCCTGCTCTTCGGGATCGATGTCAAGCTGCTAGCGCAGGAAGCCAACGCCAGCGCCGTGCTGCACCTCAACCACGTTGTCCACGTCAAGCTGCCCTATCTGGCCGAGATCAACCGCGAGCGGCTGGAGCGAGCGCTGGGCGAAGGCATCAAGGTGACGCGCACCGCGGTAATGATCCCGATGTACCACGACGACTGGCAGCGTCGCCTGCTGGATGTGCTGCGGCGGCTGGCGGAAGGTGTCCGCGAAAGCTCAGGGGTTTAGGCTTTCAGCGAGGTCTTCCCCGCCCGGAGGACGGCATTCGCCAGCACCCCCACCACTAACCCCCAGAACGGCGCGCCGATCCCCAGAAAGGTGAAGTTGGCCGCCGTACACAGAAATGCCGCCACCGCTGCCTCGCGCCCGGACGCCTCGTTCATGGCTCCGTGCAGCGAATTGGCGATGATGCCCATCAGCGCCAGCCCCGCCACAGCCGCCACCAGTGACTGCGGGAACCCGGCAAACAGACCCACCACGGTTGCCCCGAACAGGCCGAACAGCACATAAAACGCGCCAGCGGTCAGCGTGGCCGTATAGCGCTTGGTTGGGTCGGGGTGCGCCTCCGGGTTGGTCATCATCGCGGCCGTCAATGCCCCCAACGACAGGCCGTGCCCGCCGAACAGCGCGAAGATCATTGAGCCGATGCCCGTGAAGATCAGGATGCCGTTGATCGGCGCGTCGTAGCCGGAGGCTCGCAGCACAGCCTGACCGGGCGCGTACTGCGAACTCAAGGCCAGCAGCAGCAGGGGAAATGCCAGACTCAGCACTGCATTCACCGTGAAGACCGGCGCGGTGAAGATCGGTTGAGTCAGCGCCAACTGCACGTTGTCGAAGTGCAGATCGCCGTTCAGCGCGGCGATGACGCCCCCTAGAATAAGCACCACCAGCAGGGGGGCGCGGAAATGCCAGCGCCGCATCACAAAAAAGGCCGCGATCACCGCGATGACCATGAATGGGCGCTCTGGCAGCACGTTGAACAATCCCAGCCCAAAGCGCATCAGCACCCCGGCCAGCACCGCCAGATAAACCGGCTGCGGCACAAGCGCCAGCACCCGCTGGAACCAACCGGAGAGTCCCAGCAGGGTCAGCGCCGCCCCCACCAGGATATAGGCTCCGACCGCCTCGGCGAGCGTGTAGTTCGCCAGTGTGGTCGCCAGCAGCGCCGCCCCTGCCGTCGGGAAGGCCGAAAATGCCGGGATGCCGTACCACAGCGACATGATGACCGTCACCAGCCCGTTGCCCACTGCCGCTGCCCACAGCCAGGAGGCCGCCTGCGCGTCGGTCAGGCCGCCGTTCTTGGCCGCCTGCAAGATGATGAGGATCGGCCCCGTATAGCCGACCAGGACGACCAGAAACCCGGCCACGAAAGCGGTGATGTTCCAGGCGGCAGGAAGGCGGCGGATATTGAATCTAAATCCGCGCTGCGGCTGCAACAGCGTCATGAGGCTGCTCCTTCAACAGTGACAATGGCCTACCGAGGTGGGAGTATACGAGCCGTCAACGGAGTGGGTTATGACCACCCCAGGCCACTCACGGCTGGACAGCGGCGGTCAGAAGCTCCAGGAAGCGGCCGCGGGAAGCTTCCAGCACCACATCGATGTTCGGCGGCAGTCCGGTCAGCCCGGCATGATCGACGATGGTCTGCCCGCGCACCAGCCCGTCGCGAGTCTCAACCTCGACGTACAGCCGCTCGGTTCGCAGCGCCGTGCCGGGATCGAGCGCCACCGCCATCGTGATCGGATCAGGCAGGTCGAATCCGGCCAGCTTGGTCTCTGCCAGCGAGAACTGGTTGACCGTGCCCTGAATATCCATGCAGAATGCGGCCAGTGGTGTCCCGATCGCTTTCAAGGCGCGGGCATCGGCCTCATCGAAGACGGCGTGCTTGCAGGAAATGTCCCAACCGACCATCGTGATCGGCATCCCCGAACTGAAGACGATCTGCGCCGCATCCGGGTCGGCCCAGATGTTGTACTCGGAGACGGGCGTCACGTTGCCGTGCCCGTCGCCGACGCCGCCCATGGTGCAGCAGCGCGAGACTTTGTGCGCCAGCGCCGGGTCCTGGCGCAGCGCCAGCGCCACATTGGTCAGCGGTCCCAGCGTCACCAGCGTGATCTCGCCCGCATAACAGTCGATGACCTCCACCAGTTTATCCACGCCGTGGCCCGGCGCGGGCTGGCGGCCTGAAAGCGGCAGCCCCAGGTCGCCCATCCCGTCCTGCCCGTGGACGAATTGGGCCGTATCCAGCGGGCGTACCAGCGGCCGCTCTGCCCCGCGATACACCGGAACGCGGCTGCCGCACAGTTCCAGCGTATACAGCGCATTCTGGACACCCTGATCGACCGGGACATTGCCCGCCACCAGCGTGATGGCTTCCACCTGCACATCGGGATAGCGCAGCGCCATCACCAGCGCGACGGCATCATCGGAGGCGGTATCCGTGTCGATCACGAAGCGGCGCATGAGGCTATCCTTCGCGGCGGACATCGGCGAAGACGCCGCCACTGATCTGAACAAGCTGCTCCAGCGTCACGCCAAAGATGGCGTTGGCCGCGCCGCCGGCGGCATAAATCTGCGTGTAGCGCTGCAAGGACTCGTCCAGCAGCACCGCGCTGGGCGGATGGCGGTGCGCCAGGGGAGGGACACCACCGGGCGCATAGCCGAAAACGGCCAGGCACTCCTCGGCGCTGGCGACTTTGACCTTCTTGCGGCTGAGGTTGTACCGCGCCGCCAGTTTCTTTTCGTCCACCCGCTGGTCGCCGCTGGCGATGATCAGCACCGGGCGGTCTTCGACCATGAAGCAGATGCTCTTGGCGATCTGGCCGAGTTCACAGCCGATGCGATCTGCCGCAAGCTGCGAGGTGGCCGTCGAATTCTCGAAGAAGCGAATCTGGATGCCCATCCCATACGAATCCAGGGCAGTCTGCACATGTTGTGGGGTCAATGATTCCATGATGGGGTCTCGTGGCAGTTGGCGGCGCTTCACGCAGCGCCAGCGGACGCGGGCATCAGTGTAGCCCATCGGCGCGGCGCTGTCGAATGTTAAGCCTTTTGCCCTACGCCACGTGAAACCTTAAAATACAGCGGGCAGCTACAATTAGAAAGAGGATCGATTATGGATGGTCAAGCGGTCATCCGTGTTCAAGTGCGTCAATCACTGATCGAACTGCTCGAAGGGGACATCACCCAACAGCGCACCGATGCCATCGTCAACGCCGCCAATTCCTCCCTGCTGGGCGGCGGCGGGGTGGACGGAGCCATTCACCGCGCCGCCGGGCCGGAACTCCTGGCGGAGACCCGCACTCTGGGCGGCTGCGTGACCGGCGACGCCAAGATCAGCCGGGGCTATCGCCTGCCCGCGCGCTACGTAATTCACGCTGTCGGGCCGATTTATCGTTCTGGTGATTCGCAGGCCGCCGAACTGCTAGCGAGCGCCTACCGCCGCAGCCTGGAAGTCGCCGCCGCCAACGGCATCGAAAGCATCGCCTTTCCCTCGATCAGCACTGGAGCGTATGGCTATCCGGTCGAAGAAGCCGCTCCCATCGCGCTCAAGACGACGGCGGACTTCCTCAGACTTAACCAGAGTATCAGGCTGGTGCGCTTCGTGTTGTTCACCACGGCAGTCCTGGCCGTCTACAGCCACGCGCTCGACGGGCTCGTCGCCAGCGGCTATGCAGGACTTCAACGTCCTGCAGGAAGCGGCTAACCGAAGCAGGGATAAACCCGCAGTACGGCTTAGTCCAGCCCCATCGACTGCAATGTCGCGATGACGTTCTGGAAACCCTTGAAATCGCCATTGGAAAACATCTTGCGGATGCGCGTATCAATCTGCTCGGCGCTGGCAAGCACCTGCTCGCGGGTGCTTCGCGCCTTGGCCGTCAGATAAATCCGCACGGCGCGGCGATCCGCCGGATCGGGCTTACGCTCGATGAGCGACTTGTTCTGAAGCTTGTCCAGAATCGGCGTGAAGGACGTGGCCGCCCGGCCAACCGCGCGGGCCAGCTCGCTGGCGTGCTGGCCGTCCTGCTCGTAGAGAGCGCGGAGGATGTACCATTCAATCACGGTCAAGCCCAGCGGTTCAACCACCTGCCCGTACACCTGATCTAGATTCCGCAGCGCGATATCCAGATTGCACCAAATGCTCCCGCTGAAGCGCAAGGATTGGTTCTTCGACTCACTCATATGTGTAGGACCTCAGTCTTTGTACGGATGAACAATCCATCCTATCGACACTAGAAATAAAGCGGCATTGATTACGGCTCAATTTTCACCACTACAACAGTCAGGTCGCCAAAGCCTAACTTGTCCCCAATATTGAGCGCATAGGGTTCGTCTGGTTTCAAGCGCCGTCCGTTCAGAAAGGTCCCGTTGACTGACCCCAAGTCCAACAACACCAGACGGTCCATACGGCGCAGTAAAACTGCGTGACGCCGCGAGACCCCTTTTTCAAGTGCTTTATGTTCCGCCAGATCGATGTCGGGAATGAACGTGCTGCGGCTGTCAGAACGCCCAATGATGTACCCATCCGTGCCTGAAAGGTTCACCGGGATGGGCTGAATCGCTCCTCCCACAACCTGAAGATGCAGAGTCCCTTCCACCGGAATACCGGGCTGGGCTGCGGCC
>CAZKXW010000004.1:0-111550 GCA_964556745.1 uncultured Anaerolineaceae bacterium
AGGTCACGCCCACGCAGTTAGGCACTTCGACTTCGGCAGCGATGATCTGGCCGGGTTCCCAGCGCGGCGTTGGAACCAACCCCCGCGCAGGCACGAACTGGCAGGTCTGCCGCTGACCGCCGCCGATCAGATCGATGCGTCCAACGTAGTTGGTGTTCAGCGGCGAATCGGCCTGCACATACAGCGTCACCGCCAGCAGGCCATCTTCTGGGCGGGGCGTCACCCGGTAGCCGAGCAGATGGGGCAGCGCCGGATCGTTTGTTCCTTCAACGGACACTATATCGCTCAGCGCGGCGAAGGCTTCGGGGGTCAGCACAGCCTGACTCGCCCAGGCATTCGTCCGCGCCCAGATGGCGATCCACAGCGCCGCCACCAGCAGATAAGCCGCGGCCAACCCCGCCGCTCCGGGATTCCAGGCGCGCAGCCTCGGCGGAGTCAACCCGCTGAACCCAGCGGTGAAGATCAGCGCCAGCGCGGGCAGACCAGGCGCGTAGTAGCGCACGGGAGCCAGCAGGATCATCTGGTTGATGAAGGTCTGACCGACGTTGTTGAGGATGCTGCGGAAGATCACTAATCCGGCCACCAGCCCGAACAGGATGAACAGCAGCGCCAGCGTCCCCGCAGCCCGCCGGTCGCCCCGCCGCAGATACCAGAGCATCATGGCTGCGCCGGCCAGCAGCCCGGCCAGCAGCGCCAGCCGGTAGGCGGTCACGAAGGCTGCCCGCGGCTGGAGAGCGCTCAGTGGAGCCTGATACTGGAGCAGCGTATCTACGACCGTGGCTGCGGCCGCTTCGAGCGCCAGCCCCGGCGACAGCCCGCCCAACGCCCGCCCGATGGTCGCCTCTAGCCCCTGGTAGCGTCCCAAGATGCTGCCGTACTGCTGGAGATTGAAGAACGCAAAGCCGATCAGCGCCAGCCCGATCAGCCCGGCCGCTGCGGCCGCAATCATGATCTGGCGGCGGCTCAGTCCACGCCAGGCTCGCAGCCCGACCAGCCCGGCGATCAGCATGAGCGTCATCGCCAGCAGCAGCCAGCCGGTCAGCTTTGAGAGCACCGCCAGCACGGAGACGATCAGCAGGGCTATCCCTGTGCCCAACCGCCCGCCCTCAGCGCGGATGAACCGGGCGCACAGCCACAGGTGCATCGCGCCAAACATCAGGATCAGGTTGTCGTTGTTGATCTCGCTAGCAAGTTCGACGAGGGTCGGCTCGAAGGCTACCAGCGCGGCTGCTCCCAGCGCGATCCCCGGCTGGTTCTCAAAAAGCGTCCGGCCGGCCAAGTAGGTGAAACCCACCGCTGCCAGCCCCAGCAGCAGGCTGAGGCCACGCAGCATATAAGCAGCCAGCACCGTCCCGCTCAGGGGCGGATTGTTGGCCCGTGTGGTGATGATATCGGTTAGGTTGGTGTTATAGCCTTCGCAGTTGGCCGGAGGCAAAAAGCCGGGCGGAGCGGTCTGGTTATCATCTAACGTGGCCACCACCAGGTAGATCAGGCCATAGTACAGCGGCGGCTGGTTGGCGTTGCGGGTCGCCATATCGCCGTCGGGGTAATCCTCGGGGATGGGCAGACGGCCGGCATCGCGCAGGATGCGGGCAACACGCAGGAAATCAGCCTCGTGATACTGCCAGAGCGGCTGCTGGGTCAGATAGAACAGACCCAGGGCCAGCTTGATCGCCAGCACCACCAACAGCACCATCCCCGGCCAGGACAGCTGTCTCTGTCTGCCAGCCTTGGCGTCCTTTGCGTCTTTACGGTTCAATTCGGTTCGTTCGGGCGTGCTTTCTGCCACATATACTCGAACTGGTTGACCCAGTAAGTGTACCAGCGTTCAGACTGCTGGCGGGTGATTTCAATGTTCATGCGGGACTCGGTCGATTCGTTGTGGAAGCCGTGGATTTCCACAATCACCACCCCGTCGGGCTTATGCGGATCGACCGCTACCAGGCTGAAGCCGGGGCCATATTCCAGCAGGCGGTAATCGAACTTGCCCGTGGTCATCCATGAGCGCATCAGCTTGAGCTGTTTGATCGTCTTCTGGATTTCATCCGGCAGGCTTTGGATCTGGAAGTCGAGCGACTCGTCCAACTGCTTAATGAGAATCTGGACAGCTTCGCTGGCAGCCGGGTCCTGGATAATGATACGGAACTCGCCATCGGGGTGCGCCAGGATGCCCTTGCGGATGGCGTCGGCGTTCTCGGTTCGCAGGATGTTGGCCGCTGACGGGGCGTAAATCCAGAGCTTGTGGGCAGCCTGGATGCGCTCGCGGAAGGGGCCGAGATTGGCGCGGTCATTCAGGTAATCATCCAGCCGACCGCCCCCGTCCTCTTTGGGCGTGGAGAGATTCAGCACCAGCAGCGCCACCCCAGCCAGCAGGATGGTCATCTGAAGCTGGAACGACAGGATGTCGTTGAGCAGACCCAGCACAGCCGCGACCAGCGCCGTCGCCGAGATCACATACGAATCCAGGTTGCGCCGCGCCTTGAGGTCGGCGAGGACACGGCTCAGGAAGCGTTGCAGTGAGGCCACTTTGATTCACTCCCACAGCGATGAGCACCCAATCTCCGGCAGAGTGTAAACCGTCGGCGGCTAATCCTCAACTTTCCCTTCTGAAATCCACCTGACCCGAGTACCATGAATCCGCTATTCGTCAGAAGGGAGAACAACACCCATGAGCTTTTGGAATAAGCAACGCGTGGTCGTCACCGGGGGCGCTGGCTTCCTGGGATCGGCCGTTGTGCGCGCGTTGGAAGCGCGCAGCCCCGCCGCGATCTTCGTCCCGCGCAGCCGGGACTACGATCTACGCCGCGTCGAGGCGGCCCGGGCCTTGCTGGCCGACCACCACCCGGATGTCATCATCCACATGGCGGCTGTGGTCGGCGGGATCGGAGCCAACCGCGCCCGCCCCGCGGAATTCTTCTACGACAACCTGATGATGGGCGTACAGCTTTTCCATGAAGCGTACCTGGCCAACGTGAGGAAGTTCGTCACCATCGGCACGGTCTGCGCCTACCCCAAGTTCACACCGATCCCGTTCCGCGAAGAATCTCTGTGGGATGGTTACCCGGAAGAGACCAACGCGCCCTACGGCCTGGCCAAGAAGATGATGCTCGTCCAAGGGCAGGCTTATCGCCAGCAGTACGGCTTTGAGTCGATCTACCTGCTGCCGACCAATCTGTATGGCCCCGGCGACAACTTCGACCTGGAGACCTCACACGTTATCCCGGCACTGATCCGCAAGTGTCTGGAAGCGCGGGATCGCGGCGACCGCCAGATGGTGGCCTGGGGAACCGGCTCGCCTACCCGCGAATTCCTGTACGTCGATGATGCCGCCGAGGGCATCCTGCTGGCCACCGAACACTACAACAAGCCCGATCCGGTCAACCTGGGTTCCGGCATGGAAATCCGCATCAAGGAGCTGACCGAACTGATCGCCGAGCTAGTCGGCTTCACAGGCGAGATCGTCTGGGACAGCAGCAAGCCGGATGGTCAGCCGCGCCGCGCCCTGGATACCAGCCGCGCCGAGCAGGAGTTCGGCTTCAAGGCCAGCACTCAATTCCGGGAAGGCCTGAGGCGCACGGTATCCTGGTATCTGGACACACTAGGGCAGCGGGCTGGATCGGGACCAATTAAGGCTCGCGAGTGAGCGCAGGGGGCAGGATGCCCACATCTGGGGCGACGGTCGTTATGACGCTCTGGGCCATATGGGCATCCTGCGCGAGGAACGGGGTGAACAACAGGGAAGAGAAGCTCATAGTTAACGGCTTACAATTGATACGATCATCGATTATATCATAACCACACGGAATGCTGAACGTGACGGCGATGAGAAATGTGATAAGAATGAGAATGTGAGAATTTTGCGAATCGACGACAGAGGCGGTGTTGGCGACCTCCGGCACTAGTGCCATTCCATCCGCTATCTGGTGACCCATTGGCGGGTTCCGAAGTGATCCCCACGGGAAGAAAACTGGGTTTAGTGGCGGAAATGGCGGCAATGGCTGACACGCCACCCACGCCGGTTGTGTCAAGAAAGCGTGGAACCCCGGTTTGATCCCCATGCGAAAAGTTGCAAAAGTTGAAAATGTCGCAGTTGCAACTGGGCGAAATTTTCAGCAATGATGGGATGCGATAGTCGCGTTTCATAGGTTGTGAAGGTGCGATGGGCAGCGGCGGACGGGCAGAAGCCCGCCCCTACCCTGCCGTAATTACAGGTTAGCACAAGACGAGACCGAAAGGGTGACATTATTGTCACTCTTTGCGAAATTGGGGGTGACGGAGTGGGCCGGAGGCTCAAAGGCTTGTGTGGTATTCCGCCCTGAAGCGTCATGCAGCCGTACAGCCCTCACCCTAAATCCCTCTCCCTCATGGAGAGAGACTTTAAGAACCGTCGTGGCCCCAATCGACTTCAGGAATCAGAGGTTTGGAAAGGTAGTGCAAGCAGTACCGGACAAGCCTTAAATCTCTCTCCCCAAGGAGAGGGACTTTGGGAACCGGTGTGGCCCCCATTCGCAGTGTCGCCTGGCAGGGAACCGCCCCGGTCATCCAGGCACAGCCTGAACACGCTGCCTTTGTGAACCCCTGATCCGCACTCCCTACCAGATCCATTCGGCCATCTGCTTGGGCAGCGGGCGGTTCATGGCCTTCAGGAAAACTGATACCTTGCCGAAGAAGATGAGCAGCGCCTGAAGGTAGATATCGATCTGAAGGCTGACAGGAACCTGGAAGCCACCCCGGTCGATCATTTTCTGGGTGTCCGCCTCGCTCATGCCAGAAAGCAGCGCCTTCATCTCGGCATCGAGCGCCTGATACCAGGCTCGCAGCCGGGCCACGCTGCCGTCCAGTCCCGGCTCGGCACTGCGGTAATTGAAGTCCTGGCGGAAGGTTCTGAAGGACTGGTTGTAGCTGTGCTGCACCTCGCCCATCTCGCGGCAGAGTGCCCCCAGTGAGATGTTCTGCCCGCCGGGGCTGAAGGCCAGATCGGCGTCGCTGAGGCTGTTCATCAACTCGCCGCGGAGTTGGTTTGAGCCTTCGACCCATGACCACTTCTGTTCCATCACGCTGTTCATAGGATGCCTCTCGTTATGTTGATGCACTCATGCTGTTTCAGAAAACTAGGTGGATCACAGATTCCATGATCCTCACCCCCCAACCCCCTCTCCATTGCATGGAGAGGGGGAGTCGAACAGAGTGAGGTGGGGGGAGAATAGTTCGGCTCAATCTGCATCAGTAGTGGAATTCAGTTGCCGGCGCAGGCGCGCTCCAGCGCGGCCAGATCGAACTTCTTCATCTTCAGGAAGGCTTCCGTCACCCGCGCGACTTTCTGCGGATCGGGATCGGACATCATGGCATTGAGCGCTGTGGGCACGATCTGCCAGGAGACGCCGTAGCGATCCTTGAGCCAACCACACTGCTCGGCTTCGGGCACAGCCGAGAGGGCATCCCAGAAGCGATCAATCTCGGCCTGATCGGCGCAGTAGACCATCAGCGAGATGGCTTCGGTGAAGGTGAAATTGTGGTCGAGGGCGCTATCCAGGGCGGCAAAGGACTGACCCGCGAGGGTGAAGCTGGCGTGCTTGACTGTGCCTTCGCGGTCGGGGGCTTCATCGTTCCCATAGCGCAGGACGGCATCGATGCGCGCATCCGGGAAAAGCGAGGCGTAAAGCTGCATGGCCTCTTGCGCCTTACCGCAGTTCGCGCCCACGAACATCAGCATGGGCGTGATGCGGGGCGTGACCACCCCACTGGACATCAACTGCCAGGAGACGCCATAGCGGTCGGCGATCCAGGCGAAAGGCGGGCTGAAGGGGTACTCTCCCAGCGGCATCAGTTCCGTACCGCCGGGCGAAAGGGCTGCCCAGAGGAGATCGACATCGGCGGGGGTGGCGCATTCCACCACGAAGGAGATGGCCGGGGTGAATTTGAACAGGGGTCCGGCGCTCATGAAATCGAAGCGCTGCCCGCACAGCCGCACGGTCAGCATATCGACATCGCCGGAGGGTGTGTCATGCAGGGTAGTGACGCTCTCGATGCGCGAGTCCGGGAAGGCAGCCGTATAGAGGGCAGCAGCTTCTTTGGCCTCGGTATCGAACCAGAGGTAGGGCACAATCTTCTGCATCGGAAACTCCTTTGGTACAGCAGACGCGGACTAATGATAGAACAAAAATTCTAAACTGTAAAGGGAAGAATTCAAATGCGAATGATTCTGGCGCGGGCAACCCGGCGGGCAGCGCCTACGATGATTCGTCTTTGATTTCGTTTTTCCGTTATCAATCCCCCATCCTGATGACCGGGGATGAGGAATCCAGCGTTTATTAATTCCAAAAATGGAAATATAATCATTTTCGGAAACGGAGACGATATGGACAAGATCGAACTACTGCTGCATCCGGTGCGGATGCGGATCATTCTGGCGGCAGCAAACCGGGTGGTGACGACTCAGGCGCTGGCGGAGCTGCTAGAGGATGTCCCGCAGACGACGCTGTACCGGCAGATCAACCTGCTGCTGGAGGGCGGCATCCTCAAGATTGCGCGGGAGAGCAAAATCCGGGGAACAGTCGAACGCGAACTGACACTGGTCGAGGGGGCGGCACGGATCGATATGGCAGAGGCGGCGGCGCTGCCCGCCGCGCAGCAAGAGGAATTCTTCGCGATGTTCATCGCGGGGCTGCTGGCCGATTTCAAACGGGCGCAGATGCCGGAGGGGATGCCTGCCGCGATTTACCAGCGCCAGCGGTTGTGGATGACGCGGGACACGATGGAGGCGGTCAACCAGCAGATCGATGCACTACTGGAAACGCACAAGACTCCCCCACCCAATGCAGACGAGTCCGGGGCGAGGGCGTGGCTGTTCACAGGGATCATCATGCCGGATGAGTAGGGACAGATGCGAATCCATCACAAAAGCGGAGAGGAGAAATCTAAATGGGTTTAGCGTACAAGCGAGCGGGGGCGGCAGATGGGCCGGCGATTGTGTTCGTGCATGGGATGGCGATGGGGTCATGGATGTGGGGCGAGCAGACAGCGCACTTCAGCGACTATGACTGCTACAGCGTCGATCTGCCAGGGCATGGGGGCAGCCGGCAGATCGCCTGGGAGTCGTTCGATCAGGCGGCGGATGCGGTGGCGGAGGTTATCACCGCAGAGATCGGGGACAAGCCGGTGTATCTGGTGGGGATGTCGCTGGGGGCGATGGTGGGGCTGCATATGCTGGTGCGACATCCGGGGCGGATCAAGCGGGCGGTGCTGACCGGAGCGCTTGCCGCCGCGCCGCCGCGGTGGATGACGCTGCTGCAAGGGAATGTGCTGGCGGCACTGCTGCCGACCGCGCTGGGGCAGCAGCTCTTCGCGCGGATGCTGCAACTGCCACCGGAAGCCATGCCGGAATATGTGGAGGGAATCCGGGGGCTGTCGATCCAGGACTTCAGGCGGATGGTGGGGCAGATCGCTAATTACAGCGCACCGCGTGGATTGGAGGGTATCGGCGTACCGGTACTGTTCGTGACGGGAGAACACGATGCGGCGTCCACGCGGCAGTCTGTGGCAGTTTTGGCGGGGCGTATGCCGGGGGCAGTGGGACTGTACGCGCCGGGGGTGCATCATGGCTGGAACGGAGAAGACCCAGCCCTGTTCAACGCCATGATGCGGGCATGGATCGAAGAAAAAGCTCTGCCCGAAGGGATGCTGCCGGCGCGAAACTGAGGGGTTCTATGGCAGATTGCCCAGTGAACTTCGGGCAACCTGCCCTATTGCCGGGGACAGCCTGACGCGCTAAGATCAACTGGATTGTCACAAAGGACGTGATCGTGTCCAACCTGTTTGTCTCGAAGAAGTCGAAGAAGCCCAGCCCGACCTAAGTCCGGGATTTTTGGTTTCTACGAGACAGTATGCTCGCAAACAAACCCGCCCGGACAGGCGGGTTTTTTGTTTGGGTAGCTCATAGCTATTAGCTTATAGCTTTTAGCTCAATACAAAAGCGAGATGGGGACAATTCGTTTTTAGGCGGGCATTTAGCTGAAGGGAGAGAGAAGATGGCGGATTTCAGGAAGCTGGCGGTGTGGGAGAAAGCCCACCAGTTGACGCTGCACGTTTACCACGTGAGCGCGAGCTTTCCTCCTCATGAGCAGTATGGTCTGACCAGCCAGCTTCGCCGGGCCGCCACCTCGATCCCCTCCAATATCGCGGAAGGGTCTGGACGCGGCTCCGACGGAGATTTCGGACGCTTCCTACAGATGGCGCTGGCCTCGGCCAACGAGGTTGAGTACCAACTGCTGCTGGCGCGTGACCTCGCTTACCTCGATTCGGATACGCACCAATCGATTGAGCCAGAAGTCGTCGAGATCAAACGAATGCTGCAAGGACTGATCGCAAAACTCAGGGACTAACTCACCGCTGAAGTGTCTTCAGCGATGAGCTACCAACCAGAAGCTATGAGCTAAGAAGGAGAAATGCACCATGTCTGAATCAACCTGCCCGATCTGTGGGGCCGAGATCGTCGTCCCGGCCAACGCGATGAAGCACGAATTGATCCCCTGCCCCGACTGTGGGACGGAGCTGGAGATCGTCAGTTTAGATCCGCTCCAGCTTGAGCTGGCGCCGGAAGTGGAAGAGGATTGGGGCGAGTAGTCATGCGCGTTGGCCTCATCATCTCGCACATCCGCCCGGAAGAGAAACTGCTCATCAGCGCGTTCCAGGCGCAGGGGGTCGAGCCGGAGGTGATCTCCGACCGGGAGATCATCCTGGACCTGACGGCGGGGCCGGAACAGGCTGCGCCGGGGGGGACGGCCTGGCGGGACTACGACCTGATCCTGGAGCGGAGCGTCAGCACCTCGCGGGGGCTGTACCTGCTGGCGATCCTGGATGCCTGGGGGGTGAAGGCGCTGAATCCATACCGGACGGCGGCGACCTGCGCGGACAAGTTCATGACGACGGTGGCGCTGGCGCGGAGGGGTATTCCTCAGCCACGGGCGCTGACGGCCTTCGACCCAGAGACGGCAATGCAGGCGATAGGGCAGTTGGGCTATCCGGCGGTACTGAAGCCGGTGACGGGTTCATGGGGGCGTTTGCTGGCGCGGGTGAATGATCCGACGGCGGCGGAAGCGATCCTGGAACACCGGCACACGCTGGGCGACTACAACCATCACACGACCTATGCGCAGGAATACGTGAACAAGCCGGGGCGGGACATCCGCGCGTTCGTGGTCGGCGACCGGACGATCTGCGCGATCTACCGCAGTTCAGCGCATTGGATCACCAACACGGCGCGGGGCGGGAAGGCCTCCAACTGCCCGGTGACGCCGGAACTGGGCGATCTGTGCGTGCGGGCAGCCGAGGCGGTCGGGGGCGGGATTGTCGCCATCGATGTATTCGAGGACCCAAGGCGCGGCCTGCTGATCAACGAGATCAACCACACGATGGAATTCCGCAACAGCAGCGCGCCAACGGGCGTGGATATCGCGGCTGAGGTGGTGCGCTACGCGCTGGGGAGAATCGAACCGCCAAGACGCCAAGAACGCCAAGATCATACGGAGGGGTGAGGGGTGATTCGGGTTGGGATTGTTGGGGGGAGCGGGTATACGGGGGGGGAACTGCTGCGACTGCTGAATGGGCATCCTGAAGTCGAAGTGGTTCAGGCCACGTCGGAGAGCAGCATCGGCAAGTTCCTGTATCAGGTGCATCCGCAGCTTCGGGGGCGGACGCAGCTTCGCTTTATCGGGCGGGAGGGATTGGAGCCGTGCGATGTGCTGCTGCTGGCGCTGCCCCACGGCGAGGCGCAGAAGGGGATCGAACGCTACGCGGCGCTGGCGCCGAAGCTGATCGATCTGAGCGCGGATTTCCGGCTGCGGGATGCGGCGCTGTACCGGACGGCTTACGGCGAGGATCATCTGGCGCCGGGCTGGTTGGGGAAGTTCGTCTACGGGCTGCCGGAACTTTACCGGGCGGAGCTGAAGGGCGCGAATTACGCCAGCGGGGTCGGCTGCAATGCGACAGCGAGTCTGCTGGCGATCTGGGCGCTGGCGCAGGGCGGAATGCTGCAGGCGGACCAACCGATCATTGTGGATGCGAAAGTAGGCAGCAGCGAGGCCGGGCGCGAGCCGAGCGACAGCAGCCACCATCCGGCGCGGACGGGGGTGGTACGGCCGTTCGCGCTGGTGGGACACCGGCATGAATACGAGGTGCGGCAGGCACTTCAATTCCACCACAGAGACACAGAGGACACAGAGAATGCAGGAGACTGGGACATTCGGCTGGCGATCACCAGCGTGGAACTGGTGCGGGGGGTCGCGGCGGCGGCGCATGTGACGCTGGCGACGGGCTTGCAGGACAAGGATTTCTGGGCGGTGTATCGCAAAGCTTGGGCGGGGCAGCCGTTCGTCCGCATTGTGCATGAGAAGAGCGGGCTGCACCGGCATCCTGAACCCCGGCTGCTGGCCGGGACAAATTACGCCGATGTTGGCTGGGAGTACGATCCGGTCACGGGGCGGGCGGTGCTGCTGTGCGCCATCGACAACCTGGGCAAAGGGGCGGCGGGATCGGCAGTACAGTGCCTGAATCTGATGTGCGGCTTCGAGGAAACGCTGGGGCTGACCTTCGGCGGGCTGTATCCGTAAGAGCAAAACGAACCGCCAAGTCCCTATGAAATGGCATCACACCCAACGACGAAGATCCCAATACGAATTGAACCGCCAAGACGCCAAGAACGCCAAGATCATACGGAGAGGGTGGGAATATACAGGGCAGACGCAGAGAAACTTGGAGGGGAGGAGTCTTTCAGAACAGACGCCGAGATCATGCAGAGAGAAGCGTCAAGAGAAGATTCAATTGAACCACAGAGACACAGAGGACACAAAGGAATCCAGAGACATGACAAGGGAATGGCAGATGACGGGTGAAGCAGGAGGGGCGCTGGGAGTCCTGAAGCTGGGGGGCGGCGCGGGGAACGATCACAGCCGGACACTGGAGAATTTAGCGGGGCGGATTCAGGCGGGGGAACGCTGGGTGCTGGTGCATGGGGTCAGCGACGCGGCCAACCGGCTCGGCGAGCAGGTGGGTTATCCGGCGCAAACGCTGACGACGCCCGGAGGGCACAGCAGCCGCTATACCGACGCGCGCACCATCGAGATTTTCGGGCAGGCCGTCGGCGGTGTGAACCAGGTGATGACAGCGGAGTTGGCGCGGCTGGGGGTGAATGCGGTGGGGTTAGCAGGACCGAATGTGATCCGGGCCCAGCGCAAGGGGGCGATCCGGGCGATTGTGGGCGGGCGGCAGGTGATCGTGCGGGACGATCATACCGGGACGATCACGGGGGTGCATGAGGCGCTGCTGCGGACTCTGCTGGGGGCGGGGATGACACCGGTGGTCGCGCCGATGGCGATGGGGGAGGCTTTCGAGCGGCTGAACGTGGACGGCGACCTGGCGGCAGCGCAGATCGCGCGGGCGCTGGGGGCAGAGACCCTGGTGATTCTGAGCAATGTACCTGGTCTGCTGCGCGATGTGACGGATCCGGCTTCGCTGGTGACGGGCTTCAGCCTGGACGAACTGGATCGCTACGCGGGGTTGGCGCAGGGGCGGATGAAGAAGAAGCTGCTGGCGGCGCAGGCGGCGCAGACGGCGCGGGTGATCCTGGCGGACTCGCGGGTGGAGCGCCCGCTGGACGCGGCACTCGCGGGGGGAGGGACGCATATTCTCCGCGCGGCGGTGCAGACGTGATAATTCCAATGCAAGATTCTAACCGCAAAGTCCAATACAAATTGAACCGCCAAGACGCCAAGGACGCCAAGATCATACGGAGAAAGGGTTTAAAGATATGAAGGAACCAAGCCGTGATCTGGATCAGCTTGCTCATCTGGTCATCGGAGCGGCCATTGAGGTTCATCGTGAATTGGGGCCGGGCTTTCTCGAAAGCGTCTATGAACGGGCATTGAGCTGCGAGCTGACAGAGCGAAATGTTCCACACGTCTGCCAGGCTCCGATTCAGATCAGATACAAGGGTCAGGATGTTGGTGAAGGTAGACTTGACATGTTGATCGATAAACGACTGGTTGTTGAATTGAAAGCGATTGAACGCTTTGAAGCCATTCATCAAGCGCAACTGATTTCCTATTTGAAAGCCACGCAGTGCTTTCTCGGCCTGCTCATCAATTTCAATGTGCCAATTCTGAAGCAAGGCATCCGTCGGGTCGTTCTGAGCTAATGATCTGATTCAGACTCTCCGTATGAGCTTGGCGTTCTTGGCGTCTTGGCGGTTCGTTTTGTCTTCTGTGGTGGAATGATCGGAGTGATGTATGGCGATTGAGGCCATGATGGACTGGAATGCGGTGGAGGAGCAGCACAGCAGCGGGACATACCTGAAGCGCGATATTCAGATCGTGCGGGGGGCAGGAGCGCGGCTGTTCGACGAGACTGGGCGAAGTTATATCGACTGCGTGGGCGGGCAGGGATCGGCCAACCTGGGGCACGCGCACCCGGCCATCGTTGAGGCGATCCGGCGGCAGGCCGGCGAGCTGATGGTCTGCCCGGAGCTGTTCCATAACCCGGTGCGGGCGCGGTACCAGGCGGAACTGTGCCGCGTGAGCGGCTTCCGGCGCGTGTTCCTGTGCAACAGCGGGGCGGAAGCCAATGAGGGGGCGTTGAAGATCGCACGGTTGAAGAGCGGGCGGCACGGGGTGATCGCGGCCATGCGGGGATTTCATGGCCGGACGATGGGGGCACTGAGCGCCACCTGGGAGAAAGCCTACCGGGAGCCATTCCTGCCGCTGATCGACGGGGTGGTCCATGTGCCGTACAACCAGATCGACAAGCTGCGCGAGGCGCTGACGGATCAGATCGGGGCGGTGCTGCTGGAGGTCGTGCAGGGGGAAGGTGGGGTACATCCGGCGCAGGCGGGCTACCTCCAGGCCGTGCAAGAACTCTGCCGGGCGAACGGGACGCTGCTGATCATCGACGAGGTGCAAACGGGCTGGGGGCGCACCGGGACGCTGTTCGCGCACTGGCAGGATGGCATTCAGCCGGACATCATGACGACAGCGAAGAGCATGGCGGGCGGGCTGCCGATGGGCGCGATCCTGCTGAGCGAGCGGGTCGGGGCGCTCGATCCAGCGACGCACGGCAGCACCTTCGGCGGGAATCCGCTGGCGTGCGCGGCGGGGCTGGCGGCGCTGGAGGTATATACCACCAATACATTGAACCGCCAAGACGCCAAGAGCGCCAAGACCGGAAAAGAAGAAGAGCTGAACCGCAAAGACGCAAAGGACGCAAAGCAAGAAGAAGGGTTGATCGAGCGGGTGAAGCGGCTGGGCGAGGAAGCACGGGCGCATCTGGCGGCGCATGTGCCGGAGAAGGCAGCGCGGGAAGTGCGCGGGCGCGGTTTGATGTTCGGGATCGAACTGCGTGGGAAAGTGGCGCCGGTTCTGAAGGCGCTGCAAGAGCGCGGCGTACTGGCGCTCCCGGCGGGGCCGAGTGTGCTGCGGCTGCTGCCGCCGCTGGTCATCACCGATGAGGATTTATGGCAGGCCATCGAGATTATCGAGGAGACGTTGAACGATGTCTTTTGAGCAATTCAGCATTATTGAAAGCACGCTGCGGGAAGGCGAGCAGTTCAGCACGGCCACCTTCACCACCGCGCAGAAGATCGAGATCGCCGGCCTGCTCGATCAGTTCGGCGTCGAGATGATCGAGATGACCTCACCGAGCGCCAGCCCGCAGAGTGAAGAAGACATCCGGGTGATCGCGCGGGAGGGCCTCAAGGCGCGGCTGCTGACGCACATCCGCTGCCACAAGGACGATGCGAAACGGGCGCTGGATACGGGGGTGCATGGGCTGGACATCGTGATCGGCACGTCGCCGCAGTTGATGCAGCACAGCCACGGCAAGAGCATCCGGGAGATCATCGACCTGGCGGCGGAGGTGATGAGCTACATCCGCGAGCAGAAGCCGGACATCATCCTGCGCTTCAGCACTGAGGACACGTTCCGCAGCCGCGAGGCGGATCTGCTGCGGGTGTATCTGGCAGTGGCGGACCTGGGGATGGTCAACCGGCTGGGGGTGGCCGATACGGTGGGGGTCGCGACGCCCAATCAGGTCTACGCGATGGTTCAGCAGTTGGTGCGGCTGACGCGGCTGGACATCGAGTTCCATGGGCATAACGACAGCGGCTGCGCGATTGCCAACGCGACGGCGGCGCTGGAAGCCGGGGCAACGCACATCGATACGACGGTGCTGGGGATCGGCGAGCGCAACGGCATCACCCCACTGGGCGGATTGGTGGCGCGGCTGTACACGCTGAAGAAAGAGTACGTCCGCAAGTATACGCTGACGCTGCTGCCCCAGATCGACCGGCTGATTGCCGACATCTGCGACCTGGACATCCCCTTCAACAATTACATCACCGGGGCCAGCGCCTTCATCCACAAGGCGGGGATCCATGCCAAAGCGGTGCTGGCCGACCCAACGACCTACGAAATCCTCAAGCCGGAGGATTTTGGATTGAGCCGCGAGATTGCCATTGGACACCGGCTGACGGGCTGGAACGCCATCCGCGACCGGGCGCGGGCACTGGGTTTGACACTGAGCGATGACACGGTGCGGGATGTGACGCACAGCATCAAGCAGCAGGCCGATACCAAGCCGCTGACGCTGGTGGAAATCGACGCGCTGCTGATGGAGGCTGCCGGGCGGGAGCTGGTCTCGGCAGTGGAAGCGGGGAAGTGAAGATCAGCACCCAAAGGCGCCAGCATCAGCGGCATCGTCGAAAGCCGATCGATGGGCAGCAACCTCGTTTGAAGCGGTGCTGGCCGACGCGCTGCAAGATCAGCCCTGCGCTGAAGCGCGGATCGAAGGCAGCCTGCTGACCGATGACGAGCTGGACAAACTGCTCCAGATGGAGCCGTTACCGGGGGCGTCCCCCGCAGCCCCCTGTTTTTCTGGACGATTTAGCGGATGCACCATTAAGGCCATGAGGGATTTCTGATGCGCGTCGGTGGGGGACTGACAACGATTTCTCCATCGCTCAGTTCGACGATCTGGTTGGCTTCATCGCGTGACTGGTATTCAGCGAATGTGATCCTGGTCATTTTCTGCCGTAATCGGCGGGGTTTTCGCCCCAAACATCGGTTTCCCATTTGAGGATTTCGTTGTCAAAATCGTGAGAGGCCAACCAATTCTCTGCCTGTTTGATGAGATCAAAAATCACCTGATTGTTTGACGTCGGCTCAAGGTTCGTCCTGCATCGTCCCTGTTGTACCCAGAGGATGGCATTTCTTGAATCAGAGTAGATGGGAAGGGTCAACCCGCGTCGTTTGGCTTCAGTCAATGCGTGAACGATCGCCAGGAACTCACCCACATTGTTGGTTCCATCCTCGAAGGGGCCAGCGGAAAAAATCTCTTCTTTTGTCTGCGTATGAACCCCGCGGTATTCCATCCTGCCGGGCACTGGATTGCAGGCGGCATCAACTGACCAACTTTCCCAGATGGGTTGACCCACGTCCAACAAACGGACTTGATCAGCCTGTCGGGTCGATTGGCCTACATAGGATTGATATTCCCCCTGAAAGGCCTGTCTCGCAGCGGCCAACGTGTCGAAGGATTTATACTCAGCGCCAGAGAACCCATTGACTTGATCGGCACACTCTTTCCAGCTGTCATAAACGCCGGGAGTTTTACCTTTCCATACAACATAGAACTTTTGCTTCTTTGCCATGAGCGCGCGAGACTCCTATGAGCAGGATTGTTACCACCTGAGTATGGGCCGATTATAACCAAAAGGACACAAACTTCGACGAATCGTCATATCGTGTCGATTTGAGCAAGCCACCGCCATGCTTATGGGGGGAAGCAGTCCAATGCGAATGATTCTTGCACGGGCGAAGCGGCGGGTCGCCTCTACTGCCTTTGATTGAGTTTTCCCATTAGCACAGAACAGGGAGTGAGTATGCCTGCGTACACTTTTGCGGAGAAAGTTCTGGCACGGGCGGCCGGGGTGAGCAGCGCCCGCGCCGGGGACATCCTGGACGTGAAGCCGGATGTGGTCTTCAGCCACGACAACACGGCTCCGATCCGGCGCATCTTCGATAAGATCGGCGCGCCGGGGATCGCTATACCAGAGAAGATCGCCGTGACGCTGGATCATGCCGTGCCCGCGCCGACGACCGACCACGCGCAGAATCACGCCGAAATCCGCGCGTGGGTGCGGCAGAACGGCATCGCGCACTTCTTTGAGGTCGGGCGGGGAATCTGCCACCAGGTGTTGAGCGAGGAGGCGTTGGTGCTGCCGGGCGAGGTGGTTTTTGGCTCGGACAGTCATACGACGCACTTCGGCTGGCTGGGGGCGTTCGGCATGGGTGTGGGGCGGACGGAGATGGCGGCGCTGTGGGCGACGGGGGAACTGTGGCTGCGCGTGCCGGAGACGCTGAAGGTGGTGCTGAGTGGGCGGCCACGTCCCGGCGTGACGGCCAAAGACGTGACGCTTAAGCTGATCGGCCAGCAGGGGGTGGATGGCGGGAAATATCGCGCCGTCGAGATCGGCGGCGAGACGGTCGGGTACTGGTCGATAGACGAGCTGCCGGTGATGCCGAACATGATGGCCGAGTTCGGGGCGATGAGCGCCTATATCGCGCCGGATGAGCGGGTGCTGGCCTATATCGAAGAAAGACGAAACCGAAGACGCGAATTCCACTCCAGAGACCCAGAGGACACAGGGAAATCAGGCAAAGGGCGGAGAGCGCAGCGCGACTATGCGCCGATTTATCCTGATGCCGAGGCAGTCTATGATGAGGTGGTGCATCTGGAGGTGGCCGATCTGGAGCCGCAGATCGCCCTACCCCACCTGCCCGACAACGTGGTCGATCTGTCGCAGGCGGTGGGCACACCGATCCAGCAGGCGTTCATCGGGACATGCACCGGTGGACGGCTGGAGGATTTGCGGGCGGCAGCAGCGGTAGTACGGGGGAAACGGGTGCGCTGCCGTCTGGTGGTGATTCCGTCGAGCGAAGAGGTGCTGCTGGCGGCGGTCGAGGACGGCACACTGGCGACGCTGATCGCAGCCGGGGCGGCCATCAATACGCCGGGGTGCGGGCCGTGCATGGGCAACCACATGGGGGTTCCTGCGCCCAACGAAGCTTCGATCATCAGCGGCAGCCGCAACTTCAAGGGGCGGATGGGCACAGCCGACGCACCGATCTATCTCGCCAGCCCGTATGTGGTAGCGGCGAGCGCGCTGGCCGGGGAGATCGCCGACCCGCGCGAGTTTATGTAGGGCAAGCGTGCGCCTGATCTTCACGCATAAGGCTTGATCGCGCGGCTGCCGAGCAGAGGAGTCATGTCCTTCAAGTTGTGGGTATGCAACGGCAGTTGGAGTCTGTGAGCAACAGAGGCAATAAAACAATCACTGAATGCAATACCATGACTGAGCCGGAATTGTTCCATTTGCTGCATGGCCCAATCCTGATCGGCAGATGTCAGATGGATAAGATCGAACTGACTGAGAAGCGCCTTACAGACAGATTGTTTTGCCCTGCTGCTCGCGCCGGATATCAACCTCCATCCCGGTAATTGGGGTGATGCCGAGAGGCTGAGACAGCGAACCAAACCAGGAACGAGCAGGAAGGTAGTGGCGGTAGAGGTGAATCACAACTGGTGTATCGACAATGGCGAGCGTCATTCTTCCTTGCCCCAATCGCCCAAACGTTGTTCGCGTTCATCGCGCCGAATTTGCTTGACCCATTCAACCGGGTCTTCGATCTCGGGATACTTCAGTTCAATCGGGCCAAGCTCATCCAGCAGGCGCAGCAAAGCACGCCCCCAGTGTTCCGGAAGTTCCTGGACAGAAGGAGGGGCAATGTCGCATTCGATAGAGGAAGCGACCCGTTCGATCAACTGCAAGCGTTCTTTGGGGGCTAACTTGAGCGCCAAATCGAGGGCTTCTTCTAGGGATGTCGTAGGCATGTTTCCTGCCTCCTCACACCTGCTTATTACACGTGAAAGCTCAGTCGGCAGGGGTGATGGACTGCCGATACAATCATGACTGAAAACCATTGAGGAGCATCTATGACCTGGCGGGGGCGGATGGCGGATGGATTGCGGACGGCGGCGCGAACCCCGGCGGTGTGGGTTTTCGGCGTGCTGTGGCTGGCGAGCGCGGTGGCGCTGATCGCGCGTGGGCACATCGGCCTGGGCGATCTGGCTTTCCCGGTGGGCTATCTGGCGCTGACGGGGATCACGGCGCTGGTTACACCCGGCGTGACTGATCCGCAGCCAAGCTCGCCGCACCGCTGGCTGATGCCGCAGGTGGTGGTGGTGGCGGCTTTCATCGCGGTCACGCTGATCGACGGGCTGGTCTTTCACCAGGTGGTGAGCAGCGGCGTGCCCGTCTGGAGCGAGTTCCGCATCGCGCTGGAACGGGCGGGCGGGCAGCTTCTCGGCAACGACAACTACATCCTCAATCCAGTGGCCTATTTCGTACTGCCACTGCTGATCCTGCTGGCGCTGAGGGCAGGTCCTGGTGAGTTGGGACTGCGGCTGGGGCGATACTCACGGCGGGTAACGCTGCTGTGGTGCGTCATTCCAGTGGCGATCCTGGCGGGGCTGGTCGCCAGCGGGCAGCTCACAGTCACGCGGCTGGTGAACCGCCTGATCTCCAACGCGCTGCAAAACGGCTTCTTCGAGGAATTCCTGTTCCGGGGAGCGCTGCAAACCCGGCTGCGCGGCTGGTTCAGCCCGGCCTGGGCGCTGGTCATTCAGGCCATCGCTTTTGGGCTGTGGCACTTTGGATTGGGGATGAGCAGCTATGGGGGCGATCCGGTGGCAGCGGCAGCCAGCACGATTCTGTACCAGGGAACGATGGGATTGGCCTTCGGGATGATGTTTGCCCGCACCGGGAGCCTGATCGCCGGGTCGATCAGCCATGTGGTACTGAATTCGATTGGATCATTGTGACAAAGCGCGAAGGCAAGAACTGCGCCACAGTCCCCTGACGGGGAGGCTTGGCATAAACACAGAGGACACAGCGAGATGAGCCAGCATCGGGTATGGGTTTATGGGGATAACGTCAACACGGATGTGATCTTTCCGGGGAAGTACACCTATACGCTGAAGACACCGGAGGAGATCGCTGCCCACGCCCTGGAAGACCTCGATCCGGGATTCGCGGGTCAAGTGCAGCCGGGGGATGTGATCGTGGCCGGGAAGAACTGGGGCATGGGGAGCAGCCGCGAACAGGGCGTGACCGCGCTGAAATACTGCGGCGTGCCGATCCTGATCGCGGCGTCGTTCAGCGGGCTGTACTTCCGCAACTGCATCAATCAAGGGGTGCTGCCGATTGTCTGCCCGGAAGCGCGGGCGCATGTCCAGACGGGCGACACCATCGAGATCGATCTGGCCGAGGCGGTGATCCGGGCGGGCGGGCAGACCTTCACCTTCCCGCGCCTCTCGCCCTCGGTGCAGGCGATCATCGACGCGGGCGGGCTGCTGCCGATGCTCCAGGCGCGGTTCCGGGAAGCGGGGACGTAAGAATTCCGCCACAGAGACACAGAGGACACAGAGATCATACGGAGAAGTGGGATTGATTTTCGGGCCGGGAAACGGTCGGAGAGCGCCCAGGCACGGGCTGAACTGCTCACAGAAAAGAACAAGCCCGGCCAACTCAGCCAGGATGAAGCGGCGGAGTTGGAACAGATGATTCGCTTCAACCGGTTAGTCACCCTGCTGAAAGCCAAAGCCCTGCGGAAGCGGACATAATGCGGTAACACCACCTCATCGCTCATCACGCGGTTTCGGGCAAGGCGCGGACGGTCAGCACAACCCATTCATGTTCTCGGATCATCGCGGCTCCAGTCAAAAACGGCTGTCGAGGATTTCCTTGCGCATCCGGTCGTACTCGTCCTGGGTAATCAGCCCCTTGTCGAGCGCGTCTTTCAACTCCTGGAGCTTATCGGTCAGCGAGCCGCCCGGAGTCGAGGTCGTCGATGATGCGCCGATGACGATAGGCGGAGACTGGCTGATGCGCACCTTCATGCCGCCGACATCGATCACGCCGTCATCGGGGGCGGCTGGCGAGCCTGCCTCACCGGGAGCCGCGGTCTTGGACCCGCCAACGACGATGGGCGGGGACTGGCTGATGCGCACCTTCATGCCGCCGACATCGATCACGTCGTCGCCAGCACCGGCGGCGATCGACGCGAAGGAAGCTGCCCGCCGCGATACCGAGCGGGAAATACCGCCAATGAGGAGGAACAGGCCGATCAGGAAGGGGACTATGAAACCGACCGCGCCAGCGACCAGCAGGCGTTCATCGGAAACCCGGGTGCGCTGGCCTTCGGCATCGACGCAGTAGCTGGTCGCGACGCGGGCACTTCCGCGAAAGTCGCTGTAATTGGCGAACTCCTGCTCGAAGCGCGAACCGGCCGGGCAGTGCAGCGCGGTCTGCACGCTCATCAGGAGGGGATTGTTCTCGAACGGGCCGAGGACGGGCAGAACAACCAGCACAGCCATCACCACAATGCTCACGATTATCAGCAAGCAGCCCAGAGACTTCATCGTTCCGCTCCTTGTCGTCAGAGAGTACCCGACACAGGTGTGAGCAGGCATTATAGTGCAGGGCTGGCGCAGGCGCTATTTGTGCAGCGCAAACGCCCCGACCTGATTTTCATGGACACCCACATGGCGGGAATGAACGGGCTGGAGGCAACGGGCCGACTCAAGGCGCTGCCGGAATTCGCGAGGACGCTCATCATCGCGCTGACCTCCGACACGATGCCAGGAGATCGGGAAACCTGTCTGGCCGCCGAGTGTGACGATTACCTGTCGAAGCTGCGCCACGAACGGCTCAAGGCCATCGCAAAATTCACAGGATCAGCTCGTAGGGATGGCGCACCCGGTGGAGCTGATCGATCCGGGGATGATCGAGGGTTTGCACCGCTCCATCCAACCAGCGCACAGTAACGCGCTCGACCGTTTCCAACTGCCCTAATCCAAAGTGCGCGACCGGCTCCATCTGGCAGAGATAGCCGCTGCCGGTGTCGATCACACGGCGCTGGGTGCGGCCGCCGGCTTCCAGGGTGACCAGCGCCCCACGGGCCGGCGCTCCGAAAGGCGTATAGGGCAGGACGCGCAGCCAGTGGTGGCCGTTGTCCGGGCCGTGATAGAGGGTGAGCGGCTGCATCCCGGATTCGCCGTGGGCGATCAGGAGTTCGAGGCGGCCGTCGCCGTCCAGGTCACCGACGGCCGCTCCTGTGCCGAGCCAACCAGGTTCAAGGGCATCACCGATAGGGATCGGCCGCCAGACTCCATCCACACGGCCAAAGAGACGGTTGGGTTCACCGATGTTGTTGAAGAAGACCTCTTCGCAGCCGTCGTTATCAAAGTCGGCAGCGATGACCGTCCGCACCCGCGAGGGAGCAGACATCTCCGGGGGGGCATCATCGACGAAGGAGCCGTTGAAGGTCTGGACGAAGAGACGGTGCGGGCCTTCCCAGTTGCCGCAGACCAGATCGAAGAGGCCGTCATCGTTGGCGTCCAGGACAGCAACGCCGCGGGCGTGCTGCTCAGGATCGCTGACACCGGAAGGGCTGCCGATCTCTTCGTAGTGGCCTTCGCCCGTGTTCAGAAACAGGAAGTTCGGGCCGCCTTCGTTGCCCGCAAAAATGTCCATGCGGGGGGTCAGCAGCGGAAGGGCGACGGCGCTGCGCCCACCGGTCATCAAATCCAGCCCGATCTGCGGAGCGACATCGCGCAGGCGGCCGTCTTCGTCGAGTTCGTAGAGGCGGATGGGGCCGCCGTAGTTGGCGACGAAGAAGCCATACACCCCATCGCCATCCCGATCCACGCCGATGACCGAACGCCCGGCGGTGAGGTTCAACACGGCGCGATGGATGGGCAGCGAGAACAGATCGACCCAATTACCATCGGCATGGTCAAAGAGGCGGTCGGCAAAGAACTTACGACCTGCGAAGGTATCGGTATTGAGGAGGTAGATTTCTTCGTGACCATCGCCGTCGAGATCGCAAGCGGCGATGCCGATGGTCTGGCGGCCGGAGTCGGCTAACTGCTGGGGCGTGACCACAGCAAAGCCGCTGCCATTCCACTTGAAGACGGTATTGGCGAAACCAAAGCCCGCCACGAACCACTCGAACAGACCGTCGCCATCCACATCGGTCACGGCAATGCCGTAGTTTAGTTGGGCAGGGTTGACGAGAAGGAGGTCACTACGGTTGGTGAACATCAGTTTGAGGTCTGCTGTCTGAATGCTACAATCGCACCGATTCGCTGTGAGTCTAGCTGACTTTCCCGCCCGTGTCGACGGGAAGTGGGCAGCCCTACTTCATCGAGGACAACATGCCCCATTCGGATCTGCTGCTGGAACTGGTCAAACGCTACAGTCCATCCACGTTGGAATCGGCCGCAGTGAATTATCTGGTACAGTGGATGCGGGAGCGCGGGTTCGATGCCCGCGTGGATGAAGCTGGGAATGCCTTTGGCATCCGAGGGGCGACGAACGCCCCAAACACGCTGATGCTGCTGGGGCACATCGATACGTTTCCGGGGGAAGTGCCGGTGCGGGTCGAGGCGCTGGCTGAAGCCGGGCGGGTGACGACCGAGCCGCTGGCCGGGTTGAGCGAAGGCTGGGCGCTGTATGGGCGCGGGAGCGTGGACGCAAAGGGGGCATTATGCAGCTTTGCCGAGGCAGCGGCCCAGGCGCGCATCCCGGAGGGGTGGCGGGTGATCGTGGCCGGGTGCGTGGAGGAGGAGATCGCCACCGGGAAAGGCTCTAATTATGTGAGCGACCACTACACGCCGACCTTCTGCATCATCGGGGAACCGAGCAGCTGCAACCGGATCACGCTGGGGTACAAGGGCCGCATCCTGGTGGAATACACGCTGCGGCGAGCGGTCGCCCACACGGCGAGGCCGGAGCCGACGGTCGGGGCGCTGGGGGCGGAGTTCTGGCAGAACATCCTGAACTGGACGGAGATCGAGAACGCAGGGGTGGAACGCATCTTCGACCAGGTGATGGCGAGCTTACGCGGGATCAACACCAGTTCGGATTACTTCAACGAGACGCTGAACATGACCGTAGCGTTCCGGCTGCCGCCGCGGATCACGCCGGAAGATGTGCTGAAGGTGCTGCGGGGTTTCGCGCAGCCGGGAGCGGAACTGCGGGGGTATGGGCATGAGCGGGCGTATCAATCCGACCGGAACAACCCGCTGGTGCGGGGGATGATGGCCGCGATCCGGGCCGAGGGGATGCAGCCGGGGTTTGTGCTGAAGACGGGAACGAGCGATATGAACACGGTGGGGTCGAAGTGGAGCTGCCCGATGATCGCTTATGGACCGGGGGACAGCAACCTGGATCACACGCCGCACGAGCATCTGCCGCTGGAGGAATACGACCGGGCGATTGCAGTACTGAAGGGGTTTATAGAACGGTTATCGGACAGCTTTTAGTTTTTAGTCATACCAGTAATTTATTATTTAATAATATATTTTATATAAAATGGAGCGCGCTCCGCCAGCTACCAGAAAAATACTCCCTCTGGGGTTCTCATGATCCCCCCCAACCCCTTCTGCATTTCATGGAGAGGGGACTTAAGAGATCAGAACGGCGCGACCTGTTGCTAAAACCGGATGCCAAGACTGGCGTCTCTGGCGAGACCGTGGATGAGGGAAGCGAGCGTCTATTTTCACGAGAAAGAGAGAACGCCGAAGAATGCCCTCACCCGCCGGTAAGGCGCTTGATCTGGGACAGGAGTTCGTCGAACAGGACGGGTTTGGTGGCGTAGTCGTCGGCGCCGGCTTCCAGGCATTTTTCGCGGTCGCCAGCGATGGCGTGGGCGGTGAGCGCGATGACTGGGATACGGCGGGTGATCGGGGAAGCCTTCAGCCGACGAGTCGCCTCCCAGCCATCCATGACCGGCAGACTCATGTCCATCAGTACGATATCGGGCATAACCTGTTGAGTGCGTTCAACGCCGGCCATGCCGTCGCGGGCGACATAGACGGTGTGGCCGCGTTTCTCCAGGCGGCGGGAGAGCATGTCCAGGTTCATCTCGTTATCTTCAACCAGCAGGATTTTCGCCATTGTCCAGATGTCCTCGCTGCTCGTTCAGCGGCAGATAAAGCACAACCACTAATGCCTGCCAATAATATTACATTACATTACAGGGGCTGCCATGCGTTTGATGTCATCAGCATTAGCAAGATATTCCAGGTAGGGTGAGACCGCCATCCGCGCCAGCCAGTCGGACTGGGTTTCAGATGGGCGAGACGGCGGCGATATAATATTATATGATAATTTATACATAGACTTCAAGATAGAAATGAGCAAACCGGCTGGGTTGCGCGCGACGCGCTGGCGCAGCACCGCCAGGGCCTTCTCGACCAGGTGGATGCCGTAGCGTTTGACAAGGCGGCGGGCGGTCTTGCGGCTGAGGTCGCGGACGGTCTCCCAGGCGCGGCGGGCGATCAGTTCGGCGGCGGGATCGGCGAGCGGCAGGGAATCGGGGCGTTTAGGGGCATTCTTGGAGCGGCGCTCGGCGGCGTCATGGTCGTCCCAGACGCGCCGCCACCATGCTTTGCAGGCATCCAGATTGCGCCAGATCGACTCTGGGATGACCTGCCAATCGACCGGGGCGCGGCAGCGATTGCACTGCTCCGGCGGGCGGTCACTGACGTGGGTTCGCAGGCACTTCGGGCACAGCCAGAAGGTGGCTGAATCGGCCTGAAGCGTCGGAATTCCGACGCTTCGCGGCTCCGGCACGGGAGGATATGGCCGGCGGGGGGCTGGCGATGAGCGGCTCCAGGCTGGGGCATTCATGACCGCGGCTGGCGGCAAAGTCAGAGGGGGCATGGGGTTCAGCAAGGCCTGAGGCGTCGGAATTCCGACGCTTGAGCGCACCTGATAGGCGTTCGGAAGCTGCCGCTTGAGGGTCAGGCGCATGCCCTGCGCCAGCAGGCGGCGGGCCAGTCCCGCGATGGGCGGATAGCGGCGGCCATCGGCAGCTTCCAGGAAGAGGCCCGGCCTGTCGCGGCCTTCGGCAGGCAGCAGCGCCTCCAGCGTCGCCCACTCGACCGGCTGCGCGGCGTACATGGGCTGGGCGGCGATCCCAGCGCGGCGATCATAGCGGCGAGTCGTCCAGCGGGAGACACCTACCCGCGCCGAGAGCCAGTCACGCGCGTAGGCGGCGGGCCTACGAGCGATCAAACCCGCGTGAACGGCCTGCCTGTAGGCGGCGGGGGCGCTCAAGGCCGCGTCGGGAAGCGCGTCACCGGGGGCATGACGCACGCCCAGGATTCGCGCGAGCGCCTCCGCGCCGGGGATGGCGTGCCGGGCCGGGGGACGGCCGCCAGAGGTTTTGACTCGGTCTGCTCCGCTACTCATCTTGCATGAGTGTTCCAGCCCCTCAGGGGCGAGAGCAGCGTCAGCGATGGAATGGGGGGTTCCGGGGGGTATCCAGCCCTTCTCACGCAGTGTTTTGAGCGCATCCATGACCGCGCGGCGGCCAATCCGAAAGCGCTGGACTGCTTCGCAGACCTGGCGTTCTGTCAGCAGCGCACCCTGAGCATGGCCCACGCGGTAAAGCGCATCCAGCACACGAGCAGCGCTCACCAGCCCAGATTGCAGCAGCTTCTCGCGGGCGGCGGTCGATAAGCCGACCGCGGCGCGGTCGTCGCGGCGACGCGGCGGTCGTTTGAAAGCGCTGGCGATGGTTCGAATACCCTCACGGAGACGCGACTGGTAGCTCTCGCGAACGGGTGCACGCCCCGGACAGCGGGCATGGACATCCGCCAGTACCGAAGACACCGCGGCTTCCGTCCAACCGCTGTCGCGCGCATCAAGGGCAACCTGGAAGAGCGCCTGATTACGGCCACGGGGAGCCAGACGGCGATAAGCATCGAGCAGGTCCCCTGGGAGGACGAAGCGTCGGAATTCCGACGCCTCAGACCCATCCGGCGCTGTGGCCAGAATCGCGCCAGACGGCCTCTCAGCGGCGTTTTGGGGCTGGCTAGGGGTAGAGACAGCCATAAAGCCATAAATGCGCCGCAAATCGGCCATCTTGAGCACTCGGATGGGGAGATCGCGATCCACACGCCAGACGGCCGGCCCAATGCGGGTCGGAGGGGCGATGACATATGTCCCCTCGCCGCGCAGATCGACACCGGGGCGCGAGCGCGACTGCACCGTCATGCCCTCTGGCAGCCGCCAATAAAAGTGCGGCAGGCCGCGCTGACCCGATCGCACGGTATACGTCTCAGCCAGATCAGGGTTGAGGCGTCGGAATTCCGACGCTAAGGCGGGGTCATCGAAGTCGAGCACGAGGAGTCGGGAGATCCGACCGCAGACCAGCGCCACCCCCCCAAACCGCTGCCGGAGGAACCAGTCCTCCAACTCCGAGTCGTCTGGTCGCGCGTGGATATAGCGGCCCCAGCGCACCGCAGCCTGCTTGCCGCGCTGCGGTTGGCAACTGCCCAGCACCGGAATCAGCGAGAATCCACTGTCTTTATAGGTTTTTGATGCGAAATACAATGATTCCGCGTCAAAAACGCGCGAATCTGCGTTTGGCAACAAAAAATCGCCCTTCTGGAGCGATTTTCGTTGAGCGCAGACTCCAACAGTGCTACACTCTCCCATTGGGTGTAGGGGTGCAGGCTGCGGAACGAGTGGCGTGTCCTGGATTTTGGTTCACCCAAGATTTCCGGTTCACCCGTGGAGCCTGCTGACCGCCCTCGACTCACAGACGTGAGATCGGAATGAGCGGCAGTGGGGGGCCTGACAGCTTTGCTATAGCCTAGCCGTTAGGCGGCAGAGTGAGAGTGCGTTTTGCACTGTTGGAGCCTGAGTCCACCTCCAGACCTCCCGGCCTGGAGATGTTTCGTAAGATCGCCCCGATATGAAGGACCCGCGCCTTTGACGGCCGCGGGTCCTTTGTTTTACAGGACCCTAACTTCAGAACCTATTTAGTTGTCCACCGATCCGTGCCGGGATCGGCCCTCAGACTCCACAGTTGGGCGGCGAACCGCCCGTCAAGAATTAATACAAAACAATAACAATTTATTATGCATTCATTATTTACGCATCTGGTCGCGGACACCGCGTTCCAGCTCATCCAACCACTCGTTGAACACCTTGCGGGCGTCTGTTATCCAAAGCAGGTCAGCATCCGTAAGTTTACCACCCCCCTCCCCTACTCGCTTTGCCAGACCCTTCATCCGACGAAATCGCTCGGAGATTTTAGGGGAAAATAGGGGGTTTCCAGTTTCTTCAGGCTCGTCAAGAACCGGAGTGGGGGAGTGGGGTTGGGATATCCCAATCCGGTAGCCCTGCTCCGAAGCTTGTTCTAAGGCCAGACTAACCATCATTTTAGACTCATCCTGACCCAAGAATTTGGCCTTCTTTCGAGCGGCACGTTGGAGCAGCCGAATCCGGCCTTGAGTCCAGTTTAAGTCATCGGCAATTTTCCAGACTTCATCCGGCAGGCGCAGCAGCGAGCGATGCTCCCGAAGCTGGCTGGCATTCTTAAAGCCAGCCGAGTTCAGCACCAGTTCGCCCTGCCCGCGCGGGATAGGGTAGCCATGCTCGCCATCACCCACCTGGGCATAGTAGGGGCGGTCGCTGCCACCGTTTGTGACAATCTCATCATAAGCATAAAAACGCTCGCCCTGTGCCCGATAAAGATCCATCAGGAGGATTGCCAACTGGCGAGCGCGGCTGATGGCGTTCAGATTGGCGCGGGCGCTGTTTTCGCTGGCCTGCCGCCACACGCTGAAGTCTTCGACCACACGGGCCGGGATGCGCTCCCAGGTGACGCCCTCGTCCGGGAAGAAGATGCTGAGCAGATTGTAAGCCAGCCAGCGGCGCTCGCCCGTTTCCAACTGGTAGCCCTGGGGGGGCGTATGTACCACGGTGATGGGGTAGGTGAGTCCGTTCGCGCGGATGTTCGCGGCCAATTCGACGATTTCGATCAGCGATGCCTCGATGGGCCCCATCTTCTCTGGGCGGGGCACTTCTTCACCCGCTTCCAGGAACGGTTCCAGCTTGAATTCGCGCCCGGATTCCTGGATCGCCATCTCATACCAGCGGGCAAAGAGCGTGCGTATGCCGGAGGGCCGTCCATCCCAGAAGACGCGCACCGGGGATGGGACGGCGCGGCGCGGTTGGGATGGGTCCGGGTGAATATCTTGGATGCTGACCGGACGCACGTTGACACGGCCGACGTCAACCTTGCTCAGATCGCCGAAGATCGCGGCATCGGTTTCGGCCAGCGATAAACGCGACGAGTTATCGAAGACATCCAGCGACTCGCGGGCGGCACGCCCACGCCTAGCCGACACGGCCTATTCCCTCCTGTACGCGGTTCACCAGTTCCCAGGCGTCTCTGGCGGCCAGGCTCTCCGGCGCGAAGCTGAAGACCGGCCGGCGGATGGCGGCAGCTTCCGCCCAGATCGTGCGCTGCGGGATGGGATCCCAGACGAGCACACCGAACTGCTCGCGGAGCTGCTTCAAATTCTCGGAGTGCTCGATGGTCTTGGTACGGTACATCGTCGGGACGATGCCCAGCACTTCAATGGCGTTCAAGCCCCACTGTTTACGGTGGGCTTCTGCCGCCTGGCGGTGCTTGATGCTCTCCACCAGACCGTCGAAACTGAGGTACTCGCAGGTGGTTGGATACAGCACGCTGTCAGTGGCGATGTAGATCGACCCGTGCAGCAGCGATGGGGTAGGGGAGGTGTCAAAGACGACCAGGTCAATGGTTCCTTCGAGTTCGCGGAAGCGTTCGGCCACCGCGAAGGAATCGGAGATCGAGTTGGCGATGTTGCGCGTCTCCACGTTAGAGGGGAGCACCATCAACTGGCCGTTTACGGCCAGATTGGGAACCTGATAGGCTTTCGGGGGAATGACCCGCAGCACCGACTTGAAGGGCGCATTCCGCACCAGCAGGTCATAAAGCCCTGGTTCTTTTTGCAGCCCCAGCGCCACTGTGGCGTGTCCCTGCGGATCGGCATCGACCAGCAGCACCCGCATCCCGCGGACGGCGAGTCCGGAGGCGATATGCGTCGCGAGCGTGGTCTTGCCAACGCCGCCTTTTTCATTGAGCAGCGTGATGATTTTCATCGCACTCTGCCCCTAGCCGCTGCTGCCGTTGCCGCTGTCCTGGGGGGCGTGATAGACCCATTCATAGCCGATGGGTGTACCATTAGGCCGCGACTTGATCTGCACCAGACCGCGATCCTGGAGCAGATCCAGCAGCGCGATGTCATAGGGCGTCAGCCGCCGCTTGCCAATCGCTTTAGCGATATCCTTGCGGTTCATCCAGGGCGTGCGGTTGTCCCGCAGGATTTCCAACAACTTCTGCGCCTGCTCAGTCAGCCGCGAAGGGGGAGCTTGAGTTGGAATCTCGTTCATCGACCTTCCCTCTAGCCTAGTGTAAACATGTTTGGATTCGATGAGATTTTATATACGTTCAAGCATCTGTGCAAGCCGCTTGGACTTTTTCTCATTTTTCTCCGGTGAGGTCGTAGAACCCGCCGGGGCGATCCTGCGACAATCCGCCGTTCATCCGTTTCCTCCATATAGTCCTCTGTGAGGCAGGATAGCAGACTTTTGATCGGTTAGGGTGACATTTTGGTAACTCTTTGCGAAAGTCATCGAGCAACATGGATGGCGGTTTTTCGTATAAAGTGATGAGCATGATCCGTTCAGCAGCGAGGACTTAGGCGTGGCGAACATTCTCGATACCGTCATCACCATCGTCATCGGAACCATCACGACGGTCGGCAAAGCGGTCAACACGACCGTCAGCGCCTTGCAGGACTTCTTCTACGTGAAGGTATCTGGCGTATCCTTCATCGTGCTGGGGGCGCGGCAGACCGGCAAGACCACGCTGATCGAATGGCTGCGACACAGCATGACTGCGCTCAACGACTTCAACCCCGACCCAACGGCCGCTGGGGGTGAATCCATCACCGACTTCAGCGCCAGGGTAGGGGACGGCTACATGAAGCTCAAGCCCAGCCGCGATGTGGGCGGCGAGTACGCCATGTGGGAGACCGACTGGGTGGAATTGTTCCGGGCCGCCCAGCCGCGCGGCATCCTGTTCCTGATTGACCACACTGATGTCCACCTGCAGAAGGACGCGCTGAACTTTGTCCTGCAGATGATCGAAGATGAACCTTCAGCGGCCAAGCACCTGAAAGCCTTCTATATCCTGGTCAACAAGTCCGACCTGTGGGGCGAGACGACCACGCTGGAGGACATCCTGCATCACTATCGCAACGAGCAGAAGCGCCTGCGCGGTCAGGCCGACCGCATGGGGTACAAGTGGGAGATTGCCGAGGGCAGCCTGGTCGCCAACCGCGGCGTGACCGAGTTCATGAAGAAGTTTCTGAATACGCTGCGCCCGCGCCCGCAGTAGGTCTACCATCCCCATGCGTCAGTTGGTGATCGAGTACGTCCTGGAAGGCCATCAGCGCGGCTATAACTACACTTCGCCGACCAGCGGATTCAATGACGATACGCTCAAGACCGTCTGGCGGACGGCGATGCCGCGCGGGCAGGGCTGGGGCGCAGAGGTCTATCGCGGGGCGCGGTCGTACAAATCGTTCCGACTGCCGGACGGACGGCTGGCGCTGGCCGATGTGGTGGTGACTGACCAGCGCGACGAGAGCGGCCGGACGGGCATCCGCCGCGCCGTGGTCGATATTATGCCGCAAGGGGAGTACATCGACCGCCTCAAAACGCTGCTGCGCCAGTATCCCCCGGATGTCCGCGCCGTGGTCGAACACAGACCCTGGTTCGGGCGGCGCATCCCCAAAGTAAAGGGCGACTCGCAGGTCTTGCTGAGCCATCCTTACAGCTCGCCGCGCGGCTGGCAGGTGGTGGAGGCTCTGATTCTGGAGGCCGCCCGTGAGGCGCTGGATCATGCCTGGATGGGCGGACGTTTCATCGGCTTTACCACGCTGGCGCTGGCCTACCAGGATGAGACGCAGTTGGTCGTCCTGCCGGAGAAACGCGCTCTGGAACTGGCTGCCCCCAACCTGAAACGCATCCACATTTAGCTATTAGCGGGATCGTGTCAGTGTCTCTTGCCCAACGGACAGCCTCCTATCTGAGCGCAGACTCAACCCAAACGGCCATATGCCGCGTGTTTCTTATGAGAGCAAGCGCGTTTGCAGCCCCACGCGGAGGGAACCATGATTCCAGAGCGCCCTGACGCGCAGGCTGAAGAGGCCCAGGAAGCCGTTTCACTGGGCGAACTGCTCCAGGATCAGACGGCTAACCCTGTCCCCGCCGAGGTCATCATCGAGACCGAGGCCGTGCCCGCCCGCAAGCGTAAGGCCAAGCCCAAACCCCGCCTGCGGCTGCCACTTTGGGCAGCGGCCAGCCTGCTCTCGCTGCTGGTGGGGTTCATCCTGGCGGCGGTGATGTTTATTGCGCCGGCTACCGTCACGCTCGTCCAGAGAGTGGACCCGCCCATCGACAATGGGATGGCTGTGAAGCCGGTGATGAGCGTGGATCAGATGCTCGACCGCTGGATGCGAACCAACCGCGCCATCGGCGCTGTTCCAGCGGAGACGGATGTGCGGGTGCTGTCGGCGGACGATCAGGCCGGCTACTACAACGTGGCCGATATGCAGGGGAACCTGACCATTGCCCACGAGTCGGAACTGTACGCGCCGGACAATCCACCGTCGCCAGATTTGTATCCTCCAGCAGGGCCGTATGCTTACGCGCTGGGCCGCACCGAGAAGCTGCTGGTGACGACTGAATGGAACAACGGGCTGCCGCCGGGGACGGCCGTGCGCTGTATGGGCTTGAGGGTCGAGGACGGCCTATGGGTGTATGAGGTCAGCCCGGATGGGCAGCACGTGTATTTCCTGCCGTGGATACACCTGGCTCCGATCCGGGTGGCTGAGCAGCACGATCAAGCTCCGAACACGCCGGAGAGGTCGATCTCTTTGCCGCCGAGCGCCGCCGAGGTGAAGCGTTCGCCAGGGCTGTAAAGTCCCTGCCGCTGGTAGCGGCCTTGATGGAGAGTATACACCTCGACGAACTGCCCATCGGGATCGACCAGCCAGTATTCGCTGACGCCGTGGCGTTCATACAGGTCAAATTTGCCGCCGCGGTCGCGCCGGGATGTTCCCGGCGACAGCACCTCGACGATCAGGGCGGGCGGGCCTTCCAGCCACTTCTCGCGCACGGCGCAGTGTCCCTCAGCGGAGAGCCAGACAATATCCGGCTGGACGACGTTCTCCTCGTCCAGGCGGACATCAATGGGCGAAATCAACAGGATACCGTTGCTGATGACACCCCGCAGCCGGTAGTAGAGATTGCCGATGATGATCTGGTGCACGGGTACGGGGGAAGGACTCACGATGATCTCTCCATCGAGCAGTTCGGTGGGTTGGAGTGTCTCCGGCAGGGTCAGGAACTCGGCTGCCGAGACTTTCGTGTGGGGCATATCGACCATGAGCAGCGCCCTCGCATCAACGGCTTCACGGTTATTATGGCACAGATTGTGGCGGGATGAGGAACAAAAAGGGGACTGTCTGAGCAGCCCCCTGATGAATCGCAGCGGCGGGGGGTGTTAGCCCGACGGCAGCGCCCACGGCACCGAACCCATCTCGTCGATGCAGCTTCCGTCCGGTTCCTGGGTGGGATCATCCAGGAAGGCCTGCATGATGCCCTGCGAGCAGTCGTTCATGTCGATCACGCCGTGACCGCCGCCGGGAAACACGAAGAAGAAGCTGTTGGAGAGATAGCTGGCGGCGCTTTGCGCCCACTTGGCCGGGGTGATCGGGTCGAACTCGCCCGCGGCTACCAGCGTCGGAATATCGCTGACCACCGGCTCAGCTTCAATTGGATCGGCCAGCGCCACGCCCCAAATCTGGCAGTCGCTGAAGGTGGAGCGAATGGCGTTGATGCTGCTGTCATACAGTCCTGCCGGTTCGGTCGGAACGTTCGCCAGGGCGGTATCTTCATCGAGGAAGCCGACTTCTTCCTGACATTCCACCGAGAGGTTCATGCCCTCGCTGTCGGAGATGTCTTCGCCGGGTTCCTGGCGGCGGCGCTCCTGCTCGAAGATCGCGCCCGATTCGAGATCATCCAGCGCGTTGTAGTTCCCGTTGGCAACCTCGTAGATCATCCAGGGCAGGTAGGGGATGCTCTCCGTGGAATACATCAGTTGGAAGAGACGGTCGATCAGGTCGGTTCCGCTCAGGCTCAGATCGATGCCGCTGCCTGTGTCAGGGTCAACGCCCGTGTACTCGGCAGGCTGGGCGTTCAGCTCATCGACCGTGGCATAGAACACGCCCTCCAGATCGGGGAAGTCGGCATTACAGCCAGCGTCAGCGGCGCAGGCATCGAACAGCCTGGCGAAGACCGCGGCGGTGTTCTCCCCATATTCCTCCCAGGAGTTCACTTCCGGCGGATAAACCGAGTCGATGATGACGCTGCGGATGCCTTCGGGATAATCGCGCATGACGGTCAGCGCCAGCCGCGTACCGTAGGAAATGCCGTAGAGGTTCCATTCGTCGTAGCCCAATGCCACCCGCAGATCGGCGACATCGGCGGCGTTTTCCGCGCTGTTATAGGCTTGCAGGTTGACGCCATCGGCGGTGAGCCGGTCGCGGCAGGCCTGAGTCGCGTCTTCTTCGCTCTCCTCAATCTCCGGGCAGTTGAGGGTAGGGAAGGAATAGCCTGTGCCGCGCTGGTCGAGCAGAATGAGGTCACGATCCTGGATGTAGGGAATATCGACCCAGGCCTCCAGTTCGGCGACGGCATTGCCGCCGGGGCCGCCCGCCAGGTAAATGACCGGATCGGGCTGCGCATCCTCGGTGGCAGCATAGAGGATGGCGAAGGCCAGCTCAATGGTGGCGCTGTCTGGATCGGCGCGGTCTTCCGGCACATACAGGATGCCGCAGTCTACGTTTTCACCCTCGACTAGATCGTCCGGCAGTGCCATCCAGCAGGCGGTGAGTTCAGCGTAGGGCAGTTCGTCCTGAGCCAGCGCCGGCGCAGCCAGCAGCGCAGCGCAAATCAAGCCGAGCAATAAGGCAGTTTTGAGGCGCATATTCGGATGTGTCCTTCGTTTGGGCAAGCAGGAGGGATAAATTGTCTCCGTGCGTATCTTGAAATTGTAGTCATAATTTCAAAACGCGCCGGGCGCAGAACATCACGCGCCTATGCCGGGCCGGGGAACGAAAAGGGGACTGTGCCCGGCAGCCCCCTGGATCGAACCGTTCGGTTTGGTCGTGGTTTAGGGGTGGCCCTTGAACGGGATGATGGTGTATTCGGTGGTGTACAGGTGGAAGCGCATCTCACAGAATTCGTCGGCGTCTTTGCCCGCCGCCGCGCCGATGTCGCTGGCGAAGGAGGCTTCCATCTCCTCGACGCTGTTCCACCACAGTTCAGCCGTACCGTCGTAATTCGGTTCCTGGTTGCTGGGCTGGTTGGGGACATTGATGTTGATGTAGTAGCCGAGCAGACCAGGCAGTTTGCTGGAAATCTTGGTATGCTCATCCACCCAGCGCGCCTTGAACTGCTCCATGGTCATGCCGGGTTTGCGCTTCAGAAAGGCGATCAGTTTAACCACTTTTGTTCCTCCACGATGGATTTATTACGCTGCTCTGCCTGATACTAAACCGCCGCTCCGCCTCTGGCAACCGAATGGTCTGACCGTGTCGTTCCTTCCACCTTCCTCTGTGTCGCTACGAAGCCCGCCCGTCAGGGATCTGTAGTGGAATTCTTCGATTTCAGCTTTTCATCGCGCCCATCGTCAGGCCGCGGACGATATACCGCTGCAAGAACAGCACCAGCAGCACGCCGGGGATGATGGCGATCACGCCGGAGGCGGCGATCTGCGCCCACAAGATTTCATGGCCTCCTGCCAGCGATTGGATCATCACTGTCAGCGGGCGGACGGTGCGGCGCGTCATCAGCAGGGCGAACATGAATTCGTTCCAGGTGAAGACGAAAGTAAAGAGCGTCGCCGTCACCAGGCCGGGGCTGATGAGCGGCAGCGTCACCCGCCAGAACGCGCCGAAAGTTGATGCGCCGTCGATCAGCGCCGACTCTTCCAGTTCGCGCGGCAGATCTTCGATGAAGCCTTTCAGCAGCCAGATGGCGAAGGGCAGGTTAAAGATGGTGTTCGCCAGGATCAGCGCCCAATAGCTGTCCAGCAGCTTGAGTTCGCTGAAGATCAGGAACAGTGGGATAGCCGAGGCCACCGGCGGGAACATCCGCGTCGAGAGAATCCAGAAGGCGAATTGGTCGCCGCCGGTGCGGTAACGCGCCAGGCTGTAGGCCGCCAGCGCCCCGACCCCCACACTGACCAGCGCTGTTGAGATCGAGACGATCAAGCTGTCCCGCACCGCCTGGAGGCCGCCGCTTTCCGTCAGCGCGGCGATGTAGTTGTCCAGGTTCCACTGCTCGCTGGGCGGGATGATGACCGGCGGGGTGGCGAAAATCTGGTTCTGTGTCTTGAACGAGGTCAGGAACATCCAGACCACCGGGAACAGGAAGAAGATCAGCCCGGCTGTGAGGACGATGCCGATCAGGATGCGGATCGATGTCCGGTTGGAGGTGGTCATCACAGTTCTCCCCGCTGGCGCTTCTGGATGCTCAGGAACACGCGCGACACGATGATGATGACGATCAACTGCACGAAGGCAATCGCGGCGGTATAGCCCATCGAGAAGAAGCGGAAGCCGTTGATATAGGTGTAGTAGGCGACGGTCTCGCTGGAACTGCCGGGACCGCCCTCGGTCAGCAGTACCACCAGGTCGAAGGTCTTAAAGGTGTCCATCATGCGGATCAGGATGCCAATGATCAGCACGGACAGCAGCATCGGGATTTTCACCCAGATGAGAACCTGCCAGTAGGATGCGCCGTCCACCTTCGCCGCTTCGATCACTTCCTGCGAGATCGATTCCAGCCCGGCCAGGATCAGCAGCATCATGAACGGGGTCCACTGCCAGACATCCGTCATCATGATCGTCAGCAGCGAAGTATCCGGGTTCGCGGTCCAGGCCGGCGGCTGGATGAGTCCCCCACTGAACTCTCGCACCAGATAATTCAGCGGCCCGAACGAGTCGTTGAAGATCACCCGGAACTGAAAGCCGGAAACCACCGGCGCGATCATGATCGGGATCAAGAACAGCGTCACCCAGACGGTACGGCTTGTCCCCATTTCGCTGGCGAGCAGCGCCAGCCCCATCCCCAGCAGTACCTGGATCGTCACCCCGCCGGCGACCAGCACGGCGGTATTCCGCAGCGCGTTGAAGAAGCGGGTATCGCCCGCGCCGTGCACCAGCGCGTAGGTTGTCTCGCCGAGCGTGAAGCGGGTGACTTCGCTCATGCCTTCGGGATAGCGCGGTTTTTCCGGGTTGATGGACACAATCCGCAATCCGACGACCTTGCCGAAGTTATCTAGTCCGACGAAGGTCTCTTTGGGGGATATGGACAGCTCCAACTGGTTGACGGACAGCCACAGCGTGCGGACGAGCGGGTAGATGGTGATGCTGATGAGCAGCATAAAGGCGGGCAGGACGAACAGCAGGGCGGTCTTCCAGACGCGGTTCTCCACGCCCAGTCGTCGGCTCAGCCAGTTGCCGGAATCAGTTCTTGTAGTCACGGTGCAGCCTGCATGTGGTTCACAGCACCAGCGGGAGCCTGCGCTTCGCGTTCATCCACCGATAGCCTTGCGCCCGATACCCCGTAGGGACGGGCTTCTGCCCCTCCGTCAGGAGGTGGGGACATGTCTTCGGTGAATCCTGACGTCGTCTAACCCCCGGCGGCATTCTAATCGGGCGGGTGGGTATCGGCGGTGACGGCTGGCTCCACGTCCGTGAGGAGATAGAGCCAGCCCCTGTCTGTGATCCCAGCCCCCGATCATTCCCCCTCTCCATGTAATGGGGAGGGGGTTAGGGGGTGGGGATCATCAATTCAATCTGCGACCCCCTGATGATTCCCCCTCTCTGCGAAGCGGAGAGGGGGCAGGGGGAGAGGATCACCTTACTTCAACAAACCTAGTGCCCGGTAGCTTTCCAACGCCTGACGCCAGACCGCGATCTGCGAGTCCCGTCCGAGCGTGTCCGTGATTTCGTTCCAGCGGGCGGCAACGTTGTCGAGCGCCTCCTGCGCGGTGATCTCACCGGCCAGCGCGCGGTTCACTTCCAGATCGAGCGCATCTTCATACTGCGCCGAACCGGGGATGAAAATCTCCGGGAAGCCGTCGGCCAGCGCCACTTTCAGCCCATCCAGATACGCCTGGGCATTTTCCTCGCCCATCAGCGGGGCGAAGGCCGAGACGTTATCCAGGTGTGACTGGCGGTACGGATCGAGGCCGGTCAGCGAGGTCGAGACATCTTCCAGGCTGCGGTTGTAGGCGATGTGCTTGATGACACAGTAGGCGGCATCCTTGACATCCGAGTCAGCCGCCACAGCGACCACGCGGCCTACCGGCATCATCGAGCGATGCACGACCGTGCCATCGGCTCCGACTGTGCCCGGAACGCGCGCCACGCCCACCTTGCCGACGATCTTCGACTGGGCAGGATCGGCGGCTTTCTTAGGCACATCCGTCCACTGCACGACCATCGCGGCGCGGCCACCGATGAAGATGTCGCGCAGTTCGTCATAACCGAAGTTCAGCACATCCGGCGGCGCGTTCTTCAGGCTGTCCACCATGTTCTGCAGGGCAGCAACGCTCTCCGGCGAATTGATCAGCGGGTTCATGTCCTCGTCGAAGTAGATCACGCCCGCGCTGGCGGCCCGGTTCATGAACCAGGCGAAGCTGAAGCTGCGCTTGGCGAATTCGGCTGAGCCATAGAAATCCTCGGTCAGCGTCTCGCCCGCCAGCGTCTCACCGGCCTTGCGGGTGAAGAATTCGCCGACCTGGAGATAATCTTCCCAGGTCTCTGGGACGGCCAGGTCCTTGCCGTACTTGGCCTTGAAGGCGGCCTGCTCGTCGGCGTTCTCGAACAGATCCTTGCGGTATTGCAGCACCAGCACGTCGCCGTCGATGGTCAACGCATAGGTCTGCCCAGCGAACTTGTTGTACAGTTCGCGGAACGGAGCCAGCACATCATCCATCATTGGGTCGTAGACGGCAGCCGGTTCCTTCGCCATATAGCTATCCAGTGGTTCCAGATAGCCATTGCTGGCGAAGTCGCCGATATAGGCCGGGTAGAATGTCACAACATCGAAGGCTCCGGTCTGCCCGACGAACTCGGTCTTGAGCTTCTGGTATACATCAGCGAAGGGCACTTCCACGATTTCAATGGTGATACCCATCGCGGCAAAATCATCTTTCCAGAAACCGTAGGGAGCCAGGTTGTGCCCCGCGTCACCGACGACGGTCACGGTAACGCCTGGATCGAATTTGGGACACATCTCGAAGGGGGTCAGTCCCAACGGCTGGGGGGCTTCCTGAGCGAGGACCGCTCCGGCCACCACCATGACCAGGGCCATTAAGGCGAAGAGTGTGAGCAAGCGTTTCGGTTGAGCCATGAAGAGCCTCCATTATTGAACACAAGCTACTATTCAGATGTGGATATAGGGTCGCGGGATAGGTTGTGAACTCGACCTCCTACTCATCCAGGTCGAAATGAACCTCTCATCCAGTATACCGCCCTTGCGCTGAACGGGGGTAATTCGTTCCCGTCTGCGACAGGGTGCGCTCTTGTGCCCGTCTTGCATCTCCCGAACCCCTGATCCCCGCCTTTGGCTGATACGCCATTCGATTCTATAATCGGCACTGTTCCCGGCGTGGATGAAGGGCCGCCCGTGGATGATACAGTTCCTACAACATTCCCTTTTTAAGGAGCTTTACGCATGAGCGACGAGGCTTTTGTCCCCTCGACGAGCGAATGGTATTACCCCTCCGAGGCCATTGTCAAAAATGCCCACATTCCTGATTATGATGCCGTCTACCAGGAAGCTATGACCGATATCGAAGCCTTCTGGTCGAAGCGCGCCGATACCCTCGATTGGTTCCAGCGTTGGAACCAGGTGTTGGATCGCAGCCAGGCGCCTTTCTACAAGTGGTTCGTCGGCGGCAAGACCAACATCGCCCTGAACGCGCTCGACCGCCATGTCAAGACCTGGCGGCGCAACAAGCTGGCGATCATCTTTGAAGGCGAGCAGGGCGATAAGCAGACCCTCTCCTACTGGCGGCTGTGGCAGGAGGTCAACAAGTTCGGCAATGTCCTGCGGAGCATGGGCGTCCGCAAAGGCGACCGCGTGACCATCTACATGGGCCGCATCCCCGAACTCATCATCGCTATGCTGGCCTGCGCCAAGATTGGCGCGGTTCACAGTGTCGTCTATGGCGGCTTCAGCGAACACGCCCTGGCCGACCGCATCGAGGATGCCCAGAGCCGCGTCCTCATCACCTGCGATGGGGCTTGGCTGCGCGGCAGCATTGTCGAACTCAAGAAGATCGCCGATGAAGCCGTCCACCGCTCGCCGGTCATCGAACACGTCATCGTCGTCAAACGGACGGGACAGCCGGTTCCGATGCAGGCCGGGCGCGATTTCTGGTATCACGACCTGATGACCCTGCCCATCGCCAGCACCAAGTGCGAAACCGAAGTGATGGACGCCGAAGACCCGCTCTTCATCCTCTACACCAGCGGCACGACCGGCAAGCCCAAAGGCATCCTGCACACCCACGGTGGCTATCAGGTGTATATCTCGACCACGCTGCAATATGTCTTCGATATCAAGGACGAAGACCGCTTCTGGTGCGCGGCTGATCCGGGTTGGATCACCGGGCACAGCTACATCGTCTACGCGCCGCTCATCCTGGGCGCGACCGAGATGATCTACGAAGGCGCGCCCAACTTCCCGTACCCTAACCGCTGGTGGAAGATCGTCGAAGAATACGGCATCACTATTCTCTACACTGCCCCGACGGCCATCCGCGGACTGATGCGCTTCGGTGATGCCTGGCCCAACCGCCACGACCTCAGCAGCTTGCGGCTGCTCGGCACGGTTGGCGAACCGATCAACCCCGAAGCGTGGAAGTGGTACTACAACGTCATCGGCAAAGGCCGCTGCCCAATCATGGATACCATGTGGCAGACCGAAACGGGCGGTTTCGTCCTGACACCAATGCCCTCGGTCGGCCTCAAGCCCGGAAGCTGCACCCGTCCTTTCCCCGGCATCGAAGCCGATGTCGTCGATGAAGACGGCAATTCCTGCCCGCCCGGCGTCGAAGGCCGCCTGGTGCTGAAGACTCCCTGGCCGGGGATGCTGCGGACGATCTACGGCGACCCGGACCGTATGGTGCGGCAGTATTTCAGCGCTTATCCCAAGCAGGGCTGGTATCTGGCCGGCGACTCGGCCCGCAAGGACGAGGACGGTTACTTCTGGGTTATCGGCCGTATCGATGACGTGATCAAAGTCTCTGGCTATCGCCTCGGCACAGCCGAGGTCGAGTCCGGCCTCGTCAGCCATCCCGCCGTGGCCGAGTCGGCTGTCATCGGCGTGCCCGACGAGGTGCGCGGCAATGTCATCTACGCCTACTGCATCCTCCGTCAGGGCTTCCAGGGCAGCGAGGCGCTCATCGACCAGCTCAAGGAACATATCCGCCACGAAGTCGGCCCCATCGCCGTGCCGGCCAAAATCGAGTTCGTCTCAGTACTCCCCAAGACCCGCTCCGGCAAGATCATGCGCCGCGTGCTGAAAGCCCGCGCGATGGGGCTGCCCGAAGGCGATACCAGCACACTCGAAGAGTAAGTCGGGATTAGGGAAGACGAAAGCCGGCGCAGAGGAGCGCAAAAACCCCCAGAATCCGGGCTGATCGGGCAGGGGATTCGGGCCATAATTTAAGATTGTGTGAACCCCCAAAAAATCCGCCAAATTGTGGATTGTGCGTGGGGCAAGTGGGTGTAGAATCACCGTAGACACGGGGGTGGTCATTGGGCCGCCCCTTTATCTTGCGCCGATCCCGGCCTAGACACGTTCGAAAGAAGGAGACCCGTAGAATCAGATGAACACTGTCCGCATGGACGCCGTCATTGCCGACCCCTCGCTCACCACCCCCAGCCTCGTGCTGGACTTCGACCAGATCAGCCAAACCTATGATGCCTTCGTAGACACATTCCCCGGCGGGCATGTCTTCTACGCCGTCAAAGCCAACGCCAATCCCCAGATCATCCGGCTGGTCGTGGAGAAGGGCGGTGGTCTCGAAATCGCTTCGCTGGCGGAACTGGAACTCTCGCTGGCGGCCGGCGCGACCGGACAGCAGATCATTTGCAGCAACCCCATCAAGAACCCGACCTTCATCCGGCGGATGCACGAGGCCGGTGTCTACGCGATGGTGGTAGACTCGACCTACGAGGTGGAGAAGGTCGCCCGCTGCGCGCCGGGGATGCGCGTCTACGTCCGGTTGGCCGTCGATAACCAGGGCAGCGTCCTGCCGCTGGCCGGCAAGTTCGGCGTGAGCGGCGCGGAAGCCCTCGACCTGTTCGATCAGGCCAGGGCGCATGGCCTCGATCCCATCGGCCTGTCCTTCCATGTGGGGTCGCAGTGTTTGAACGTCCAGAACTGGGTCAATGCTATCCGCGCTTGCGGCGACATCTGGCGGCAGGCTGCCGAGCGCGGCCATGACCTCTACATGCTCGACATCGGCGGCGGTTTCCCGGCAGGGCATTATCACACGGCTGCCATCCCCACGCTGGGCGCCATCGGCGCGGCGGTGATGGGCGCAGTGCAGGACTACGTGCCGCTCTCCAACCCGATGCTCATCCTGGAACCGGGCCGTGGGCTGGTCGGCGAGTCGGGCTGCCTGGTCGTCTCGGTCGTAGGCAAGGCTAAGCGCGGACAGGACACCTGGTTGTATCTGGATGCAGGCGTCTTCAACGGCCTGATGGAAAGCTTCGAGGGCTTCCCGCCGGTCATCCGTTTGCTGGCCCCGGATGCTGATCTGCGTCCGATGGTGCGCTGCACGCTGGCCGGCCCAAGCTGCGACAGCTGCGATGTCATCGCCCGGCACATCGAACTGCCCGAACTGCACATCGGCGACCGCCTCGTCATGCTCGACACGGGGGCCTACACCAATGAGTACGCCGTGGCCTTCAATGGCTTCCCCATCCCGGAAGTTGTCCCCCTGAACGTCCGCGCCGAGGTCGAACTCCTGGCGGGCTAACCCCCCTCTGAATCAAACCGGACGCCACACCCGGCGTCCGGTCTGGCTTCTTGAAAACGCTCTGAAAGATGCTCGTCGGGACCTTTAGGACTTCACGTCACCGGGCTATCAGCGCCCAGCTACACTACGCAACCTCCTATTCTGCTATACTCACTCTATGACGCAGAGCAGGCTTCCGAAGGTAGAGCAAGCAGTTGTTCCAGAAGCCAAAGTTGTGGGCTATCTGCTCAACATCTTGCATCCCAAAGGACGATCCAAAGCGCGTTTCTTCTTGCTTTTTGGTTTTACGCGGGAAAAGTGGACGGTTCTGGCCGACGCGCTTCGAGAACATGCCCAGACGAATCCACTATCAGCAGTGGAAGAAGACCCTGAGTTTGGCATCCGTTATGTTGTCGAAGGTGAGATCGATGCCCCGGATGGTCGCCGTCCTCGTGTTCGTGTCGTCTGGTTTATCGATGCGGCTGATGTGACCCGGACGCCTCGGCTGGTGACTGCTTATCCGCTGGAGGAAAACGATGATTGAAGAACTGGACGATATCGTACTGACCGAGTCGCTTCCCAAGTACGGACTAGAGGCTGGTGATATCGGGACGGTCGTTCTGGTTCACCAGCAGGGCGCAGCCTACGAGGTCGAGTTCATGACGCTGGCCGGAAAGACTATCGCTGTGTTGACGCTGCGGGCAGCTCAGGTTCGCCCTGTGAGCCAGGACGAAATCGCCCACGTTCGCCCCGTGCGGTAGGGTAGGGACGATCCTTCAGCCACGAGAACCGGGGCGGCCACTGGGCCGCCTCGATGCTTGAACATCACCACCTGATCCAGGCGGCAGATTAGCCCTTCACCGACCCGGCCATCAGACCGCGCACGAAGAAGCGCTGCAGCGAGAAGAACACCGCAATCGGCACGATCATCGAGATGAAGGCTGCTGCCGTCAGCAGATGCCAATCCTGACCGCGATCCCCGACCATGGCGGCGATGCGCTGAGTCAGCACCTGCATTTCGCTGTTGGTTACCCCCAGGAAGATCAGCGCCACCAGATAATCGTTCCACACCCAGAGGAACTGGAAGATGGCGAACGAGGCCAGCGCCGGGATCGACAGCGGCAGGATCAGCCGGACGAAGACGGTGAAGTGCGACGCGCCGTCGATGAAGGCCGATTCCAGAATCTCCCGCGGCAGCCCGCTGATGTAGTTGTAGAGCAGGTAGGTCGCCAGCGGCAGCCCGAAGCCGGCGTGCGCCAGCCAGATGCCCAGATAGGTTCCGTTGAGCTGCAACCCCACGTAATCCCGCAGGATGGGAACCAGGGCGATCTGCAAAGGCACGACCAGCAGCGCTACCACGATGATGAACAGGATGCGCCGTCCGGGGAAATTCATCCAGGCGAAGCCATAAGCGGCGAAAGCGGCGATCAGGATCGGGATGACCGTGGACGGGATGGTCACGGTCAGCGAGTTGAGAAACGCCCCGATCATGTTGTCGCCCTGGACTTTGGTGATGTTGCCTTCGACGTCGCGCACCTCATATTCCCGACCGGCCAGCACCTGCCCATAGTTGTCGAAGGTGAATAACAGGTTGGCAGTGAGCTGCTGGCGGTAAACATCCAGGCTGCCCCGGCGCAGATTACCATTCCAGACCAGACGTGTGCCGTTGCCCATATCGACGCCTGCCTGCCATTGTTCATACGTGGCGGTGACGCCGTCGATGGTGATGGGCTGGTCGCGGGTCTGGCCTTCGGGAATAGGGCGGGATTCGCCGGTTTCCACCCAGGCTTGATGCGGCAGCACCGTCCACCAGCCGCTCCGCTGGATGTCGTTGCGCTCGCGGAACGAGGAGATGAGCAGGCCGAGGGTCGGAATCGTCCACAGGGCGACAATCAGTAAAAGAAGGCCGTTGACTAGCAGAACCGCGCGGCGTTTTTGTGTTTCCATGATGCCCTTCCCTTAGAACGCCCGGCGCTTGCTGAATTCGCGCAGGTTGTAGACCATGACCGGGATCACCGCGATCAGCAGCACAATGGCGATAGCCGAGGCATAGCCCGAATTGGCATTGGTGAACATCTCGCGGTAGAAGCGCACGCCGATGACTTCGGTGCCGAACTGTCCGCCCGTCATGACCATCACGATATCGAAAATCTTGAGCGTGAAGATGACCACGGTGGTGATGACGGTCAGCAGCGTCCCGACAATGTTCGGAATGATGATCTGGAAGAAGATGATGATTTCGTTGGCCCCGTCCACGCGGGCGGCTTCCAGCAGTTCATCCGGGATGGCTTTGATGGCCGCCGAGATGAGCACCATCGCGTAACCCGTTTGCAGCCAGACCATCACCAGGATCAGGAACAGGTTGTTCCAGGGCTGCACCAGACTCAGCCACGCCTGCGCCTCCCCGCCCATGCCGACTACGACCGCGTTCATCAGTCCGATGTTCGGATCGACGGCGAAGACGAACTTCCAGATCACGCCCGCGCCAACCATCGAGATCGCCATCGGCAGGAAGATCAATGACTTGGCGGCGTTCTCGAACCGGCTGCGATCCGCCAGAATAGCGATCAGCAGGCCGAAAGAAACCGTCAATCCGGTTCCGATGAGCAGCCACAGCAGGTTGTTGCGGAAGGCTTCGATCATGATGCGTTCCGTGAAAACTGCCTGATAGTTCTGCAGGCCGACGAATTCTGTGCTGTTCTGGTTGTAGAGGCTGAGGACGAACGTGCGCACCGTCGGCACAGCCAGATACCAGGCCAGAAGCGCCAGCGCCGGGCCGACGAAGACGAACGGCTGCAATCGCGCCGGCCATCCACCCGGCATCCGCTCGGCCAGGTTGTTGGCGACGTAGTACAGGAGGATAACCCCGCCGACCCCCCAGATCATCGCCAGCGCCGCCGTCAGCACCTGGGGCATCTCGACATCCCGCAGCACCACGAAACCGGCGTATAGGCCGACAAATGTGAAAGCCACAAACGCCACTGCAATCGCCAGTTGACCTGGGCTGTAAGCGTCCGAGCGCCGGGTTAAAATGTTTTCCATCTACAGCCTCCTTGAGCTGCCTGAATTGCAATTAATGTTTTTCGTATAAGGCAGTCGAGCAGATACACTATCCCATAATGAAATGCAGGGCAACCATCCGACTGCCCTGCATTCATCCATCATACGTATGCCTGTGGGGTGACCCACTCGATCACCCCGATGATCAGGTTACTGCGGCCAGGCGGCGTCGATTTCGGCCAGGGCCGTATCCAGGTCAAGTGTGCCGGAGACCCAGTCGGTCATGCCCTTCCAGAACGAACCCGCGCCGACCACGCCCGGCATGATGTCCGAGCCGTCGAAGCGCAGGCTGGTAGCTTCTGCGACCAGGGCGGCAATCTTGCGTTCCACATCGCTGCCGTACCAATCGAGCTGGGCGTCATTGTGCGGAGACAGCGCGCCGCCGCTCGCCAGCCAGGTCTTGAGCGATTCGCCGCGGCTGAAGAAGTCCATCACCGCGCGCACTTCGGGTCGGTCATTGAACATCGCGTAGATGTCGCCGGCGACCAGGAACGGCTTACCATACGCTTCATCGATGCCCGGCAGATAGAAGAAGTCATAGTCTTCACCAGCCACCAGACCCTCGGGGAAGAAGCTGGTGATGAAGTTGCCCTGCTTGTGCATGTAGCAGCCGGGGTTTTCATCGAACATCGGGGTAGGGGCATCGCCAAAGAATGTGCCGGCAATGGCTTCGCGACCACCGAAGACATAGTTCTCGGTGAACCAGATGCTCGCCAGAGTCTCGGCCGCCTTCTTCACTTCGGGGCTGCTGAAGGACAGCCGGTCTTCAGGAGTCGCCGGCAGCGTCCAGCGGTCATAATTCTCCAGCGAGGTCGTCCGCAGCATCACTTCTTCCATCCAGTCGGTCGCTGGCCAGCCGGTCGCCGCGCCGGATTCGATGCCGACGCACCACGGGCTGCTGCCATCCGCCACGATCTGATCAGACAGTGCGATCAGTTCTTCCCACGTGGTCGGAATGGTGTAGCCGGCTTCCTCGAACGCCTTCTTCGGATACCAAACCAGGCTCTTGCCATTGTAACGCGCCCAAACACCCGCCATCTTGCCACCGATGTTCGCCATGTCCAGCCAGCTCTGCGAGTAGTTCTGCGCCAGCCAGTCGGCATTCAGGAAGGTGCTCACATCGACCACCTTATCGATGAAGCTCTTCAGCAGGCCCGGCTGCGGGAAGTCCACGATATCCGGGGCAGCGCCGCCTTCGACGGCCGCGCGGATGGCGACTTCAAATTCCTTCGAGCCGGTGTACTGAATGTCGATGCCCGTCCAGGCCTCGAACTCGGCAACCGATTCGTTGAACTTGACTTCATCGGCATCGGTGAAGGGGCCGGTCATCGTCACCGCTGTGCCCGCCAGTTCACCTGCGCAGGCCGAGGTCAGTTCGGCGCTCATCAGCGTCCACAGCCCTTCAGGGCAGCCCGCGGCCCCCTGCGCCATCGTCGGGGCGACCATAATGCCCGCCAGCAATGCGAGCATCAAAACCAATCCTAACCGCTTCATAGGTACTTTACTCCTCTTTAGATCGATTCAATAACCAGAGATGCGGACGTTGGTACGATAAGAAATGCGGCAAACAACCTCCTTGTGAGATCATTGGGTGTCCAGCCGGTATTATAGCCCTCAAGCCCCTCCGACTTGCAGAGCAGACGGGCAAGCCTTCACAGCCGGACACTTTGGCCGTGCCATGTCCTGATGCGGAAACATCGCTTATGGAAACGTTTCCAATACCTCTCGTAATTATTGCGATAATTGCCGCAACTTGTCAACTAGTTCGTGCAAATTCAACAAGACCGCCTTGAGTCCATACAGAGTAGCTGGCCAAGACCAGGTAGAGAGTGCCCATGAAGTACACCCGTTGGCGGTCAAAACGAACCAGTATGGAGCTCGGATAGTCGCGGGGATTTAAGCGATACGCCAGTTTTCACGGTTGAGGGAAAGCGCATCAAAGTCGGCATCCGCGCTCACGATAACACCGCCGAGGCGTTTGGAGACAGCAGCGACAAGCAGATCGACATCAGAGAACGCCCTGCCCATGTTCGCCATATCTGCCCTGAATCGTGCAGCTTATTTCCAGTCATCTTCAATGATCGTCACCCACTGGAACTGCTGCTTTACCTTGTTTTCGTATGCTCTCAGCTTGCTGGTCGCGTTAGCCTTGGGATAACCGCGCCGGATTTCGTAGTCTACTGCCTCGCACAAACACAGCGTATCTTGGCGATGCCCGGCGAGATTGGCGAGAACGGTCGGGTTCGGAACCGGCGCAACAATGTCCGAAAAGACATTCGTGTCCATGACGTAAACGGTCATTGATCCTTATCCAATGGTTCGACGTATTCCTCGTTCATGGCGCGTTCAATCTCGCGGAACTCCTCATCGGTCACTCCGGCTCGCATCTCCTCCAGCCCTTCCAACAGGGCATCCATGTTCAGCGTACCCGCCTTTAGCTCGATTTGCTGCTCGCGCTGTGGAATGTACTCTCGAAGCTGCCGCAGTTGGTCGCGGGAAAACTGATCGACCGCTTTCATCACGTCTGTGAATAGCATCGCACGACCTCCCGATTCCTCTTCTCCATTTTATGTCACTTTTGAGAAGGAATTTTATGGCGATGCCGCCAAAGACCATCAGCGCCGCTGTGGACATCCGAAAACGCGCTATACTGGTTCTCGACCAGCACCGTGGATGTGGTCTCAATGCCCCGGAAAATCCTGCACCTCGATCTCGATGCCTTTTTCTGCGCGGTGGAAGAGCAGCTTGATCCCCGCCTGCGTGGGATCGCCTTCGCCGTTGGCGGCCGGCCCGATGCGCGCGGCGTGGTCTCTTCATGTTCCTATCCTGCCCGGCGCTTCGGCATCCGTTCGGCCATGCCCATGTCCCAGGCTGTCCGCCTCTGCCCCACGTTGGTCATCCGTCCGCCGAACTTCAAGGCCTACCGGGCTGCCTCCGAGCAGGTCATGGAGCGGCTCAACAACCTGACCCCCTACGTCGAGCAGATCTCCATCGACGAAGCCTTCCTGGATGTCAGCCTGCTGCCTGACCCCGCCGAAACCATCGCCCGGCGGCTGCAAGCGCAGATCAATGCCGAGTTGAATCTGCCCTGTTCGCTCGGCGTCGCCACCAACAAGCTGGTTGCCAAGATCGCCAACAACCAGGGCAAGGATCGCGCCGGCAAAGAATCTCCACCCAACGCCATCCTGGTCGTCCCGCCAGGGATGGAGGCTGCTTTTCTGGCTCCGCTGCCGGTGCGGGAACTCTGGGGCGTGGGGCCGAAGACCGCCGAGCAGTTAGCCCGTCTGGGGCTGCATACCATTGGCGATCTGGCCCGCTGCCCGCCGGGTGAATTGGCGCGGCGCTTCGGCAAGCACGGCCAAGAACTCGTCCAGCGCTCCCGCGGCCTGGATGACCGCCCGGTCCAAAACGAGGGTGAGGCCAAGTCCGTCAGCAAAGAGACCACCTTCAGCCGCGATGTCGCTGATGCCGCGCAGCTTCAACGCGCCCTGCGGAGTCTCTGCGATGGGGTAGGGCGGCGGCTGCGCCAGGACGGGCTGAGCGGCACGACCGTCAAGCTCAAACTGCGTTGGGCGGATTTCACCACCCTGACCCGTCAGATCACGCTGCCGACGCCGACCAATCACGACGAGGCCATCTACGCCGCTGCGCGCGATCTGTTTCATAAAGCCTGGCCCAAAGGCCGCCCCGTCCGGCTGATCGGCGTCGGCGTCAGCGGCTTCGAGGGCGAAGCTTTCCAGCCGGGACTCTGGGATGCCCCGCTTTCCCAAGAAGCCCAGCGCCTCGAACAGACCCTCGACGCCTTGCGCGACCGCTTCGGCGAAGGCGCCATCAAACGCGGCAGCGATCTGTTAGACGAAGACCATTGAATCATTGCATTAGAGAGGACACCCTGCATCATGGCAACCCTGTTATTCGTAGGCGATATGGTCGGAGAGGTCGCGCTGGCGCACCTGGAAGCGCGGCTGCGCGACCTCCGCGCCGCCTACCAGCCCGATTTCATCGTCATCAACGGCGAAAACCTGGCGATCAACATCGGCTCTGGCGGGCACGGCTGGTGCGGCATGACGCCCGATCTGCTCGCCCGCGTCTTTGCCCTCGGGGCGGATGTCGTCACCGGCGGCAACCACTCCTGGGATGGCCCCTATGGTCGCAGTATCCATGACGAACCGCGCCTGATCCGCCCGCTCAACTACGGCCGTTCTGCCCCCGGCCGCGGCGCGATCATCGTCAGCAAAAGCGGCCTGCGCCTGGGCGTCGTCAATGTCACCAGCCGCTCGGCCATGGAACTGGCTGATGATCCCTTCGAGGCCATGGAACGCCAGCTTGAGGACTGGGCCGGCCAGACCGACGCGGTGCTGGTCGATTTTCACGGCGAGTCCGTCACCGAAAAGCAAACCTTTGGCTTCGCCTTCGACGGCCGCGTGACCGCCGTGCTGGGGACGCATACCCATGTCGCTACCCTGGATACGCAAATCCTCCCGCAGGGGACGGCCTACGTCACCGACGTGGGCATGACCGGGCCGACCGTCGGCGTGCAGGGTTATGCCGCCCCGCGCTTCGTCCACGAACTCTCCTCGCGCTTTCCGGGCGATCATCCCTTCACCTTCGCTCTGGGGCCGGTGACGCTCGGCGCGGTGGTCGTCCGTTTCGATGGCCTGCGTGCCGTGGACATCGAACGGATTCTGTAGAGCGCATGATGACCTTGACTTCCGTCTTTCGCATAGCCATTAACCCAACTACCAAAATCTGACCATGACTGCCACTTACCCCCTCACACCCGACCTGACCATCTGCCGCCTGCTCAACGGCCTCTGGCAGCTTTCCGGCGCGCATGGAGCCATCGATCCGCGCAAAGCCATCCCTGACATGCTCGCTTATCACGATGCGGGTTTCACCACCTGGGACCTCGCCGACCACTACGGCCCCGCCGAAGACTACATCGCCCAGTTCCGCAAACTGCTGGCGCGCGAACGTGGCGAGTCGGCGTTGGGGCAGGTGCAGGCCTTCACCAAATGGGTTCCCCGTCCTGGCCGGATGACGCGGGCGGTCGTCGAGCAGGCCATTGGCGTCTCGCTGCGCCGCATGGATGTGCCGGCCCTTGACCTGCTCCAGTTCCACTGGTGGGACTACCGCGACCCAGCTTACCTGGACGCGCTCCGGCATCTGGCCGATCTCCAGGCCGAGGGCAAAATCCGCCACCTGGGACTCACCAACTTCGATACCGAACGCCTGGACACCATCACCCGCCAGGGAATCCGCATTGTCTCCAACCAGGTGCAGTATTCGCTCGTCGATCAGCGCCCAGCTCGCCGGATGGCCGCCTTTTGCCAGCAGCACGGCATCACCCTGCTGACCTACGGCACATTCTGCGGCGGCCTGCTCTCGGAAAAATACCTCGGCCAGCCCGAACCCACTCCAGCCACCCTGACCACCGCCAGCCTGCGGAAGTACAAGCAGATGATCGATGCCTGGGGCGGCTGGAGCCTGTTTCAGGACCTCCTGCGGACCCTCAAGCCCATCGCCGAAAAGCACGGCGTCAGCCTGGCGAATGTGGCCGTCCGCGCCATCCTGGATCGACCGGCTGTGGCCGGAGTCATCGTCGGGGCGCGCTTGGGAATCGCCGAACACCGTGCCGATAACGCTCGCCTCTTCGATCTGGCCCTGGACGCCGACGACCTCCGCCAGATCGAGGCCGTGACGGGGCAGGGGCGCGATCTGCTGCGCCTCATCGGTGACTGCGGCGACGAATACCGCCGCTGACAGCGTTTCCTTTTAGAGGAGCCTCGTGTATGATGACGCCCTATTCGCAGGTCGATCAGTACAGAACCGAGACTACGCTTGAACAACCGCACACTCCTCGTCACCGGCTCCAACGGCCTGATCGGGTCGGAAGTAGTCGAGTACTTCGACGGCCAGGGCTGGAACGTCCACGGCGTCGATAACAACATGCGTGCCGATTTCTTCGGCGAAAAGGGCGATACCCGCTGGAACCAGCGCCGCCTCCAGACTGCCTGCCCGCGCTTCCGCCATCACGAACTCGACATCCGCGACCGGGCTGGCGTCCTCGCCCTCCTGGAGCAGCTCAAGCCTGATCTGATCGTCCACGCCGCCGCCCAGCCCAGCCACGATCTGGCCGCCTCGCGCCCTTTCGACGACTTCGATGTCAACGCCGGTGGGACGCTCAACCTGCTGGAAGCGGCCCGCCGGTTCGCGCCGGAGGCGGTCTTCGTCCACATGTCGACCAACAAGGTCTACGGCGATGGGCCGAACACCATCCCCCTCACCGAGCAGCCTACCCGTTGGGACTACGCCGACCCCGCCTACGCCGGCGGCATCCCGGAAACCTTCAGCATCGACCAGTGCAAACACTCGCTCTTTGGCGCGTCCAAAGTCGCCGGGGATGTGCTCGTGCAGGAATACGGGCGCTACTTCGGCATGAAGACCGCCTGTCTGCGCGGTGGCTGCCTGACCGGGCCGAATCATTCCGGCGTGGAACTGCACGGCTTCCTCAGCTACTTGATCCGCTGCAATATCGAAGAGCGCGAATACACCATCTTCGGTTATAAGGGCAAACAGGTGCGCGACAACATCCACGCCTACGATGTGGCCCGCTGCATCGAATTCTTCTATGAACGGCCCCAGGTCGGCGCGGTTTTCAACCTGGGCGGTGGGCGCGGCAATTCCATCTCGATTCTGGAAGCCTTCGACCGCGTGGCGCAGCTCACCGGCAAACCCATGCGCTACCGCTATGTCGATACCCCCCGCATCGGCGACCACATCTGCTATATTTCCGACCTCTCTCGCCTGAAAGCGGCCTTGCCCGGCTGGGATATCACCCGCACCCTGGACGACATCTTTGAGGAAATCGTGGCCGGCTGGGGGAGGAGAGTTAGTAGTTGATAGTTTATAGTTGATAGTGAAATGCGGTGGCAGGGAGTTGACCGTTACAGGGAAGCGAGAATCGAGGAGAAGCGGGGTGAGTGATTACAGGAAGCTGGAAGTCTGGCAGAAAGCACACAGCCTTGTCCTTCAGGTGTACCGCCTGACATCCGCCTTCCCTAAAGCCGAAGTTTATGGCCTAACCAGCCAGATGCGCCGGGCAGCCGTCTCGATCCCGGCCAATATCGCCGAAGGAACCGGCCGCGGTGGGCAGGGCGAATTTATCCACTTTCTCCATTTCGCGCTGGGTTCAGCGAAAAAACTCGAATACTACTGTTTGTTGGCAAGAGACTTGACCTGGATTGATGAGTCTGTCTATCGTGGCTTGAGCGAACAAATCACCGAAGTGCTGCGGATGTTGAACGGCCTGATCCTGGCGCTCGAAAAGAGGCGAAACCGTGAATGACTTTCATGTCCACAACAACCACCAACCTATCTTTCTCTATAAACGATCAACCATTAACTATCATCCGTCTTTGTCTTTCTCTATAAACTATAAACTATAAAATATCAACTAATATGAAGCTCAGCATCGTCATCCCCGCCCGCAACGAAGAGGGCAATATCGGACAAACCTTGCGGCTGCTCTCCGATTATCTTGATCACGAGGGCATCTCCAACTTCGAGATCGTCGTCGTCGATGACGGCAGCCGCGACCGCACCGGTGAAATCGTCCAGGCGCATCACGAATTGGATCCGCGCGTGATCGGCGTCCGCAACGACGGCCGTCACGGCTACGGGCGGGCCGTAGCCTATGGGTTGAATCATTTCAGCGGCGATGCTGTGGTCATCTACATGGCCGACGCCTCCGATGATCCCGCCGATGTGGTGCGCTACTACTACATCCTGCGCGACCAGGCCGACTGTGCCTTCGGCTCGCGCTTCCTGCGCGGCTCACACGTCTACGACTACCCCCGCTTCAAGCTGTTCATCAACCGCATCGCCAACTTCGTCATCCGCCTGATGTTCAACCTGCGCTACAACGATACCACCAACGCCTTCAAAGGCTACCGCCGCGAGGTGATCGAAGGCTGCCGCCCGTTCGTCTCCCCCCACTTCAACCTCACCATCGAAATCCCTCTCAAGGCCATCGTCCGCGGCTATACCTACCGCACCATTCCCATCACCTGGCGCAACCGCACCGTCGGCGAATCCGCCCTCAAGCTCAAAGAACAGGGCAGCCGCTACCTCTACACCCTCCTGACCGTCTGGTTCGAGTACCTGCTGGTGCGCCACGACACCTACCGCACTGACGGCGGCGGCACGAAGCGCTATACCAGCGCTTAGGGCAGGGGAAACTCTGAATTCCTCCGTGTCCTTTGTGCCTCTGTGGTGGTATTTTTCCCCTCCCTCCGTATGATCTTGGCGCTCTTGGCGTCCTTCCCGGCGCGATTCATTTCGTCTTGACTCTTCCTTAAATTTCCATATACTTCTAATTAGATAATCGTCAAATTTCGATCATCGTCGAAGGAGTAACCATCATGGACAAAGCACAGCACGAGCAGCTTCTGCATTGGCTCAAGGCGCTCGCCGATGAGAACCGCCTGACCCTGATCGGCCTGCTCGCCCAGCGCGAATACAACGTCGGCGAACTGGCCGAACGCCTCGAACTCGCCGAGCCAACCATCTCCCATCACCTCTCCAAGCTGCGGCTGGCCGGATTGGTGCATCTCCGCGCCGACGGAACCCAGCGCCTCTATCGAGTCAACCCGACCGCGCTGGCGAAGTTCAAGCAGCGCGTCCAGGAGGTCGAAGTCCTCCCGCCTGCCGAGACGCCGCAGTCCGATAACGCCTGGATCGAGGCGCTCGACCTGCCTGAAGAAGACCGCCAGATCCTCCGCGACTATACCGTCAACGGTCGCCTGAGCCGCCTGCCCGGCAAGCAGAAGAAGCTGCTGGTTATCCTCCGCTGGCTGGCGACCAAATTCGAGCCGGGCCGCACCTATACCGAAGCCGAAGTGAACGCTGTCATCAAGACCGCCCACGATGACTACGCCGGCCTGCGCCGCGATTTGGTGGATATGGGCTTTCTGCGACGGGAGCGCGGCGGCGGGAAATACTGGCTCACCCCCGACGACGAGGCCGTCTAGCCATCGGGGCGACTCATCCGTCGCCCCGCTCTTCTCTCCGTATGGCTCTGCGCCTTTGTGGTGGAATTTTCACCCGCCGTTTCAGGCTCTTGATGTCGAATCAAAAGGCGCGGCAGGAACCAACCTGCCGCGCCCCGATAGGACTGCCGGTTGCTGAGCGTCAGGCGCCCGTTACGGCGTCATCCTCGACCAGCGACACATCGTCGCACTGGCCGTTATCGATCACCGCCACGTCCGCCACCCAGCCGCCGTCCGGCCCGGCATACCAGATCATGCCGTTCGCATCAATCTTTATCGCCTGCGGCGACCACTGAGCGCCGCCCTTCAACTGGCCCGTGCGCGTTGCGCTGGTGCTGTTATCCTCGCGCACATTGGCAGACTTGCCGCCGTTGGGCACGGCCACCAGGCACACATCCGTTGATTCCCAGACGACCGGGACTACTGGCTGTGAGACGCTGCCGCTGTTGGTCGGCGCAGCGCCATCCGGGCAGCCATTGTTGAATCCCGTCCCGGCCAGGTCCGGGCAGAAATCCACAAAGTCAAACACGCCGTCGCTGTCGCTGTCGTGCGCCCCTTCGCCGCCTTTGTTATCAGCGGCGGGTTCGCCTGTATCAGGGTCCACATCATCCGGGCAGCCAAAGTTGGCCGGTGTGCCTGCAACCGTTGGGCAGCAGTCTTCGCCGTTGGGGATGCCATCGCCATCATCATCATTGTCGCCTGCCAGGGCACTGCCAGCCAGTGACATCACCGCCACAGCTACCACGACCAACCAGAACCGGGGTTTACGCCACATATGCACTCCACCTCATGTAACAAAAACGAAACGCTTACGCCCACCATTGAACAACAACTCCGGCCTGATGTGCGTAGGAAATAGGTCATACTGGCCTACACCGTAGGCTTGTCGTAGGGTTTCTAATACTGCGCTCATTCGGGACTTTCCTCAGCCGGCCCATCGCGGTGATGCATACCTTGACAGGGCTCGCCTGCATCGCATTGCCTGGCGAATACAGCCCATACATGCTACGCTTTGCTCCTTCAGTGTACCGTCATCATTGAGGGCTTCGAGGCGTGTGGCGATGGTTTCGTCCACAGTGCGAGTGGTGGTCAAACCCCTGTCGAGAACAGTCTGTCCCTCCTCGCGACTTCCTTGATACTGTTGACGAACTCATCTGATCTCCCGATCCTGGTATTTTCTCCCTTCTCCATGAAGGTGAACGGGGCAGGGGATGAGGGCTGACGGAGGTTCGCCAACAGCACCCTCCTGGAGTGAAGTGTGCCGACTCGCATTGACGAATCGGTCGCCTTATATTCACCAGATTCCGCATTCGGATTCTTCTTTCGGGCTGAGACCCAGAAGTGCAGCGGCAGCCCATATTCCATTTGATAGTGAACGGAGCAGCACAGCGATGAGCATTTTTCAGCCAGGAAAGATCGTGTTATGGGCCGTACTCATGGCAGCCGTCTGGCTTGTCGGTAGTCTGATCCTGCCTTCTCCTCAGATGGCCGTCGCCCTGGCGTCTCTCGGCGCCGCCATTATCGGCACGATCCTCTTCGGAGAAGAACGCCTTCCCTTCGCGGCCGGCGCGGTCATCCTGGTACTGGCGGCGCAGGTCGTCACCTTCGACGAGTTTATTGAAGGAGCTGAGTGGACGCTGTTCATCAAGCTCGTCGCGCTCCTGACCTGGGTCGAATTCCTGTACTCAAGTGGGTATTTCGAAATGCTGATCGAGCGGCTGCTGCCAAAAGGACTCAAGGGAACCCGCCTCCTCGTTCTGATCTTGTCCGTCGCCTTTGTGAGTGCTGCCCTCATCGATGAAGTCAACTCCATTGTCATCATCTACTTCCTGACCCGCGCCATTATCGGCTACGTGAACGGCACATTCCTCATGAACGATCAGGAGTGGGGACAGGCCACGGTATCTCTGGTCAGTTCGACCAACATCGGGTCGCAGCTGCTGCCCCTCGGGAACCCGGTAGGCATTGCCATTGCCAGCATTGCTGGCTTCACCGCCATCGACTTCATTCAGTTCACCTGGGTTCCCGCAGTGCTTACGCTGGTCGGATATATCGCCTTGAAGCGGCTCTTTTATCCTGCCCTGGTCAGAGATTTTGGAAAATTTGAAGTCTCGCAGGCTGACTTTGATAACCTGGAGCAGATGGGCACGCCCGCCCAGGGTGAATATGAGATCGTTGAGGTGAATGCCGATCAGCAGGCGCGGGTTGTCACGCATCCCAAACCTCCCACTGCTATGCTGCATACGCTCTTCATCTTCGGCGTAGTCGGGTTGGTTGGTTCGCAGCCGCTCGGCACGGCTTTGGGCCTGGATGCCTCCAGCAGCCTCGGACTGTTTGGCATCCTCCTCTGGAGCGTCACCTTACATGCTGCCAGTTCCTATGGCCGGCACAACGAAGGGCTTCTCAAGCAGTTGCCCTGGTCAGCCCTCTTGTTCATCGTCTTCCTGTTCGCCATTGCGCATGTTCTGGAGGCAACCGGAATCACAGAGCTGATAGCGACCTCTCTGTTCGACTTGATCGGAACCAACATCCTCATTTGGGTCCTGGTCATCGCCGTGATTGGTGGCGTGGTCACCGCTCTCATGGATAATGTCATCGCTATCGCTGTCATCAGCGGGGTCATCATTCAGCTTGAGACTCTCGGGCTTCCGGTCACCGTCCTCTGGTTCACGCTCCTCGCTGCGGGTGTGGTTGCCGCAAACAGCACCCCCATCGGATCAGCGGCCAACATTATCGCCAATGCCAGAGCAAAACTCTCCTGGGTGCAGTGGTGGAGACATGGCGGGTGGCTCGCGCTTCCGGCCACAGTCATCAACATTGTCGTGCTTTATTTCTGGGTTGTCGTCATCCTGGGTCGATGACCCCCGCCGCGCAGCCATGAGGGGTGAGCTTACTTCACCCCTCGGCGTCGCTCCCTCTGTGTTCTCTGTGCCTCTGTGGTGGAATTTTCACCCCCCGACGTGATAATCCCGCTTCAGACTCTCGATGTGATGCATCACATGGCCGGGCAGGATATACAGCAGCGCCCGCACGCTGAACGGATAACCGCTGGCTGTCCCGCGCCGGTCGATCTCTGCCTCGGTCAGCGGCCGGAAGCACAGCAGATTCGCCTGCCGGTGGAAGGCAAATTCGTCCAGCAGATCCCGCAGGCTGCGGCGGTTGAAATCCGTCCCGCGCACAAAGTCGTCCTGCTCGAAGCCCGGTAGCGGCGTGGCGTTCCCCCGCGCGATCCACAGGGCGCGGTAGGACATCACCCGCTCGGTGTCGGTGATGTGCCCCAGCACCTCTTTGATGCTCCATTCGCCCGGCGCGGGACGAACCTCCGTCTGTGCCTCGCTTACCGGACGCAGCAGCGTCCGCAGTTCCTCCGGTTGCGCCGCCATCAGTGCGAACACATCCGCGCCCGCTGGCACAAACCGAATGTAGCCGCCGTAGTATTCAACGTATTCATCAGGCTTTGGGGGTTGGATCATCGCTTCATATCCTTTCCACTGGCTGGATAGCATGGAGGGGCGCACATTTGTTCGCCCCTCCACCCATTATGCCTTATTTTCCACCGCTGCAAGAACTTCTACTCTCTGTATTCCTCGGTGTCCTCTGTGTCTCTGTGGTGGAATCCGTCTTGCTTACTCCCCGTGGATCGAGCGGCGCAGCTTCTTCAACCGCTTCATCACGTCGTTCGCCCCGCGCCCGAAATAGTCGTACAGCAGCTTGTACTCTGCATAGAGCTGGTCGTACACCGCCTGATTCGCCGGGATTGGCGTCACCACTTCGTCCCGCAGCTTGCCCATTGCCTCCGCTGCCGCTTCGATGTTGGGATACACCCCGGCGGCCACCGCCGCGTGCATCGCCGAGCCGAGCGCCGGCGCCTGCGGCGATCCCGCCAGCCGCAGCGTCCGCCCCGTGACATCGGCGTAAATCTGACGCAGCAGCTTGTTCTTCTCCGGCAGTCCCCCCGCCACGATCAACTCGGTCACGGGGATGCCCCGGCTGGTGAACGCCTCGATGATCGTTCGCGTCCCGAAGGCTGTCGCCTCGATCAGCGCCCGGTAAATATCCGGCGCCCGCGTCCCCAGCGATGCCCCCACCAGTAGCCCCGTCAGATCGGCATCCACCAGCACCGACCGGTTGCCGTTCCACCAATCCAGCGCGATCAGTCCGTGTTCCCCAACCTTCTGCTTGGCGGCCTCCTGTTCCAGGTACTGGTGCAGATCCATCCCCGCCGCCTTCGCAGCCTCATGATATTCCGGCGGCACGGCATGGTTCACAAACCAGGCGAAGATGTCCCCGACGCCGCTCTGTCCGGCCTCGTAGCCATAATAGCCGGGGATGATCCCGTCCCGCACCACACCGCACATGCCCTCGACTGTCTGAAGCTGGTCGCCGATCAGCATGTGGCAGTTCGACGTCCCCATGATGATGACCATCACGCCCGCCTTCGTCGCCTTCACAGCAGGGTAGGTGACGTGGGCATCAACGTTGGCGACCGCCACGGCTGTCCCCGGCTTTAACCCCGTCCACGCCGCCGCCTGTTCAGTCAGCCCACCGGCCCGCCCGCCCAGCGGCGCGAATTCCCGGCTCATCTTCGTATCGACCACATCGGCAAATTCAGGATGCAGCGCCGCGAAATACTCCCGGCGCGGATACGTCCCGTCCTGCACCATCGCCTTGTACCCGGCGGTGCAGGCATTGCGCGTTTCCACCCCGCACAACTGCCAGACCACCCAGTCCGCCGCTTCGATCAGCCGCTCCGCTGCCCGGTACACCTCCGGCGCTTCCACCAGGATTTGCAGCGCCTTGCTGAAGAACCACTCCGACGAAATCTTGCCGCCGTAGCGTTCCAGCCAGCTTTCGCCCATCTGCCGCGCCGTGGCGTTGATCTGGTCGGCCTGCGGCTGCGCCCCATGGTGCTTCCACAGCTTGACCCAGGCGTGCGGGTTGTCCTTCCATTCGGGCATCCCGCACAGCGGCGTCCCGTCAGCCTTCGTCGGCATCATCGTGCACGCCGTGAAGTCCACCGCCACGCCCACCACCTCGTCCGCCTGGACCCCGCTCTGCTTCAGTACCGCTGGAATCGTCTGTTTGAACACCTCGATGTAATCGAATGGATTTTGCAGCGCCCAGTCCGGCGGCAGCGGCTTATCGCTCCCCGGCAGATGCTGGTCGATCACCCCGTCGCCGTAAGCATGTACCGCCGTGGCCACCTCGCGCCCATCGCGCGTATCCACCAGCACCGCCCGCCCCGATTCAGTCCCAAAATCGATGCCAATCGTATACATGTCAAAACCTGCCTGTCTTAGATCAACCCCACGATCATTCCTGCCTATTCTAACACCCCGTGATCGTTCACAACACGTCTCCCCTTTGCCTCTGCTCTGAAAATCCCCACCACGCTCCGTATGATCTCTGTGTCCTCTGTGTCTCTGTGGTGGAATCGGGCGCCCTTGCCCCTCCAATCTTCCCGCAAGCCGGCGTTCATCCAGGTCTCAGCCTGCTGCGGTATACTGGACTAATGCCTAATCTTGCCCATCACGTCACATTCTCTCCCTCTCTCGACCACGTCCAGAGAGGGCAGGGGGGTGAGGAGATATACCCATGCCCCGCACCGTCTTCATCAAACGCTCGATCATGCCCGGCACGCTCCAGCAGTTGTGGGATTTCCACGCCCACCCCAAAGCCTTCAGCCGCCTCACCCCGCCGCCCATCTTCATCCAGATGCACACGAACCGCCTTAAGAGCCTCACCGACGGCATGGTCGATTTCACCATGTGGATGGGGCCGATCCCCATTCACTGGCGCGCCCAGCATGAGCCGGGCCCAACCCCCACCTCCTTCATCGACCGCCAGCTCATCGGCCCGATGGCCTTCTGGGAGCATCAGCACCTCATGGAAGCAGTCCCCGGCGGTGTTCAACTCACCGACCACATCACCCTCGAACATAAACCCGGCCTGGCCGGCCTGCTCACCCGCCTCATGTTCGACGGCCTCCCGCTCCGCATCTTCTTCGCCTACCGCCACCTCCGCACCCGCCTTGCCCTCAAAAACGCCTGAATCGAAAAGGACGCGGCAGCGCCGTGTCCTTGTTCGATTATCAGGTCGGGACGAGCTTCTTCTGCCCATCCGCCATTTTCATCCTGATCTTAGCCTGCTTCAGCAGGCTTTCCGCTCCAGCTGGAGGCTTGAGCCTCCGGCTACTTCAACGCCGCCTTCCCCGAAAACGGCGCGCCGATGATCGGGGCGATCAGACACACATTCAGCACCCCCGCCAGAATCGGGACAATCCCCACAATCGCCAGGATGATCCCGCCCGTGCCCCCGGCCTGCAAACCGAGAACGATCAGCACCACTCCCGCGACGATCCGCGCCAGACGACCAATCGGGCCAGCCATAAACCGTGCGAACGCCATGATACTCTCTCCTCTGTACCTGATATATGCGTTTCGGTCCTACGCCCTTTCGATGCACACCCGCTGCAAAAAGTTACAGCCAGTTTTGAACTGGCGCGTTCTTCCGCCCTGAAAATCCTCCCTCCCTCTGATCTCTGTGCCCTCTGGGTCTCTGGGGGTCACTTCGTCTTCCCCAACCCCCAATCCCCAATCCTGCTGTATAGTGGAGTCAACCACCAGCATCAAGGGGGCGCATCATGCGAACCTTACCCGGTCGCAGTTTTCCCCTCGGCGCGACCGTTGATCCGGACGGCGTGAACTTCTGCGTCTTCAGCAAGAACTGCGACGCCATCGACCTCCTGCTCTTCGACCACGCCGACGCGCTCCGGCCCAGCCACACGCTCCGCCTCGACCCCCGCCTCAACCGCACCTTCTACTACTGGCACATCTTCATTCCCGGCCTGAAGGACGGCCAGGTTTACGCCTACCGCGCCCATGGCCCCTTCGAGCCGGAGACCGGCCTGCGCTTCGACGGACGCAAAGTCCTCCTTGATCCCTACGCCCGCGCTGTGGCCATGGGGCGCTATGAGCGCGGCGCGGCTGTCCGTCCCGGCGACAACTGCGCCCATGCCCCCCGCGGCATCGTCGTCGATCCCACCCGCTATGATTGGGAAGATGACCTCCCCCTGTCGCGGCCGTTCTCCACCTCAGTCATCTATGAGCTGCATGTCGGCGGTTTCACCCGCCATCCCAACTCCGGCCTCCCCGCCCACCAGCGTGGAACCTACGCCGGCTTGATCGAGAAGATTCCCTACCTGCAGTCCCTTGGCATCACCGCCGTTGAACTCCTCCCCATCCAGCAGTTCGATGCCCAGGATGCGCCCCAAGGTCACCTCAACTATTGGGGCTATGCTCCGCTGGCCTTCTTCGCCCCGCATGCTGCCTATAGCTCGCGCGGCGATCCCCTCGGCCCGGTGTACGAGTTCCGCGATATGGTCAAGGCCCTCCACCGCGCCGGCATCGAAGTCATCCTCGATGTCGTCTTCAACCACACCTGCGAAGGCGACCACCGCGGTCCGACTCTATCCTTCCGCGGCCTGGAAAACCGCGCCTACTACATCCTCGAAGACAACCGCGCCTATTACGCCAACTACACCGGCTGCGGCAACTCCCTCAACGGCAACCAGTCGATTGTCCGCCGCCTCATCATTGACTGCCTCCGCCATTGGGTGGCCGAGATGCACGTCGATGGCTTCCGCTTCGATCTCGCCTCCGTCATGGCCCGCGATGAATGGGGGCAGCCCCTCCGCAGTCCCCCCATCCTCTGGGAGATCGAATCCGATCCCGTCCTCGCCGGAACCAAGCTCATCGCCGAAGCCTGGGATGCCGGCGGCCTCTATCAGGTCGGCACTTTTATCGGCCACCGCTGGGCCGAATGGAACGGCCGCTTCCGCGATGATGTCCGCCGTTTCGTCAAAGGCGATCCCGGCACGGTCGCGCCGCTGGCCGCCCGTCTCCTCGCCAGCACCGATGTCTACCGCCAGCCTGACCGCGACCCCAACCGCAGCGTCAACTTCATCACCTGTCACGATGGTTTCACCCTCAACGATCTGGTCAGCTGCAACCACAAACATAACGAAGCCAACGGCGATGCCAACCGCGATGGAACCGACGCCAACTATAGTTGGAACTGCGGTGTCGAAGGCCCCTCCGACGACCCTGCCGTCGAACGACTCCGCCAGCAGCAGATCAGGAACTTCCTCACGCTGCTGTTCATTGCTCAGGGGACGCCCATGCTGCTTATGGGCGACGAACTGCGCCGCACCCAGAATGGCAACAACAATGCCTACTGTCACGATAACGAGCTAAGCTGGATGGATTGGTCGGCGCTCAAGCGGCAGGCCGGACTGCTGCGCTTCGTCACCGGGCTGATCCGCTTCACCCAGACCCATGAACTCTTCCGCCAGGAGTCCCCCTGGTTGCCCCCGGATGGCGCTCATCGTCCGCTGCTCACCTGGCACGGCGTGCACCTCAACCAGCCCGACTGGAGCGCGGATTCCCACAGCCTCGCTTTCAGCCTCCACCTGGACGGGCGGCAGAACGTCATCCATATCCTGCTCAACGCCTATTGGGAACCCCTCAGCTTCGATCTGCCCAGGCTGCCCCGTGGTCGCCATTGGTATCGCATCATCGATACCGCCCGCCCCGCGCCCGATGATTTCGTCGAGCCAGACCGCGCCCCGCCTGTCACCGAGGAGTCTTACCTCGCCGCTGCTCGCTCCTCCGTCCTCTTCCTCTCCGGCTAACGCTACGACCACCCCCGCGCCAACCGGATAGGAAAACCCAATCAAAGGCGACACAGTAGGGGCGACCCCCGTGATAAACCGCTCAGAATAACAACGGGCTGTGGGCATAACCTGCCGGATGAGCCTCTTAATCCGGCGCTTCGGCACACGGTTGGGCGATGTCCTCCGAAATTTCCCCTCAAAAGAGTGACCAAAATGTCACCCTAACCGCCCCGTTTTGTGGTATCGTGGTGATATGGGGTATTGCTCCCCTCCTTGCGGAGCGGGGAGGGGCTGGGGGAGGGGAAACATCCTCCCGCCGCACCTTCACAACCTATAGGATACGACTATCGCATCCCATCGTTGTTGCAAATTTCGCGCAGTTGCAACTGCAACAACTGCAACATTTTCAACATTTTCAACTTTTCGCGGCATTTGCAGCAATTCGCAAGGAGGAGTCTGCCAGGGGGTCTACGCCGGACTGACACAAACGGCGTCGGTGGCGTGTCCGCCATTGCCGCCACAAAACCAGGATTTCTTCCCGTGAGGGTCACTTCGGAGCGTGTGGATATGTCACCAAGTGGCGAACGGAACGGCGCTTCCGCCGCAGGTCACCAAAAGCTGATCAAACCCGGATTCGCAAGAATCGACCGATTCTCATTCTTATCATTCTTATCATTTCTCATCTATCAGTGCATTTTTCTATCAACCATAAACTATCAACTAATAAATAGCGGCCTTTCCCAGCCCCCAGTCCCTAATTCCTAACCCCCGCGCCACTTCCCTGGCCACCCGCATAGCCCCCAGCGTCACCCCCGCAGTGGACTGCCCAGGGAAGATAGAGTCGCCCACCAGCCGCAGGTTGGGCAAACCCGTCTGCGGTCCCCTCGCCTGGAACAGCGAGGTCTGCGCAAACCCGCCCACCTGTCCCAGGTGGCGTTGGGTGTAAAACTGGTAAGTCACCGGGCTGCCCGGCAGCATCAGCCGTACTGCCCTCCCAAATCCGGGGATGACCCTCTCGATCTGGGCCAGCATCTTCTCGGCGTACTCGGCCTTGCGCTCCTGGTAGGCTTGTTCCCCTGCCCCCAGCGCATCCCACCACGGCTGCACCGCCGTGTGGGTCGTCACGGTGACCGCCCGATGCCCCGCCGGAGCGCGGCCAGTATCCCACTCCGGCGACATCGACAGGAACACACTCCGGGTTTCCCCCAGCGGCCCCTCCAGCTCAGCGATGATCTGGTGGTGATCCGGGGTTCCCGGTGGGAGCAGGCCGGCCTCGACCCCCAGGTGCAGCGCGAAGGCTCCCCAGCCCAAACGCCGCCCCTGGGCTTCCCGCCGCAGCCGTGCCGGACTGCCTTCGCCCAGCAGCCCGTCCAGCGACCACGGCGTCAGGTTGGCGACCACGAAATCAGCCGGGAGGAAGTGTTCCTGCTTCCCCCGGCGGCCTTCGGTGAAGTAGACGCCGGTGACCCGCCCGCCCGCCTGGGCGATCCGCGTCACCCGGCGGCGGTAAATCACCTCGCCCCCCAGGTCGCGCACCTTCGCGGCCAGCGTCTCCGCCAGCCCGCCGATCCCCCCCCGGACATGGTAAACCCCCTGCCGGGCCAGATCGAGCGCCGTGGCGCTGTAGACTGCGTTCGCGTGTCGGGATGTCGTTTGAGAGGAGATCAGCAGTTGGGCATCGATGAAGCGGACAAAAGAAATGTCTTGCGCCAGCCCGTGCTGCCTGACCCACTGGTAGGTCGTTCGAAATGCCAGGGGGAGGAGGAGCAAATCTTCTGGGAAGTTGGCCAGGCCAACACGGGCCAGCTGCAAGACATCAGCCAGGCTGGTCGGCGGCCAGGGAAGCCCTTGCGCCGAAAGCGACCAGCCCAAATCAGCAAGCTGTTGTTGGTGTTCCCAGAAGTCTGCGCTTTCTGGGAACGCCCGCAGTACATCATCGTTGTCATTCGTGAGCGCCACGCTGCGGTCGGGCAGGTGGGTGATCCACGCCGGTTCATACGCCTGCACCGGCCATTTGATCCCCAGCCGTTCGCCCACCAGGTAGTGCGGCCCGTTGGGCTGGAACCCCCCGGCGACCGTCGCGCCCGCGTCGAAGCGGTAGCCCCCGTGGGTGAACGTGCCCGCGCACCCGCCGGGATACGTCTGCGCTTCCAGCACCGTTACCCGGTAGCCTTGCTGCGCGAGCAGGGCGCTGGCCGTCAAACCGCCAATACCGGATCCAATGATGACAATATGTGGTTCGGTGCTGTTCACGATGACTGCTGTATTGATTTATGCACCGATTATGAAGCAATGTCGAAGCAGTGTCAAGTTATTGAAGAGGTTATGTAGAGGTTTTTAAGCAGATTCTCAGGCTGATGTCCCGGCATCCAGCGGTGCGGTTGGCATTGACAGGGGCATGTGGATGGTGAAAGTCGTCCCGTGGTCAGGCACGCTTTCTACCTGTACTGTGCCCTGATGCGCTTCGATGACCTGCTTGACAATGGACAGCCCCAGCCCCGTCCCGCCGATGCCGGTTGGCCGGGCTTTGTTGGCCTTGTAGAATCGGTCGAAGATGCGCGGCAGGTCGTCGGGATCGATGCCGATTCCGGTGTCGGCGACTCGGAGCACGGCTTGATGATCCCTCTGGTTCACGCTGATGCTGATGCAGCCTCCGTTGGGAGTGTACTGGAGCGCATTGTCCACGAGGTTGCGGATGGCCTTGCCCATCATCACCTGATCGACCATCACCCAGATCGGGGTAGTCGGCAGTTCATAGCTGAGCCGCTGCTGTTTGGCCGTGGCTGCTGGCTCCAGGCTGACCAGCACATCCCGTACCAGTCCGCTCAGGTTAGCCCGCACGAACTGGAACTCGATTGTCTTATCATCCAGCCGTGTGAGGTCGAGAATATCGGCGGTCGCGCGGGTCAGGTAATCGATCTGCGCGTCCAGCGCATCCAGGTAGCGCTGTTCGTCGGCGTGATCGGCCAGCTTGCGGCGCAGCAGGTACAGTGTCGTCGTCATCACCGAAAGAGGCGTTCTCAGGTCATGCGACAGACTGCTCAGGAAACCCTTCAGTGTCTCCATGGTTCGCCGCTGGATGGTCAGTTCCGCTGCCTGAGTTGCTGCCTTGATGGTGCTGCTGATATCCAGGATCGTCCCGCTCAAGCCCCTCGGCACTCCATCAGGACTGTGGAGAATCTGCGCGTTGAGTTCCATCGAGATCAGATGGCCTTCCCGGTGACGCAGTGTGATCGGAAAACGGTGGATCGCCAGCTTGTTGGCGATCATCTCAGCAAGCTGCTTTTGGCTTTCCTCTATCGTTTCGGCGGACATGAATTTGCTGATGGGCTGGCCGAGGCTCTCTTCGACCGACCAGCCTGTGATCTCTGTCCAGGCCGGGTTCAGAAACGTCCAGCGCCTCTCTCGGTCGCATTGGAAGATCACCTCGCTGGCATGTTCGACCAACTGCTGGTAGCGCTCCTTATTCGCCCGCAGTGCGTCGTACAGCCGCGTCCGTTCGATGGCGACGCTGATCTGGTCGCTCAACGTCAGCATCAGTTCGTAGTCCACGCGGGTGAGGATGCGTTGGTCGGTCTCGACGTTGAACACGCCGACCACCTGGCCGCGCTCGAACAGCGGCACACAGATTTCCGATTTCAGTCCCCTAATCGGCGAGACATAATCGGGATCGACAGCAATATTTTTGACGAAAGCGGGTATTCCCGTGCGCGCCACCCGGCCCAGCACCCCTTTGCTGACCGGCATCCGCGCGATGATCTCGGTGTATCCCTGGCTGTGCTGAAGCACCAGGGTGCTGCCCTCCAGCAGATACAGGCTGACCAGCGGATAACCGAAGATACGCGCGGTCGAATCCACCACTAACCGGATGAGACTGGGCAGATCCATGGCCCGCGAGAGCGCGTTGCTGATCTGGCTCACCAGCAGAAGCTGCTGGCGGCTGCGGTTGATTTCCTGAAGAGTTTCCTGCCGTTCCACCGCCGAGGCAATCACTCCGGCAGCTATCCGCAGCGCCCCCAGTTCGGTCGGTGTCCAATCGCGCTCGTCTTCGTTGGCTTCGCCGATCAGTACTCCCCACACTCGGTCCTGGATCAGAATAGGCAGCGCAGCAATCGAACAGATGCCCAATTCTTTCAGTGCCGTCTGTTCAGAGGGAGAGAAGTTTCGCGTGTGCCCACTGATGGCCTCGCCGCGCTGGTGAATGGCTTTCCACGACTCCAGCCCGCCGCCGTAAGCTGGGGGGTTCTGGAAGCGTGGATGATCGATGTGCGGCGCAGTTCCCGGTTTGACCCATTCAATGGCCATCGACCAGCGCGGCTGTTCCGGATCATCCGCCATGATGACCAGCAGATAAACGCGGCTTACCCCCTTCAATTCGCCCAGGCCGCGCAGCAGGTCAGTGACTGGCGGTATCCAGCTTTCTTCCTTCAGCAAGCGGACTGCGGCCTCACCGATATGGCCGAGCGTCTGAAGCAGGTGGTTTTCAGTATCGGACATCGCAGCGCCATCCACACCGAAAATAACCCGAACGTCCGCGATTATAACCAATCTTACGGTCTTTTGGTTTCAGCCAGCCTTGTCCCTCTCATCCGTTAACATTCCTCTGCTAGAATGACAGCGTTCATCATCAGATAAGGCAGTGCAGTCATGCAAACCCGAAATGACATCCGCAACATCGCCATCATCGCGCATGTTGACCACGGCAAGACCACGCTGGTCGATGGCATGTTAAAACAGGCCAAAGTCTTCCGCGAAAGTGCCCACGTCGCCGAACGCATCATGGACTCCAATGACCTGGAGCGTGAACGTGGCATCACCATCCTTGCCAAGAACACCGCTGTCAACTGGGGCGGGATCAAAATCAACATCGTCGATACCCCCGGTCACGCTGATTTCGGTGGGGAGGTCGAGCGCGTCCTCAACATGGTCGATGGGGCGCTCCTGCTGGTCGATGCGGTCGAAGGGCCAATGCCGCAGACCCGCTTCGTGCTGCGGAAGGCGCTCGCGCTCGGTCTGCGCGTCATCGTCGTCATCAACAAGGTGGACCGCGCCTATGCCCGCCCAGACGAGGCGCTCAACGAGACCTTCGATCTGTTCATTGAACTGGGCGCGAACGACCACCAGGCCGATTTCCCGGTCGTCTACGCCATCGGGCTGGTCGGCAAAGCGGGCTATGCGCCCGGCGGACTGCACAGCGACCTGACGCCGCTCTTCGAGACCATCATCAAGGAAATCCCAGCTCCACGGGTCGATCTGGATGCGCCGCCCAGGCTGTTGGTCACGACGTTGGAATACGACAACTACAAGGGGCAGATCGGCATCGGCCGCCTGATGACCGGGGCGCTCAAGCGCGGGCAGGCTGTAGTGCGGATGACCACGCGCGGTGAACGCTATAACGGGAACATCGCCTATCTCTTCACCTTCCACAACCTCCAGAAAGAGGAGGTCGATGAAGTCCGTGCCGGGGACATCCTGGCTTTCGGTGGCTTCGATGACCTCAACATCAGCGATACGATTGCCGACCCATCCCTCACCGAGGCGCTCCCGCCCATCAGTGTCGAGGAGCCGACCGTTCGCATGACCTTCGGTGTCAATACCGCGCCCTTCGCTGGGCGGGAAGGCAAGACTGGTTGGGGAACTTCTCGCCGTCTGCGTGAACGCCTCTACAACGAAACCCGCAGCAACGTCGCCCTGCGCGTTCAGGACGGCGAGTCCGCCGATAAGTTCATCGTCAGCGGGCGCGGCGAACTGCACCTGGGCATCCTCATCGAGACCATGCGCCGCGAAGGCTATGAATTCGAGGTCAGCAAACCAGAAGTCATCTATCGGGAAGACCCGGAGACGAGCGAAGTCCTCGAACCCATCGAAGAAGTCCATGTCGAGGCTGCCGATAATATCGTTGGCACGATTGTGGAACTGCTGGGCCGCCGCCGGGGTCAGATGGTTGACATGCGCAGCGAGAGCGGTACGACCTACTTGAAGTATCTCGTGCCCACGCGCGGGATGCTCGGTTTCCGTCCGCACTTCATGCGGGCCACCAGCGGCATGGGGCAAATTCACAGCCTGCACGCTGGCTATGAACCCATCGCTGGGGAAATTCCCAGCCGGCAGTTTGGCAGCCTAGTCGCCGCCGAGCCAGGCGTGGCCACGGCTTACGCGATGGTCAGCCTTCAGCAGCGTGGCTCGTTCTTCATTGATCCTGGCACGGAGGTCTACGAGGGCATGGTCGTGGGTGAACACATCCGCCCTGGCGACCTCGATGTGAATGTCGCCAAGACCAAACACCTGACCAATCACCGGGCTAAGCCGACCGATACCACCGACGGCCTCAACACGTCCCGCGATATGAGCCTGGACGACTGGATCGAGTTCATGGCCGAGGATGAACTGCTGGAAGTCACGCCGACCAGTCTGCGACTGCGGAAGCGTATCCTCAACAGCGAAGAGCGCCTGAAGGATCGCAAGCGCCGCGAGAAAATCCTGGCCGGAGAATAACAGGGCAGGGGCGGCTGTGCTGGAGAAGCCCGACCTCGCCGACGAAATCCTCGTCGCTTGCCTGGATGAAGGCTGCTGGTGACTTCCGGCGGTGACCTAACCGTCGTCGATTGGGATCAGATTGGGATCAGCCGGTCTACGCGCCCAAAGAGCGCGACCTCATGTTCATTGTTGGTGGGTATGAAGTCGGGCTGAGGGAGTGAACCCTCGCTCCCTCAGTTCCCCGTGATCGTCTGGTAAAGCAGGTCGGCGGCAAGGCGGTTGGCCGCGATGCTGGGATGCGAGTCGAAGCGGTTGACGATCATCTCCATCGGGTTCTGGTCGGCCAGCACGGTACTCATGTCGGCGATCTCGACGCCCCGCGCCGTGAAGAAATCCCGCACCGGCTGGAGCGCGGGCTGCGACTCCTTCACCGCCGCGATCTGCGGCCAGAGCAGCACGATCAGCCGGGCATCATGATCGACCGTCCACTGGTAGAACTGCTGGAGATAGACCTCATGCTGCGCCCACAGCGCCGGATCGAGATGGGCGCGGATCAGGCGGTCGGTGAAATTGGTATTCCGCACGGGCGAGGTGAACTGCGCCAGGTTGTAGTAGATGTAATTGGGTACGAAGTAGTTCAGCACGAACCAGCCCGTCGGGCTGTTCAGGTCGAGGAAGCTGAAGACCGTGTTGGGGTCCTGGTCGTCCTTGAGCAGATAGTCGATGTCGTTTAAGTAGTAGGACAGCACCACGATCTGGGGCAGGCGGGGCGAGAGGTTCTGGTAGTAGGCATCCAGCCAGGCGGTATGGTCGATGCTGTCCCAGCCGGATTGGGCCACCAGGTTCACGTCATAGCCTGGGCCAAGCATCTGTTCCACGACCTGCGGGAAGGTGTCGTTAATGTTGTCGATCCCGTGCCCGGCGGTGAACGAATCGCCGACGATGGCAATGCGCGTCAGGTTGGGATCCTCGGGCATCGGTTCGTAATCGCGATAGCCGAGTGAGTTCAGGTTCTTCTTGTAGAAGTTCTGATACCACCAGTAATTCATGGCCGTGAAGCCGTAGCCGTCGGTGGTGATGTAGAAGCGTCGCAGATAGCCTTCTGCCGCCCAGAAGATGATGACCACGGTCGTCAGCATGATCAGCAGCCCGGCGAGCTTGCTCTGCCCGATGCGGCTGCCCATCGTCCGCGCCATCTCGCGGTTCATGGCATAGCCGATCAGCCCAAAGAAGCCCCAGGTGATGGCGCACAGGTAGGCGAATTCCTCCGGCTTGAGGGCGCGACCGTAAGTCGGCTGCTCTTTGTAGACCCACCAGCCGATACTCAGGCACGCATAGACCAGCAGCAGGAACCAGAACAGGATCGGGCGGGCGCGCAGCCAACCCAACGTGGCTGCCAGTGGAGCCAGGCGGATGCGGGTGAAGACCGTCAGCAGGGTCAGCCCGCCGGTCAGAATGATCGCCGCCAGAATCCAGGCGGTCGGCGCGAGAATGGTCTGCGCCGCGCCGTTGGAACCGGTGACACTTGAGGTCAGCGCGGGCGCGGCCTGAAGGCCAAAGATCACCACGCCCAAAGCCAATAGGAACCAGATCAGTTTGGGGAAGAAAAATCGCATGGGGGTTACTCGGTGTCCCTGGCGCAGCGGAAGCCAATGAACCAGTCACGGGTATCGGGCGGCGCTTTGAAGCGCGTGGTCATCCCGGCTCCGAAATCGATGTAGTTGTGGACGCCGCCGCGATACGCCCGCATCTCGGTCGTATTGGTCAGGTCTTCGCGGCCGTCGGCAGGGTCATAGGGGTAGCGTTGATAAAGGCTGCTGACCCATTCCCAGACGTTGCCGGCCATATCCACCGCGCCGACCCAGGATGCTCCAGCGGGTTTGCTTCCCACGTCAGCGGTGGTGTTGCCGGAGTTCTGGTCGAAGACCAGATTATCAACGATGAGTTCGTTTCCCCAGGGGTACATCAGCCCATCGGGGCCGCGCCCAGCGTATTCCCACTCGGCTTCAGTAGGGAGTCGTGCCCCGCGTTTGGCGCAGTGATCGCGGGCTTCGAACCAGGTCAGGTTCTCGCGGGGACGTTGGTCACCGGGGAAGTTACCCGGTTGGCCGTACTGGGCGTTGGTGACTTCGGTGCGGTCGATCCAGAAGGGCTTGTCGAAGCAAATCTGCGCCGTGGGGCGTTCATCGCGGCGACCGTCGGCATTGCCCATCGTGAAGCAGCCTGCCGGAACCAACACCATCTCCACACCGTCGATGGCTTCGACCACAGGCGTCCAGTCCGCGTTGCGAGCAATGGGCGTGGGCGTCGGGAGGACAGGTGTGGGGGTGGGGCCAGCAGGAACACAGGCCGCCACTACGATCAGCAGCAGAATAGTCCAGCAGACAGACAGGATGAGCCTCGGAAAGGCGGGTGTTGCGCGAACCATTGGGTTTGTGCCTATCTGAACAATCGGCAGCTCGACTGCTATAATACCCCACGTTAATGCGAAACGATACGGATGACTCCCAACCATGATGAAACGAATGATGGGGTGGACGGGCAGAAGCCCGTCTGTACGGATCGTGTGTTTGATTGGACTGCTCCTGCTGATTCCGGGATGGGCAGTGCTGGGGCAGGAGGGGGCCAGACCGGAAGGGGTTCCTGATCCGGCGGGGTATCAGTGGAAAGTGGTAGCCGAGGACTTTGACAGCCCGCTCGACCTGGTGAACGCTGGCGATGGGAGCGGGCGATTGTTCGTGGTGGAGCAGGGCGGGTTGGTCTGGATCATCTACCCGGATGGCGAAGTCAGCTTCGAGCCGTTTCTGGATGTCTCGGCGCTGATTCCGCCCTCAGTCTTCTCTGGAGCGTATACCGAACAAGGGCTGCTCAGCATCGCGTTTCACCCTGATTACGAAACCAACGGACGGGTGTTCATCAGCTACATCAACCGTGCAGGGGACACCATCATTGGGCGGATGCAGGTGATGGCCGGTAACCCGGACATGCTTGACCCGGCCAGCCTGACCCAGGTGATGGAAATCCGCCAGACCTACGCCGATCACAACGGTGGGAACATCGTCTTTGGTCCGGATGGGATGCTCTACGTAGGAATGGGGGACGGCGGTTCGCTGCAAGACCCGCTGCGGATGGGGCAGCGCACCTCGACGCATTTGGGCAAGCTGCTGCGGTTGGACGTAAATGCTGATCCCTATGCCGTTCCGCCAGATAATCCCTTCGTCGGCAAGGAAGGCTATAAGCCGGAAATCTGGGCGCTGGGGACACGGAATCCGTGGCGCTTCAGTTTCGACCGTCTGACGGGTGATCTCTACATTGGCGACGTGGGGCAGGAACAGCGCGAGGAGATCAACTTCCAGCCCGCGGGGATTGGCGGGCAGAATTACGGGTGGAGCGCCTTCGAGGGAACCCTGCCGCTGTACGCCGATCAGGAGGTTCCGGTCGATCCGGGAGCGATCACCATGCCGGTGATCGAATACGACCACCTTCAGGGCTGCTCGGTGACGGGCGGTTATGTCTACCGGGGTGAGGCGCTGCCGGAGATGCGGGGCGTGTATCTCTTCGGGGACTACTGCAATGGGCGGGTCTGGGCGACGGTGCGGGCGGAGACGACCCCATGGCCGCACGCGCTCTGGATGGAGACCGGGCGGGTGATTTCGTCGTTCGGCCAGGATGAGGCCGGGGAAGTCTACCTGGTGGACTACAAGGGCGTGATCCTCAAGCTGGAAGCGGCGGGGTAGCATAGGTGTTTGGGGACCAACAAAGTCGCTGGCATCGGATAGAGACTTTGTGCTTCTCGGAGATAGGTCTCATGTATTATAAAGTCTGAGTAGAGTATCTCACGCCAATTGATCCTGCTGCAGGAGTTACAGCCTTTATTGCCATAGATGGGGAACGATACTCGATCCTTGATTCAGGACCGAAAGGATGGGAACTGTCCATCGGAGGTAAGTTCAGTGTTTAAGATGCTGTCGTCATTTATGTTCCCTCCCATATTCGATGATCCTGACCGAACGTATCAAGCCCGCTTGCTGCACACGATCATCCTGACGATTCTTGTCGGAGTGGTGTTGTTCACAGCGGCATTCCTGGTGATCAACCCGACGAGCTTGGAACGACTGTTTTTCATTCTGGTACTCGTGCCCCTATTGGTGACCTTGCGAATTCTGCTAAACAAGGGCCAGGTCAAACGTGTTGCTTACCTAGTGGTCAGCATTATATGGATTATGATAACGCTCACCGTGCTTACAGGCGGCGGCATCCGCGCGCCGGGCATTCCGGCCTATACAGCGGTCGTGGCGCTGGCGGGGCTCGTCCTGGGTTGGCGTGTAGGCATAATCTATACCGTCCTGACCATTCTGAGCTGCGCTGTTTTTGTGCTGGCAGAACTTGCAGGTTGGCAGCCTGCTATGGTGGTGTACAGCCCTGCCGGCATCTTGCTCATCCAGATGGTGATCCTGGTGGTCGTGGTCGTTCTGGTTAGCACGGCCAACAAGAGGATCAGAGAAGCCCTTGCGGAATCCCGGTTGAATGAACGTCGCTTCCAGGAAACATTTGAGAATGCGCCGGTTGGCATGGCACTGGTTGATCTGAACGACCGAATCTTCCAGTCGAATCCAGCGCTGACCGCTATCCTGGGATACAGCGCAGCGCAGCTTATCACCAAGACAGTTCCGCAGATTACCCATCCTGATGATCTGCAGCGAGAGGTCGAGTATAAGCAGATTGCCGTCCAGGGTGGCTCGACGAGTTTTTCAATGGAGAAGCGCTACATTCATGCCGATGGGCACATTGTCTGGGGGAGACTCAGTGTCTCGCTGGTTCAAGATGCGTTGGGAAGGCCTTCTTACTATATTGGCCAGCTTGAAGACATCACTGAAGAGCGCCGGTCTAAAGAACACATCCAGAAACTGAACCGGATTTACCGGCTGCTGAGTGACATCAATCAGTCTATTGTGCGGATTCATGATCTGCCTGTTCTGTTTGCGAATGCGTGCCGCATTGCCGTCGAACACGGCGGGTTCGTGCAAGCCTGGATTGGGCTGGTCAATCCATCAAATGGCGCGGTGCAGGTGGCAGCGCAGCACGGCGCGACGGAGATTTACCTGAACAGCGGTGATATCGTGCTGGTCGATGCAGCGCCCCACGAGCCAGGCATCCAGGCTGTCCAGGAGCAGAAGCGCGTGATCTGCAACGACATCGCTGCTTCAGCCTATTCCGCGCTGTGGCGTGAATGGGCGCTGCGCATCGGCGCGCGGTCGGCGGCAGCTTTCCCGCTGGTCGTGGGAGGAGAGATCGCAGGTGTATTTAATCTGTTCTCCACCGAAGTGGGTACATTTGACGAGGAAGAACTCAAGCTCTTGGACGAGCTGGCGATGGACCTGAGTTTTGCCATGGAGGTGGCCGAGAAGGAATCCAGCCGCCAGCAGGCCGTGGAGCAGTTGAGCCGCAGCGAGGAGCGCTACCGGCATCTCGCAGAGGATATGCCGGCACTGATCTGTACCTTCCTGCCAGACAGCACGCTGACCTACGTGAATGCGGCCTACTGCGAGTATTTCCAGCAGCGCCGTGAAGATCTGATCGGACGTCGCTTCCTGGATTTCCTCCCGAATGAGGCTGAGCGCCAATCGGTGGTCGCTCAATACATGTCGTTGACCCCGGAGAATTCGAAGAAAGCATCTGAACACCCGGTGATCGCACCGGACGGTAGTGAACGCTGGCAGCAGTGGGTAGACCGAGCGTTCTTTGGGCCGTCTGGCGAGATCGTGTATTTTCAGTCGGTTGGACAGGACATCACCGAGCGCAAGCTGGCGGAAGACCGGCGGTTGGAAACAGAGATGCTGCGGATCGAACTGGAGAAAGAGCGCGAAGTGAGCGAACTGAAGACTCGGTTCGTCTCGATGGTCTCGCACGAGTTCCGCACCCCGCTGGCGGTCATTTTCCTGGCGAGTTCGACCCTGCTGATGTATCCCGACAAGCTGAGCGATGAGCGTAAGAAGGAGAAGCTGACGCTGATTCAAAGCCAGGTTAAACGCCTGGAAGCGATGCTGGAAGATACTTTGTTCATCACCCGCGACGAGTTGGGCAAGCTCAAGTTCACGCCGACGCGGATTGACCTGGAGAGGTTCATCCGGGAATTGGCGCAGGATGTTGAGCATCTCGGTCAGGCGGAGCGGATCACGGTTTCTGGCGACGGAAGCTGTGGGACGGTGCCGGTCGATACTAACCTGCTGAGACATATTCTCGTCAACCTGCTGTCGAACGCGCTGAAGTATTCACCGGAAGATCGGGCTGTGCGGATTGATCTGAGCTGCGCGGATGGACGGGTTATCCTGCAAGTTCAGGACCAGGGGATCGGCATCCCGGAAGAAGACCTGCGGCATCTGTTCGAGCCGTTCCACCGGGCGCGGAATGTAGGGCAAATCTCCGGGACAGGGCTGGGGCTGACGATTGTCAAACGGTCGGTCGAAGCGCACGGCGGGACGATCCGGGTGGAGAGCCGAGTGGGGGAGGGGACGGTGGTGACGGTTACGCTGCCGGCGGAGGGTTAGCATCTGAAATCGGGTAAGCCCGTTTTTATCCCCTGCTGATTCCCCCATTGTACGAAAACTCTGTTATGCTCTGCGGCGTTGATCTGTATTGAGGTGCTGTCGATAGGATGGGCGGCGATGGCGGGTTATCTGCTGGGGATCGATAATGGCGGGACAGTTTCAAAGGTAGCGCTGTTCGACCTGGATGGTCGGGAGGTGGCTATAGCAAGCCGCAAGGTGGCGACTGCTTATCCTCGTCCGGGTTGGGTGGAACGCTCGATGGAAGACGTCTGGCAGTCCACGGCGGGGGCGATCCGGGATGTGCTGGAGCAGTCGGGGATCGCGCCGGGGGCGATCCTGGCCGTGGGGAATACGGGGCACGGCAATGGGGTTTATCTGCTGGATGAAACGGGGGAGCCGCTGTGTCCCGCGCCGCTGTCGGTGGACCAGCGGGCAGCAGGTATCGTGAGCGGGTGGGAGCAGGCTGGGATCACCGCGCGAATATGGGAGATCGTTTGCCAGCAGAGTTGGGCGGGGCAGGTGCTGCCGCTGCTGGGCTGGTTCAAGCAGTACATGCCGGAGACTTACGGGCGGATCGGTCATGTGCTGCTGTGCAAGGACTTCATCAAGTACCGGCTGACGGGGGTTATCAGCACTGATCCAATGGACATGAGCGGGACGGGGCTGTTCGATGTGCGGCGCCGAGCGTATGCGGGTGATGTGCTGGAAGTATGCGGGTTGGCGGAGGTGCTGGAGCGGCTGCCGGCGGTAGCCGCGTGCGAGGCGATCATCGGGCGGGTGACGCAGGGAGCGGCCGCGCTGACCGGGCTGATGCCGGGAACACCGGTGGTCGCGGGGATCTTCGACGTGAGCGCGTGCGCGCTGAGCGCGGGGGTGCTGGAGCCGGGGCAAGCCTGCATCGTGGCCGGGACGTGGAGCATCAACGAGGTGGTGACGGCCGAGGTGATCGATCACCGCGACCTGTTCATGAATTCGGTGTACGTGCCGGGGCGGTTCATGCTGCTGGAGGCCAGCCCGACTTCGGCCTCGAACCTGGAGTGGTACGTGACCCAGTTGGGGGCCGCGGAAGCTGCTGAGGCGTCCACGCGGGGCGTTTCGGTCTACGCGGTGTGTAACGCAATCGTCGAGCGGACGCCGGAGACGAGCGTCCTGTTCCATCCCTTCCTGTTTGGGTCGAACGTGGGCGGGAATGCGCGGGCAGGTTTCTACGGGGTTGGGGGGTGGCACACACGGGATCATCTGCTGCGGGCGGTGTACGAGGGGATCGTGTACACGCACCTGAGCCATCTGGACAAGCTGAGACGGTGTGGGGTGGTGGTGAACTCGGCGCGGCTGACGGGGGGCGGGGCGCGCAGCCCGGTGTGGGCGCAGATGTTCGCGGACGCGCTCCAAATCCCCATCGAGGTGGTGCAGGGGGAGGAGATGGGGGCGCGGGGGGCGGCGCTGTGCGCGGGGATCGGGGCGGGGGTGTACCGGGACTACGCGGACGCGGCGCGGCAGGTGGTGCAGGTGGAGCGGAGGTTCGAGCTGGACGCGGGACGGACGAGCTACTATCAGGAGCGCTACCGGGTACACCAGCGGTTGGGGGAAGCGCTGCGGGAAAGCTGGGAGGCGATGGCCGGGTGGGGGTAGGGATTAGGGGCTGGGGGCTAGGAAAGGCTGCTATTTATTATTTGATAGTTTATGATTGATAGAAAAATGCGATGATAGATGAGAAATGATAAGAATGATAAGAATGAGAGTCGCGCGATTCTTGCAAATCCGGGTTTGATCGGCTGTTCGTGACCTGCGGCGGAAGGGCCGTTCCGTCCGCCACTTGGCGACCTGTCCGCACGCTCCGAAGTCATCCCCACGGGAAGCCCTCCCGCTCCCGAACACTCGCTTCGCTCGCTGGGAGGGGGAGTCCCGCGCCATAATTCCACGATACCACAAAACGGGGCGATTAGGGTGACATTTTGGTCACTCTTTGGGAACGAATTTGGGATTGGCCTATCTCGCGCTGTCTCCTCACCCCCTGACTCCCTCTCCATTGCATGGAGAGGGAGCATAAGAGATCAGAAAGGTTCAATTGGTGGACATGAACTGACGCCGGGCAAAAAATCTACCCTTGAGAACTGCCGCCTTCTCCCGTCGGGAGAAGGGGGAAAAACCTTTCGGGGGCGTCCCCCGCAGCCCCCTGTTTTTCTGGACGATTTACCGGACGCACCATTTAGGGATGGGGGCTGCTCCGAAACGTCGGGCCAGGGCGGAAGCGGAGCAATCCGCCGGCGGTCAGGACGCGCGGGGCCAGGGGCCAGGTCGCCAGCGTGAACAGCGCCCGCAGCGGCAGCATCACCAGCCGGGCGGCGTGGGGTAGGGTGATGCCGGCCTCGGCATAGTAGCGGTCGATCAGGGCGGTTTTCTGCTGCGGCTGGACGCGGAAGGCCGCCAGCGGGACATCCACCGAGACGAGATCGGCGTGGGCCGCCAGCCGCCCCCACAGCTCGAAGTCCATCGCGTAGCGCCGCGCGACGGCGATATGCCCCCCGGCCTGATCCCACAGGCTGCGCCGCCAGAAGGTTCCCTCCTGGCGGATGAATCCCAGCCCGCGCCCGTGATACCAGCCGCGCCGGATCAGCGACCGGAAGCGCCCAACTCGCAGCGGCGAGCGGCGCAGGTGGTCGCTCACGTCGAGGTTGGCGGGCTGCCCGGTCAGCCAGGCGATCTCCGGCCAGCGGGCGAAAATCTCCCCAGCCAGCCGCAAAGCCCCCGGCAGCAGCACATCGTCGCTGTTCAGCCAGGTCATGATCTCGCCGTCGGCGCGGGCGAAGCCCTGGTTGATGGCGTCGGATTGGCCGCCGTCGGGCTGGCTGACCCAACCGTCGAGGTAGCGCTCGTAGCGGCGGATGATCTCAACGCTGCCATCGGTCGAGCCGCCGTCCAGGATAAGGTACTGAAGCGCGGGGTAGTCCTGGTCGATCACAGAGCGAATAGTCCGCTCCAGGTAGGCCGCCTGGTTGTAAGACGGCGTGACCAGCGTGAGGCGGGGCAGGGGGGTCATGATGCCACCCGCCGCCAGATGCGGTAGGTCTGGCCGCCCGCGTCAATCTGTTCCGGCGGGCCGAACCAGCCCGTGGCCGCCAGCCTGTCGCAGCGGGTATTGGACGCCTCACAGAACAGGGCATCGACGTTCAGATCGCGCAGGGAGGTGAGGTCATCTTTGCGCTGGATGCCGCTGTAATTCGCCAGCCCGTTGATGGCGATATACGTGCGGCCGCGATGCAGGGCGAACCAGTACAAATCCTCGCCGACGATCACGCTGCCTTGAGCGAAGTAGGGGATGAGCGCCTCGGTCGGGGCAATGCGGCTGGTATTGCGCTGAGTCTGGATGCCGGCGCTGAGGTCATGGATTGGGGCGGAGAGCAGCGCCGGCATCAGCACGAAGCCGAACACGGCCACTGCCCGGCGCGAGTCGACGACGCGGGCGATGGCGTAGGCCGTGAAGGGCGCAAACACCGTCAGATAGCTGTAGCTGAGAAAGAACAGCCCGACGATCAGCAGCAGGCATAATCCCAGCGTCAGGATGAGGGCGCGTTCGGCGGGCTGGCCGGATCGCCACAGGAGGCCGAAGGCCAGCCCGCCGGTGACGAGTTCGACGGGCGAGAGGACCAGGTTAAAGCGGGCGGCATAGCCGATCAGGCGGTCGAGGGAGAAGCGTACCGTGCCGACGCCGGTCACGCTGGCGTACTGGTTCACAAACTCGCGGTAGCGTGACCAACTCGCGGCTGGATCGGGCAGGAATTGGAGCAGGTAGTACAGGCCGATGGCGGCGGCGCAGACCAGCGCGTAGACTGCCACGAAGCGCAGGTTGCGGCGGCTGCGGCTCCGCAGCCACCACACCGTCAGCGCGACCCCCACCGCCAGATTGAGCGGCAGGGCGGTGGTGGGAATGCCCTGAAAGCCGAGGAAGAGCGCCGCGCCCATCAGCACCACCCAGCGCATCTGTTTGCGCTGCTGCTGGAAGAAGATGATGAAGCCCGGCAGCACCAGCGCAGCATGCAGCGCCAGCATGATGTCCATGCGGAGGTTATGACTGGCGCGGACGAAAGTCGTCAGGGCGATGAAAGCGGCCGCTGCCAGCAGGATTTGCCCGGCGCTGAGGGGGATCACAACCCGGATGCGGCGCAGTCCCCAGACGAGCAGCAGCAGCCCAACCCCACCCACCAACGTGGGGAAGCTGCGGAGCGCCCCAAGGTCGGTGCGGTCGAGCAGCCGCAGCCACAGGCCCATCACCAGGTAGTACCGCGGAAAGACGACATCCGGGCTGCCGTAGGCGGACCCGATGTACTGGCAGCTCAGGTCATTGTTGAGGGCGAAGTTGGTGGCAATGCTCGCGTTAAACGGCTCATCCGGCAGGTCGAGCGGCATAAACTCGGCAATCCCCGCCACATGCAGCAGGGCCAATCCCAGGCCGAGGCCGCCAATCAGGATCAGGGCGGCGGTCCTGACCCGCCCAGACGCTGTCCATTGCATGGCAGAGGGGGCAGCAGTTTCGGCAGGCAGCGCCGCCAGCACCAGCACGGCGCAGGCCATGACGGCGTGGGCGATGATGATCCACAGGCTGAAGGGGGTGATGAACAGGCGGTGTTCCTGGTCACCTTCGAGCAGGCGGATAACCAGGAAGCTGACCAGCGCCGCCAGGGCGAGGAGACCGGGCCAGACGCGCGGCTGATGCAGCGCTCGGCGCAGGCGCGGCTCGAACGGCATCGCCAGCGCGATCACACCCGCCAGGACCGCATAGATGAACTGGACGCGGGCCAGATCAAGCTGGTTCCAGGTGGCGAGCCAGTGTGTATCCCATTCCACGCGGCTGCTGACGCCGTAGAGCGCCGCCAGTGTCAGCGCCAGCAGCGCCAGGGTGATCGGGCGGGTTTTTAGGAGGGCGGGCATATGGGCGAACCTCTGGAGCGGATAACGCCCTCAGTATAACTGCTGTAGTCGAGACAGAAAACGATGGGAGGGCAGCTTCATGATCGCGCGATTCCAGATGATGACGGCGGAAGTATTCGATGCGTTGGCGCTGCTGCCGGAGAACCGGAACGCTCCTGACCCTCCAACCCCCTTAGTGGCGCATCCGGCAAGTTCTGCCTTCATCCCCCGGCTCCCTTCTTTTCAGGGGCAGGTTTTTTCATGATCCTCACCCCCAACCCCCTCTCCATTGCATGGAGAGGGGGCTTAAGAGGTTAGAAAGGTTCAATCGGTGGGCATGAACTGACGCCGGGCAAAAAATCTACCCTTGAGAACTGCCCCCTTCTGCCGAGGGGAAGGGGAAAAACCTTCCGGGGGCGTCCCCCGCAGCCCCCTGTTTTTCTCGACGATTTACCGGATGCACCACTTAGCTATACCCTGGGGAGGGGGAGTCGAGCGCCGTGAGACGGGGGTGAGGCTGATCGATCAGGCGCATTCTGTCTGGTTTGTCCAAAAGACCGGCGCTGAAAATCCCGACCCGTTAATCCCTAGTCCCCAACCCGGCGGACGCCGGCTTTGCGACCCTGCCGCTGCCGGTTCAGCCACAGCCAGATGTCCGAGATGCGCTCCGGTCCCAGCAGCGCCATCGCCCCGAAGTAGCGCAGGAATTTGACCCGCGGCGGACGAATCTCACGGACCCGCTGCCAATCGGCTTTCGCGGCGGCCCAATCCCCGCGCCGGGCCCGTTCGAGCGCGCGCAGCGCGTAATTGGCAGCCCCCTCAGCGCGGTAGTTGCGCGGCAGTCCATCGCCGCCGTGTCGGCGGGCGACCATTTCGATTTCCTCGATGCGCGTGACCGCCCCGCTGAAGGTCTTGGCGGCCGCGTACAGCCGTTCCTTCGCCAGCAGCACCGGGATATAGTGGATGGCGTAGCGGCGGGCGACGCGCATCCAGTATTCGTAATCGAGCGTGTAGCGCAGCGATTCATCCAGTTCGCCGCAGGTACGCCAGACGTCCGCTCGCCAGAAACTGGCCGGCTGCACGATGAAGTCCAGGCCGAAGACCAGCTCGCGCCAATCGCCCGGCTTGACGTGCGTGCGGATGCCGTAGGATCTGCCGGTTTCGTCGAGGGCTTCGCAGTCGCCATACACGAAGTGATGGTCGGGATGCTGTTGGAAGTGTTCTACCACGGCGCGGATCGCGCCGGGCGCGTACAGGTCATCCGAGTTGACCCAACCGAGGATGTCCCCGGTCGCCAGGCGGAAGCCTTTGTTGATGGCGTCGGCCTGCCCACGGTCTTTCTCGGAAATCCACTTCAGGCGGTCTTCATAGCGCCGCAGGATGTCGAGCGTGCCGTCGGTGGAACCGCCATCGATCACCACATGCTCGATGCGTGGGTAATCCTGCTGGCGGACGCTGAGGATGGTCTGCTCGATGTAGGCCGCCTGGTTGTAGGACGGCGTGATGATGGAGACAAGGGGAAGGTCGTTCATGGTTTGGGTGTGGATCGCCCTGCGTTGATAGAGGTTCTTCAGGGCAGAATACTACCATACTCGTGAAGCGAGGCGCGGGGATAGGAGAATCACAAGGGCGCGGCCCGCAGGCTGCGCCCTTGCTTCGGCGGAGGATGCCAAGCCGTTCGATTGGGTTATTTGGCGGCGCGCCAGAATTGGCTGTTCTGGGCGGTGATGACGACGACGCCCGTATCCACATTGGGCGGCAGCGGTGAAATCCCGGCGGCCTTCCAATCGGAGACGGAAGCGATCTGGCCGTTGCGAACCGCATGGAGCATCTGCATACCCCAGAAGCCCATCTGCCAGGTTCCCTGGGCGAGGGTGGCGCTCAACTGGCCGCTGTCGATCAGGTCGAGCGTGCCTTCATCATAGTCGAAGGCGATGATCGGGATGGTCAGTCCGGCTTCGCGGACAGCCTGGGCCACGCCGACGCCGCCAAGGGCGTTGGTGGCGAAGATGCCCTTGATGTCGGGGTTGGCCTGGAGGACGGCCGCCATGCCCTGAGCTGCCAGTGTCGAGTTGTTCTGGTCATCGACGATCAGGTCATCGGAGGTTGTGACCTTCGGGAACTCTGCCGCTAAGGTATCGATGAAGCCCTGACGGCGCTGGACATGGTTGAGCTGAGCGGTCACGCTGGAGAGCGCGACGCGGCCTTCTCCAACCAGCGGGCCAAGATAACGAGCGGCCACGACGCCAGCATAGTAGTTGCCGGTTCCGACAAACGAATAGCGTTTGCTGAGCGGCGAATCCGCATCGAAGGTGACGACATGGACGCCCGCATCCACAGCGGCATCGATGGTTGGCTTGAGTCCATCGGGATTGATGACCGTCAGCAGGACGCCATCGGGCTGTTGGCCGACGACTTCTTCGAGAACGCGCACCTGAGCGGTGATGTCGTTTTCAGGGGTGCCGGTATAGACCGTCTTGACACCGAGCAGTTTGCCGGCGTCTTCCATACCCCGGAAGCAGTCCTTCCAGTAATCGATGCCGGAGACGAACGTCACCATATAGTAGGTCTGCTCGCCCTGGGCGCGCACGGCAGAAAGTCCCAGCGGCAGAGTCAAGCCTGCCGCTGCCAGCCCGCTCGTTTTCAGGAAATCACGCCGATTCATTGTATTCAATCTCCTTATTCGAATCCTTTTTACGCATTCTTGCGCTGCGCCCGCTGCTGGAACCGCTGGCTGAACGTATCAAAGCCGACGGCCAGCAGCAGAATGACACCCATTGCCAAGGTCTGCCAGTACACCGGGACCCGCAGCAAGACCATGCCGTTGTTGATAAAGCCGACGAAGATCAGCCCCAACAGCCCGCCGAAAACAGTCCCTTTGCCGCCTTGTAGGCTGCACCCACCGATAATGCAGGCCGCGATAATTCGCAGTTCTTCGCCTGTGCCCGTGCCGGGATCGGCCACCGTGAAGCGGGATACCGAAAGTACGCCGGCCAGGGCGGCCAGCATGCCGGACAGGGTATAGACTCCCAGTTTGATTCGATCCACGTTGATGCCGGACAGCCGCGCTGCATCCTCATTGCCGCCGACATAGTAAATCTGCCGAAAGAGGGATGAACGGCGCATCAGGATGTCGCCGACAGCGACAATGATGAACGCGATAATGATGAGGTTAGGAATATCCAGGGTGCGGCCCTGCCCGAAGACGAAGAATTCGCTGGGCAGATTCGCCAGGGGTGAACCTTCGGTGATGGCATAGCCAGCCCCGCGAGCGATGCCCATCATGCCCAGGGTGGAGATGAAGGGGTTGATGCGGGCGCGGGTAATCAGCAAGCCGGTGACGGCTCCGGCCAGCAGCCCGGCCAGCACGCCGATGATCGTCGAAGGGATGATTCCCAGGCCAGCGCGCAGCGCAATGGCGGCGCTGACGCCGCCCATGGCAAAGACTGATCCGACGGAAAGATCGAAACCGCCAGAGACCAGGGCGGCTGTCATGCCGACGACGATGATGGCTGAGGTGGCAAAACCCAGCGTGATCGCGTTCAGGTTGGCAGTGGTCAGAAAGCGCCCGGTAGCGGCCTGCAAGATCAATCCGATCAGGACGATCATCACGATCAACGAGAATTCGCGCAGCCGCACAACCCGCCGCAGCAGGGTAGGGGGAGCGGTCAAAGGGCTGGGTTGAGAGCGGGCTGCTTGCATGGCTGCTTATCCTCGATGTCCACTGGCGGCCGTCATGATCTGTTCTTCGGTGGCGCTGGAGCCATCCAGCTCGGCGGCGATCTTGCCATCGTGCATTACCAGGATGCGGTCGCTCATCCCCAGCACTTCCGGCAGTTCCGACGAAATCATGATGACGCCCACCTGGTTCTGCGCCAGTTCGCGCAGGAGGTAATGGATCTCGCGCTTGGCTCCCACATCGACGCCGCGCGTCGGCTCATCGACGATCAGGATGCGTGGGCGGATGGCCAGCCACTTGGCGACTAGCGTTTTCTGCTGGTTGCCGCCGCTCAAGCGGCGCACTTCCTGCTCGATGCTCGGCGTGCTGATGTTCAACTGGCGGACGTACTGCTCGGCGATCTGGCGCTCGCGGGCGCTGCTGATGAATCCCCGCTGGGTGACGTTTCGCAGGTTGGAGGATTCGATGTTGAGCTTGACAGCCATGTCCAGGAACAGGCCAGCGGCTTTGCGATCTTCCGGCAAATAGCCGATGCCATGACGGATGGCATCCCAGGGGGAACGAATGGCGACACGTTTGCCATCCAGGATGATCTCGCCGGCGGTAATGGGATCAGCGCCAAAAATACAGCGGGCCAGTTCCGAACGGCCAGATCCGATTAGCCCCGCGAAGCCCAGCACCTCGCCCGCGAAAAGCTGGAAGCTGGCTGGTGTGGGCTGTCCAGGGCGCTGGAGGCCGCGCACATCCAGGATGGAAGCGCCGCGTTCAGGGTTCCTGGGGGGATAAAAGTCGCCCAGTTCACGTCCAACCATCATGCGGATCACCTCGTCAGGCGAGGTTTCTTTGATCACCCGTGTGCCGATATACTGGCCATCGCGCAGCACAGTCACGCGGTCAGCCAGCGAGAAAATCTCGCCGAGCTTGTGGCTGATATAGATGATGCCTTTGCCCTCGGCAGCCAGTCGCCGCAGCAGCCGCATCAGGATATCGACTTCGCGCTCGGTCAGGGCTGAAGTCGGCTCGTCCAGGATCAGCACCTTGCAGTTGAGCGACAGGGCTTTGGCGATCTCGACGATCTGCTGGTTGGCAATCGAGAGCGTTTCCATGAGGGCGCGCGGATCGATTTCGACTTCAAGGTTTTTCAGGACTTGCCGGGCATCCTCAAACAACTGGCTGAACTTGACGAACCCCCAGCGCGTCTGCGGCAGCCGTCCTGGAAAGATGTTCTCGGCGACGGTCAGGGGGCGAACCACGCTCAGTTCCTGATGCACGATAGCGATACCCAGTGTCAGGGCTTCGCGTGGGTTGGCAGGAGCAATCGGCCGTCCTTGCAGGCGGATCTGGCCTGAATCGGCAGTATAGACGCCGGACAGAATCTTCATCAGGGTGCTTTTGCCGGCACCGTTTTCGCCAATCAGGGCGTGGATTTCGCCGGGGCGGAGGTCAAATTGAGCTTCGTTGAGAGCCAACGTGCCCGGGAAACGTTTGGTAATGCGGTCTGCCTGGAGGAGCATTAGTAATCAAACAATCATTATTGCATAACGAGATTATAGAGCGTGTGTGAAGGTTCACATGACTATACTGTATGGCGTTCCCAGGCGAATGTCAAGCATTTTGGGCGGTTTGCACAGGCTGCTGACGGCTGTTTGAATACGATCCTCCTCGGCGGAACCGTGAAACCGGCTGAGCGACAGCGAGAGGTTGACGCAAGCTTCGGCATGATACAATCCAGCTTTATTCAGGGGGAAAATGGGGATGCCATAGTGATAACCCTCTGAACAACCGGGATGAAACATGTCGAAGTCCTCTTCTACGCAAGCATCACGCAGCATCGGACGCACTATCGTTAGAAACACGGCTGTTGGTGTCATCGGTCAGTTCCTGCTCAAGATTGCCTCCTTTATCTTCCAGATTGCGGTGATTAATAACCTGGGGGATGAGAACTGGGGTCGCTATAACATCGTTCTGGGTTGGGCATCCTTGTTCGGCGTTCTGGGTGATCTGGGCATCTCTCAATACCTCACCCGCGAGATCGCAAGAGATCGCCGCAATGCGAGTCAGTTATTCTGGAACGCGGTGGTGCTGCGGTTCATCTTGGCGGTCATTACCAGCATCGTAACCACCATTTCTGCCATCGCGATTGGCTACTCGCAGGAAATTGTCATCGCTTGTTTGCTGTTCACCTTGAGCTACCTGTTTCAGGCGCTTCTGGCTCCGATGATGAGTCTGGTGGCGGGGCATGAACGAGTCGATCTGACGGCTTCGGTGACCATGGTTACGCAAATCCTCTTCATGGTGTTCGGGGGGGCAGCGCTGCTGCTGGGGTTAGGTTTCCAGTGGGTCGTGCTGGCGAATGTGGTCAACATTCCATTTGTGCTCTTCTTGATGTTTTGGCTGGTTCGTCGCAACAACCTTGGTCCTCCTGCCTTCAAGATAACCCCTTCAGATTGGTGGTCGTTGGTACGAGCCAGTTTGCCTTTCGGAGCGATGCAGCTCTCGTTATCGTTTGCCTACAGGATGGACACGATTATCCTGAGTCGAACCTATATCGATGAAGTCGTCGGTTGGTATAATGCCGCTTATGGCTTGACCCTGACGCTCCTGACCCTGTCCAGAGCCTATAATGACGCGGTTCTGCCGTCCCTGACCCGCGCCAATGTCCTCGATGCCAGTACGGCATCGACCTGGTACTTCGGATCAGTTCGCGCCATGGCCTTTCTGTGCTTGCCAATATGTATTGGCGGGACGTTGATGGCCCCTCAGATTGTGTCTGCCCTCTACCAGCCCGAATATGCCCCCGCTGCTGTCGCGCTTGCCATTCTGATTTGGGATATTCCCTTCAATCTGTATCATCAGTTTGGCGGCACTGTGGGCAATTCGATCAAAGCTGAACACAAGGTTTCCCAGGTCTTTGTGCTGCTGAGTATATTGAACTTTGTACTCAACCTCGTGCTCATTCCGTCGCTCAGCCTGATCGGCGCATCTATAGCCACGGTACTTACCGATGTATTCGGCGCGGCTGTCTTCTACTTCATGTTTCGGTATCGCTTTGGCGCTGGCCTCCAGTTTCGCCGCCTTGTGCGGCTGCTGGCAGCCGCGCTTGGGATGGGCGTGGTCGTGGTGCTGCTGCTCAATTGGAAACCTCTCGATCAACTGGGAGAATGGGGCCACCTGTCTATCATCGTTGGCTTCAGCGCGGTCAGCTATCTGGTGATGGTCTGGTTTTCAGGGGCCTTCAGCACTGCGGAACGACAGCGGTTCATGCAGGTCTTCGCGCGCGCGCGGCGTTCCGCCAATTCTTGAAGCTGGGAATGGATGAAACCAGAACCACCATGAAAGTCGCGTTCCTTTCACACTTCTATCCGCCTACTCACAATGCGGGGATCGAACAGAACACACATAGTGTCGCCAGAAGCCTTCTGAAGTTGGGACATGAGGTGCGTGTGCTGTGCTGTGGTCGCTGGACCGAAGGCGAAAAATACTTTCAAGGCACTACACACGATGAATGGGAAGGCGTGCATGTCGAACGGCTCCAGGTCAACTGGACAAAAGCGCCTCAACCCCTGGCCTATTTGTATTACAACCCGGTGCTGATCGAACATGTCCGGCGGTTTCTCAAGGATTTCCAGCCGGATGTAGTCCATATCAGTTCGATGTACACCCTGTCTGCCAGCGCAATTGAGGCAGCTAAAGACCTGGGACTGCCGGTTGTGCTGACTCTCAGTGACTTCTGGACCATCTGTCCGCGTCACACCCTGCTCCGCTATGACGGCTCGATCTGCGACGGTCGCGTATCCGCGCAGACTTGCCAGGACTGCCTGATGAATGACTCGTCTCCTTATCGGAAGCTGCGCGGTTTGCTTCCACAGGCCGTCCTCACCCCCTTACTTGATCATTTGGTGCGACACCACGATCTTGCCAGCAAAATACCAGGGGTCAGAGGGCTGGGCATGGATATCACTGACCGGCGCCGCAAGCTGCTGAATCTGTTGAGTCAGGTCGATCATTTATTCACGCCTTCTGAATACGTGCGGCGCACGGTTCAGGGAGCTGGCCTCCCCATCGAAATCCAGGTCTCTCCCTATGGAAATGATCTGAGTTGGCTCTCGCACTATCAGCCGCGCCGAGATGATGGCGTTATCCACATCGGTTACATCGGGCAAATTACCCCCATCAAAGGAGTCGATCATCTTGTCGAGGCGTTCGCGGCTGAATCTTTCGGTGAACGCGCTCGCCTGTTGATCTATGGCAAACTGGATGAAAATACCCCCTTTGGGCGCCAACTCAGCCAGGTCACAAATCAGCATTCAAACATCGAATTCAAAGGGCCGTACCTGCGCGCGGAGCTGGCTCAGGTTCTCTCGACCCTGGACGTGATCGTTGTGCCCTCGGTCTGGCCGGAAGTCTATGGCCTGGTAGTGCAGGAAGCCTTCGCTGCCCGCATTCCCGTGATCGCCAGCCGGATTGGAGGGCTTCCAGAATCGGTACAGGAAGGTCGCGGCGGGTTCACTTTCGATCCGGCCGAAACCGGTGATCTGCGCCGCCTGCTGCGTCAAGTCGTCGATGGGGGACGCGCTTATCTCGATTCACTTCGCCAGCAAATACCCCATGTGAAAACTTCCGAGGATGAAGCGAACGATTTGCTGCGGGTGTACAGCCATCTTGTGTCAAAGGGCTAACCAACAATGCAATACTGCTGCTGGAATCACGTTGGCGTCGCGAAATAGGGCTATAATAGGGTTAAATGAAGCCATGTGAACGCTATCAGCGATGAAAAATCGACGCACGACCCTGCATGATGTCGCCCACTTCTGCGGCGTGTCCTATCAGACTGTCTCGCGCGTGGTCAACCAGGATGTCCACGTTGCCACCGAAACCCGCCAGCGCGTGCTCCGGGCCATCCAGGAACTCAACTACCAGCCCAACCGCGTCGCCCGCAGTCTCGTGACGCGCCGCTCCAACCTCATCGAGGTTGTCACCTTCGGCAGTGGGCATTACGGCCCCTCGCAGATGGTGGCCAACGTCGAACGCTCCGCCCGCAAAGCCGGTTACAACCTCATCCTGACCAACATCGCCGAGATGAGCGTCGATGAAATCCGCTCGGCGCTTAACAGCCTCACCAGCCGCCTCGTCGATGGCCTGATCCTGATTACCCCCGTCTTCGGTGTGAGCTACGCCGAGCTGCTTAAGCTGGCCGGAGGCACGCCCTTCGTCATGATCGACACGCCCTTAGGAGCCGAAGCTCCCTCGGTCGTCATCGACCAGCAGCACGGCGGACACTTGGCGACGCAGCACCTCATCGACCTCGGCCACCGGGCCATCTGCGAGATCAGCGGCCCGCTCAACTGGCACGGAGCCGTCGCCCGCCATGAAAGCTGGCGAGCGACTCTGTATGCGGCCGGCTTGCATCCGGGGCCGAGCGTCGAGGGCGACTGGACGGCGCGGGGCGGCTACGCGGCCGCTATGCGTCTGCTGGAGAGTGGCGCGGAGTTCACCGGGCTGGTGGTCGGCAATGACCAGATGGCCCTGGGCGCGATGCGGGCGCTGCGCGAGCGCGGTCTGCGCGTGCCGGAGGATGTCTCGGTCGTTGGCTTCGATGACATCCCGGAGGCCGTCTGCTTCGAGCCGCCGCTGACCACCGTCCGCCAGGACTTCGACGCCCTCGGACGCCAGAGCGTGGAATATCTCATCGGCATGATGCGGCATACCGACGACATCACCCCCGAACAGCGCGTGCTGTATCCCACCCTCGTCGAGCGCCACAGCACCCGCCGGGTAGGGTAGGGGGATGCTCAGCCGCGCTGCCCATTTACGTCCTGCCACACCCCCATGATCCCGTCCGACATCGGCTCAATGACGTTCCGATCAGTCCAGTATTCCAGGTGCGCCATTGGGTTCCAACTCGTCAGCAGACTGCCCACGTTCACCTCGCGGTCAGCCGTTACTGCCTCGGCATACGCCGCGTTCAGTTCCTTGAGCGGAAACGCCACCACATCGTCGCGGTCGTAATAGTTGACCCACTCGCCCCGCAGTCTGGGATGGTGCTGGCCGAGCAGCGGCGCGGGCACGACAATCGGCTGCCCGAATGCGCGGAAACGCAGGCTCCACAGCGCCAATGGACTGCCCATTGTGTACAGCAGCGTCAGCGTCTCGCCCCGATCCAGCGGCGTATCGGCCATGAACGCCTGTACCCGGTCGGAAATCTTCTGGGGGTGCTGCAAGTCGTAGATGAAGTTGCTGGCGATAACCGTCCCCAGGCTGTGCGCGATGATGCACAGCGGCGCAGTCGGCCCCGCCGCCTCCGAGAGCCGCCGCAGCGCCGCCGCAAACTTGGCATGGATGTCGTCGTAAGCCTTGCGGTCGTGCGCCGTCGGCTGGTAGGCCATCGCGTCCGCCACGAAGTCGATCATCAGCCGCCGGATTTTGATGAAGTCCATCGGCCCGCGTCCGGCCAGCCGCGCCCACAGCGCATCTTCTTTCTCCTGCATCGCCTGCGCCCAATACACCGGCTCGATCACGATGTCGCCGCCGCACACCTCCCGGCAGCGGCCTTCGATGGCTTCCGCCATCTCCCGATGAAAATCCGGCCCCTGCGTGCCAATGCCATGGACAATCGCCACCGCCACTTTCTGAGCCATGCTGCGCCTCCGGGGTTGGTTAAACGTCGCCCTGACCTGGCCGCCGCGCCTGTAGAGTCCACCCATCACGGTGGATTTGTAGGGGCGCAGCACGCTGTGCCCGATTGCCAACAGCTTCACAATAGCACAAATGCGCCTACTCCGGGTGATATTGTGTTAGCTCTTGAGTACAGAAAATTACAGAGGCACAGGAGATGCCACTGGTTTCATGAGAGTATGTCTAATTTGGGATAGACAGATTCAAGATGAAGGTGTTTGGTAAAAACCGTTGTGCCGTTAAGACGCAACCGCACCTTAACAACCACATACGGCAACGACTCCAATGAAAGAGGATACCCCTCATTCGGAAGAGATGCTGCCTCCACCGCCCATCCTCGTATTTCAAGTTCAAATGAGAAAGGGAGCAATGAAACCGAAAGTTAATTGGCGTGGTTTATGGATGTTTGTATGCCTTATTGCAGTTTTCGCAGTAGCGAAGCAGGTCGTGATACTGCCAGACATAATATGGATCGCTATTTTTGACATTGCCTTTCAGGTCATTAAGTCCATTTTGATGTAGCCTTTTATATGTCAGTTTTGACCCACACTCGAATGAGGTTTGGGTCTTTTTTTGTCCCTAAACCGTACCAATCCCTTATCACCATCTTGTGATCGCGGTCCTGCGGCAGGCTAGGACAGCATTCTTGCCGTCCAACCGGAACCCCGCAGGAGGTAGTCTTCCTGGAGCCTCTGTCACCCTTCACCCGCTGGTGGCAGGTCAGCAAGCAGCGCTTCAACAGCCGCCCGTAGGGCAGGGAGCTGTTCGACCGCCTGCCACACCCGCTCGATGCTGATGTCGAAATAGCGGTGAATGAGCACATCCCGAAAACCTTTGATGCTCTTCCAATCGATCTGGGGTTGCGCGGCCAGCAGGGCATCATCAATCTGCTTGAGGATTTCGCCGATCCGCGAATAGGCCATCATGACCGCGTATTGGTCACGCTCATCGGCTAGGAAAGCATCGCGCCCGGCTTCGGTGAAACGCGCGATTCGCCTGATCTCGACCAGCAGGTCTTCAAGGTAGTCCCGTTGATCCTTCACAGCAACACCGCATCCTTCATCACTTTGTTTCTGAAGCGCTCTTGCGTCTGCGCGTGCAGTTCCACCACATCCACCTCGTGCCCCAACAAATCGATCAGATCGAGCCGCAGCCCCGACACATCGTAGAGGCTTGCTCCTGGCTCGAATTCGACCAGCAGGTCGATGTCGCTGTCCGCGTTCGCATCCCCCCGCGCCACGCTGCCAAACACGCGCACATTGAAGGCTTTGTTGCGCCGAGCCACCGCGATGATCTCTTCCCGGTGAGCGCGGAGTTCGTCCAGCGTCGGCGGCTGTTTTATACGATCCGTCATGGCCGAACCTCCCTCGAATCGATACCTCAGCTCTAGATTCTACCAGATGTCCCATCTGCCTCCCGCATTTCCCGAACCCCTAAACCCCAATCCCGAATCCCTGCTCAAAAAGTGACCCAAATGTCACCCTTTCCGCCCCACTCTGTCCTATCGCGGGATAGGGTAGTGTCAAACCTCATGAAGGAGCATCCGCCGCCCCGCCGGACGAACCTGGGGCGCTGCCGAAACCGCCTGTCCCTTGAGTGTCTGGCCGTGCAAACCGCATAGCCGCGTCATGGCCGGATGACGCTGCCCTCACCACATGCCCCGCATTTCCCGAACCCCCAATCCCTAATCCCTACCCCCCCCCGCCCTGCTTCAGCAGGCTTTCCGCTTCAGACGGAGGCTTGAGCCTCCGGCCCTCCGTCACCCCCAATCTCGCAAAGAGTGACAATAATGTCACCCTTTCGACTCCGTTTTGTGCTATCGTGGTGATACAGGGTATTGCTCCCTTCCTTGCGGAGCGGGGAGGGGCTGGGGGAGGAGCGATGAGCTTTTCCGTCACTGACGGCATTGCGACAACTCACAACTCTTTTTGTATGGCTGTAATCTACCAGCTAATAGCTAATGACTTTTCTATCAACTATAAACTATGAACCACTAACTATTAACTTCCTAGAACGCGCCCTTACCGCTCAGCAGCACCAACGGAGTCCGCAGCACGATCTGCACATCCAGCCACAGCGAATAATTGCGGATGTAGAACAGGTCGTCTTCGGTGTGCAGATGCATCGGCTTGTCCGAGCGGCCGTTGACCTGCCACCATCCGGTCATCCCCTGTGGAACCTCGAAGCGCTTGCGCTGCCACCACTCGTAGCGGCTCACCAGCCCCGGAACCTCCGGCCGCGGCCCCACCACGCTCATATCTCCCCGCAGCACGTTCAGGAACTGCGGCAGCTCGTCCAGGCTGGATCGCCGCAGGAACCGTCCCACGCGCGTCACCCGCGGATCATGCCGCGACTTGGCATATTCCACCCCCGGATCGGGCGCGTCCACGTACATCGACCGGAACTTGATCATCTCGAACAGCCGCCCGTATTCCCCCACCCGCTTCTGCCGGTAGAAGATTGGGCCGGGGCTGTCCAGCTTGATTGCCACGGCAATCGCCAGCATCAGCGGGCTGCTCAGCAGCAGCATCACCCCGGAGAAGGCCAGATCAAAGCTCCGCTTGACCAGCCGCTGCCCCGGTGAGAACACCCGCTCACGGATGCCAATCAGCGGGATGCCGTTGAAGTCTTCCGCCGAAGTCTGAAAGTAGGCCAGATCGGAGTAATCCGGGGCCAGCCGGATGTTGACCGCGCGCGACTCCAACTGCCGCATAATTTGGGTGATCCGGCTCGACGTGGCATCGTCGAACCATTTGAGCGGAATCAGCACTTCGTTCACCTGATGGGCATCCACCAGCTTCGGCAGATCCTCCAGCGTTCCCAGCACCATCTGGGGGTCGAGCGCGGCCTCATCAGTCATCAGTGGATCGACCTCGGCATAGCCCACCAGATGCAGCCCCGCCCAGTCGTAGCGGGCGACCGTCTGGCCCAGGTGCAGCCCATTGGCATCCGTCCCGACCACCAGAACCCGCCGCGCGTCGCTGATGAGCCGTCCGTAACGGTGGACGAACAGCCGCGCCACCATTCGGTACGCGGCCATCGCGGCCAGGGAGATTCCGATGAAGTAAACAGCCTGTACGCGCGAAAAATCGCGGTAGCCTACGTACAGCCAGCCGAAGAAAATCAGCGCGGCCATCCCGTGCCCAATCAGCAGATTGTGGAGTTCATGCAGCAGGTCAGGGCTGCGCCGCGGCCCATACACCCCGGCGCGGCTGTAGGTAAACAACCAGATCACGACCGCCACCGGATACAGCAGGGTAGGGGGGATGAAGGCCTCCGGCACACCCGGAATCCCAAACGCGATGTGGATCCGCAGGGCAGAGGACAGCAGCAGCGCCCCGATCACGATCACCATATCGCTGGCGTACAGAAACAGCAGGTATCGCAGACTGTAATGGCGCATCATAGTTCAGCTTTCAGGGCGCGATCCACCCTGGATCAGCGCCGTTCTGCGCGAAACTCCCAGAAGAGATGCCATACAAACAGAGGATTATACACCAGGTAGCGCCGGGCTAATCGACGCGGCTCCTGCGCCAACCGGAACAGCCATTCCAACCCGCTGCGCTGCATCCAGCGCGGAGCCTGCCGCTTGACCCCCGCCAGCATGTCGAAGGCCGCGCCCACGCCGATCAGCAGTGGAGCCTGTAGGGTAGGGCGGTACAGCGCCATCCATAAATCCTGTTTGGGTGATCCCAGCCCCACCCAGACGATGTGTCCGCCCGCTGCATTCAACTGCGCAGCCACCGCCGGATCAGGCGTATCCCCCACTGGCGCTACGGGCGGCGAAAATACCCCGGCCACGTTCAGCTCAGGGTAGCGTCCCCGCAGCCGCTCGACGAGCTTATCCGCCACGCCCGGCTGCCCGCCCCAGAACACATGCTGGATCGACCCTCCAGCCGTGCGCGCGCAGAGCGTCTCCAGCACATCTGGGCCGTAGACCCGCTCGGCCTGCGGCTGACCTTTGCGGCGCTGCGCCCACACAATCGGCATCCCATCCGCCGTCACCATATCGGCGGCGTTGATTGCCCGCCGGACGGCTGGCTGCTCCCGCGCCATCATCAGCGTGTACACCGGGCAGGTGCAGACGTAGCGCCCGGTCGAGTCGCTTGACCAGCGCAGCAGAGTCGTGATCGCCGCGTCGAAAGTTTGGGCGTCGGTGTGAACGCCGAGCAGGGGAATTCGCGTCATGCCCCGGAATGTACCACACCCCCCCCGGCGATGACTACCGCGAGATGCAGTTAGCCGAATTTAAGGATTAGGCTTTGATAATGCGTGTTATCAGCAGTGATTTCGCGGTCACAAAAGGGCGCTGCCTGCGCCTTAACAGGTACAGGCAGCGCCCACACGACCACCGGTTGAACCGTCAGACTCAACCGGCTACGAGGGGTTAATCACCACATTCTGATAGGCGTAGATGCCGCACCCCCCGCGCAGCCTGCCCATCAACAAGCCGTACCGGTCCGCGGGATGCTGCAGATTGCCGGCCTGGAACGCGGTGGCTTTCGTCCAGAAGTAACACACCAAATCCGGCCAACGGTCGCCGTTCACGCGCGCCGCATGGCACAGCGGGGCTCGCCCGATATGTACCAGTGAAGCTTCCAGACCCGTCCGCCCAAACCGCAGGCTGGCGCGTTCGACCTGCATGACCGGATTGAATCCCTTCGCGCCCAGGATGGCAACCGGGATGATCGGCTGGCTCAGCCGAATCGTGTTGGTCGAGTCGGCGGGTTTGATGTCGATGCCCACCGGTTGGGCCGTCACCTGCCACAGTTCGGCGGTCACACCGCCGATGTTATCCGCGATGAACCAGTCATGGACATACAGCCAGAGCTTCTCGCCGGCCTGCGCGTCGAAGAACACTACGCTGCCAACCCCTTCATTGATGGTGTTGGTCAGCTTGACTCCGTCCGTTGGGCTGTGACCCAGCCACAGCGTTGACCGGAAGAACCAGGCTTCAGGGTCGAGTGAGGCTGGATCGGTTGTCCCGCCGTCATAACCGGTCTCTGGGTAAATTGCCGTAGGGTTGTTGTGAGTCACCATGTACCACAGGTTGGGCAGGTCAAAGTAAGCTCCCTGGTTCCTGCATCCAGGATTGCCGGTTTCGCGCCCGTGGATGAACCGCAGCATGTATCTGCCGGCTGGCAGGACATCACTCACCAGCGGCACGGTTGGGACGTTGCAGTACCATAGGGATGTGACGGGGTTGCCCAGGCCGTGTTCTCCGCCGCCTTCCATGGCGTTGTAACCGTAGCTCACTTCAAAAACGCTGATCAACGTACCGATTGTCCCGTCCGTCGAATGCATCCCCGCAATCGACAGCGGAAGTACCAAGAAGGCCAAACATAGGCCAGCCACGATGAAACGTTTGACTGACATGGAAGTCCTCCTGAGTTGAACAATTCAGCGCCGCTCCGATCTTTGGAGAGAGCAGCGTTCAACGCAAGAGGTTGATGAAAGTGATAGGGGATGCAAAGTATCGGAGAGCAACAGCGTTATTTACAGGATAAGCGATGAAGGACAGGGTTGTAAATAACCATTGCCCCCTACCCCACTTTCTCATATGCGACCCGCGCAGCGGTCACGAACCCACAGCCCTCAAAGGTCAGGCGTCTCCACCCGCGCGGGCTGAGGCGGCTCGCGGCGGAAGACCAGGCGGTACATCTGGTCAGCCATCGCCTGGGCATCGCCCATTTCAGGATGGTGCATCCAGTATTCCAGGATTTCCAGGATCGCGCCGCAGATGAACCGGGCGGCCAGCTCCGGCGGCGCGTCCAGCATCAGCGAATACAATCCCTCCCGGAGCTGCCGCTCGTAGGTGGCGATCAGATAATCCTTCTGCAGCTGGCGCAGCCGCCGCGAAAGTTCCCCGTCCATCTGCAAGAAGAACGGCCGCGCCTGCAGGATCGCCTCGAAGATCATCCCCCAGGCCAGCCGCTCGCGCTCCGGTGATGGCAGCCCCTCCACGGCTGCCAGGATGCGGGCGTCAAGCTGATCCATCTGCGCTTTGAGGATTTTCCAGAACAGGTCTTCCTTGTCCCGGAAGTACACATAGAATGTGCTGCGACCGTAATTGGCTGCCTCAGTGATGTCCGAGACGCGGACTGCATCGTAGCCGCGCTCGACGATCAGGGCGATGGCCGCCTCGACCAGGGCAGTTTTGGTGCGCCGGCGAACACGTTCCATACGGTCACTGGACATGGGCATGTCCTTTCGCTGAAGGAGCGGGTTGTGCCCGCCCCTGCCCTCACGCCCGGATGCGTTCCAGTTCCAGTTCCACCAGACGGTGGGCATCCACCTCGACGCAGATAGTGGCTGCTGGGCGGCCCTCCCAGGCGGGCAGCACACGGCGACCTGTGCCCGGCCAGGTCTTGCCCCGGCTGATGCCAGAGGTGCAGTCCACCCGCACCGGATACCGCGTCACCTTGAACAGCGTCGGATCGATCAGGTAGGCCACCGCCGACGAGTCGTGGACGTAGAGGCCTTGGATCGGATACCAGTCCTCGAAGAACTTGCGGTAATGCGGCAGGATGCGCGTGATGTGCTGGGCGATGGGGTTATCCAGCGCGGCATACGCTTCGATGTGATCCGGCCCCAGGACGGTGCTGTGGGTCACATCCAGCCCGACCATCGTCACCTGCCAGGGCGCGCCGAAGACCAGATCGGCGGCTTCCGGGTCGTTGCGGATGTTGGCTTCGGCAGCGGGGCTGGCATTGCCGGGGCAGAAGGCCGCCCCGCCCATCAGCACCACCTCGTGGACGTTCTGGGCAATGCGCGGTTCCAGCCGCAGCGCCAGCCCGATGTTGGTCAGCGGGCCGATTGGCACGAGCGTCACTTCGCCGGGCGCAGCCATGACCTGCTCGACGATGAATTCGGCAGCGGTCTGATCGACGGCGCGGCCAGCCGGCGGCGGCAGATGGACGTTGCCCTGCCCGTCATCGCCGTGGACGTAGGGCACAGGCCCGTCGTAATCGCATACCATCGGATTGTCCGCGCCTTTCGCGACGGGAATCTCTGGCCGTCCAGCAATCTCCAGCAGGCGCAGCGCGTTGACCGTCGCTAGATCGGTGTGGACGTTGCCGAAGATCGTGGTCAGGCCGATCACGTCCAGTTCCGGCGACTTGAGGGCGAAAAAGATCGCCATCGCATCATCCACGCCAGGATCGGTATCGATGATGATTTTACGGGACATCAGCCGACTGCCTTTCTTAATTTCACCACACAGAACACAGAGGAAAGACGAGAGTTACCCCGCCACAATCTTGCAGTGAACCCGCCGTTCACGCGGCCCGTCGAACTCACAGAACTGCACGAACTGGGAACTGCCCAGCAGCAGTTTGCCTTCGCTGATGATAAGCGTCAGGCTGTGCCCGACCAGCGCTGCTTTGATGTGCCCGGCGGCGTCCGCAGGGGTATCATACTGGTGGTGAAAATCGACGCGCTTGGGCACGAGCCGGTTCAGGTCGTGGAGAATATCCATGCTGGTGGCCGGGTCGAGCGCCGAGTTGAGCGTCAGCGCCGCTGTGGTATGCGGTATGGTCAGGATGCACAGTCCCTCCTGCACGCCGCTGGATGCGACCTGATCGCGCACCTGCGCGGTAATGTCGAGGACTGATTCGCCGTGGGGCGTTTGCAGGGAGATCGCCTGAAGCATGGTGGTAATCCTGTGTGGGTTATGGGATTCGCAGCGGGTCGCCCGCCTGATCGAGAACCGCCTGGACTTCGGCGCGGGTGGGAACCGACCGCCCTGCCCCGATCTTCTGCACGGAAGCCGCGCCGGCTGCGTTCGCCAGCCGGGCCGCCTGCGCAGGATTCAGCCCGCTCAGCCGCCCATAGAGAAAAGCCGCGTTGAAGCAGTCCCCTGCCCCCACCGTGTCTTTCACTGCCACGCGGAAACCGGGAACGGACTGCTGCCCATCGGCTGTCACCAGCGTGCAGCCAGCCGCCCCCTGCTTGACGACGACCATCTCTGGGCCGTTTGCCAGCAGGAAAGCATACGCCTCTGCCCCGCTGCGCCCGGCCGCCGCCAATGGGAGTTCGTCTTCGGTCATCATCAGGCAGGTCGTCCGCTGAATCAGGGGGAGAATCTGGTCGTAGCCGGAATGGCGAATGGTCGGGCCAGAGTCGAAATAAACTGGGATGCCGTTCGCCACAGCCCGGTCAAGCGCCGCTGGCAGCACCTCGACCAACCGCTTCTCGTGCAGGTTGTACCCCTGGCAGAAGAGCGCCTGTCCTTCGGCCACCAGTGCGTCGATTGTTGGGCTGTAGGCCATGACCGGCCCGGTTGCCGCCCCGCCGATAAAAACATGCTTCTGCTGCGCCAGATCGATCAGGTCGAGTACCAGCGTGCTGGTCGATCCTGGTGAAGCATCCACGCCGCGCGTATCCACCCCTTCGGCGCGCAGGATGTCCAGCAGTTCCGCGCCGAATGAATCCGCCCCCACCGCCCCCACCGCGATGATCTGAGCGCCGAGCCGCTGCGCCATCAGCACGAAGTTGCAGCCCCCGCCCGGCTCCAACCGGATGCTCTTCGACTCCTGATGCTCGAAGGCCACGATCGGCAGATGCACTGGCGCGATCAGGTCGATGACCAGATCGCCGATGTTGATGATGCGCGGCTTCATTGACCGCTCGCCAGCCTGTAAATCCCGTCGGCCAGATCGCGGACGTGGTATGAGGCCATGACCGGGTCGGCATCCAGCGCCTCGAGGATCGACGGCTCGAAAGCCGCTATGCCCTTGTAGGCCCCGGCCATCGCGCACGCAATCGCGCCGATGGTATCGGCGTCGCCGGAGAGGTTGGCCGCATAGACTGCCGCCTGCTGGGGATCGCCGTCGGCCATCACCAGGACGCCAAAGGCCGAGCCGACCGTCTCGACAATCGACAGGGACGTGCCGACTTCATCGAAGAGCGCCCGCAGCCGGACGCGGGCATCCGTCCCCTGCCGGGCGATGCGGACCGCTTGCTCGATGCGCCGCGCCACCGAGGGGCTGTGCCAGGGCGTGCCTTTCTTGCGGCCTAGTTCCGCGCCCAGCAAACCGGCCGCAATGATTGCGTCCAGCGAGGCATCCGGGCGGGTGGCGACCGCTACCGCCGCCGCGACGGCGCTCGCCCCCGAAACCGCCACGTTGGTATTGTGCGTCGGGATGCAGGACGTATACGCAGCTTCAACCGCGCCCATCGGGTCGCCCGCGTAGAGCAGCCCGACGGTCGAGACCCGCATGGCCGCTCCGTTGGTATCACCCATGTGTCCGGCCTGGTGTGGATCGACGCCCTTCTTGAGCGCCAGGACACCGCGCCGCGTGCTGGGGCCGACATACTTGGATTGGTCGCCGCCAGTCCGGTCATACCAGGCGATAATCGCCTCCACCGTGGCGGGAAGCGTCACGCCGCCGTGCTGGATATACGCCTGCGCCAGCGAAAAGGCCTGCTCGGAGTCGTCGGTGATCCGGGCTGCCGGCAGTCCGGCATGGACTTCATGGTCATCCGGCGCGGGATAAAAGCGGTCGATCCAGCCGAACGCCGCCCAGGTCTGATCCTGGTCGAAGTAGGCCGGCATCCCCCAGGCATCGCCCAGCGCCTGCCCGTACATCCCGCCGAGGATTCGATCTTTGGAAATCTGTTTGTTCATGTGTTGAATGACTTACCCAACCCCTCTGTATTTCTCTGTGCCTCTGTGGTTAGAATTCTTCTCTTCCGGTCTTGGCGCTCTTGGCGTCTTGGCGGTTCAATTCATCTTTCTTCACGCCGCCGCCAGACTCGACCGCGGCCGCCGCAGCAGATACCACCCGCCCAGCACCATCCAGGCCGCAAACGCCAGCACCAGCGCCAGTACCAGCGCCGGCAGTGCCTCGAAGAACAGGCTGAAGAACAGCATCAGATACACCGCCAGCGCCAGCGTACCCGCCACCGCGCTCAGCCACATCTGGGCTGGTATCCGCTCAGCGCGGATCAGGAAGGGCGTATTGATGGCGGCCAGCAGAATCGAAGCCACCAGGAAGGTCAGTGCCAGTGGATTGGCCGTCTCCGGCCCGCCAAACCCATTCGGCGCGGCGATGATGGTGATGCCGATGAAGATGCCGATGATCGCGACCATCGCCAGCAGCACATGCAGAATGCTCAACTGCTGGAGGACGCGCCAGTATGTGCCGTCGAAGCCTTCGCCCTGCGCCGCCCGCAGCGCCCGCAGCCGCTGGCTCTGGCGGGTTTGCAGCGCGTAGATCACCAGCGCCATGACCGTCGCGATAAACGGAATCATCTGTGGAAGCTGCGATGGAATTTGCAGCGTGCCGATGCGGATCGCCAGCGCGTCGAAGAAGCCAAACACCAGCGAGGCCAGCCCCGTCCCATACGGATTGTTCCCCCCCAGCAGCGGCGTCGCCAGCGCGATGAAGCCGCGCCCGGAGGTCATATCCCGCTGGAACAGATTCAGGTAGCCCATGCTCATGTGGATGCCGCCCAGCCCGCCCAGCAAGCCGCTGATGAGCAGTGCCATGTAGCGCGTCCGTATGACCGGAATGCCGACCGACTCCGCCGCCGCCGGATTCTCGCCCGACGCCCGCAGGTGCATCCCGAACGGCGTGCGGTACAGCATGAACCACACCACGACGATCATGATGAAGGCCACCCAGGTCATCGCGCTCTGGTTATCGAATACCTGGAAGATGAACGGCCCGATGAGCGGAATCTGGTTGATGAACTCCGGCAGTTGGATAAACGGAATCGTCAGGCTCGCCAGCGTGCTGGTATTGCCCCGGTCGCCCGTCAGTTCGTACATGATGGCGACCGTGCCCGCCGAACCGAGGATATTGATCGCCAGACTTGACAGCACCAGATCTGCCTTGAGCTTGAGGTGGAAGAAACCCAGCAGCAGCGCCAGCGCCATCGCCAGCAGCACTCCCGCCGCCAACCCCAGCCACGGTCCGATCAGCACGCCCGTCTCCGGCCCGAACCACTGCTGCGAATACGCGCTCACCACCACCCCCGTGAAGGCCGAAACCAGCATCGTTCCTTCCAGACCGATGTTGGTGACCCCCGCCTGCCCGGAGACCAGCGCCCCCAGCGACGGCAGCAGGATCGGCGTCGCCACCCGCAGGATCGAGGCCAGGAAAGCCGCGCTGAAAATACTCTGGATGACATTCTCAAACATGCGCCTTCTTCTCCTCTGCCGAGGCTGCCCCGGCGGGGGCGGCGGCTCCTTCAGCCTGGATCGCCCGCTGCATGGCGCGGCGGTTCTGGAAGAATGCGATCAACGCTTCAGCGGTGATCAGCAGGATAATGATGGCCTGGATGATGCGGACAACCTCGAAGCTGACGTTGGCATCGCGTTCCATGAACTGCGCGCCTGCCCGCAGATACGAGTACAGCAGCCCCGTGAACGGGATCACCAAGGGATCGTTCCGCGCCAGCAGCGCCACCACGATCCCTTCAAACGCCAACCCCAATGAGATGTTCAGGAGCAGCATCCGGTGGATGCCCATGCTCAGGTGCGCCCCGGCCAGCCCGGCCACCAAACCGCTGACGGCCATCGCCAGCATGATCGTCCGTTTGGTGTTGACCCCGCCATAATCGGCGAACTTGCGGTTGGCCCCGACCATGCGGATTTCGTAGCCCAACGGCGTCCGGTTGATGAGCAGCCAGACGATCACCACCGCCGCGATCACCAGGAAGATCGCCACCGTCACCTGCGTCCCGCTGACGATCTGCGGGAACTGCGCCGCGACCGGGAAATCGTCCGACGCGGTATAGCCCGCGTCCGGCGGCTTGAGTTGGAAGGTCAGCACCAGCTCGTAGAAGCGCGTGGCAATCGTGTTGAGCATCAGCGTCGCCACCAGTTCGTTCGCCCCCAGATAGGCTTTCAGGATGCCCGGCAGCAAACCCCAGATGAACCCCGCTGTCAGCGCCCCCAGCAGCGCCAGCGGGATCACCACGATCGGCGGCAGATTGCCCGAACTCAGCGCGATGGCCCCGGAGACCAGCGCCCCGAAGTACAACTGCCCTTCCGCGCCCAGCGCAAACTGCCGCGCTCGGAACACGATGGCAATCGCCAGACCCACCAGGATCAGCGTCAGCGCGTCCTGAATCCAGACCGCCCAGCGGTTGACTCGGCCCAGCGGGCCGAGCAGGAAAGCGTCATACGCCAGATTAGTAGCCGAAACGGTCTCGTTCAGCGTGACATCACCAGGGACGGGCTGCGGTTCCGCCACAATCGTATACACCCCGTCGGCGGGCAGCGGGAAATCGGCGATAACCGCATCGCGTTCGGTGCGGACATCCTCGTCCTTGAAGCGCTCAATCAATTCCGGCGTGACCGTCGTGGCCGAAGCCAGCGTTTGCCCGTCCGGTCCTTGCAGCGCCACCTGCATATCGATCTCGGACCGGCGGTTGGCCGCGATGCCCAGGATGCTCACCACATCCCCGCTCTTGCCCTCGAAGGTGTAGGCCGCTTGTGTGACGGGCTCGCGCGCCCCCGGTTTGTTGAACTCATCCCCCCGCGAACGGCCGTATTGCAGATCGACCTGATCGTTCTCGACTGGCTCGGCCTCCGAGACCAGCGTCACCTTGAACTCGCCGCGCGTGAACCGTGCCGCCGAGTCCAGGTTGAACAGCGCCGTGACCCCGTAGCCGATGATGAGCGCCACGATTACCGTGATCACCACCCGCAGCGCGTTCCAGCGCAGTTGAATCACGAACAGCGCCACGCTGATCCCGACCAGCGCATTGACGAACAGCAGGCCGGGCGCGTCCGGGCTGGCCCCGATGTTGGCGAGGGTTTCGCTCAGCGTCGCCCCACCGAACAGCCGCGCCAGAATGAAAAAGGTGAACAGGACTGCGATGACGATAGACGCCGCGATCAGCGTCAGCCCGCGCAGGTTCCGGATCGGCGTCATAAGGCTGCCTCCAGTTCCGCCGGGGTCTGACGCGCCGCGCCCAGCATGTACAGTCCCAATTTCTCTTCGGTCAGATCCGCGTTGTTCGGCAGCATCGCGACAATCTCGCCGTTATACATCACCATGATGCGGTCGGCCAGTTTCATGACCTCCTGCAGATCCGCAGAGACCAGCAGGATCGCCAGCCCCTCGGTGCGCTTATCCACCAACTGCTGGTGGATGAACTCGATGGCGCCGATGTCCAGCCCGCGCGTTGGCTGGGCGGCGATCAGCAAACGCGGCAGTGACGAAAACTCCCGCGCCACGATCACCTTCTGCATGTTGCCGCCGGACAGCGACCCGACCGGCACTTCAGGACTCTGTGCCAGGATGCTGAACTGCTTGATGAGCGCCGCCCCGTTGTTGCGGATTGAGTTCAGGTTGAGCAGTCCCCTGGCCGCGAACGGATCGCGGTAATAGCGGTCGATGATCAGGTTGTCGCTGATGCTGGCATCGCCGGCGACGCCGTTGGTCAGGCGGTCTTCAGGAATATGCGTCACGCGGGCTTCGCGCACGCGGCGCGGCCCCTGCCCCAGCAGCGATTTGCCATCGACCATTGCATCCCCGGCCGTCGGCGCCCGCAGACCCGTCAGCACCTCGACCAGTTCGGTCTGCCCGTTGCCTTCCACCCCGGCAATGCCCACAATTTCGTACTGGCACACATTGAAGCTGACCTGGTTGACCAGCGCCCGCCCAGCTTCGTTGGCATACGTCAGCTTGTGGACTTGCAGCACCGGCTGGCCGCGTTTCACCGGCGGTTTATCCACCACCATGAAAACTTCGCGCCCAACCATCATCCGCGCCAGCGCCGGAATGCTGGTTTCTTTGGTCTGCACTGTCCCGACGGTACGGGCATCCCGCATGACCGTCACCCGGTCGGAGATTTCCATCACCTCGCGCAGCTTGTGCGTGATGAAAATGACCGTCTTGCCCTCGGCAATCAGGTTGCGGATGGCCGCGAACAGGTCGTTGGTCTCGCGCGGGGTCAGCACCGCCGTCGGCTCATCCAGGATCAGGATTTCCGCCCCCCGATACAGCGCCTTGAGGATTTCCACGCGCTGCCGCATCCCCACCGGCACGCGGTCTACCCGCGCCCGCGGATCGACCTGGAGGCCGTAAGTGGCCGCTAATTTTTCGACATCCTCAATGGCCTTCGCCCGGTCCACTGTGATCCCGCCGCGTGGTTCCATCCCCAGCGCGATGTTCTCCGCGATGGTGAAGCTGTCCACCAGCATGAAGTTCTGGTGCACCATGCCGATGCCCAGCGCGATGGCCTTGTGCGGATTATCGATGTGTACTGGCTTTCCCCGCAGGTGAATCTGGCCGGAGGTGGGGATTTCCAGGCCGTAAAGCATTTTCATCAGGGTGGATTTGCCCGCGCCGTTTTCCCCGACGATAGCATGAATCTCGCCCTGCTCAACCGACAGCGATACGCCGTTGTTGGCGACCACGCCGTTCGGATAGACTTTGACAATATGTTGAGCTTCTAAAAGAGGCATATTCATGAGTCCAGGACTGTCAGGAGGGGATTTCCAAACCATCCATCCCCCTACCCCAACCCCCTGACTCGTGCGGCGGGAGATAAAAGCACACCGCCGCGCGGCGGTGTGTCGCTTCAGGGGGCAGCACTGCCGCCCCCTGATTCCATTCCAGCCAGCGGGACTAGCTCCCCATCATGGCCGCTTCAACATCGAATTCGACCGCGGGCATGGCCGCGCAGCCCTGACCGACCGTCGCCACTTCATCTTCCGCGCCGAAGACCGTGTTGACCGTGATCGCGCCGTCGATCACAGCGGCTTCCACCGCGGTGATCAGGTTCTGGACTTCCTGCGGGGTGCTTTCGGTATAGATGTCGTTGTAGGCCAGACCGACGCCACCCTCGGCAATACCCAGAACTTCCGCCTGCCCCGTCACCAGCTCGCCCTTGATGAACAGGTCGATTGCGCGGTACAGCGAGTTATCGACATTCTTCAACATGCTCGTCAGGATGCGGGCGGCCTGCTCAGGATTGGTGTCCTGAATGATCGTCGCCTGATCGGAGTCCACGCCGATGGCGAAGTGGCCCTGCTCTTCAGCCGCCTCGAACACGCCCACGCCCGTGCCGCCGGCCACCTGGAAGACGATATCCGCGCCCTGCTCGTACATCGCCAGCGCGATTTCCTTACCACGCGCTGGATCGTTCCAACTGCCGGCATACTGCACCAGCACCTGCGATTCGGGGTTCACCAGGCAGGCGCCCTGTTCGTAACCAACGATGAAGTCGTTGATGACCGGGATGTCCTGGCCGCCGACCGCGCCAATGACCGCGCCCTCATCCATACCTTCGATGCCGCTGGCCGTCATTGCCGCCGCATACACGCCTGCCAGGAACGAGCCTTCGTTCTGGGCATACAGCACCGAGTACACATTCTTGCAGCCCTCGACGCAGACGGCCGTGTCTTCATACGGCATCGACGCATCGAAGAACATGAAGGTCTTGTCGGGATACAGGTGCGCCCGCTTCGCCATGAAATCGATCATCTGGAACGTCCCGGCGATCAGGATGTCATAGCTTTCCGTATCCGACATCGCGTCATCCAACCCCGTTTCCCAGTTGGCCGGATCGATGCCCAGTTCGATGATGTTGACTTCGGCATCGAATTCATCCAGGGCGCGATCCACGCCGCGCTGCGCCGAGTCGAAGAACGACTTGTCGCCTAACACGCCGTTGATGACGAGCACGATCTTGAGCGGGGCATCCTGTGCCACTGCCGTCGAAAGCGAAACCGCCAGCAGCAGGCTGAGGATGACCAGGGTCAGCATCCATTTGCTGTGCTTCATCGTAAGATATCTCCTTGAAACCTCTTAGAAATGCGGTTGCATCTGGGGAAAACCCGGCTACGAAATTACTTAAGATTTCCTAAATTGTCAACCAAGTCAGGCCGCATTTGGCTTCTTTCTTCGTCTTCTGCGCAGGTTTTCCTTTCACTTGTATTTGCCTTGCGCTTTCCCTAATCCCTAACCCCGTCCGCTTTGCCCACGACCCCGGCGACGTGCGCCTGCGCTGCTACGGGAACCTCGGCTCGCTGTTCCCTCTCCCTATGACCTCTGCGTTCTGCTCTGTATATCCCCCACACTCTCCGTATGATCTTGGCGTTCTTGGCGTCTTGGCGGTTCAATTCGCATTGGATATTCATCGTGGAGTGTGATGTCATTTCATAGGGACTCTGCGGTTCAATCCGAATTCGTCTTCCCTAATCCCTAACCCCCCAGTGCATACCGTCGTGCTGCCTCCTCCGAAACCAGCGCCGCCGCCAGATGCGCCAGCCACACCATCGCATCCGGCACATCATCCAGCCGCGCCGTCTCATGATCGGTATGCGCGTGCAGCATCGGCGGACCGCTCATCCCCAGGATGTGTGTCCACCGGCTCAACGCCATATCGTCGCTCCGGCTCAGATAGCCCGTGTTCATCTGCACTGTGCCCGGCCGCGCCGCATTGAGTTCCTCCGCCAGCTCAATAGCCAGCGCCAGCGCGTTCGGCGGCACGACCGATCCCCGCCCCCACGCCGAGACCGAGCCATACGCTCCCCCCTGCCCTATCGCCGGAACGCCATCCAGGTTGACCGTCTGCGCGTCGATCACCAGGCAGCCGCGTTTGGGCGGCGGGACGGCGTACATCGTCCGCGCTGCGCCGTGCCCGAAGAACGCCTCCGGGTTGCCCTCTTCCAGATCGGTGAAAACCGCCAGGATGCGCTTTCCCTCAGCCCGGAGCTGATCCTCCAGCGCCCGCAGTCCCGCCAGCGCCCCCAGCGTTGTGATGACCCCCAGGCAGTTATCCAGCCCTGTCCCGGTGATGATCCCATCCGCCAGTACCGGCTCAACCTCCAGCGTGATATAGTCCTGCCAGCCCAACTGCCCCTCGGTGGTCTCGAAGCGCAGCACATCGCCGCTCGCCTCCCGGCTGGAATACAACCAGCCCCGCGCCGCCACCTGTACCCGCCCGTCGATGAACCGCAGCGCCTTCGCCCGCGCCTGACTTGTTCCCTGCGTGAAGCGGTTGGCGCAGATCGGGTACAGCAGCCCGTCCCCCGCTGATTTCACCCGGTAGGTTGGGCGATCCATATGCGCGAAAAGTATCAGATCAGCTTGCGCCTGATCCGCCCCCAGGCTGATCCCTGCTCCGCCCGTCGTCCCGATCTGCCGCTGGAATGGCTCCCCGAATCCGAGCGCGTGGGCAGCGGCCTCCACCTCGTCGATGATCGCGCCGGGCAGCCACGCCCCGCTGGATGGCGCGTGGGCCCTCAGCAAACGCTGTAACTGCCCCCACAGCGCATCCAGGTCATTCACCAACGTTACGGAATTGAGTGTCTCTTGTAATGCTTTATTGATTGGCATTTTCTCTTTTTTCCTAGTGACTACATAAAACTCACACCCTGAATGCTCTTTGCTCCCTTTGCGTCCGCTCTATCCATCTCCCCAAACTCCGTATTCCTCGGTGTCCTCCGTGCCTCTGTGGTTCGTTTTGTCTTCTCTTGGCGTTCTTGGCGGTTCAATCTTCCTCCCTTACCCTCGCGCTAGGTCCGGCAGTGGACGCGCCAGCGCCTCCAGCAGCAGTCCCACCGCGTGCGCCGCGTCATCCAGGCTTATCACCTCCAGCGGACTGTGCTTGCCCCGCATCGGCAGCCCGATCACCGTGCTGGGGATGCCCAGCCACCCTGCCATCCGCGAGTCGCTGATGAGGCCGTGAACCGCGTCGTTCTGAATCGGAATTTCGAATTCCGCCGCGATCTGCCGCAGGTGCGCCTCCAGCTTCGGATGCGCGTGCCACCCGTTTGAGCCGCTCGTGTACAGGAACTTGACCAGCACCGGTCCCTGCCCCAGTGCCACCATCCCCCGGCTGCGCGTCTCCGGCGTGTCGTAGCTCAGCGTTCCATCCACGAAGTAGGCCGCCTGCGGTTGAATCTCCCGCAGCGCGTGATGCGCCCCCGCGCAGCTCGTCTCCTCCTGCGTCGTCCCCACCAGATAGACTGTCCCCGGATGCGCCGCCGGCAGCAGCCGCCCCAATTCCACCAGCGCCGCGCAGCCTGCCCGGTCGTCCAGGTACGGCGCGGCGAAGTGATGTCCCATCACCTGGCTCTGCGGCGCATACGTGATCGGCGTCGCCGCTGTCACCTCCTGCCCCGGCCCGATGTCGATGGCGATGTCGTCCGCATCCTTCACCGCCATGTCGCCCGGCTGCGCTTGGTGCTGCGAACGCACCGTCACCACCCCTGGCAGATCGCCTACCCGCACCGCCGCTCCCGGCAGCGCCTTCAGGTTCACCCCGCCCACCGGAACCATGCCAAGCATCTGCCCCTGCGCCCGCTTGACCAGCATCCCCACCGTGTCGAGATGCGCCAGCACCGCCACCCGTGGCAGCGATCCATCCCCGAACCGCGCGATCACGTTGGCGAGGCTGTCGATCTCCACCGCATCCGCATAAACTGCCAGCAGCCTGCTCAGCGTCGCGGCGATCTCATCCTCCATCCCGGAGATGCCTGGCACTTCCGTCAGCATCCGCAGCAAGTGCGGCAGCCGGTTCACCACGTCGATATGAATCTCATGATCGAGCATGTTTTCTCTCGTCTTCCTCTGTGGTGGAATTCTCCTACCTCATCACCCATTCCGCTGCCGCCGAGGCCAGCAGCCCTGCCCCGATCACCAGCGCGTCTTCGTCGATGTCGAAGCGCGGGTGATGGTGTGTGTAATTCAAACCCCGCGCCGCGTTCGCCGATCCCACGAAGAAGTACGCCCCCGCCCGCCCCTCCATCAGATACGAAACATCTTCCGAGACCATCGTCCGGTATGCTTCATGCCGCCGCAGTTCCGGCGCGACCCGCTCGAAGCACCCCCGCAGCCGCTCAATCACCCCCGGGTCGTTCAGCACCGAGAGCGCCACCGTCTCCACCTCCAGTGCCGCCGTGCAGCCCAGCGCCCGCGCTGTGTGCGTCGCCAGCCCCTCCAGCCGCTCCATCACCTGCTGCCGCACCTCTCGCTTGAACGTGCGGATCGTTCCCACCAGTTCCACCCGCTGCGGGATGATGTTGAAGGCCTCCCCACCCGCGATCCGCCCTGCCGAAATCACCGCCGTATCCAGCGGCGGCACATTCCGGCTGACGATGCTTTGCAGCGCCGTCACAATATGCCCCATCGCCACGATTGGATCATGACCCAGGTGCGGCAGCGCCCCATGCGTTCCTTTCCCCTGCACCCGGATCGCGAACCAGTCTGCCCCGGCCATGAACGCCCCCGGCGTCAGCGCCACCTCGCCCACCGGCAGCTCATTCCACAGGTGCAGCCCCAGCACCACCTCCGGCGCGGGATCGCTCAGCACCCCGTCCGTCACCATCGCCGCCGCCCCCTGCCCGATCTCCTCGGCAGGCTGGAACGCGAACTTGATCCGCCCGGCCATCTCCGCCCGGTGACGGCTCAGCATCTCCGCCACCGCCAGCAGGATCGCCGTATGCCCGTCGTGCCCGCAGGCGTGCATCTTCCCCGCCGTCTGCGAGCGGTACTCGACCGCGTTCTCTTCCTCGATGGGCAGCGCGTCCATATCCGCCCGCAGCAGCACTGTCGGGCCGGGACGCTCCCCCTCCAGCAGCGCCACCACCCCGGTGCGCCCCACCCCCGTCTGCACTTCCAGCCCCAGCTCAGCCAGCCTCCCGGCAGCGATCCCGGCGGTGCGGACTTCTTCAAATGCGGTCTCAGGATGCGCGTGAAAATCCCGCCGCCAAGCGATCAGACTGTCCCGCAGCGCCGCCGCTTCGGCCCGGAAATCAGGTGTCGTCATGGTGAATTCTTCGTTGGTAGTCTCCTGCCCCGAATTAGACCGCAATCCCGCCCCCCGCGCAAAGCCACCCCGGCCTCAGCGTATCGTCAAAGGACAGACTGCAAAACGCATCTGCTTCTGTTGTGCCGCCCAGGGAATTCCACTGGATTCTGAACACCGATGCGAACGAATGGAAAAATCCAATCCAGGGCGACTCATCGTAGGGGCGACCCGCCGGATCGCCCCTACGAAATCGCCGCGAACAGCCCGCTTGCGGGCATAACCTGCCGGATGAGCCTCTTACTCCGGCGCTCCGGCACACGACTGGGCGATACCCTCCGAAATTTCCCCTCAAAAGAGTGACCAAAATGTCACCCTAACCGCCCCATTTTGTGCTATCGTAGGGATATGAGCGGGTCGGATGCGGCTGTCGCATCCCATCGGTGGTGCAAATTTCGCGCAGTTGCAGCTGCAACAACTGCAACATTTACAACATTTCGCCGATTTGCATGGGCGGTATTTGCAGCAGGTCGGATCAATTGTGCCTTACATGCAACTGCCTGGGCACAGAATGACCAGGTTGCCGCTGTCGCCCTTGGTGCCAATTCTCGAGAATCGACCGATTCTCATTCTTATCATTCTTATCA
>CAZKXW010000005.1:0-78894 GCA_964556745.1 uncultured Anaerolineaceae bacterium
TCCCAGCCCCGGCCAGTACCGAATGTCACCTCTTGCTGCCCGTCAGCCGACCCTATGCTGCATTTTTCTATGCATGTCTGATTCATCGGGCGGGGAACGGTCAGTGGACCGCTCCCCTACCTGTGACTCTGCCGCTCAGCCGGCCACGCTGAAGGGGACTTCATACGGTGTCTGGAGGAACCCGCCGCTGTTGTCCACAATCACCAGCCGCATCCGGTAGTTTCCGGGAGCGAGGCCGGGCACGTACAGGTTTTCGAGCTGGCCGTTCACCACGCTGTTGGAGTGCGTCGTCCCAATCGTCACCCAATCACCGAACGCCCCACCGATCACTTCAATCTTGTAAAAGCTGGCCTGATCGGACGAGAACTGCACCGTTCCCAGGATCGGCGTCTCTCCACTCAGCACCGCCCCCGGCTGCGGCGAGGTAATCACCGCCGTGGTCACAACCGGCCCGAATCCACCGCCGCCACTCTGGAGCAGTTCCGGTGAGCAGGTGATCGTCGGCAGGAAGGCCAGCCCGTTGTTACGGGCATACTGCTCGGCGGCAACCGCGTCCTCTGGTACAGGCGGCGGCGCAATGAACAACTGCGGTTGTGCCCCGACCGCCGCGCTCGCCAGATCGACCGGAACCTGGCAATAGAGGGGGGTGGGCGGCGGCATCTGGCCGACGGCGACTGGGAACTGGATCAGGCTGGCAATCTCTGGCGCGAGCCGGTAAGCCAGCACCTGGAACACGCCCGGAGAAACCTCCACCAACTGCACATTGCCGCCGATCTGGGCGGGCGCGGGAGCTGGTGGGTAGATCAGGCTGCCATCCGGACCAGGAATACCCGCCGGAACGTCCAGGAAGTATTCGGTGATTCGGCGGCAGTCGGTGGCGGGATCGCGCAGACTGCGGACATCGCAGATTTCCCGCAGCGAGATACCCGGCGGCACGCTCATCTGGTCTGGGAGAAGCTGGCCGTCGCTGGCGAAATTGCGCGCCAGCCAGTCCGGGTTGTTATAGATGGTCGTCATAACCGCATTCCAGATCGGCGCGGCCCCGGTCAACCCGGATGAGTTCACCATCGGGGTTCCGTCGCTGTTTCCGACCCACACGCCGACGGCCACATTGCGGGTGAAGCCGACCGTCCAGTTATCGCGGACATCGTCGGTCGTTCCGGTTTTGACCGCCGTATCCAACCGTCCTGTGTTCAGCGGGCTGTTCGCGCCCATGGCGGGCGTTCGCGAGGCATTGTCGCTCAGCATATCGCCCATCAGGAAGGCGATGCGCGGATCGACCGCCTGCCGCCCCAGCCCGGCCTGGCTGATGGTGTTGTTGGTCACGCTGCCGCGCGGGCAGCCATTTTCGTACTGATAGACGATGTTGTCGTTGCTATCGAGCACGCACAGAATAGCTGTGGAGGGAACATAGGCGCCCTGGTTAGCGAAGACGGCGTAGCCGTTGGTCAGGTCGAGCAGCGAAACCTCTCCACCGCCCAGCGTCAGGGACAGCCCATAGCGACTGGCATCTGTGCCGAGGCTATCCACGCCGAAGCGCTGCATCAGGCCGAGCAGATAGCCGACCCCGTAGCGGCGCAGGGTTTGCACCGCCGGGATGTTGTAGCTGTTCGCCAGCGCGTAACGCATGGTCATGGGGCCATGGAAAGCGCGGTCATAGTTGACCGGTTCGTACATTGGCTGGCCGACGATACCGATCTTGGTGGGCGTATCCCAGATCACATCGCCCGGGGTCATCCCGTTTTCGATGGCCGCTGAGTAGTTGAACGGCTTCATGGTGCTGCCCGGCTGCCGCAGGGAGATCGCCACATTGACCCGCCCATCGATAGCCTCGTTGTTGTAGTCCACGCTGCCGACCATGACGATGATTTCGCCTGTCAGGGGCTTGAGGACGACCACCGAAGCGTTGCTGACATTGTTGGCTCCAAGCCGCGCCACCTGATCGCGGGCGGCCGCCTGAGCCATTTCGTTGATGTCCAGGTCGAGCGTGGTATAAACCCGCCAGCCGCCCCGCGCCACATCTTTGGGGTCAAAGCCCAGCGTGGTCATCAGACTCTCGAAGCGGGACTGGGCGTAGACCGTGAAGTGCGGGGCTTCCAGGTTGATCTCTGGCGTGACCAGCGCATAACCCTCGCGCAGGGCCTGGTTGCGCTGTTCGCCGGTGATCTTGCCGGTCACGACCATGCGCTCCAGCACCAAGCGCCAGCGTTCGTTGACGGCGCTCTGGATGGCCGGATCAGGATTGAGCGGGTCGAGTTCGGCGGGAGCCTGAGGCAGCCCGGCCAGCAGCGCGGCTTCGCCCAGGGTGAGGTCGGTCACGGACTTGTTGAAGAAGGTCTGGGCGGCCGCCTCCGCGCCGTAGGCCAGGTTGCCGTAATAGATTTCGTTGAGGTAGAGCGCCAGGATTTGCTCTTTGCTCATCTGTCCGTTGAGGGCCAGCGCCAGACCGATCTCCTCCAACTTGCGCTGGATGCTGCGTTCAGCGCGGTACTTGATGTCGAAGAGCACATTGCGGACAAGCTGCTGGGTGATGGTGCTGCCACCCGAATCGCCTGAAGCCAACCCGACGTACTGAAGAAAGGCACGCAGGGTGGCCGGAACATCGATGCCGATGTTGGTGAAGAAGCTGTCATCTTCGATTGCGACGGTCGCGTCGATCAGCGCCTTGGGGAACTGACTGTACTCGACGGTCGTGCGCCGCCCCTCACCGAAGGCTTCGTAGAGCAGACGACCGTTGCGGTCGTAGTAAAAGGTACTCTGGAACTGCTGGTAGTCACCCACCTGGGCGGCGCGGGCGCTCAACTGCTGCTGGACGCGGGTGATGAACGCCCCACTGATGATGAGGGTCATCAGCGTCAAGCCGCCGCAGAAGATGGCGACGAACCCGATGACCAGGCCCAGGCAGCCTGGCGAACAGCCCATGATCTTTTTCGGGCGGCGCTGGGGACGGCGCGGCAGGCTCCGCTGCTGCGGCCCCGCCTGGGGCGACTGCGGCGCTGGGGGAATGCCCTGGGGCATCCCGCCAGTAGGGCGCTGGTACGGCTGCTGAACGCGGGGCTGTGAGATGGGAGGAACAGTGGGTCTGAGCGGTTGGTTGGGCATATTTGGTCCGGTCTGATCGCTGCTGACGAAATCGGGATTGGGGTCTAGTCCGCCGGAGCCAGGCAGGGTCTTACGTGGATCAGGGACGCCCGGCTCACGCGGGATCGGCATGGTCGGCATGTTACGGGCGTCCATCGGATGCTGCGGATTCCAGACGGCATCCGGGCTAACTGCCTGTTCGACCTGGGTGGGTTCAGGCTGGCTATCTGTTTTAGGAATCTTAAAGGGCACGTCCTCATCCGGTGGGAGGTTCTGGCTGTTCTGCTGAGATGGGACATTGGGGTCGCGTTCATCAGGCATTCACGGCTCCGATCCTCACCCGGCAACAGCGACTGCTGCCGGGAATGCGTTCAGGGTCTTCTATCATGGCAACACTGGACAGATTGCACTGGTGTGAAGTTCATCCAAGAGTATTCTATAGCATGGGTCAAAAATGCGTCTATGCTGCGGGCTGCACGGCAAGGATACGGCTTCATGACGGGCGGGCACCGCTTCATCAAGCGCGGTTAAGGCGCTTCGGTTATACTCGATAGTATGATGGAACGTATGACGACGGATAACCACTTCATCCCCTATCCGAATGGCCTACTCCGCTGGGCGCTGAGGTCTCCGGTGCTGTTTTACCGCCTGGGGCTGGGCGATGTGTTGAGCGCGGGGCACATTATGGTACTGACCACGCGAGGGCGCAGGTCGGGTCAGCCGCGCTTCACGCCTATCGAGTTCAGGCGGCACGGGAGCAAGATTTACCTGATCTCAGGCTGGGGGAAACGCCCCGACTGGTATCAGAACCTGCTGGTCGATCCGCTGGCAACGGTTCAGGTGGGGCGAAAGGCATACAGCGCACTGGCCGACCCTGTGACCGATCCAGCGGAGGCAGTACGGGCAATTACGCTGTTTCGCCGCGTGGCTCCAGGACGCTATGACGCCGTTTTAGGGCGGCTGGTGGAAGGCGAAATAAGCGCGGTGACGCTGCCGGAGATTTCGGGAAAGTTCACCATCATGAAGCTGAACCTGATCGCCGATGAGCCGACTCTGCCGGGAATAAAGCCGACCTGGATATGGGTCTGGCCGATCCTGCTGGGGGTGTTTGCTGGGATCGGACTGGGGGTCTACCTGGCGCGGTCGCGGCATGAGTGAGGTCTTGTGAGGGGAAGCGATGGTCGATTCGATGGATCAGGGTCAACTGCTGAGGCAGGTACGGAAAGCCCTCCAGCAGGAGGATTACCCGCTGGCGATACAGGGGTTGATGCAAGCCGCGGCACTGGCCCGCGCGGCCAAAGACGCGGCTGCGGAAGGGCGGCATCTGGGCAATCTGGCGTTGATTTATCGCCGACTGCAGCAGCCAGAAGAGGCGCTGAGCTGCTTCCAGGAAGCGCTGCGGTTGGCCCGACACGAAAACGACCGTCTGACTGAAGACGGGATATTGGGGAACATGGGCAATATTCTGCGGGAAATGGGCCGCCATGCCGAGGCCATCGAGCATCTGAACCAGGCTTTGCTGATTGCCCAGGAACTTGGTGACGCCCGCGGGCGGGGGATCTGGCTGTCCAACTTGGGGCTGGTCTACGACGATCTGGGGCTGTACATCGAAGCCATCGATGCCCACCGGGAGTCGGTCACCGTGGCGCGGCTGATGCGCGACCAGCGCAGTCTGGTAAGCCGCCTGGTTCATCTGGGGGACAGCTATCTGGTATCCGGTCAATCGACGGAAGCAATCAAGTGCTACCACGAGGTGGTCGCCCTACACCGGGGGCTGGGGGAGATGCAGGCCGCAGCCTACCGCACGGCACACATTGGGAGCGTTTATGGAGAACTAGGCCGGAGTTCAGGAACAGACTTTGAAGCCCGGTTCTATTATGAGCTGGCGCGAGATACCTACATCGACGCGCTGAACATGGCCCGCGAGGTCGATGACACCGCGGCGGAGGGGGATTTGCTCAACAGCCTGGGGATGGTGCTGGGGAACATGGGCGACTACGACCAGGCAATCCAGTACTTCGAAGCGGCCTACCGCCTGTTCCAACAGATCAACCTGGTGGACCGGCTGCCGCAGCTTGAAGAGAACCTGACGCTGGCCCACAACCTCCGCAGCCAGGCGATCTGAGCAGCCTGGGTCAGGGCGAGTCGAGGTCGTCCTCGCTGTCCAGGTTATTTCCCAGAAGCCGAGTCAAAAAGGCCTCGTCGTTTTCGTAACCGAGCAGGTCAGCGAGGTAGTTGAACTCGCAGATGACGGTCTCGAAGAAGTAGTTCTCCTCGTAGATTTCCGGCGGGAAATAGGAGACTACGGCCTCATAGACCTGCTTGAGATCAACATAGCGGCGTTCCAAGTAAGCCAGGTATTCCGGTGTCAGTGATCGCTCGGTCATGGTGACGCTCCCTCTTCCAAGGAACTAGAAACTGCCGGGCACGGATCGCCATAATCCGGCGGTTCCGCCGGGATCGGCGGCCAGAATGAAGACCAACCCGCGCTGGGACAGAGAGATCATACGGCCACGCTCGAAAGCCTGAACAGTGGCCTGCCCCGCGTTTTCCCCAGTCACAGCCCAACCCAAACCATTCCTCACGTCGGGATAGCTGCGCCAAACTTTACCGAAGCCGCGCACCGGTTCGATCAAGCCTGTGGGCGGGGTTTCACCGCCGCTTTCGGGATCGACACCGCTGACAAAGGTATCGTCGAAGCGCTGATAACGCCCACTGCTGTAGAGGACGATGATCTCGGCGGGGGGGCCAGCCAACCAGAACATTTCTCCGCGTTCGTAAAGCTGGGAAGCGCTCAAATAGGTTACAGCAGCGGGCGGCGCGCCGAGGGGGCAACCGATCTGCTGGGTGATAGTGGGGTCGGATGTGGCCAAAGCTGCAAAGCCAACGGGAGGCGGGTAAGCGCAGGTAGTGGTCTGCAAGGGGGGCGTAGTGGGGAGGCCAACCGTGGGCACGAGGGGAAGCGGGGTAATGATCGTGGCCTGAGCCGCAAGTAAAGCCAGGGCGACCAGCCCTTCGTTATCGGCAGTGGGCAGCGGGGTGGGGGTGACAGTGGGGGTATCACTGGGGGTCGGGGTGGGAGTTTCGGTGATGGTGGCGCTGGGCGTGACCGAGAGGGTGACTGTGGGGGTCAGGGAAGGGGTGGAGGTGGCCGCCTGGGTCGGGGCGGGGGTTTCGGGCACGGGGGTCGGGGTTTGGGTCAGAGTAGGAAGCTGGGCGACGGTAGGCAGGCCAGAATCCGGGTTAGGGGTTGGAGCGGCTGGGCCGCAACCAGCAAAGCTCAGAGCCAGGAGAATCAGGGCCAAGAACATCTGGGCGGGGCAGGAGGTAGGTCGATAGATGGTGGGCAGGTTCATAGGGGTCATTATAGCGGAATCTCGAGGATGGGGGAGGTATAATATCGGGAAACTTACTCAGAAGTATTCAAACGGGCGACTGAGAAAGAGGGATGAAGGGAGAATCAGCCAGGGCAGAAGCGAGAGCATCCCTAGATCGCATTCGGCCAGGTTGCTGTCAAAAGGGACAAACGGATCACGCCAGAAGGCCAGGACAGCATCGTTGAAGCGGCGCAAGCGTTCCAGCAGGTTCTGGGTGGGAGAGCGTTTGGGATGTCTGGGTTGACCGGTGGGGCGTCGCGCGGTACCCCTATACCACACCCGGGCTGAGCGTCCCCGCGAGACGAAGAAAGCCCATCACCTCAGCGCGATGAATCCCAGCGCTGTCAACCGCTCGGCCAGGGCGCGGGCAGCCACCAGATGCCCATAGGGTGACGGGTGGCCATCGCCCGTGAACATCATCACCGCCGCGTCCGGCGCGTTCAGATCAACTAGGGCGCTGTCGCTGTAGTACATCAGGTAGAGGCTTTGGATATCCCCCGCCGCCCGGTAAACCGGCAGCAGATCGATAAAGGGCGTACCGAGTTCAGCCGTCATCTGTGCGATCCGCTGCTGGGGAACATCCGGCAGCCCGTTCGGCGGGAACTGTGCCAAATCAGGGAACAGCATTACGACCAACGGAATGCCCCGCTCGCGCAGCAGCACGGCCATTTCACCCAGCAGCCGCTCGTAGCCATCCCACTCGCCGGCATGGGCATCCGGATTCAGGAACGTCAGGTCGAGGTATAGATCGCGCAGCCCTTCGATGGTCGGCGTGATCCGGTTGACGGCCGCCTCGATCTGATAGTCGCTGTAGGCTCCCCGCGCCCGGATCAGCAGGCTGTAGAGCGCCAGGTTGTCGCGGACGAAGACCTGGAACGGCGTCAGCGGTCGCGCTTCTGGGGCGCTCTGTTCCAGCACCACTGGTCGCGCGAAGTACTGCCGGATGCGCGGGGTCATGTCCATGATGTCGTTGGTGTAGATGCCGAGCACGACCAGATCAGGCTGGAGCGCCAGACCTTTCTCCTGCAGATAACCCAGCTCATCTTCGACCGTGTAACCCGGCACGCCAGCATTCAACACTTGGACGGGACCGCTCATCTGCTGCCGAAGCGCCTCCTCCAGCCGTGCCGGCCAGGTCTCCTCATTATGGACGTAGTAGCCATAGGTGAATGAATCGCCCAGCGCCAGCACTCGGAATGCACCGCTGATCACTTCTTCCGTGTTCCGCAACCCGGCGCTGTTGGTTTGCAGCCGGTACGGCCGCAGCGGGTACAGCGTCTCCACATGGTTCATGTTAGGTCGCAGGTCGCCATAGCCGCCCCGCCCGAACCCGAACGACTCTTCCTTCGGCGGACGGATGTCGCTGCGCCAGAGCGTGATGCGGGCGGCCATCTCGCAGCCCAGCAGGATGATGACAGTGCTGAGGGTCATGAAGAACAGCGTTCGCGCTGCCCGCCGCATCAAACCATTGCCTCACGTCGTGTTTCAGAGTCGCCTTGCGACTATTTTACGGCGCTGGGCTTTTTCCCGCGAGGCGGCTAGAAAAAGTCACTCGGTATCCAAAGACAGTGGGATGCGCCGGAAACGAGCGGAAAACCGCGCGGCGATCTCCCGCAGTGGGATGCGCTCGGTCGGGTGCAGCGCATCCGGCGCGATCTGCGCCAGCGGTAGGGCCACGTGCGCGAACCGAACGATATCCGGGTCGGGGATGCGCCACGGCTTCTCACCATATTCCAGCGCCGCCTCGCCCCACAGCGAGATATCCAGATCGATGGTGCGCGGCGCGTTCTTGTTGAGCGGATCACGTACACGCCCCAATTCCCGCTCGATCCAATCCAGCACGTCCCGTTTCAACGTAATAGGGGATAAATCGGTCGAAATCTGCACGGCGGCGTTGAGAAAATCGTCCTGTTCCTTGAAACCTTCCGGCGGAGTACGATAGGCATCGGATATCGCCAGCACATCGACCTTCTGCCGCAGCAGCCGGATCGCCCGGATCAGATTGGCCTGCGGGTCAATATTCGACCCCAGCGACAGGTAGACGATGGAGCGTTCAGCGGAAGTCATCGGGGGTTCGCTCGATGAACACGCCAACGCTGTCGGCGAAGCGCAGCGCGCCGGGTTTATGCACCCGCACCTGCACCCATCCTGCCCCATGGTCTACCACGCAGATCCGCGCGATCTCCGCCGCCAGTTTTTCCACCAGCGCGTAATGGGAGTTTTCGACATGCTGAATGATAGCTTTGGTCACAGTTCGGTAGTTGAAGGCGTCATCCGGGTTGTCGGTCTCCCCGGCTCGGCGCATGTCTGCCCCAATCCGCAGGCTGATGACCACATCCTGCTTGTCCTTCAGTTCGTGCGCGCTGAATCCAATGATGCACCGCAGCCGCAGCGCATCGATTTCGATGATGTCCATCCGTTGGGTCAAGTTGGTCTCTCCTGTTGAAGCTGCCCTGATTGTAACGGATTCCTGCTGCAGGAGACGATACCAGTGGTTTTGAGCGCAATTTTGAGTAAGGGATATGAAACTATTTAACACTTGGTGAGGTAAACGTTTTTCCGAGTCAAAACTTCCTATAATGCACTTCAGTTTACGAACGAGGTCAAGAGGTAACCATATGTATTTCAACGGCATGAAGGGAATCGCACACAACGGCATCAACGCGCAGGCCGAGATGGAAGACAAGCTCAGCTCCGAAGCCTTTCTCAAGGTTTTTGAACTGGGTCTGCCACCTGTTGACCGCAAGACGATTGAAGCCGCGACCACGGATATTCTGACGGCTGTCGGCGAAGATGTGCGCCGCGAGGGTCTGTTGAAGACGCCGGATCGCGTCGCCCGCATGTATGAAGAACTCCTCGGCGGCTACAGGGTCGATCCAGCCAAGCTGATTAACGGCGCGCTCTTCGATGTGGACTATGATGACATGGTGATCGTCAAGGACATCGAGTTCAGCAGCCTGTGTGAACACCATATGCTGCCCTTCATCGGCCATGCTCATGTGGCCTATGTCCCGCGCGGCAAGGTCATCGGCCTGTCGAAGATTCCCCGCATCGTGGATATGTTCGGCAACCGGCTCCAGGTGCAGGAACGGATGACCCGTCAGATCGCCGATTTCATCAATGAAGTGTTGGACCCACGCGGCGTGGCGGTCGTCATCGAGGGAAAGCATATGTGCTCGATGATGCGCGGCGTCGAGAAGCATGACTCCAGCATGACTACCAGCACTATGATTGGCGTATTCCGCGAAGATGCTTCAACCCGCGCCGAATTTCTTTCGCACCTCAACCGCCAGGGACACTTCGGTCTGTAATCCAGCCGTCCAGCAGCACAAAAACACCCGGCCAGACCGGGTGTTTTGATTTCAATGCGGTTTAAGTCTACTCGTCCAGCGGAGCTTTGAAGTCATAGATGCCGTCACGGATCGCCCAGCGTCGCCCGGTGCTGGGACACAGCAGGGTCGTTCCCTGCTGCTTGAGTTCTTCGCCCGTGTCTGGACAGACGAACAGGCTGCTCGTCTCCAGGTTGTTGGGCGATGCCCCCACGGCCACATTCTGTGTGAACACGCTTGGCGTATAGTGCAGTCCGGTGAGTTGCAGCAGCCCATCCAGCCCGGCAAGGATCGGTGTAGGGACGCGCTCCTTAAGTCCGGGCAGCCGGAAGAAGGAGACCGGCACACTCCGCCGCATTACGAAACCCGCATCACGAAGCTGCTGGCGCACGTAGGCGGGGTGGAAGTCGAAGTTGAGTTCGACGAACTCGACCGGCTGGATGTCATGCGGGTTCCAGGTTTGCAGGCCGCGAGAATAGCGGTAGAGCGCCTTGAGGTTGCGCTTGTTGGCGTATTCCAGAATCAGCGCCGCGCTGGGAACCAGCACCCGGCGCAGTTCGCGCAGCGCCGCCCCCACATCGGCAATGTGGTGGATTACGCGCACAACCGTCGCCGCGTCGAAGACCCCGGCGCGAAACGGGAGCTGGTAAGCATCAGCCGCGACGTAGATATAACGCCCGGATGTGCCCAGTTTATCCTGAGCATAGCGAAGCTGCGACAGCGAGTAATCGACCAGCACCACCTGATCGAAGGCATGGTACTCGCTCGTCAGACGTCCAAATCCTGCCCCGAGTTCGAGCAGGCGGTGACCTTGGCGGGGCAGCAGCCGCCGCAGCGCGATTCGTTCTACGCGGTCTTCATAGCCTCGACCCTTGCCTTCCCAGAAATCTGAGCGATAGGTCGAACCTTCGTAATCACAGATGGGGGGACGCGACTCCGGTCTCGGCATACACTACGATCCTCGCGGACACTCTTTGGGTTATACGACGATACCCATTATAGTTCAGGCTGGCTCATTTGGGTGAGCAGGATTTGGTCTGGATCATGCTCACCCTGAACGGTTGAACAGGGAGACTCAGGGTGAATTGGGCTGAGCCGTCGGGATGATGCCGAGGTCACCACCCTGCGGAACCGGCGTCGCCATCAGTCCCGGATCGCCGGGCAGCGGGGTCGGTTGGATGGCTTGCGGCTGCATCCCCGGCTGAACGGCCTGTTGCCGCGGACTGGCCGCCTGTTCGCCGTAATCGCCGTTGAACGTCTCGATGGGAACGCTCTGTGCCTGGAGGTTGGTTTCAGCTTGAGCATTGACCGTCTGCGGCGTCGAGTCACCCTGGTACAGGTCAGGACGCAGCCCCTCATCCAGCAGGGGGATACCACCGACCGGGACGATGCCGGTCAGCAGCGGGATATTGGCTGCCGGGATCGGCTCACTGGCAAGAGATCCGTAGTTCAACCCGGCTGTGATCGAATAACCGGGCCATGGGTCTTGCGAGTAAGGTGTTTCCGCCAGCAGATTGGGCGCGTTGCCGCTGAGCACCTGGCTGACGAACGGTCCGACCTGGCCGTAATCGTTAGGCAGGTTTCCTAGGACGCGCGTGAGCGGCTCGAAGAGCAGGCGCAGGTTATCGACGGGGTCATGAAGCTGCGTCTGACCCAACGGAATGACCGCCCGCACGTCCAGATCGACGGGCACGGTCAGGTTCACGGGTACAGTCTGGTTGGTCACTGGAACCATCAAATCTAACCGCACCGGAAGCTGGGTATCTTTCGGCAGCGCCAGCGCCACCTGCGCGTTGTTCAGTACACCCACGCCCGGCAGGGTGATGTTGGCGTTCAAGGTCAGTCCCACGTCCTGAGTCAGCGTGACGATGGTTTCGGTCTGGAGCGGGATGTTGAGGTTCAAGGGAATCTCATCATTGACCACGATGGTATCGCGCACCGGGATCGTCCAGTCGATGGTAGCATCGTTCAGGCCGACGAAGCTGCTGTGCAGCCCCTGGATCAGCGGCTCGGCGATGTTGCGCTTGATGTCGAAGATCGTCAGCAGCAGCACCGCGACTACCAGCACCAGCACCAGGTTGACGACGAATGAGAAAATGATCATGAAGCGCCAGAAGTACTTGCCGAACGCTCTCAAAGCGCGCATGAGCGGCTCCTTGCCAAACAGATGGGAATAGTTCCCCACACTATACACGACGAAATGGATTAGGAACAAATGATATTCTAACCTGGAGAAAGAAGCTTGATGTTCGCTATATGGCACTGGTTTATGAATACCTTATCGTCCCTTCAAGGGTAGCGCCCTACGAAACCACGGTGATAGGATTTGATAGAAAAAAACCGAGATGGGGCATGTTCTGCACCCTCTTGGCCTCTTGATAACCACATCCAGGCGTTGATTTTGCATCAAAACAGGACTCCACGCTATTCTGGAGTGCTACCGTTTCATGTGGTTACTGATGGAAAAACCAAGTGAATGACGAATCATCTTTGGGGCGACCCGCTGGGTCGCCCTATAAGAATCGTTCGTATCTCAAACGATTTGTCCATGAGGAGCGTCTCAATGCGGTTGGATAAGCTGTTTCTTTCGTATGCGCGCGCCGATGATTCAGGATTTGTCAGTCGGCTGTATGACGATCTGATTCAATTAGGATACGAGGTATGGTGGGATAAGATGTCTATGCCCAGCCGCGCGCTTAAGTTCCTGCAGGAAATCCGAGATGCCATTGATGATACTGATCGACTGATTCTGGTAGTCGGTATTCATGCTCTGGAATCAGCTTATGTGCGTGCCGAATGGGAGTACGCGCTCAGTATTTGTAAAGTCGTAACCCCGATTCTGCGGAACGGGGAGTATGAACAATTGCCTGAGCCATTAGTTGGTTTTCACAGCATCGATTTCCGAGAACCCCGGTTGTATGATGATGCTTTTCAGGAATTGGTGAGGGCGCTTTCTGTTCCTATTCTGCCACTTGGGAAGCTGCGCAATGTCCCCCATTTACCGCCACATTTCGTTTCACGTCCGCATTACTTGAGGACCTTGATCGGCCAGGTCATGGCTGATCTTAACCAACCGACCGTTATGACTGATGCACAACGTATCACTGTGATTCAGGGGATGGGAGGAATTGGCAAATCTGTGCTTGCGACCGCGTTCGCCCTAATATGCGAGTCTCGACGGGCATTCAAAGATGGAATTGTTTGGATAAATATTGGGCAGAAACCGAACTTGCTGACGGCGATGCAGTTGATCGGGAAAATGTTCGATGATGAACTGCACCACTATACTGAGATTGCTAAGGCACGTCTGAGGTTGACAGATTTGCTGGGCGATAAACTGTGTTTGTTAATACTGGATGATGTGTGGAACCTTGAAGATATCGAGGTGTTCCGTTCGGTTCTCGGTCATCGATGCCGTATGCTCATAACTACGCGCGACGCGAGTCTAATTAGCTCCCTTGATGCACAAGAATGCTCTTTAGATACTTTTGAGTTCTCAGACTCCATGGCACTGTTATCGGATTGGTCCGGTGATTCTGTATTGCCTACTGAAGCGCAGCACGTTATCCGAGAGTGTGGGAATCTACCTTTGGCACTCGCATTATGTGGCGCGATGCGTCGTGATGGAGCCTTGTGGAGCGATCTGCTAGATGCATTGCGTCAGGCTGATCTTTCATTTATTGAGAAACAGATTCCAAGTTACCCGTATTCGACGATCATGCGCGCGATCAAAGTCAGTGTGGATACATTACAGCATGACCAGGCGAGTCGTTATCAAGAGCTTGCAGTGTTCCCAGAAGACCGCGAAATACCAGAATCGGTAGTTTGTAGACTATGGGGGCAAACGGCCAATTGCACACTTCGTTATGTGCGGTGGTTGCTGTCTCACCTTGAGCGTAAGGGGTTAGTCAGGCTAGAAGGAGAAGAATCAAGCCGGCGAGTTCGTCTTCATGATTTGCAGCATGATTACCTCAGAATGGCTTTGGCGCATCTGGATGGTCTGCATAATGAACTACTGATGGCATACAACCCAGAAAGAATGCCGTGGTATCAGATTCCAGATGACGGTTATTTATATTATACACTAGCATATCATTTACGCGAAGCGGGTCGACGAGAAGAAGCCAGTATGCTGCTGTTGACGGCTCCTAAATGGCTGAAGCAGATCACGATCTTACCCGCACATGAAGAACTGATCGTTACCCTTTTTGACGAGTATCGGAAAGATGATCCAGTGAAAGGAAGAACTTTTCTCAAGGACTGGTTTGATCGCGAGAATAACCCCTTCATCAAAAATCTGTTGGTGAGATGCGCCTTTGAGTCAGAGTATGATGAACTTTTGATGGAAGCGATTGAAGATCGAATTGAGGTCGTCTCATCGGAGGCAGCGGCTTGCTTATATTATCTCTACATCGACAATCCGGCGAAAGCATTATCACTCCTGAATTCGCTGCAACATCGCTTGACGTGGTTTGGCCTCCCTAAGGTCATACGCATACGTAGATTGATTGAAGTTCTGGTGATGATATTCATCTACGAAGAGAAGCGGCAGCTCGGCCAAAGCAATCCCAACCGCGACCAATTGCTTCGTTTCATTGTTGAAACGTTACGGACTGGCACCTTTATGAATGCGGGTTTTCTTGGCCGATGGTTGCGGAAAGGTGTGTCGCAGGTACTCGCCCAATTGGTAATCACCAAGATGCAGTCGCAGTCAGAAGATTCTGACACTGTTGCAAATGTGAATGAATTTGATGCGTTTTTCACTCATATCAGACGTGCTGATGCGCCGGTGCGAAAGATACTACCATACTTGGACCGGGAATTTGGGCGGCTTGATTCGGTGAAGCAGGATGTTATAGCGGTGTACGATCTGCGGAGTTATAAGGACAGCACAATTAACTTCATTCCACCAATTATTGCCGGAAAGATAATCACAATTCATGGTATACGCAATCCAGAGAGTGTGCGTCCTATTGTCGAATCGGCGCTGTCCATATCAGACCTGCGTCTGCAAGAGGAAAGACATATCCACTTCATTGGTGTAATGCGAGAAATCCTCATACGCCAATCCACAATAGATCCTGAGTGGCTTGATCTAGCAAGGCAGACAACCCAAGCGTATTATGAGCATAAGCAGGTGGACTATGGACTCGTTCGTAGTTCTTTAGGCACTTACGAGTATTTTCCTTTGGCATGGTACTGCCAAATATGGAATCGGTGTTATCCGCACAAGGAAGTTGACTTATTGTCTTCATATCTCAGTAGGTGTGATTCGGAAAATAATAACGCTTTCCGGACGCACATCTTGCGTGGCTTTTGTGATCCGCGAGTAGATTTTTCCACGTGTACGCCGTTCCTGAATTCAGTGTATCCATATCTGGATTCAGATGATGGCAAAACACGCGAACTTGCTGTGCGAACCTTTGGACGTTTTCGCATCAGACATCAATCGACTGTTGATCCCTTTCTAGCTCAACGGGTTACGCCAGATGTGTTCAGTGCTGTTCGGAATGCTAGCCGTGCCGAATCATTGCAGCGTGTCATAATTGGGGGTTTGGGAGATGCGATCGTTTCATGGCTGGCTTACGCCTCTTCAGAGGATGTTCGATGGATTTTCCGGGGCATCGAGGCTGCCTTGAAGCAAGCAAGTTCTCGTGAGGCATTGGCCGCCATGTTAGATGTGTATATGATGTCACTGGAAGGTTCCGGCAAATAGTGGGGTCATGAATCGAAAGAACAGTACCCAAGGCACTGTCCTGAAAACCATGAGCTCACTGATTCGCTAAACAGTGTGAGTGCTTACAGCCCGGCCTCGCGGCGCAGGATGCTGGCCTTGTCGGTGCGTTCCCAGGGCACATCCAGGTCGTTGCGCCCAAAGTGACCGTAAGCTGCCACCTGCTTGTAGATGGGGCGGCGCAGATCGAGATCGCGGATGATCGCGGCCGGGCGCATGTCGAAGTGCTTGCGGATCAGTTCTTCCAGTTTCTCATCGGCGATCACGCCTGTGCCGAAGGTTTCGACGGCCAGCGAAGTCGGCTGAGCCACACCGATGGCATACGAGACCTGCACCTCGAAGCGCGAAGCCAGCCCGGCAGCGACCACGTTCTTGGCGATGTAACGGGCCATGTATGCTGCGCTGCGATCTACCTTCGTTGGATCCTTGCCGGAGAACGCGCCCCCCCCATGACGAGCCACGCCGCCATAGGTATCAACGATGATCTTGCGTCCGGTCAGACCGGCATCGCCCAGCGGCCCGCCCGTGACGAAGCGCCCGGTCGGATTGACGAAGATGCGCGTATCTGGGTCGAGCAGGTGGCTGGGCACGACCGGCTTAATGATGTGTTCGATGACGGCTTCGCGGATTTCGTCCTGGGTGATTTCTGGGGCATGCTGCGTCGAGATGACAATGGTATCGATGCGCTTGGGCTTGCCATAGGCATATTCGACCGTCACCTGGCTCTTGGCGTCCGGCCGCAGCCAGGCCAGCAGCCCTTTCTTGCGGGCTTCGGCCAGGCGGCGCGTCAGCTTGTGGGAGAGCGAAATCGTCAGCGGCATGAATTCCGGCGTTTCATCGCAGGCAAAGCCGATCATCATGCCCTGGTCGCCCGCGCCGGTCGCTTCGATCTCGGCCTCGCTCATCCTGCCTTCTTTGGCTTCCAGCGCCTTATCGACGCCCTGGGCGATATCGGGAGACTGTTCTTTGATCGAGACAATCACCCCGCAGGTGTCGGCATCGAAACCGAATTTGCCCCGGGTATACCCAATATCGCGGACAGTATCGCGCACCAGCTTTTCGATATCGACATAGGCTGAGGTGGTGATTTCGCCGATGACCAGCACCAGCCCTGTTGTGGTGGCGCACTCGCAGGCAACGCGCGCGTTGGCATCGGATTGCAGGATGGCGTCCAACACGGCATCCGAAATCTGGTCGCACATCTTGTCAGGATGCCCCTCGGAGACAGACTCCGACGTGAAGAAGTACCGGGGCGAGGTCATGAAGGTGGTGTTGCTCAAGTGGGTCTGCTCCTTCGCCAGCATCGCAACTGCTCTTTAGAAACAAAAACGCCTCTCTGGATTGAAGAGGCGTGGGTCTACGAACATACACACCGCTCATCTTCCAGAGTTTCCTCTGACGGATGGGGCACCTTCCCGAGGCTTCGGGGGTTGCCGCGGTTTCACAGGGCCGTTACCCTCCACCGCTCTTGATGAGTGCATCGATTCAGCACTATCGACATGTTAGCAGCGGCTTCATTACAGCCGCCTTGCGAAGACTATAGCACGCGCAAAAACCGAAATCAATATCGGTTTACAGCGCCTCCAGATGGGCACTGACCCAGGCGGCATAGGCATCCTGCAATGCGCGTGTCTTGGGGCCGGGCTGCCCACCACCGATAATAATGCCGTCGATTTCAATGACCGGGACGATCCCCCGGCTGCTGCTGGTGATGAAGGCTTCGGCCATGCGGGGGATGTCTTGCTGGCGCGGCGCATCCCGGCGGATCGGCAGGATCGGCGGAACGACTTCCAGGACAATCTGCTGCGCGATGCCGGGGAGCGCCCCCGTACCTGCCGTCCAGAGCTGACCCTCCAGGACGGCGTAGAAGTTGCTGCTCGTGCCTTCCAGAATATGGCCTTCATGGTCGAGCAGCAGCCCGGTGTAGATTCCCGCCGGCAGTTGGAACTGCTCGCGGTCGTGCATCCAGCCTGTGGACTTGACCGCCGCATTCTGGCGGGCACTGTCGGGGAGGGTAATGCAGCGCACCCCGGTGCTGTAAATCTCTGGCGGGTGGCGGTGGAAGGGTTCGATGGAGAGGATCAACCGCTCCGGTGATTCCCTCGGCACCGTGATGCGGAAGCGGACTTCCCCGAAAGCGGACTGCTCGATCATCTGCCGCAGCGCCGCGCGCAGCCGGGGACGATCCAGGCGCAGCGGGATCGCCGCGCGGCGGGCGGAGTCTTCTAGGCGGTCGAGGTGAGCGTCCAGCTTGAGAACCTGCATCCTTGGGTAGGTATTGGTGACGGTATACACACCGTCATGAGGTTCAAAGCGGGCGGCATCGGCCAGCGATTCGGCCTGATAGTCAGCCGGATGCAGGCCGGACGAATCAAGCAGGGCGATCTTGCACGGTGACATCGGAGTTGATCCTCAAAGATGATTGAATCCCCCTCAGCATAGCGCAAAGTTTGGGGTACTGGAATGCCCGGCGCAGACCGTTTCCAGGGCTAAACTGTGTCTTGACCCGGCTATATGACCGTGCTACGATACGGCTATCAAGTGCCTGTAGCTCAGTGGATAGAGCATTTGCCTACGGAGCAAAGGGCCGGGGGTTCGAATCCCTCCAGGCACGCACACAAAAGCGGCGGATCACCTCCGCCGTTTTGTATTCCTGCCCTGTGTCGGTCACGGCGCGGTTGCCTCGACATGCGCTTCACGTCGCCAGGGCGCTAGAAGTTCAGCGCAACGCATCTGTGACGAATGATCTCGGCTTGAAGTGTGTGACAGAGCTATCCATCTTGGTTCTGAATGAACTCGCGTTGGATAGTGAGTGGCTGCTTTCGCCCACAACTCAGAATTGGCAATTACGGATTTGCAGGCAGCCCTACTACCAGGGTAATTGACTACTCGTACCGCAGAATGCTTGTAACCCGCTCCGCGATGGCGCTTCTCGCGCTCAGGATTGTCGCCAGCCAGCCGATGCCGATGGCGACCACAAACAGCACCACCACCACCGGCGTCGCATCCGGCGGGATCAACTGCGCCAGATCGAGGCTCAGCTTCGAGACGACAGCCACCCCGACGGCACTCAGGCCAATCCCCAGCAGACTGCCCAGCAGACTGATAAGCGTGTTTTCCACCAGCATGACGCGCAGCACGCGGCCGCCCTTCAGGCCAACCGCCTTGAGGATGCCGATCTGCCGGCGGCGTTCCAGCGTGGCGAGTGCCACCGTGTTCGCCATGATGACGGCCGCCGCGCCCAATGACAGAATGCCCACCAGGATCGGGATGGCGCTCATCTGGTTGATGAAGCGGCTGATGATGCTGTCGAAGAAAGCAATGTCCAACGAATACACCAGGGGCAGCGCATTGAGGCTGAGCAGCACCTCGTTCAGGTTTTCTGACCTGACCTGGGCGACGGTCAGTTGGAACGGCGATGAGGCGATGACCGAGGCCGGCGGAATCTCGAGGTTGCCGCTGCTCAGGTTGGTGATTCCGACGCTGCCGCTGCCCGCCTCCGGCAGCAGCCCGACGACCTCGAAATCATAAAGTTGGCCGTTAATTTCGACAGTGATGATCGATCCCAGCTTGATCCCGTACTCGGTGAAGCGTGGGCTGGATTGCAGCACGGCGACACGCTTGCCGCGGTCTTGTGGCGTGAGGTCACGCCCGGCGGCCATTGTCCGCGCTTCAGGATTGGGGTTGGTGCTGTCACGAGCGACGATGGTCATCGAAGTGTTAGTGAAGACCCGCATATCGTCTGGGTCGAAGGTTTCGCCGTTCTGGCGGGTGGGTATGTCGAAGGGCATCTCGATTTCGATGGATTCGATCTGTGTGCCATCGACCTTTCGCAGATCGCCGAAGAGGTTCTGCCAGCGGATGCGATATTCGACTCCCTCTAAGCTGCTCAGCCGCGTATCGATGACCGCGTTGGCGACCGCCGCTGGCAGTATCGGGAAGATCAGCACATTGCCGCCCAGTTGATCTGTGAGCGCGAACTGGACGATCTGGCGGACGCCCGCTCCGAAGAAGGCAATACTGCTCAGCGCGAACATCCCTGTCGCCAGCGCCAGCAGCGTTGTCGCCGTGCGGGTGCGGCTGGTGGTCAGGTTCCGCAGCGCCAGCCGCAGATCGATGAATCCGAAGGCCGGCAGTTTCGCGATGACCCATACCAGAATCCAGAGCAGCCCAACCAGGATCGCCAAGATCAACAGCGTCACCGCCACGGTGATGATGCCCACCGTAAACGGGCTGGCTGTCATCGCGCTGCTTGCGTCGGCGGCGACCGCGAAGGCCGGTCGGAGCATCTGCCCGGCGATCAGGCCGATGCTCACTACCACCAGCACGATCATCAGCAGCGATTGCAGGCAGCCCAGACGCGGCACAACCGTCTCATTCGGGCGCAGGATCGTGGCCGGACGCACCTTGACCGCGATGATGACCGGGATCAACCCGAACACCACCGAGATGACCATCCCGAGGACAATCCCGAAGAGGACCGCTTCGGGATGAACCCGCCAGACGAGCGGCTGCTGGATGAGCGTCTGGCCGTAGGCATTGGCGAAGGCGCTCAGCAGCACCCCCAGTACCACGCCCAGAATACTCCCCGCTGCCCCCAGGACAAGCGTTTCCACCATGAACAGCAGCGAAATCTGCCCGCCTTTCAGCCCGAACGTTTTCAAGGCTGCGATCTCATCGGTACGGCGGCGCATCAGCACCAGCATGGTATTGATGATGCCGATTCCACCCAACAGCAGCGCCCCCAATCCCAGAACCACAATGAAACTACCCAACACATCGGCGATATTTTGGTTTTCTTCCAGCAGCTCGCCTGTCGTAGTGACACTGTAGAATGAACTGCCCAGCCGCGCCTGGAGCGAGCGGGACTCTCTTTCAACGTCGTCCAGGCTGGAGCCATCTGGCAGGAGGATGTGGATGCGATTGGGCGTATCCTGCACCGGGAGCTTATCTTTGACTGCCTGATCGAAATAGGCAAAGCCGAAGAACGCCGCAAACAGATTCCGCAGGCCGGCCTCGATGTTGGCTGGGACGATGCCGCGCACAACATATTCCTCGGTCGTGCCGCTGACGCGCACGGTATCGCCGACCTTGATGCCCTGGCTGTTGGCCAGATTGTCGCTGATGACGACCTCGCTACCGCCCTGGAAGAGTTCGTTCAGCGGAACACCTGCCGGATCAGACGCTACGATGTCCTGTGTGGGAGGGTACGTTTGCGGATCGATGAAGTATGAAGTAACGAACTGCGGACGGCCCACCGCCTGGAAGTTCAATGCTGTGACCTGGATGCTGCCGGAGACTGTAGCGGTAGCTATCTGGCCACCGCGTTCGGCTGTCCATTGGGATGCGCGTTCAATCTGACTGGCCGAGAATCCGTCGGCCTCTTGCGGGTCCTGGAAACTCAGAAAGCCTTCGCCGCCCATTTCAACCGTGATATCGCCGTGGTTGCTGGCGCGGATGTTATCGGTGAGCGAGTCGGCAATTGCCAGTCCCAGGCTTCGCAGCGCCACCACAGTCGCCACTCCAGCCGCCACGGACAGCAGCGCGAAGGTAGACCAACGACGGCTGCGCCACAGATTGCGGAGCGCATACTGGACATAAAAGCCGAGTCGACTCATAAGAAGTTCCTTGATGTCAGGATGTGATCTATGAGCCTGTACGCAGCGACCGCAACAAAGGTTGCTGATTCGACATGAAACATCCTGCCCGGCAGTTTTGCCAGGCAGGACCTCAGACAGGATAGGATAGAGGGGTCAGTTCTGCTCGACAGGATGCACGTATTCTGGTCGGCGCGGCTTCCAGACCAGCCGCAGCAGCGGGTTGTCGTGCGATTCGAGGTGGTCGATGACCGTGACGATCCCGAAACCGATCAGGCAGATCACCAGCGCGACCACAAATTCCCCGGAGGCGAAGTCTGGCATAACCGCCGTGCGGACGGTCTCCACCACACCTTCGACCGTGACGCTGCTCTCCGACTGCCACGGCCACACCGCCCGCAGCGAGCCGATCACGAAGCCAATCAGCACAGCAATCGTCACTTGCGGATAACGGTTGAGCAACCAGCTCAGCACGCGCGAGAAAATCATGATGCCGAATACACATCCCAGCCCAAGGATGACAACCGGCAGCAGGTTGAAGTCGCGGACGCTGTTCAGGATGTATTCGTACTGGCCGAGGATCAACAGAATCGACGAACCGGAAATGCCCGGCAGGATCATCGCCATGATAGCGACGAAACCGCTGAAGAAGAGTGTCAGCGGCTGGTGGTCGCGTTCGGCTGGGATCATCCCGACGATGATGAAGGCCGCTGCCGCCCCGGCCAGCAGCGCCACGATATTCAGGATCGACCACTTCTTGAGTTTGCCACCAACTGCCACAGCCGAGGCCATCACCAGCCCGAAGAAGAAGGCGAACAGATAGACCCGTTGGTTCTCCATCAGCCAGCTCACCAGCCGTGCCAGCGAGAAGATCGCCAGGAGGATGCCCGTGCCCAGCGTCAGCAGAAAGCGCCACGGCACATGGTTGAGGACACCTTTGAAATCCAGGCGCAGCACCAGCTTGAGCAGATCAACATTGAACAACTTGATCGCATTCAACAGATCAGCATAGATGCCGCGCACAAAGGCCACTGTGCCGCCGGATACGCCGGGAACACTGTCCGCCGCGCCCATGCCGACGCCGGTCAGAAACAGCGTGATGTATTCCCGCAGCGTCCGCGGCTGCCGGGTCTTATTCTGCATAAGAGTCTCTCCTGGATAATTCGTTTGGTGCTTAGGGATTCGGTCGATTTGTTATGCCCAGCGGCCTCATATTTCGGGCCGCTCCATGAGAATGTATATGACGGGCTGCAATACTGACAAGAGGGAACACCTCGTGATCGCATACCTCTACAGCAGCCTGCAAAAAGAAAAGGCCAGAGTTGGCTCTGACCTTCTCCGTCGTTGTCGGCTTCTAATGCGTTGCAGGGGTTGTCGCCCGGCCAAACAGCTTGAGGACACGCTCGCGGATGGCGTCGCGGTTCTCTTCATCCTTCAACAGGTGATAAATGCCCGGCGCGACCGAGATCAGCACGATCAACACGATGATCGGCAGCAGGTACTTGTCGATGTTGTCCGGGCCGATGATGTCCGCCAGGAAGTAACCGGCGACCGTCACGCCGACCGCCCAGAGCAGCCCGCCGACAAGGTTGAAGCTCAAGAACCGGTTGTACTTCATATCCCCGATGCCGGCCACAATCGGCGCGAAGGTGCGAACAACCGGCACGAACCGCGCCAGCACAATCGCCTTGCCGCCATGCTTCTCGTAGAATTCCTGGGCTTTGTAGACATTCTTCTTGTTGAACAGGAACGAATCTTCGCGCTGGAAGAGTTTCTGGCCGACGCGCTTGCCGAATGTATAGCCGACGCTGTCGCCGATGACCGCCCCCAGGAAGCAGCCAATCGCCAGGATCGGCAGCGAGAAAAACGGCGATTCTGCCGGCAGTCCCAACTCTTTCAGCAGTACCTGGCTGGCCGGTGAGGCCAGAAAACCCGCCGTGAACAGCAGGCTGTCGCCGGGAAGAAAGAACCCGATCAGCAGGCCGGATTCAGCAAAGATAATCCCGAAAATCATCAGATAACCGATGGACGGGCCGTACTGGACGATAAACTCGATCATGCAATCCTCCACCCCTCATAGACGTGTCCCACAGGGTGCGGCAGGACACATCTTCATTGAATGGGACTGACCTTGCTCTGGGCTATCAGCCCCAGGTCACCTTCATACTATAGCGGCAAATCAGGCCGGACAAGGCTTAAAGCCGGAATTCAAGCTCGATCTCGTCGCGGATGGGAATACCGTCGAAGCCGAGTAAAGGAATTGATGGTTTGATCCGGCGCGACTGTTCAATCGCCCGGCGGTGGACGGCGACCAGCTCAAAGTGCCGCTTCTGGTAGAACCGCAGCGCGTTCACATTGTCGTTGGTGGTTATGAGCCACAACCGTCTGGAACCGGCCGCCCGCGCCACCTCGCTGACCTGATGAATCAGCGCCGTGCCGATGCCTAACCCCTCCATGATGCTATCCAGCGTGGTGATCTCGCACTGGTCTCCGGCGATGTGATAAGTAATCAGTCCGGCGATGCGCCCGCTCTTCCAGGCGATGAAACCCGGATACTCGTGGGCAGGATGAGCGACGCCCCGGCTGACGACGGGCAGCCCCCAATGCTCGCTGATAAACGCAAGTGTAGCCGGGCGATCGGCGTCGGCAATCGGGTGGATGGTGAAGGCATTCATGGATACCGTTCGTACTCACTCTAAGGAATTGGATTAGGACGGGTGATTGCGGCGCTGCCGAAACAGAGTGGCTTGTCCGTTCCGGCAGCCTGCGCGTCATTCTTTCTCGTAGGGGATACCATCCGCTTTGGGCGGCGTCGCTTTGCCGATCAGACCGGCCAGCACAATGATGGTGATGATGTACGGAACCATCTGCAAGAACTGGGGCGGGACCGGCACGCCGAGGAACTGGAACCGCTGCCCCAGCGCCACCGAAAAGCCGAACAACAAGCCACCGCCTGCCGCCCCGAAAGGCGTCCAGTTGCCGAAGATCATCGCCGCCAGCGCGATGAAGCCCTGACCGGCGGTCATGTTGTCATCGAACGCTCCGGTTGTCTCCAGCGTGAACCATGCCCCCGCCAGCCCCGCGATCATCCCGCCGATGATGACATTGATCCAGCGGTTCCGCAGCACATTGATCCCCAGCGTATCGGCCGCATGTGGGTTCTCACCGACGGCGCGGGTTCGCAGCCCCCAACGGGTGTAGTACATGACTACATGGGTGAGGATTACCAGCAGGATCATCCCGTAGAAGATCGGTTTACCGTTGAAGAACACATCTCCTGCCACCGGAATCTGAGACAAGCCGGGGATTGCAAACGGATTGAGCGTCTCGCGGGCGGCATCCGAACTAACCAGGATATCGCGCCGCAAGAAGCTGGTCAGGCCGACCGCCAGGATATTGATGACCGTGCCGCTGACGATCTGGTTGGTTTTGAAGGTGATCGACAGCCAGGCGTGCAGCGCGGCCATGATCGCCCCCGATAGAACAGCGATGATGATCCCCAGGAACTGCGCGGTCGGCGTCACCATGCCGCCGCCGATCAGCATGGAGTAGCCGACAAATCCCAGACACGCTCCGGTCAGCATCATCCCTTCAATAGCGATGTTCACCACGCCGGAACGCTCGCACCAGATTCCTGCCAGCGCTCCCATAATGATTGGCGTGGACAGTCGCAGACTTTCCCGGAACATCACTGTGAAATTCGTCCGGTCGTTCGCCGCGATGATGACCAGCACCAGCGGGATGATGAGCAGCCCATTTAGCAGCAGCCACCACAAGCGGATGGGCTTCAATCGCGGGATGGGCAGCAGGCTCACCAGACCACCCGCGATGTAGATCATGGCGACGACCGTGGCAAAGCCCAGCGTATTCACCGAAATGCCCTGCGTGCCCGTTGCGTCGAACGTAATGAGTGTAGTCGCAGCGGCGGCAATGCTGCGCGGCGTCGAGATCAGCACCCACAGTCCGACCAGGATGAACAGCGCCGCGAACACGCCCGTCCGGGTGATCTTGATTCGTTCGCGCCAGCTTTCGGGCGCGTCCAGCGCGGGAAGGGTCGAGGATGAAGTCGCCATGTCGGGTTAGCCTCCCCAGCCTTTGGCGGCGAACAAGGTGCGTTCCTTCTCTTCTGTCGAAGGCTCCGGCACTCGCCAGAGAAAGCGGATGATCGCGTCAGCGGCGATGAACATGATGATCAACGCCTGGATAATCTTCACTAGATCAATCGAGATTTCCGCGCGGGACTGCATCAGCCCGGCCCCGGAGAGCAGCGCCCCCCAGAGCAGACCGGCGGCGATCATATTGCGCGGGTTGGTGCGGGCCAGAAGTGCCACCGCAATCGCATCGAACCCCACCCCCCCGAAGAAACCCGGCGTCATGTTGAAGTGAACTCCGGCGATTTCCACCGCACCCGCCAACCCCGCCAGCAGACCGCTCAGCGCCATCGCCAGCATGATGTTCCAGCGGACGCTCATCCCGGCATACCGCGCTGCATCGGGATTCGCGCCGACCGTCCGCAGTTCGAAGCCGGGCGTCGTTCGGTCGAGGAACCAACCCGTAAACCACACCGCGATCAGCATGATGACGAAACCAATGTGAATTTGCCCGGTCGTGCTGACCCAGGCCAGCGCCAGCGCCAGCACGACCGTCAGCGCGCCGTAAACCAGCGGGCGGATCGCCTCGGTCGGCGCGGCACTCAGCCGATCCCGCCGCAGCCACAATCCCACTCCAACCACGAATAACCCCGCCAGCACGAACCAGATCGGCGAGATCGAGTTGAAGGTCGGCAGCCGTGCCTGATCGAGGATGAAGGGGGTGCGCGGCACGCTGGAGGTCGTATCCAGCAGAATCACCGGATTGGTCGATTTAATCAGCCAGTCCACCAACTGGATGGCGATGAAGTTCAGCATGATCGTGTTAATGACTTCATGCGCCCCGGTGAACGCCTTGAGCAGTCCGGGAATTGCCCCCCACAGGAAGCCGCCGAGCATCCCGACCAGGATGCACAAGGGCACATGAATCCAGGAGGGCAATCCTGCGAAGATCGGCGAGAAACCGACCCACGCCGCCAGGATGCCGCCTGCGTAAAGCTGCCCCTCCGCGCCGATGTTGAACAGCCCGGCCTTGAAGCCCAGCGCGACCGCTAATCCGGCGATGATGAATGGGATCGACCGGACGATCATGTTCTCCAGATTGGTCGGGAAGAACAGCAGCGCCTGCGTTCCCAGCCGCAGATACACCAGATCAACCCGGTTGTCGTCGCTTGGATCATCCGGTGTCTTGTTCTCCGCGTAGATGATGCCCAGTGTGCCGGGATTGCGGTCCACATAAATCTGGTTGTTCGGGCGCAGGATCACATATGTATTGGCGAGCATCGGTTCCAGCTCGGTCGTCATCGCCTCGTTGACCGTCTCAGCGCTGACCAGGTCTGTATCATACAGGTCTTTGACGATGCGGAGCTGCTCTCCCAGCGCGCGCAGATCGTTGATCGGGACAGGGGTGGTGATGCCGTTGATCTGCGCCGCGATGCTGGCCCATTCACGCGCTTTAGCGCTTTCCAACCCGGCAATGGCGATCAGGTCATCCGCCTCGCTGGAACTGGCCTCGATTCCCTGTTGGGCCAGCACATCCACTTGCTCCAGCAGCCGCTGCATCTTGACCAGCCCGTTCGCCTGAATGATCTGCATCTGCCCCAGCAGATCAGCATCGCTCAGCGAAGCCGCTGCCGGGATGCTGGCTTCGATTTGCGCCCGCATGTCGGATGTCATCTCGGCCAGCGCCGCCGCTTGCTCGATCAGCGCGTTGGCCGCGTCGCGTTCCAGCTCACCCAACCCCTCGATCAGCGGTCGCGCGGCCTCTAACTGCTCTGTGCCGATCAGCCGAATATCCGGGAGCCGCTGACCGAGTGCGTCGATCTGCTCGTCGTTCAGCGCCGCCAGCCGCTTGAAGAGTTCGCCGTAGCGCAGCACATTGTCCAGTCCGACTCCTTCGATCTCGTTCAGGCTGCGGGCGGTGGGGTTTAACTGCCGCGAGGTAAGTTCCGTATTGGCCGCGTAAGACCGCGCCAGTTCCAGGTCGCTCACGCTCAGCGTATCGCTGATGGTCACGCCGACCGAACCTTCGAGCAGCCCGTTATAGGCGGTTCCGGTCTGGGTGAGTTTGGCGATGACATCAATCCGCCCGGTTGTCAGGAACTCCGTCAGCATCATGAACAACATGCTGAAGACCAGCGCCGTCACCACCGCGAACAGCGGGACGAGGGCCGGGGACAGCTTCATCCAGCGGTGGGCGAGCGGGGCCAGCCATTCCGGGCCGCGAAGTCTTTCAGCCATGCTGCACACTCATTTCTGCTTCCGCTTTATCGCGCTTGATGCCTGCCATCAAGAGACCTACTCCCGCCCGCGTTGCCTCGTGGATTAACAGCGTATCGATGATTTTACCCGCATACATAACCGCGATCCGGTCGGAGAGGGAGAAGATTTCGTCCAGTTCGGTCGAGATCAGCAGCACCGCTGATCCGGCATCCCGCATGGCAACGATTTGCTTGTGGATGAACTCGATAGACCCCACGTCCAGGCCGCGCGTCGGCTGCGCCGCCACCAGCAGATGATTCGGGCGCGAGAACTCGCGAGCGACAATGGCCTTCTGCTGGTTGCCGCCGGAGAGGGCGCTCATGTTGACGTAGATGCTGGGTGTGCGAACATCGTACTGCTTGACCAACTTGCGGGCATTCTCGTCTTTGGCCTTCTCGTTCGCCAAGATGCCCACGCTGAATGGGCCGATATAGTATGTTTGCAGCACCAGGTTGTCTTTGATCGGGAAGCTGGCAATCATGCCGTTCTTGCGCCGGTCTTCGGGCACATGCGAGACACCCGTCTCGGTGATTCGGCGTGGTGTAGCGTGAGTCGTCTCGGTTCCGTTGACGCGAATGTGCCCACTCTCAACCGGCCGCAGCCCGGTGATGGCCTCGACCAGTTCGGTCTGGCCGTTGCCCTGCACCCCGGCCACGCCCAGGATTTCACCCGCCCGCACTTCCAATGAAAGATGATTGACCGCCAGCAGTTTGCGGTCATCGCGCACCACCAGGTCGTGGATGGTCAGCACCGGATTGCCCGGCTGTGCCTCCGCTTTCTCGACCTGAAGTAGGACGCTGCGTCCCACCATCATCGAGGCCAGCGACTCCTCGGTCGAGGTCTTCGGGTCAGCATCGCCGACCACTTTGCCCAGCCGCAGCACCGTGATGGTGTCACAGATTTCCAGCACCTCTTTGAGCTTGTGGGTGATGAAGATGATACTGACCCCGCGCGCGATCAGCGTCCGCATGATGCCGAACAGCCCTTCAGTTTCCTGTGGCGTCAGCACAGCCGACGGTTCATCCAGGATCAGGATGTCGCATTTGCGATAGAGCGCCTTGATGATCTCTACCCGCTGCTGTACGCCCACCGAAAGGTCCTGCACCATCGCGTCGGGATCGACTTCCAGACCGTACTGCTGGGAAATCTCCATGATGCGGGCGCGGGCGGCTCGCCTGTTCAGGAACGGCCCCGATACTGACTCGTTGCCCAGCATAATGTTGTCCGTTACGCTCAGGACCGGAACCAACTGGAAATGCTGGTGTACCATGCCGATGCCCAGCGCGATAGCATCATTGGGGTTGCGGATGGTGACAGCTTTGCCGTTGACCAGGATTTCGCCTTCGTCAGGGTTATACAGACCGTAGATCAGGTTCATCAGGGTGCTTTTGCCCGCGCCGTTTTCGCCGAGCAGCCCTAAAACCTGACCCTTTCGGAGCGCGAGATTGATGTGGTCGTTCGCCAGCACGCCGGGGAACCGCTTGGTCAGCCCGCGTACTTCAAGTACAACTGGAGGGGAGTCTGCCATGCCAGCCTCACTGAATGATGCTTACGCTGTGCCGGTCGCTGAGTATAACCTCATTCGGGACGCTTGGCGAAGATGACCCTGGCGTGACCCACTGGCAAACGGGTACAGTGATCGTCGCGCCGCAGGATCGACCTGGAGTAGATTTGTGACGACAATAGACGAACAGCCTGTCTTGCGCCAACATGCTCTGGAAACCGGCCTGCGTCTCATGGCCGAACGCGGCTATGCCGCTGTGACCGTCGAGGAGATTGCCACTGCCGTCGGCCTACCCCTTGAGAGCTTTCAGCAGCTTTTTCGCGGCAAGGAAAGCCTCGTCATGGCGCTCTACCAACAGCTTGCTGCTGAGACGTTAGACAGTTGCGAGGCGCTGCCTGCGGGGACGGTTGCCGCCCGCTTTCACCACGTCATGCAGGCCAAACTCGATCAGTTCACCTCTCACCGTGAGCCGCTGGCCGGCTTGTTCGGGGCGGCCATGAGTCCGCATGTCGAGTTGGGAATCCTCGGTACGCATGGGACAAGCGCCCAGGACCCCATGCGGCAGGCATTCACGGCGGTCGTCACTGGGGCATCGGACTCCCCCAAAGACCAGCAGGTTCAGCACATCGCCACATTGCTGTATGCGGCGTATTTGGCCGTTGTGCTGTTCTGGCTTTACGACCGCACCCCCGGCAGCCGCGCCAGTGCCTACCTGCTGGATTTCATGCGCGACGGCCTGGGGCTGGCCCGTGGCGCCATGATCCTGCCTCCCATTGCCAATACCATCGCCCGACTCGCTTCTGTGTTTGAATCTGTTTTTGGCAGGAGTCCGGATTCGGATAGTCTCTCGCCATGATGCAGATCGTCAGAGTATAATACGCCGCCACGAACCAGGGCACACCCCAAGACGAGGAAGCTATGTCTCAAAGTCGTTTGCAAGAACTGCGCGCACAGGTCGATGTCATCAACCTGCAAATTCTAGAACTGCTCAATAAACGTGCCACCATCGCCTCCGAAATCGGCAAGGTACAGCAGCAGATGGGTACGTCTTTTTACGACCCGCAGCGCGAGTCCTTCATGCTCACCATGCTCGAACAGAACAACAAAGGGCCGTTCAGCAATGAGACCGTCAAGGCCCTCTTCCGTGAAATCTTCCGCGCCACTATGGCTCTGGAAGAAAAAGAGGCCAAAGCCAAGATTCTCGTCCAGCGCAAATCGCCCGACCAGGCCACCGTCATCACCCTCCCCGACGGCGAAACCCAGATTGGCGGCGGCAAGTTCCAGGTGATCTCCGGCCCCTGCGCCGTCGAAAGCATGGAACAGATGGACGAGACTGCTGCCGCCTTGGTGAAGCGCGGCGTCAAAATCCTGCGCGGCATGGTCTTCAAACCTCGGACGTCCCCGTATGACTACCAGGGCATGGGCGAGCCGGGTCTGAAGATCGCCCGGCAGGTCGCCAACAAGTACGGCATGTTCATCACCAGCGAGATCATGGACGCCAGCCAGATTGCCATGATGTCCGATTATGTGGACATCTTCTGGGTCGGCGCTCGCAACATGCAGAACAGTTTCCTGCTCAAGTCGCTCGGACAGGTGCGCCAGCCGGTCATCCTCAAGCGCGGTCTCTCCGCTACCTTGGAAGAATTCCTCTATGCTGCCGAGTACATTGTCAGCAGCGGCAATCCCAACGTTGTCCTCATCGAGCGCGGCATCCGCACTTTCGAGAAGTGGACGCGCAATACGCTTGACATCGGGGGCGTGGCCGTCCTCAAGCTCGAATCCCACCTGCCCGTCGTCGTCGATATTTCCCACTCCGCCGGCCGACGCGACATTGCGATCCCATTGGCGCGGGTCGCCAAGGCCAGCGGCGCCGACGGCGTGATGGTCGAAGTCCATCCCAACCCGCCTGTAGCCATGAGCGACGCCAAGCAGCAGTTGTACATCCAGCAGTTCCACGACATGATGGATGCCATCGAACGAGTCAGCATCGAAGCCGAACCGATTCGCTGAATCATCTCCGACATGCATCGATGGGGAAAGAGCGCAGGCGGCTGCGCTCTTCCCGTTTCAGGGAATATTCACCATGCGCTTCATCGGCAAGCAGTTGGGACGTAAACCGTCGCATGAGCCATCACCTGGGACGCCTTCGCTGGCCGATCTATGCGCCCAGTTCAACATCCGCATCCGCCGTCAGCACCGCGCCAGCCTGATGATGCGCCCGGTTCCAGGCGGTTTCGACGTCTATATCCCCCGCTGGATGAAGCCGTCTCATCCTCAGGTGTACGCTTTCGTTTGCGAGGGGGTCGAGAAGTTCGGCGGCAAAGCTCCGCCGCTCCCACCGGAACAAACCCCTCGCAATCAGATTATCGAAATGGTCGCCCACTGGGCAGAGCGCATGGGCGTGCAGCCCAAGCGCGTCACCTTGCGCGAGATGCGCCGCAAATGGGGTTCCTGCTCCAGCCGCGAGCACATCACCCTCAGCACCCGTCTGACTTGGGTTCCGCCCCGCCTGGCCGAGTATGTGGTTGTCCATGAACTGGTGCATCTGACTGTCTTCAACCACGGCCCGGATTTCAAAGCCGCCATGACCGCCTGGCTGCCTGACTGGAAAGACCGTGAGCAGGAATTGGATCGCATCCAGTTCAGTTCGCTACTCCACCTCGAATAAGCGCAGCAGCTTGAGTGCCACTTGGAGATTCATCCGGGTTGCCGGGTCAGCCAGGTTCACGTCGCACATATCCTTGATTCGATCCAGCCGGTAATTCAGCGTGCTGCGATGGATATGCATCGTTTCGGCCGTCAGCACCCCGTTGCCCCCCGCGTCGAGATACTGCTCCAACGTCTGGAACAAATCGGTTTCTCTGGCGCTCAGCAGCTTCCGTACCAACGGCACATAGGGGTTAGCCGCCAGCGTATCCGCCCCCGCACGATACAGCGGATGCAGATACCCCAGGTCGTCAAAGTATACCGCCCGGTGCGGGACTTTCAGCCGCCGCGTAATCAGCAGCACCTCGCGGCACTGCTGGTGCGCCTGGGCAACCCCCCCGGCTCCTTGATGCACCGCGCTGACTCCGACGCGGAACGACAGCCCGCCGACCTCGGCCTGAATCTGTTCGAGCATCGGCCCCAGTTTTTGATCGGCCTGCGTCAGCACAATCACCTGCCCGGCGAACTGTCCCACTACCGCTGTCCAGCTCTGAAGCTCGGCTGCCCGGTTGATGCGCCGGTACATTTGCAGGATTCGCTGGCTGCTGCGTTCATCGGTTTCCACCAGCAGCATAATGTACTGTGCTGTCAGATCAACGCCGTAGCGCAGGGCTTGATCCGTCAGCACCGTTTCGCGTCCCGGCTCGCCCTGGATCAACTGGGAGAGCAGACTACCTTTGAGCGAGGCTTCCGCGCTCTGCACGGATTCTTGATACAGCATCATCAGTGCCGCTACCGTCGCGCCGATATTGATGGCAATGCTGTCTAGTTCGGTCAGCCGCCGGTTGTTCGGGATGATCCAGACGTAACCGTAAATGTCGCCGTGCACCACAATCGGCGCCAGGATGCGCTCCAATTCCAGCCCCACATCCGGCATCGATGGGATATACACCGGACGCAGTGTGCGCCGGATTTCAGTCAGAACTCCACGTGCTTCCAACGCTTCCACCAATCGGGGATCGGTGCGTCCTTCGCTGACCGTGAAGCGCCGCGCTTCATCCACCTCGGCCACGTTGTGGCTGGCGAGAATTTCAAAGCGTTCGTTCTCGATGCTGATCGACTGGTCGAGAAGACCCGCCAGCCGTGCCGCCAACTGCTTCAGATCGCCCCCGTCCAGCACCAATTGCGTCAGCCGCTGCTGGATATCCAGCGCCCCCGTGACCATCGCCATTTTCTCTTCGGCGATGCGTTCATTGGTCTCACGGGCAATATCGATGAATGGCTGTTCGTAGGGGATTTCGATCAGCGGGAAGTCGTTGTCGTCGGCCAGTTCGCGCAAATCATCGGAGACATGGTCGATCAGCCGCCCGATACTCAGCACCAGCCCGGCCACGCCCTTATCGGCCATCGCCTGGATGTATTGGCGCTGGTCGGCGGGATCGACCGGGATATTGTGCCCAGTCGTCAGCACCAGTTCGCCACCGCGTAACCAGCGCGGCGCATCCGGTACGCTGGCGATATGCACCCAGGCAATCGGTTTGTGAAGTCCTTTACGTCCTGCAACCACGTGCGCGTTAGAGAACGGAGCCAGCTTCAATGCATCGGCGACAGTCAACATAGCGATGTGATTTATGTTCTGTGAGGCAGGGCATTCCGCCGCGCCGCGAATAATCCGATGCCTGAATTGTATCATGGCGCAGGCAGGCCCACAGAGGCTTGCCTTATTGAGGTTGGTGTTCGTCCAGCCACCCCACGATGATCGGGATCAGGCGGTTCCTCATCTTCGGTGATACAAACATGTCCGTGCCGTGCGTCGCCCCCGGCCAGATGCGCGCGCCGATTTCGCCCTGCGCCGTCATCACCATCTGCCGCACAGCCTCAGAGCTCTCCATATCTGCCTGCGTCGCCAGCAGCAGCGCCGAGCGATCCTTCAACCCTTCAGAGACCGAAGTTTCTGGCTGCACACCGAAGAAGTTCAGACCCGGCGACAGCGCGATAGCCGTCACGCACTGGGCATCGTTCGCGCAGCCGATCAGCGCCAGATTCGATCCCACGCTCGCCCCCATGGTCGATACGGCCTCAGCACGGACTCCTGGCTGCGCCCGCAGCCAATCCAGCCAGACCTGCACATCCCCCACTGCAAGTTCCCAATCTTCCGCGCCGCCCGTGTCGCCATGCCCACGCAGATCGACCGCCAGCACATCATATCCAGCTTCGAGCAGCGCCGGGATCACCGGAGTCCACGAAGCGCGCCCGCTCCCGTACATATGCATCAGCAGCACTGCTGGGCGTGCTCCCAGCTCGCTTGGACTGACATAGTAGTCGCCCACCAGCGTCAGCCTATCGCTGGCCTCGACCTGCACCGCCTGGGGCATGGGCGCATCCTGCGCGGCAGCCATTACGGCCATCGCCACGATCATCACCACACTCAACGCGCGAATCAACCGCACCATTGAATCTTTCTCCCAGTGACACTACAAACCTAAATTAGGAATGGTGGCCAGCGGATCGGTCTGCGCCTGCCCATTGCGAATCTCAAAGTGCAGGTGCGGCCCGGAGGAATTCCCCGTGTTGCCCACACCTCCAATGACCGACCCGGCCGGCACGAGCTGACCACAGCGCACTGCAATCGAACTCATGTGTCCATACAGTGTCAGGAACGGCCCGTGCGCCAGCACCACCGTGTTTCCATATCCCCACGAGTTCCACCCGGCGAAGATCACTGCCCCGCTGTTGGCCGCCCGGATCGGCGTGCCCGGCGGCGCCGACAGATCGATCCCAGGATGGAATGAACTGAATCCGCGCACATAGGTCCCGCCCGGCAGCGGATTCACCCAGGCCGCGCCGCCGCCCGGATTCTCCACGTTGCCGCAGCTTCCTGGATCGCCCGGCGCGAACGACGTGACGAATCCCTGCCGCGCTCCCGTCCCTTGTTCGACCGTCACGCCCGGATTCCATGTGATGTCCTCGCCCTGGCCGCCGGGGATGAAAATCCACGTTCCGCTCGGCAGAATCGTCTCCGGCGCCGAACCGGCGATACTGTTGTACTCCGAGTCGATCACCACATACGGGTCTTGCACGCTGTATTGTGCTGCCCACTCTGCGATGGTCTTGCTGCCGACCACCTGCACATAGACCCCGTCCACTGGCGGAATGTTCAGTACATCGCCTGGCCGCAGCACCAGCACGATCCGGCGGTTGTTCGACCAGGCCAGGCTCTCCGGTTTCAGTTGGAAGCGTTCAGCAATTGTATAGATCGTATCGCCCTGCGCCGCCGTATAGCTGATGACCTCGCTGCGCGGCCGCTCTTGCTTGACAATCGTGAACGGGGCGTAATTGTCCCGCTCGATGGCAATCGGATCGTTATCGACCGCCGCCGCCACCGGTTGTCCCAGCAGCACCGCCGCCGCATCTGGCGGCAGAGTCGGCAGGATGCCGGGATCGGCTGGAGCGATGACCGCCGTCGGCGCGATGCCTATCTCGGTCGGGAGTGCCGTGTTCGTCGCCACCGTTTGAGGCGCTTCTGTCAGGACAGGAGAAGGGGCCGGCGTCGGCAGGAGGATCAGCAGCGCCGCCGCTGCCGTCAGGGCCGCTGCGCCCAACAGACTCACGAATCCCGCTGCTCGCCGCCATCCGCCAGTCGCTTCAGACCGGGACTCCAACTGCACCTGACGGATTGTCAGCGATGGATTGGTGTCCGCCAGCGGATCAATCGGCGGTTCCTGAATCGGGTTGGCATGACCCATTCGACATTCTCCCAGACAGTCAACGATGTCCCTCACCGCGCTGCATCATAACCGCCAGCGCCAGGGGTTGGCAAGTCTTGAGCGGATCTCACCGCCCTGTCCAGGCCGGTGGCTGCCGCGTCAGCATTGCCTGAACACCAACCTCGAAATCCTGCGACCGCATCAACTGCGCCTGCGCCCAGCCTTCCAGTTGCAGACCCCGCTCCCCATCGAACATCCCATTGATGACTCGCTTGGCATGACTCACCGCCAGCGGAGCCGCCTGCGCCAGATCATCGATCAACCCCTCCACCCGCGCCTGGAGTTCCTCCGACGGAACCAGCGCGTTCAGGATGCCCCAGCGTTCCGCTGCTGCCAGATCAACCAGCTTGCCCGTCATGATGATTTCTTTAGCCCGCCCTGCGCCCACCAACCGCACCAACCGCGTCGTGCCACCTACATCCGGGATGATGCCCAACCGGGTCTCCGGCAGCCCTAACCGCGTCCCCTCCGCCGCAATCCGGAAATCGCAGGCCAGCGCCAGCTCGAATCCCAGACCCAGGCAGTAGCCGTGCAGCATCGCGATGGTCGGCAGCGACAGCCTTTCCAGCCGGTTGGCGACGGCTTGGTACGCCTCTGTCAGCGGGAACAGATTTTCCCGCCAGCCTTCGCCGAAATGCTCGGCCGCCTCCGGGAACGCCCCTACATCAATGCCCGCGCAGAACCCATTCCCTTCTCCTCGCAGCACCACCGCCCGCAGTCCTCTCGCTTTCTCAGCCTCGATCAGCGCCGCGTCCAGCGCCATCATCATCGGCCAGGTGATCGCGTTGCGTTTATCCGGTCTGTTGAAGGCGATTTCCAACACCGTCTCGCGCTGCCGGGTGACAATCAGATCGGACATGTGATCTCCTCCACATGGAATCATTTGGCTCCGTCGGGAGCGGGTATCGTTCAGATGCAGCTCGAGTGTAGAAGGAAACTGCCGCCCCGTCCAACTGTGCCGTGCTTCACAAGGCCTGAAGAGACAGCGCGACGGCGGCGAAATGCACCACGCTTCCGGCCAGCACAAACAGATGCCAGAGTTCGTGATGTCCCATGTGACGGTGGAAGTTGGGTTTTTCCAGGCCGAAGATGGCCGCGCCGGTCAGAAAGATACCCCCGCCGGCCAGCAGCAGCGCCACCACCTCCGGCGGGACGTTCTGCCGCGCCGAGGGCGGAATCAGCAGCGCGAAGCATCCCATCAGCACATAATAGAGCAGCGAGAAAACGCCCGGCTTGACCAGGAACAACAGCTTGTAGACCACCCCGCCCAGTGCCATCGACCAGACCACGATCAGCGTGATCCAGCGCCATTCTCCGACCAGCACGAACAGGCAGAACGGCGTGTAGCTCCCCGCGATCAGCACATAGATCGCCGCATGATCGATTCGTTGCAGCCACAGCAGCGTTTTCTGCGAGCCGCGCACCGAGTGATAGATGCCGCTGGCCGTGAACAACGTCACCTGACTCAGCCCGTACACGAACACCGCCACCCGCTTCAGCGGATCGCTTCCGGCCAGGCTCAGCAGCCAGACGATCCCCATGACCGCCAGCAGCGCTCCACCCAGGTGGGTCAGTCCGTTGACCGGTTCACGCAGCCGCGCCAGACCTGACAGTTGCATAATCCCTGTTCACATGCGGATAGAGATGCCAGATACAGGTTGAATGATCGTAAAGGATGACCCAGCGGGGGCCACAATGGTTTGTCGATGAACGTCGCAGAATTTCTTCATTTCCCGATTATGCGACCCGTTTCGTGAGTCCAGCATGAAGGCACGATGTGAAGCGTACCCAAACCATCAGTCAGCGTTCCGCTGCCTCTCATTTTGCGCTCATTCGCCCGGTCTAGAATCTGATGGCATGGACACACAAAAATCACTTGAACTCACCTTTGATTGTCCCCCCTTCACCGGTTCCGAGCGGATGCGCTATGAAACACCGTCCGGTGGCATCACCCTGACGGGCTACCTGGCTCGCCGCCTGCAGAAGACCGCTCTGCTGCGCGGAATCGAGGCCGATATTTGTCAGCACCCCGCCCTCGCCCTCATCAAATTCGGCTTTTACGCCGCAGCTTCGGCTACCAGTTGGGGACCTGTCAGCTATCAACCCCGCTTTGAGCGTCCCGGTGCCTCTTACATCGAGGAAGACCCCGATACCGGCGCTGAAGTCAGCGTCAGCTATGTCCAGAGCCGACCACACTACACGTTCACCTTCGAGGTGCGCCTGCCCGATGGCGGCCTCATCAAAGGGACCGAAAGCATCACCGGGACGACCCTGGGCCTCAAAGGTGTGGGAATGCCCGCGCCCTCGCGCCTCGATTACTGGAGCGCGGATCGCGGCTACGCAGCCTCGGCTACGGGCATCATCACCAGCGAGCTCGTCCTGAAGCCGCTCCGTGCGACTTTGGTGCGCGGTTATGGGGAGCTGCGCCTCACCGACCTGCGTGGTTCCTCCGGCAACGTCACCCTGGATCGTGAAGCCGTCCTGCGTGCCGTCGTCTGGGATCGCCTGGAGAATCGCTACCGCGCTGCCTACCGCTTGCGTTGAATGGTTTGGTTTTGGGATAATTCGCAGGCGGGAGTGGATGGGAGTCGAACCCACCGCGGCCTGCGACGCAGCCCGCCACCGGTTTTGAAGACCGGGGCATCCACCGGGACACAGCCACCCCCATTGGAGCGTTGGCGCTCATTATATCGGTTCGACGATTGGTCGCGCTATATACGGTTTTTATTTGCTTGTTAGGTTCTTGGCTTTAACATGAAATTAGTAAACCCCCTACCCATAGGGGTGGCAGATTTTCCGCGCTGCGGTATTGTAGAAGATGTCAGCGGTCAATCACGCCATATACGTTGGGAAAGCATCATGTCGCTGCATCAGCTTGAAACGGGCGAGTTCCAATACGGCTCCTATAAAATCCAGTACGTCGAATGGGACGAAGGCGAGTGGAATGGCAGTGGCTACTGGCTCCGTGCCGTCGTCACCAATCGCCGCCTTCTAGTCTACCCTGAAGTCGAAGATCAGCGTCGCCACTCCGCAACTATCCCCCGCGCTGAAATCGTCAAGGTCTGGAACGTCTCCTTGAAAGGTCGCGACGGGGTCTATCTGCGTCTCAACGATGACCGCTGTCTCTATATGCTCGTTGATTGGAGCCAGGGCAGCAAACTGGTTCGTGATATCGAGAAGATGCTGGTTCCCCCCGCCAGGCCGCGCATCACCCCGCGCGTGCTGGCGAACTAGTCCGGTGATAGGCTTGGTGTGATGGTCGCGCAGATTAACCAACCGAAAAGTCTCGAACTCGTGTTCAAGCAACATGTCCGCCTGCACCCGCACGAAAAAGAACTGGGCGTTTATCAGGTGACGGTCATTCGCCGCGCCGCTTCCGGCTGGGTTCCCTCACCCCCACCGCTGGATGCGATGGTGACGAATTTTCGCCTCATCCTTCATCCCCAGACCCGGCGGCGCTATCCCGTTGCCAGCATTCCCAGCTTGTTCGTGACCACCATCGCTGATGTCGAACTCGGTCGCCACCAATGCGTCAGCCTGACCCTCAAGACAGGCCACCAGTTGTTTCTCTCGGCTAATTGGGGTGTTGGGGATGACCTCGGTAATGCCCTCCGCGCCATGCTGACCTCCCCGCTCGGTTCGCCCTTCAAGATGCGCCTCGGTTCCGATGAAATCCGGCGTATGATCGAGCTTATCAACCGCCTCTAGCCTCGTCCCACACTGCTGCACATTGTCTGCTGCTCCCCAGCCGCATTAAGTCATTCCATTGACCGCCTCCCAGGGCGCTGCGCTGGCTCGCAGCGCCTATTCGAGCCTGCCTGAAAGTAGAGTGTGTAAGCCTGGGATGGACGATACAATTCGTGCAGCACTTTGGAAAACCAATCCATATCAATTTCGAAATCACGGGGTGAAGGGGAAGATGAATCCGCTGCTGGATATGCTGCTGCGGGTGGCAGCACTGTTGGCCGGGGCTGCGCTGGTGTACTTCACAGTCATGTCGGCGATACGGACGTTCGTGCTGCCGCGCAGCGATAATGTATGGCTGACACGGATCGTGTTCCGGAGCATCTTGAGGCCGTTCCGCTTCCGCGCGAACCGCGCTAAGAGCTATGCGGATCGAGACCGTCTGCTGGCGCTGTACGCGCCAGTGGCGCTCCTGTCGCTGCCGGTGGTCTGGCTGTTCCTGATCGACATCGGCTACATGCTGATGTTCTGGGCAATTGGAGTCGGGGCACTGTACGATGCGTTCAAGGCCAGCGAGTCGTCGCTGTTCACACTGGGGTATTTTTTCCCGCTGGATACACCCGTGGCGGTTGCGCTGGTATTCACCGAAGCGGTCATCGGGCTGGGAATGACGGCGCTGCTGATTTCCTATCTGCCGACGATGTACAACACCTTCCAGAAACGGGAAATGCTGGTGACCCTGTTGGAGGTGCGGGCGGACTCGCCGCCTTCCCCGATCACGATGATCGTGCGAGCGCATGGAATTCGCGGGTTGGAATCGCTGACGGAACTGTGGGAAGCCTGGGAGGTGTGGTTCGCAGAAATCGATGAAAGCCATACCTCGCTGGCGGCAATCAACTTCTTCCGGTCGCCGCAGCCTGATCGGTCATGGATTACGGCGGCGGGAGCAGTGTTGGACTGTGCGTCGCTGATAACCTCGGTCGTGGATGTGCCGCGCACCCCGGAAGCGCAGTTATGCATCCGAGCTGGATTCGTGGCGCTGCGACACATCAGCGATTTCTTCCGTATCCCGTACCATGCTGACCCGCATTTTCCCGACCAACCGGTCAGCATCAGCCGGGAAGAATTCGATGAAGCCTGCGCTCAACTGGCAGCAGCGGGTGTGCCGCTGGTCGCCGACCGGGATCAGGCATGGCAGGATTTCGCGGGCTGGCGAGTAAATTACGACACCGTGCTGCTGTCACTCAGCGAACTGCTGATGGCTCCGTATGCAATGTGGTCGTCGGACAGAGGGGTAAGTCGCACACGGTTGAGTCTGTGAGAAGGCTTGAAGGAGCGCCCCCGTTTAGGGCGGAGGCGCTGCGGGTGAGAAGTTGCTGGTTCTCTATTGCTGCCGGCAGAACAGGTCGGGCAGCTGGATGGTCGCGCCGGATGGCTGGGCCGTGACTACCCCGCCGCCGTAGACCAGGCCATCGTAAGTGACCGAGGCATCGCGCGGAGGAACCGGGCGGCTGTCGAAGAGTTCCAGCGAGTAGATGTTGATGGTGACATTGGTTGTGCCGGGTGGAGCGTTCTGGTAGGTGATCGTCACCTGATCCTGCCCCGGGCCGCACGTCCACGTGGCAAAGAATGGCGGCGGGTTGGCTTCACGTGGGATGGTGACGGTCTGGGAGGTGCAGCCGACTTGCCCATTCACCAGCGCCTCGACATACCAAGACATCTCGAAGGCTGTCCCAACGTTCCAGAGATCGAACTGGACGTTGGTCTGAGGCGCGCCAACCTCGATGGACCCCGCGCCGATGACGACCAGGCGGTAGCTGGTCGCGCCGGGGGCCGGGTCCCAATAGAAGGTATTCCAGCCGAAGTTCAGGCCGTCCAGCGGTGACGTTGCCTTGAAATTGGCGCAGTCCAGCGGGCCGGAGGGTACCTGCGGCGTGACCGTGCTTGTGGTCGAGGGCGGTCGTGTCACGGGTACAGCGGTCGGCCGTACTGACTGCTCTTCGTCAGGCACATCGATGGGGTAGTCCAGCACCTCCGGCGGAATCGCGTCGAGCCACTGCATCTCGTCGAGTTCCTGCTGGTCGATGGGTTTAGGCGGCGTGAACGGCCCATCGGGTTCAGTTCCATCCTCCGAAAGCGGGACGGTGCTCATGAAACCTTCGGGGATGATCTTGCCATCGACTTCCGCCTCACCTTGGATCGTCATGAGTTCCATCTGGTTGTCCTCAGTAGTGCGGAGGGCGATGGTCGAGCCGATGCGAATATCAGCGCCGTTGGCAGTGATATCCACAGCGAGGCGCTCTGGCCCCTGGACGATGAGCATCGCGGGCGACTCGGTGCAGGAGGGCGCGCCGATACCGGTCTTGAAGTAAAAAGCCTGCATGGGGGTGCGGCTGTCCTGCTCCAGCACGGGCAGGCTGTCCAGGTCGCCGGATGGAGTGACCAGATCGCGACGCACCCAACCGGGAGAACGCTCATCATACACCACGCGAAGCCATTGGCGATCCGGGCTGAGGGCATCTGCGCTGAGGATATCGCCAACCTGCACGCTGCCGATGATATTGGATTGAGTGGTGGCGCGGCTGCGGATGTTGGCGTTGACGTTAGAGGTCAGGGCGATAGGCGGATCGGCAGGCTGGAAGGCCTGGTCCGCAGGCACGGCGTTATCCACCGTGACATCGCCGAGGAGGATGAAGGTAACGGCCTGGCCGGGCAGTGAGTTGGGCACATTCGCCTGAACGCTCATCACCGCTACGCCCCATTCGTTGAGCTGCTGGTCCAGCGGCGCGGTAGCAATGGAGTCAAGCGTCACCAGATCAGCGCGATCCGCGGGATGGCTGAAGAAGTCCTCGGCCACGGTCTGGGCGAAGGTCGCATCGACGCGGTTGAAGCCATAACAGGCGCTGTTGCGGGAAATGCCGCCGCAGTTGTCTCCAAGCGTATTCAGGGCTTCGACGACCGTAGCCGGGCACGACGATAACTCCTGCATGTGGGCAGGAAATCGACCAAGGATGAGCAGCAGGGCTGCCGCCAGCCCTACCCCCCAGGACCATCGCGTTTGCATAGCATCAATCCTTTTCAAGAACCACTTGTCTTCGATGTCAGGCCAATCAACAGCTAATAATACCTGGCAGCGGGACTGTCAGCCCGGAGGGGTTAGCGGTAACAGTTCCAGAGCCAAGCGTGGATGGCCCGAAAGTGTTGAACGTGGCCGAGCCCGGATCTGGCGGGACGGTCACACTGACCGGCGGGAACGGCGTCGGCGATCCGCCGCTGTAAGAAAAGTTGATGGTGACACTGCTTGTGCCAGAAGGCATCCCGCTGTATGTCACCTCGAAGGCGTAGAGACCCGTGCAGAACCAGTTTACCGAGAAAGTAGTGGCCGGCCCGGCAGGAGCCTGCGGCTGCGTGATGGGGGCGCGGGGAATAGTCACCCGCGCCGAGGTGCAGGCTGTCTGGTCGCCGAAGAGTGCCAGGACTTCCCAGGCAAAGGAGAAGCCATAGCCGACGGTTTGGACGTTCAGGTCCGCGGTGAAATTGGTCTGCGGCGCGTCAATGTTATAAGACGCAACCAGCGCCCCGTCGCGTTCATCGATGTTGTAGATGTTGAGGCGGTAAGAGGTCGCGCCAGGCGCGGCATCCCAATAGAAGGTGTTCTGCCCGTAGTTCAGTCCATCCAGCGGCGAGGTGGCGCGGAAAGGTGCGCAGTCCACCGCGCCGGATGGACCGGGCGCTGGGAGCGGCGTAGGAGGAACCGAAGGCGCTCCTGTATCGACCCCGCAGAGAATGGTCAACTGCTGCCCGACCAGAATGCGCGAGGGATCCGTCAGGCCGTTGGCCTGTATGATGTCGTTGACGCTCGTGCGGTAGCGCTGGGCAATGCGGAACAGATTCTCGCCGGCGCTGACCGTATGGACGATGGTCGTCCCAGTCGCGCAGGCGGCGCTGTCCGGCGAGACGGACGTCTCTTCCGGCGCAGGCGCGGGGGTCGGTTCGGGGGCTGCGCCTTCGTCCAGACGTTCCAATGCCGCCACAGCGACCTGGATTTCGTCAATTTCGCTGAGCGTCATGTCCCGCGGTTCTTCCCAATCGCAGTCCTCACCGAGCATCTGGTCATTTGCCGTGCCATCCATGCCGAGGTCCTGCGGCTCGCCCATGCAGTGGGAGGTCATCATCCCTTCGGGGACGGACATCTCGTCGGGGGTATCCGGGTTCATGACCATCTCGCCATCAAGCACCATCATGTTCATGGTGTCGCCTTCGGGCGACATGTTCATCACAACCAGCGATCCAAGCCGGAAGGTCGCGCCGTTAGCAGTCAGTTCAACCTTGAGGTTCTCCGGACTGCGGACGGCCAGCAGCGATGGCGTCTGGAGGCAGTCGGTTCCCCCGGCGCGAGTGCGGAAGAAGAAGGACTGCATCGGGGTCTGACCGGTGCGGGCCAGAATGGGCAGATCGTCCAGTGCCGGGATGTCGTTCAGCGCGTTACGCGGCAGCCAGCCAGTGCCCACATCGGCGATGACGCGGATGAGGTCGCCATCCTCACTGAGAGCGATGGCGTTCACGACCGTCCCGGCGGGGATGGTGGTGAGAACGCCGCTCTCTGGTCCCTGCCCAGCACGCAGCTCAGCGGCCTGCTGAGTAATGACCGTCACGGGCGGCTGATCCGCTGGGAGTTCAACCGCATTCTCAAGTTCAGTATCGCCCATAAGCAGAAAGGTCACGGCTTGACCGGGCAGGGTATCGGGAATATCGGCCTGGATGTTCAGGACGGCGATGCCCCACTGATTCAGACCGAGATCAGCCGGCGAAGTCTGGAGGCTCTGCAGGATTTTAAGTTCAGCCCGGTCGGCAGGGCGGTCAAACGGGACAGGATCGACCACGTCGACGAAGGTGGCTTCGACCTGATTGAAGCCGTAGCAGGCGGAGTTGCGGCTCAGATCACCGCAGCTGTTGCCGATCTGGGACAGGGCGAGTTCAACCAGAGCGGGACAGGCCGCATCGTCGGCGGGCTGCGCCATGACGACGCTGAAGATGCCGATCACTCCGAGGAAAACAGCAAGGATCATAACACGCCCGATAGTCATCGGTGGTCGCTCCTGAACGGGTCGGACACGGCGATTTCACTTGGCATTATAGTCCAGATTGCGACCCGCGCCAGAAGTTCGGAGCGTGAATCAAAAGAGCCTGTTCCACGAATGGACAGGCTCCTATTGAGATGCCAAGGCCCAGACTTGAACTGGGGACCCATGCATTTTCAGTGCATTGCTCTACCAACTGAGCTACCTTGGCGGGTCGAGGGGTACTATAGCAAAGCGCGCCCCGATCCGCAAGACTCTTTTTGGGCTGGAGCAGTCAGGAGCGCCGCGCGGCGGTCAGGGTATAGCTCACCTGACTGGACAGGCTGCGGTCGGCCAGCGTGATGGCGATCCACTGCTGGTTGAAGGCGGCGGTGGCCGGGACGACGATGCTGCTGCCGCAGGACAGCGAGGGACGTTCCGGCGCGCCCCAGCGGACGCCCTCCGTGCCTGTGCCGGTGCAGACCAGCGTCAGGTTGAATTCACGGTAATCGTCCGGCGTCCCAGCGACGAGATGGGAAACCGCCATGAGAACCAGATCGCGGGGATCGGCATCCGTAGAGGCGAGCGCGTCACTGACCATGGCCCAACCGTCACGATCCACGTCGAGGCGGAGAGGACCACCGGCTACGGCGGGCAGCGCCACATCCGGCAGACCATCGCAGGCTCCGCTGACGGTCACGACGCTGCCGGAGACCCAACCGGTTTGCTCGCCGACCTGCACGGGATACCAACCATTGACGTTATGACCGATAACGGGGAGGATTTGCCCGACGGACAGCCCTCCGATGACGGCGTAATCCAGGGACGGGCCGCTCCGCACATTGACGCTGCCCGCGACGGCGCTGCTGGCCTGACAGGACATGGCGGTGTTGGTTAGGGGCTGCGCAACTGCTGCAACCGCGATGGCTTGGGGCGTCGGATTCGGGGGCGCGGCGGCTGGAATAGACGACTGGCTGCTGACCATCACCGAAAGCAGGCCGCCCGTCGTGGATTGTTCTGAGCGCACGGCGACCTCGTAGGTTTCGTCGCCGGGAGCGATGGTCAACATGGTGCTTTGGAGACTTCCGCCGCTCAGGGTGGCGAAGACCGCCCCGCCCCCATCGCGCACTTCGACAGTGTAATTCATCGCGGGCGTCAGTGTAGACAGCAGCAGGTAGGTCGGGCTGTAGGGGTTGGAGTTGAAGCGGTACGACTGGCTGGTGACAGTCAGCGGAAAGCTGACCAGGACGGGGGCATCCGGGGTGAGCATCATGCTCAAGGCTGTTACTTGCGCCCCCTGGCATCCGGCAGCTTCACTGATCACAAACAAAGTCAACAAGGTTCGGAGCAGCCAATTGACGTTCCACATGGGACGCGCCTTCTCTTATGCCAGGAGCGGCATCGCTCTTCATGAATCATCTATTCGCATACTTTCAGCTTATGCAGAGTGAGGCATATCGCCCCAACGCCGGGCTGGTTATCAGCCTACGGCCGCTCTGCGGGTGGGGTACACGGGTGATTGCGGCATATCCGGGGGTGCGGTAACATCAGGGAACATTTGTGCCAATCGACAGGAAGAGGGACGCTATGACGCCGGATCGTGCTGCCGCGCTCGCCGCCATTGCCCAGGAAGTGCGTTCTTGCCGCCTGTGCCGTCTGCATGAACAGGCTAAGCAGGGTGTTCCAGGCGCCGGCAGTCCCGCCGCCGAGATCATGTTCATCGGCGAAGGGCCAGGTTTTCATGAAGATCAACAGGGCTTACCCTTTGTGGGGCGTTCCGGGGATTATCTGGAACGGCTGCTGAAAATGATCGGGCTGCGCCGTGATCAGGTGTTCATCGCCAATGTGGTCAAGCATCGTCCGCCAGAGAACCGCGACCCGCTCCCAGACGAGATTGCCGCCTGCCGCCCGTACCTTGACCGCCAGATCGAGGTGATCGATCCACTGGTCATCGCCACCCTCGGACGCTACAGCATGGGGCGCTACTTTCCTAACGGCAAAATTACGCAGATTCATGGCAAGCCGCGTTACGCCGATGGCCGGGCTTACTACCCGCTGTTTCATCCGGCGGCAGTGCTGCGAAATCCCGGACTGGAAAAAGATATGGAAGCCGACTTTCGGCGACTGCTGGAGGTGCTGGCCGAGGTCAAAAAGCTGCGCGGATCGCAGTCAGGCGCGTCCAAGCCGCAGGATGAACCGCCACAGCCGCCGACGCAGTTGAAGCTGTTCTGAATGGCACTACGTCTTCAGTTGAAGGGAATCGGATGATTTTCCTTCCTGATAGATAATGACCTGAGGTTCTGGCTGCCCAGGATTTTCCGAAACAGCCCCGCCGTCGGCCCGTCCGCACCGGTGCTGCTCAGCGGTTTTCCACGAGTTGTGGCTGTCTTTTGCCGCTTGATCTCGCAACCGCTGGATTTCCCCGCCATCTCCTTCATCTGCACCCGAATCGCCAACACCCAATCCATCCGGTTGGCTTGATCCAGCCTTTGCCACTCCTTCTCGGCTCAGTGGCGTGTACTTCTCTCTCATCCCCTCCGCTCTAGCCGGTTTCCCTTTTTTGCGATACTTTCCCTATCCCGCCTGAGTAGTTACCCAATGGCGGCAATTGCGGCAGCGGCAGAACAGCAATTCTGCGACTGATAGCTTACATGCAAGGCTGGCTAACTACAGTTATTGCAGTCGGTGCAGTTGCAACTGCATGAAATGTGCAACAACGATGGGCTGCGATATTTGCGTATCGTCAGTTATAAAGATGCAGCGGCGCGGCGGACTGGCAGAAGCCCGTCCCGATCCGTATCTCGCCGATAGCGCAAAACGCGATGGACAGGGTGACATTTTGTCTACTCTTGGCGAAGTTGGTTGCGGACGGGAGCGGGGCGGGCGACAATGTGGGATAAGGACGCACAGCGGAAGGGAAACGGCATGATTACGGCTGAGGACATTCGCAGCCTGTACGAGTATCACTTCACGCTGAACCGGTGGTTGTGGGACACGAGCATCATGGCGCTGACCGACGAACAGTTCACCCACAAGCTGGGTTATTCGGTCGAAAACCCAATGCGATACCACCACAGAGATACAGAGGACACAGAGATCATACGGAGGGGTTGCAGATTTTCGGAGCAGACGCAAACAAGGCAAAGGAAGACCGAGGAGAAATTGACAGGAAAAGCGCGAAATAGTACACTTGTTCTATTCCAGAAGGGTGCAGAACGATGGCGGGATTGTTCGATCTGACGGGGAAAGTGGCGGTCGTTACGGGGGCGTCGCGGGGGATTGGTCAGGCTATCGCTGAGCGGCTGGCCGAAGCTGGGGCGAAGGTCGTCCTGAGCAGCCGCAAGCTGGACGGTCTGGAAGCGGTGGCGGCGGGCATCCGCGCGAAGGGGGGCGACGCGCTGTGCATCGCGGCGCACAACGGCGACAAAGCGGCGCTCCAAGCGTTGATCCAGGCGACGGTGGATGCTTTCGGGCGGGTGGATATCCTGGTAAACAACGCGGCCACCAATCCACACTTCGGAACGCTGCTGGACGCCGAAGACAGCCTGTGGCAGAAGACCATCGAAGTGAATGTGATGGGCAATGTATGGCTGACACAGGCGGTCGTGCCACATATGCGGCGGCTGGGCGGCGGCAAGATCATCAACATCGCCTCGATCAACGGGCTGCGGCCAGGGCGGATGCAGGGCATCTACAGCATGACCAAAGCGGCAGTCATCAGCCTGACGCAAACGCTGGCGATGGAACTGGCCGCTGACCAGATTCAGGTCAACGCCATCGCGCCGGGGCTGATCAAGACCAAGTTCGCCCGCGTAATTTGGGAAAACGAGACGCTCTCCAACGAGATCATCCAGCGGACGCCCGCCGGCCGTATCGGCGAACCGGACGACATTGCCGGGCTGGCAGTGTATCTGGCGTCGGCGGCGTCGAACTTCGCGACGGGTCAGGTGTTCGTGGTAGACGGCGGGGTAACAATCCCGACGATTTGAGGCAGGTGCACCATGCGCTTCGTCTATTATTCGGAGAAGACGGTTTCACAGTGTATGCTGGCGCTGAACGAGCGGCTGCATACCAAGAGCGGACGGCTGGAAGGCTGGGTGGAGAAGAGCGGGCGCTTCTCATTAGCGACCACCTCGCTGGTGTACAAGCGGTTCCCGCGCTTGACGCGGCTGAATGCGCGGGTCGAACGCGAAGATGGGCTGACGGTGATTCGCGGCTACGTACCTGATGGGGCGGATCCGCGCAGCCGGGTCATCATCTACGGGGTGCTGGTGGTGATCGGACTGGCGCTGATCGCCAGCGGGAATTTGCTGCCAGGGCTGATCGTGGCGCTGGTTCCGCTGCCGCTGAACATCCCGCTGGAAGGCGATTACATCAACAGCCAGAAGCTAAGCGATGAGGTGCAGCGGACGCTCAAGGCGAAAGCGACACTCCCGGCGGCGCTGCGAAAAGAACGCGAGGCCCGTAAGGCGGCCAAGGAGTCAGCCGCCAAGCGGTCGAGCAGCAAGGCGGATTTCCGCACGTACCGGTAAGATGAAAACCGCAAAGGCGCAAAGGACGCAAAGATCAGAGGTTGTGCTGGGCGCGGAGGCGCTTGAAGAGGGCGGCGCAGCCTTTGCTAATCAGGTCATAGGCCCGGTCGTACTGGCCGTCCCACCAGGGATCGGGGACATCCTCGCGGCTGACGAGGCCAGCCTGATGGGCATCGGTGAGGAACAACGAGCGGACGGCGCGGCTCTGGGGATGGGCGCGCTGGAGGGCGCGCAGGTGGCCATGATCCATAGCAAAGAGATAATCAGCGTCAAAGTCGGCGGCAGCAATCTGGCGAGCAGGACGGTGGGGATTATGGGGGATATTGTGCTTCCGCAGCACGCCAGCCGTGCCGGCGTGCATGGTAGAGCCGACCTCTTCATCGCTCAGGCCAGCGGAATCGATCTGGAATTGGGATTCGAGTCCAGCCTCTTTGACAAGATGGGCGAAGATGGCTTCTGCCATCGGCGAGCGGCAGATATTGCCCGTGCAGACAAAAGTCACCTTGAGCATAGGCAGGGTTTTCCTCGACGGTTCTTTATTCATAACGCGATTGCAGTGAACGACGACTGTTGATCCCCTTCCCTAAATCCCTCCCGAAGTGGAGTTCGGGGATGAGGACTATTCAATCCGGGTTTCACTGAGCAGTCTGATAGCACAAGCCGACGACTGAGGGTGAACGATACCAGGTCTGGGCCAGATTGACGAGGGTCTGTAGGGTCTGGCGCACGGCTGCGCCCTGCTCTGCCCCAGCGTGTTCCGCGGCAGCATCGACCTCGGCAGGCGCGGCTTTGATGAGCAGCGGCCAGAATTCTTCGCCGACAACATAGGCAGCAGGCGCGCCTGGCTGGGCAGGATCGTAACGTTCGTCCAGGCCGCGGATTTCATCGGTAATCGAGGCGGGAATCCAGTCGGGCATCCCGGCCAAAGGGAGCGAGTCAGGCCCCAGGCATTCGCCAGGCGGCAGATCACGGGCCAGAGCAAGCGCCGCCAGGGCGGTCAGAGTCAGGTCGAGGGATTCGCGGAAATCAGCAACGATGAAGCGGTGATAGGCCGAGCGGAACAACCACTGGCGTTGGGCCGCGCCGGATTCGGCTTCGGGGTACATTTCGCTGAGGCATGCATCATTGAAGTCGCCGAGGGCCACGCGGGCCGGATCAAGATGGAGACGTGCGCTCTGGCTCTGCCAGACAGAGGAGTGCTTCAGCCGGTAAAGACGCGGGGCGAGATCATCGTAAGTGAAACTGTAGAGCGCCGTGAAGCGCGGCGGGCGCGGTTCCAGGCGGGTAAAGGCCGTGACAATTGGACGGCGGCTCCAGACTTCCTGAAGCTGGAGCAGATCAACGACATCAAGGCACAAGCCCATGGATCACTCTTCGAGCTTGATGGGACGGTCGATCTTCACATTGGGTTCGCCGAGGTCGGCTAGGGCGGTAAAGGCATATTCGCGCACATCGTTGACTTCTTCGACCATGAGCAGTTCAACAAGCGGGCGAATGGCGCGGCGATCCTGGCTCCAACCGAGGGCGCGGGCGGCATACTGGCGTACGTAGCTATCCGGATCGGCGAGGGCCTGGATGAGTCCATCGATAGCGGACTCATCGACGACCCAGCAGAGGGCACGGGCGGAATAGCGGCGGACGTAGGTGTTGGTGTCCTGAAGAGCGACGAGGAGCGGCTGAACAGCATCCTTGCCGCCAACCCAACCCAGGGCGGTCGCCGCGTGGATGCGGACATCGCTGTCTTCATCCATCAGGAGCGCAATCAACGGGTCCACCGCAGCCTCGCCGTACTGAATCAGTTCCATGACAACGCCCTTACGGACGGCAGGATCGGAATCGATGAGGTGATCCTGAAGCTTGCGGAATTCGGCGCTGTTACGCGAGAGAACAGGAGCCGCGCCATTGAGTCCCTGACTTTGATTCTGGATGAGGATGGCACGGTTGAGGTAATGGCGGGCGTTCTTATAACGCGGGTCAATTGTCAGAATGCGCTGAAGGTCGTTGATGACCTGAGCGACATTCGGCTCGTCGTTAATCATCTCGCGCATACAGCGGAAGTAGAGCCGTTCCATCTCGGCGATCTGCGAGGGTGGAATGGGCGTGGCGCGGGAGGGACGAAACCAGCCGAAGATGCGATCCAACAGGATGATGACCAGCAGCACCACCAGGATGATCTGGGAGATGGGAGTAGCGGGATGAGTGGGCTGGATGATCGTCAGGGCGCTCGCCGCGCCCAGGGCGAGGAGCAGTAACCAGTTCAGAAATCGGCGCATGCTGGCGTCTCGTCACTTTCGGGTAGGACTACAGATCTGCTAAGCAGTCGGCGAGTCGTCTTCGCCAGCGGCAGAGGAATCGCTTTCAACAACGTCCGGCGCGACCTTGACCTCAGCGCTGTTCACCTCCGAGACCGCGGCAGGCACGTCAATGCGAGCGTCGTCTACCGAGGAGGTCTCTTCCCCAGCAGCGGCGGATTCGTGGCCGACCATAGTGATTTTGCCGTCGATAAAGGCGCCTTCTTCGGTGGTCAAGGCAGCGGCGCGGATATCGCCCCAGACGCGGCCCGTACGGAGAATCTGGACTTTCTTGCCGGTGACATTGCCGCGCACCGCGCCAGCTATCGAGATATTACGGGCGTTGACATCGGCCTTGATCTTAGCAGTTTCTCCAATGAGGACGTTGCCGTTGATTTCTAGCAAGCCAGTGAAGGTTCCATCCAGGCGGACATTGGCGCTGCTCTTGAGGACGCCTTCCAGGACGCTGCTGCTGCCCAGCACGGTCTCGAAGCCGACAGGGGCTGAGGGCAGCGCTGGACGAAGCGGCGGCTGTGGTTCCAGGGGAGGCGGCGGGGGCGGTTCGATCTGACGACGATTCCCAAAAAAGGACATAGAGGTGCTCTCCACAATCCCATCCAGTGGCCTGTATCCACTATACAGCGAGTCGAAAACAAACTCAATTGGTGCTGGTCGTTCGGAAAGGTAGGCGGGTGGTTCTGGATGGACTATCTCAACGGTCGTATCATGTAAAAGCGTATTACGCTACACATAGAGAAACAGCGTATCGCAGATGCGGCGAGCGTGTTGATTCGCTGTGGAACTCCGATGGGCAAGAGTCGGGCAGTCGTCAGGCTCCAACGCCCACCGTCTGTGATACCGTAGGAACGGCCTCATATTCTGCATATCGAACCCACAGGTTCAGAATGTCACTCGCACCATGAAATGGAATTTGTTCGCGTCGCGTCCGCTCAGCCAGCAAGACCAGAATTTCCGCCATCTGGTCACGGATATCGCTTGGTTCGGGCTGGCCTTCCCGGCGGTGAACCGCTTCCTGCAAATCTACGCGATTCATCTGGGGGCGGAAGCAAGCCAGTTGAACTGGATGTCTTCGCTGGCAGCGGTGGCGCTGCTGGTGGGCTCGTCGATGGCGGTACGCTGGTTGGGGCTGTGGGACAATTCGATGAAAGCGTCGCTCCTGCCGGGCATTGGCTACAGGTTATCGTTCTTTCTGCCGGCGCTGACGTCGTTCTTCCCGGAGAATCTGCAACTGACCTGGCTGATCCTGACGGTGATCGTCCCGGCTGTTCCGCAGGGCGTAGCCTCGGTGACATTCCTGGTGATGTTTCGGGAGGCGGTGCCTGAGGAGCAGGTTCCGAGGCTGCTGAGCCGCCGAATGCTCGTCTTCAACATCGCGCTGGGCATCAGCGGGTTGGCAATGGGCTACTGGTTGGATCAGGCCCCGTTCCCGCTGAATTATCAACTGATGTTCGTGCTGGCTTTCGTCTTCGTGATGATTAGCCAGTGGAAGGTGAGCCGAGTGCGAGTTCCCAAAACCGAACGGCGATCCAAAAGCGCGGAACGGCCCAGCGTGAATCCGTGGCGTTCAGCCAGCTTCCACGTGATCGTGGCGATCATCGCGCTGACACACATCACCTTCACGTCGGTGCAGGCAATGGTCCCGCTGCGAATGATGAATGAACTGCGGGCGACGGAAAGCTTCATGGGTTTGTTTACTGTGGCAGAGTTGGCTGCGGCGGCAATCATCACACTTTTCACCGAGCGGGTGGTCGAACGCATCGGCAGCCGCTCGATGATCGCCGTCGCGATGCTGGGCTCAGGTTTGTCGATCTTCCTCATCGCGGTGGCGCAGGCGCTGCCGATCACACTGGTGGGGGCAGCCATTGGCGGCGCATCGTGGACGTGGGTCGGGATCGGCCTGTTCGCCTACTTCAGCGAAGCCACGCCGATGGAACACCGCGGGCCGTTCACGATGGCCTACAACCAGGCAATTTTTATCGCCATGTTCATCGGACCGCTGGTTGGGCAGGCGCTCGCTTCAAACAGCAAGTCGCTGGTGATGGTGCTGACCGTTGGGGCCGCGCTGCGGGTCGGGGCCGGGCTGCTGACGTACACGCATCCCAGGGCCTGGTTTGGACGGATGCGGCACGCGCTGATGACGCGGTAAGCATCAAAACACCAGACAATTCCACCACAGAGACACAAAGGAATACCGAGCGCTCAGGCGTTTTGCATGGGAACGGTGGGCAGTGGCGTCACAGTGGGCGGCGGCGTGGCAGCCAGCGGCGCAGGATTGGGCGCGGACGTCGAAGGAATGGTTGGCTCAGGCCAAGGCGTGCGGGTGATCGTCGGGGTGCGGGTGGGGGTGAACGTCCGCGTCACGGTGGGCGTGCGGGTGGGAGTCACGGTCGGGTTGACGGCAGCAATCACGCTTTCGTGCATGTAGGCCAGTTCCAGGCGGCGTGTCTGCGGGCGCGAGTCAATGACGTACCATTCGCTGCCCGGAGCCGCGCGGCCCAGCACACAAACTGGATCATTCTCGAAAAAGGCTGTAATGACCGCGCCGTTCTCGCTGGGCGATTCGCGCACGCGGGCGTTGGCGACGATCACCACAAACTGTTGGCACTCCGGGATAGGGGTGGCAGTGGCGCGGATGGGGACGGGATCGGTGGGTGGGACGAACTGAGCGGTCGCGGTCGCCACGATTTCGGCCTGCTGAGTGGCTTCGACTACGCCGCGTCCGCCCGTCCGCAGGAAGTTCTGGACGCCTAACCAGATGTAGTAGACGCCAAAGATGACAGCCACCCCAGCCAGAAAGACGATCCAGGCGGGCGGCCCTCCCTGACCGCGCTGCGGAACTGGACGCCGACCAAGCGACATAAACTTTGCTTCACCAGTGCACTATCAAATACATCGTGTCTGCCGAAGTTACGACAACCGCACTTGACTACCTGATTCCACTGCCGGAGATGGTTGTACCAGCGCCACCCCGGCCTGCCAAGCGCGGCGGATAAACCGGCGGGGAAACGTCAGGTTGGCCGCGGCTCATCCCCCGATCAGATGGTCAATCTGTTTCAGAAGCTCTACAGCATTGAAAGGCTTGGTGACGAGGCCGGCAGCACCGACCTGCTGGCTGTATTCGTAGGCCTGCTCGTCTTCCAAGGCGGTAACGAGCAGCACAGGAATGTGGGCAGTGTGCGGTTGAGACTTGAGTTGAATGCAGGCATCATAGCCATTCATCACGGGCATCCGCACATCCATCAAGATCAAATCAGGCTGGTGTTCCTCGGCCAGTTGAACCGCCTTTGAGCCGCTGTTGGCGGTCATGACTTGATAACCGACATTTTCGAGATGCGCCTGAAGCACGTCACGGCTCATGTAGTCATCATCGACGATCAGAATCATCACGCTCATGGGCCTGCCTCGAAACGTTGGGGACAATCCGTAGAATGAATTCTAATGAAAGTGCGGCGCCATGCCAACCGACAACCTGAAAAGCGAGCGGTGATCTCCGAGCAGATGAGATCGCTGCTAGAACAGCTCAAGAAGAGATGAAGAGGTGGACACATGCGCCGGATGATCTGGCTGCTGGCGATGTGGGGCCTATCAGCCACCCCGCCGGCGCTGCGGGTACGGACTGGTGAGATTGTGGTCGGATTGGTGGCGGCGCTGCTGATCTCGCGTAAGCTGGCCGAGGGGCGCACTGCCTGGCATTTATGCCCATGAAAGGTCGCGCAGGTAGATAATAAAATTGGCGATACTCGCTCAATACATCGACCCCACGAGGCGAATATGCGCGGTCAAGCGACGCGGCGGGGCTGTTCGGTCACGCTGTTCCTCATTTTGCTGATCTGTTATGGCTACTTCCTGCCGAAATGGGCGGATTGGGGCGCGAATTCCCGCGCTAACCTGGTCTACGCGGTAGGCGATCTGGGTATGCTGAACATCGACGCCTATCACGAAAACACGGGCGACAAAGCCTGCTTCCCCGGCCCGTTCGTGCCTGATCCAAATGATGTCCTGAAGGGGGACTGCACCGGACATTACTACTCTGACAAGTCGCTGGGACCATCCCTCCTGGCGCTGCCGTTCTATGTGGTGTTCAAGGGGATCGCGGCGCTGCCGCCCATCCAAAACTTCATCCAGAGCGGGCGCGGCATCGGGGCGGTGAGCGATACGCTCAACCCACAGGGCGAGGGCATCCGTCCAGAGGCGGTGTACCAGTACATGGCGCTGACGTTCATCACGTTCTTCGCATCGGCGATTCCGTCGGCCTTCCTGGGCGTGGTGGTGTTCTGGATGGCGGCGCGGTTCGCCAAGCGGGACAGCACAGCGTTCATCCTGGCGCTGGCGTATGGGCTGGGCACGATGGCTTTTCCCTACAGCAATGCGCTCTATCAGCACCAATTGGCGGCTTTCGGCGCATTTGTCGGGTTCTACCTGCTGTGGCGCGTGATCTACGAAGACGCAGACCGGCGCTGGTTGTGGGTCGTCGGCGTGTTGTTCAGCTTCGCGGCCATCACCGAGTACCCGGTCGTGCCGGTGCTGGGCATACTGTTCCTGTGGGCGGCCTACGCGCTGCGCGACCGCGTGGCGCTGTACCGAGTGGTGCTGGCAGGCATCCCGCTGATCGTGATCTTCATGGCCTTCAACTACCTGGCGTTCGGCTCGGTGCTGCCGGTCGGCTACCAGTATTCAACCAACTGGCAGGGCGAACATCAGACCGGGTTCCTGAGCTTACAGCTCCCGAATGCGGACAGTCTGGTGCGGCTGTATGGTCTGACTTTTAGCCCTGTGCGCGGCATCTTCGTGATGTCGCCATTCCTGCTGCTGGCGCTGCCCGGATTCGTGATGATGTGGCGGGCGCTGCCAGAACGTCGCGGCGCAGTCGTCGTCATGCTGCTGGCAATCGGCTTCTTCTTCCTGTACAACGCCTCCAGTGTGATGTGGTGGGGCGGCTTCACAGTGGGGCCGCGCTATTTGGTTCCGATGCTGCCATTCCTGGTGCTGCCGGTCATCTTCGCGCTGAACCGGCTGATGGAGACGCTGTGGGGCCGGCTGCTCACAGCCGCGCTGATCGCTGTCTCGGTGTTCAGTGTAGGGGCGATGACGATTGGCGGGCAGTCCTGGCCGCCCGTCGAGGTCTGGCCGACCACGTTCGCGCTGATGAACTCCTACAGCACCCTGTTTGATCACTCGCTGCCGCTGCTGGCGCAGGGGAATGTAGCGCGGAACCTGGGCACCCTGATCGGACTGCCTGGGCTGACCAGCCTGATCCCCCTGTTCATCGCCGCCATCGCTGTCAGATTGGCCCTGCCACGCCTGATCGGACGCGGCAGGGCTGCTGCCCCTGAAGCGCCCGCGCTCAAACAAGCCACTGGAGGATCCCGTTGATCGGCTCACTAAATCTTTCGGACTCGCGCACCGCCCGCTGGGTGGCGCTCGGTCTGTTCGTCCTGACCATCCTGCTTCGGCTGCCGTTCCAGAGTCAGTATCTTTACCACTGGGATTCGGTCAACATGGCCTTCGGGATGCAGGATTACGACGTACCCGCGGGCGCGCCACATTATCCCGGCTACATTGTGTACATCGCGTTGGCGAACGTGGTAGACCTGCTGTTCCGTGATCCCCAGCAGACGCTGGTGTTTATCAGCCTGGTGAGCAGCGGATTGGCGGCAGTCGTGCTGTTCTACTTCGGGCGGGAAATGTTCAACCCAGTCAGCGGGCTGATCGCCAGCCTGCTGCTGATCGCCAGCCCGCTGTTCTGGTTCTACGGCGAGATTGCCCTGCCCCATGCGCTCGATCTGCTGGTCATCACAGTGTCAGCCTGGATACTGTACCAGATGATGGAAGGCAAAGCGGGCTGGCGGCTGTGGTTCGCGCCAGTCTTCCTGGGGCTGGTCGGCGGCTTCCGCCAGCAGGATTTGATGTTCCTCGCGCCGCTGATCCTGTTCTGCTGCTACCGGATGGGCATCCGGCGGCTGGCAATCATGCTGGTACTGGGGATCATCACGACGCTCGCCTGGCTGCTGCCGCTGTTGAATTTCAGCGGCGGGCTGCAGACCTACCTGGCCGGGTCGTCGGCGTTCACAGCCAGTTTCTTCGACAGCACATCACTGCTGGCGGGCGCGGGCTGGTTTGGGCTGCGGCGCAATCTCTTCCTCAAGTTGATTCCATATACGCTGTACGCCTGGTCGCTGGCGGCCGTCCCAGCCCTGTACTGGCTGATCCTCGTGCCGGGCCGCTGGCGCGAAGGGCTGCGAAACCGGAAGGTCTGGTTCTTCCTCCTGTGGATGGCTCCGGCGCTGGGATTCTATATCATCATCCACATGGGACAGCAGGGCCTGGTCTTTGTTTTCATGCCAGCATTGTTCCTGCTGAGCGCCGAGGGGCTGTACCGCTGGCTGCATAACCGCCTGGGACTGCTCCGTATCAGCACGGCGGCCATCTTCGTGGTGGGCGCGCTGGTGTTCGTCCTGCTGCCGACGTATCCGCTCGGCGGGGAGAGCATCAAGCTGTTGAACAACAGCACCCTGCGCGAAAGCGACTCCGTCTGGGCGGCAAAGATCAGCGCGGTGCGCGAGCGTTTCAAGCCAGAAAACACACTGCTGGTAGCGGAAAACTGGCGTCATCTCCAGTATTACCTGCCGGAGTATAAATTCGCTCGGTTCAATCTGGGGGAGAAGCTGGAAGGCACTGAAGGTCAGGTGACTGGCGTGGACTTCACCGGTACGCCGATGACGCCGGAGCAGTTGGGGTTGACGGCGGGCGAAAACTGGCACATTGTGGTCATGGACAGCGCCCTGCTGCCCTTCGCCGCGCAGACGCCGGAAACGATCCCGCTGGCAAATGGCGACCTACTCGGTGTCCTGACGCTGCGACCCGACCAAGCCTATTTGACGGACGGGCAGACCTTCGGCACGCAGCCATAAATCAAAGCGAATCGACAGGGAAAACCCGCCGGGGCTGAATGGGTTCCGGCGGCTTGATTCGTAATCCGTATCTACTCGCTGTGCTGCGGGATGGCAAAGCTGAAGCAGGCCCCACCGCCGGCAGCAGTTTCATATCGAATCTCACCACCGTGCGCCCTAACCATGCGATCGACGATGGCGAGGCCCAGCCCCGTCCCGTTGGATTTGCCGAAGGTGACGAACGGCTGGAAGAGCGTCTGGAGAATGTTCTCCGGGACGCCAGGACCATCATCGCGAACAACGAATTCGACATGCTTGCCAACCGGGCGGGCAATGATTTCCACCTGTGTCCCGCCGTGCTGCTCGATTGCATCGACAGCATTGTTAACGAGATTCTGGAAGACACGGGTGAAACGCTGTTTATCAACGTTGATGGTATAGCGGTAAGCCGACTCGGAATCAACGACGATTTTCACTTCGCGGTTGAGGCCGGGCGGGTTGAGGAGGTCGCCAACATAGGACATGAACTCCTCGACACTAATCGGTTGCTTGTTGACAGCGGAGTCACCAGCGACATAATCCAGCACTTCCTGAGCCATCGCCGAGAACACATTCACGTACTTGATGATCTGGCCGGCGAACTGGTAGCGTTCTTCGTGGCTGAGGTCAGCTTCCTGCAGGAGGCCAGCATAGCCCATGACGTTGCTGAGCGGCTTCCGCATATCGTGAACGAGGCTGCTGACGGTCTGGCCGACGACGCTGAGACGTTCGGATTGGCTGAGTTTGTCTTTGGTGGTCTGGAGTTCGGCCAGCGTTCTTTCAAGTTGAGTCTTCTCAAAAGCCAGCTTCTCGACCAACCGCGCCACGTAGATGAACAGCGCTGTGTTCTGAGTGAGCGTCGTCAGCAGGTTGACATCGTTGGCGCGGAAACGTTTCGCTTCCTGTTCATAGACCAGTACAAGCGAACCGAGCAGTTCATCGTTGAAGCGCAGCGGGGCGCAGATCACCCGGTCGCCATCGAACACCTGTGCCTGATCGTAGGCGTAGAGGGTGCTCAGGGCCAGCTCCCGCAGCCGTCCGCCAAGGAATTCAGGATTGGCCTTGCGACCAAAGTGAGCGCCAGGGGTGATGCTGGACTGGGCCGGGTCCCAGACATAGATGACGCCCGCATCGGCCCGGATGATGCGGTTGGTCTCCATCAGGACAAAACGAACGATGTCCTCCTGGCCGGTTCCCTCGGCGAACCGGGTGCCCAGTTCGTAGATGAGGTTGAGTTCATCATAACGGGCAACGACCTCATCCGTCATCAGAACACGACGCCAGGTCTCGGTCGCCAGAAGTGAGAGTGAGTTCGCCAAGAACCGAAGCGCCGCCATTGACGCCCCATCACAGGATTCCAGTCGTAGACCCACCGCGCCAATGACCTGATTATCAACGAGCAGGGTTTCACGGCAGCCAGCGGTATGATCCTGCCAATCCGAACCGAAGTAGTGCTGGCCGTCTTCATCCCAGATCACCACAGCGTCGGCTAGCTGAAAGGCATCTTCAAATTCCGGGATCAACTGCCCCAGCGCGGCAGGCGGGAGCACATATTCGAGAGTCGGTTTAGTCACTGTCAAGTAAACCACTCACCTACGATAATCGAAGAACAGATGCGATAATCACTATACTTCGATTATATTGCAATTACTGGAAAGTGCCAATCCGACCAGGAACCATCTACAGTCCCCATAACTCGCGAAGCTGGCTCATCAGCCGGGTCGGATTGAAAGGCTTAGTCATGAAGTCGTTGGCGCCGAGGGCCTGGGCTCTCTGGCGATCAGCGCTGTTGCCCCGTGCCGTCAGGATGAAGATATAGGGCGAATAGTCCTTGATCCGCCGCACCCGCTGACAAACATCGTAGCCGTTGAGTTTAGGCAAGAGCACGTCCAGGAGGATCAAACCCGGCCGTTCTTCATCGATGATGCGGAGGGCTTCGTCGCCATCTTCGGCCAGCAGAAGCTCCAATCCGTCCACGCGCATCCGCTGGAGGATGTGCGTAAGCAGGACGCGCACCATGTCCTCATCATCGACAATGAGAACTTTGCGAAGATTGACATTCGGATCAGCAATCGTCATAGACATCAAAAAGTACACCTGGACACGCGCGGTTCTTATCCTCAGTATAACGGCAGAATCGTGAATGGAGCCTCAAGTTTCGGAATTGATATGGACTCTAACGGCAAATTCGGCTTCGAGGATACGGGCAAAGCCCGATGAGGCAGCCCGTAAGAACCGAACTGCCTCATGACCCAAACCTGTTCTAGCCCATGTTGCTGATGACGGCGGTGGCAAATTCGCTGGTGCGAACTTCACGCGCACCTTCCATCTGGCGCGCAAAGTCGTACGTGACGATCTTCTGATCAAGGGTGCGCTCGTAGGCGCGGGTGACGAGATCGGCAGCTTCCTGCCAGCCGATGTGTTCCAGCATCATCACGCCGCTGAAGAGCAGCGAACCGGGATTGACCTTGTCGAGGTTAGTGTACTTGGGGGCCGTACCGTGGGTGGCTTCAAAGAGGGCGACTTCATCGCCGATGTTCGCGCCGGGGGCAATGCCGACACCACCGACTTCCGCCGCGATGGCGTCGCTGAGATAGTCGCCGTTCAGGTTGGGTGTGGCGATGACATCGTGCTCGGAAGGACGCAGCAGCATCTTCTGGAACATGATGTCCGCGATGGTGTCCTGGATGAGAAGCTTGCCTTCCGGGACGCGCCCACCGTGATTCTTCTCGACCTCGGCCCAGGAAATGGTCTGGTTGGGGAATTCAGCGGCAGCGACTTCGTAGCCCCATTTCTGGAACGCGCCTTCGGTGAACTTCTGAATGTTGCCCTTGTGAACCAAGGTGACACTGCGGCGTTTGTGATCGAGGGCATACTGGATGGCCGAGCGCACTAAACGCTTGCTGCCAAAGGCGCTGATCGGTTTGATGCCCAGGCCGGCACCCTCAAAAAACTCGGCGCCGAGTTCTTCGCGCAGGAAGCGGGCCAGCTTTTCGTTTTCTGGCGAACCCGCTTCATACTCGATACCAGCGTAGACATCTTCGGTGTTCTCGCGGAAGATGACAATATCGACCTCTTCGGGGTGTTTGAGCGGGCTGGGGACGCCGCGATACCAACGCACCGGACGGACACAAGCGTATAGATCCAACACCTGACGAAGGGTCACGTTCAGGCTGCGGAAACCGCCGCCAACCGGCGTGGTCAGCGGCCCTTTGATGCCGACCTTGAATTCGCGCAGGGCGTCGAAGGTTTCTTCTGGCATGTAGTTGCCACCGTAGAGACCTGCCGCCTTCTCGCCGCAGTAGATTTCCATCCAGGCGACTTGGCGACGCCCATGATAAGCCTTCTCCACAGCCGCATCCCAGATGCGCTTGCTGGCGGTCATGATGTCGAAGCCGATGCCATCGCCTTCAATGAAGCACAGAATCGGATTATCGGGAACACGCAGTTTTCCGTTTTCGACGGTGATTTTCTGTCCATCCTGCGGGACTACAATCTTGTCGAATGCCATGTTGAACATCAGCTCCTGTTATAAGAATCGAGAACACACTCAAGCAGACATTATACGCCCGCCTGTCTATGTCCTTCTATGCCGGTTTCCCAGGTCAGAAAGCAGTGTTATAGTAGAGGCCATGGCGTTCGTGCGGTTCAGGCACTCTATCCCAGGGGGAACGGATGTCACCCATCGTTGAAGTGGTCATCGGGCTGGTTTTCGTTTTCAGTCTGCTCAGCATCCTGGTGACGCAGATCAACACCTTCATCCTCAATGTGCTGAATCTGCGGGCCAAGCAGTTGAAGGAGGGCCTGGAGCGGCTGATCGTCGATAAGGAACTCCAGGCCAAAATCCTCGCGCACCCGCTGATCCGCATGGTGGAAGCGACCGTAAAACCATCTCAACCACTCACGCGCGACCAGGCGCGCGACATCATTGCCACCAAGCCGACCCAGGTGTCCTATATTCAGCCCAGCACCTTTGTGGAGGCGCTCATCAGCCTGCTGACCGCCGACGGGCGCTCGGCCGCCTTCAACCTGCTCGAACAGGGGATCAACGCGCTCCCGGAAAGCGACCAGAAATACAAACTCCGCGAGATGCTCCGCGATGTGCAGGGCTTTGGGAATACCGGTACCAACGAACTGCGCTCATCCATCCTGGAACTTGAGGACGAGACCCACAAGCAGATTCTCTCCTACGCGCTGGAAGATGCCGAACAGCAGTTAGGACGCGCGTCAGTCCGTTCCGGGGACTTGATTCCACTGCTCGAAGGTGTCCGCAAAGTCCGCGATCAGGCCTTCCAGGACGCGCTGCGGACGATCCTCGTGACAGCACGCAATCTACAAGAAGCCCGCGGCAAGCTCGAAAACTGGTTCAATGACGGCATGGCACGAGTGACGGAGATTTACAAGCGCAAGATTCAGCTCATCTCGTTGATCGTCGGCCTGGCGCTGGCGGTGGTGATGAATATCGATACGCTCCAGCTGGCGCAGTCGCTCTGGACGGATCCAACGCTGCGCTCGCAGTTGGCGGCAACGGCACGGGCCAATGTGGATGCGCTGGGAAACCAGATCGATGATGCCAACCAGCAGCAGCAAGATGCCCAACAGGGCGAGGCCGATCCAGGTCAGGCTGCCATCACGTTGGAGCAGACCGTGCAGCAGCTTCTCAGTTTGCAGCTTCCGATTGGCTGGGAATTCACACCCGTCACGCCAGAGATGATCCAGACCAGCATCGATTACGGTCTGCCCGATCCGCGCAGCAATCTGCGGAATGCCTGGAACCTCGTCCCCGGTAACAGCCCGGATTGGCTCGGCAATGTGATCCGCAAACTGATTGGCTGGCTGGCGACGATGGTCGCCGTCGCCCAGGGCGCGCCCTTCTGGTTCGATCTGCTGCGGCGGCTGACAGGCGGCTCCAGTTCCGCGCCAGCATCGACGGTCACGGCCAACCCGACCGTCAACGTGACGGTCAACGGTCGGGAGTTCGATGACTTGGAGACGGATAGACTCAAGGGCTAGCTGCCCCTATACCACCTTCTGGCCGAGTTCGCTGCCCATCTTCAGCAGAGTATCGCGCATGTCGGTCGTGCGGGCCTCGGCATAAATCCGCAGCACCGGTTCCGTGCCGCTGGGACGGATAAGCAGCCAACTGTGGTCGGCGAGATAGAACTTGGCGCCGTCCATCGTATCTACTCGACTGATCGATTCGCCGCCAACCTGTTTGGGCGCGGCCTCGATCAGGCGCTGTACCATCTGCTTCTTCGGAAGCTGATGCGCCAGCCGGACATCGATCCGGTCGTAATGGGCCGGCCCGTACTGCGCCTGGAGATCCGCCACGATCTCGTGCAGCGGCGCGCGCTTTGCCCCCATCACATCCAGCAGCACCAACCCCATCAGAATGCCATCGCCCTCCGGGATATGGCCTTTGATACTGATCCCGCCGCTTTCTTCCCCGCCGATCAGGATGTCGCGCTTCATCATCAGATCAGCAATGTGATTGAAGCCGACCGGAGTCTCGTGCAGCGTGAGACCGAAGTGGTCGCACAGGCTGTCGATCATCAGCGTGGTGGAGACCGTTTTGACGACCTCACCGCGCTGCCCCTTCTCCTCAACCAGATGGCGCAGAGCCAGCGCGAAAACCGTGTGCGGGTCGATGAAGTTGCCATGAGCGTCAATCGCGCCAATGCGGTCGGCATCGCCGTCGGTCGCTAACCCAACGTTGGCCTGGGCACGCTGCACCGCTCCGACCAGCTCTTTAAGGTAGCGGGCGATGGGTTCGGGGTGGATGCCACCAAAGCCGGGGTTGAGGACATTGCGGATGTCGATGACACTGCACCGCGTCCGCGAGAGCAGGTTGGTGAAGGCGCCGCGGCCGGCTCCCCACATAGCATCAGCCACGATGCTGAGTTCGGCTGCCGAGATGCGGTCGAGATCGACCAGCGTGCTGAGGTGCTGGTAGTATGTCCACGAGGGATCGAAGGTGCGGATGAGTTCCTTATCGACCGCCCGCTGGTAGTCCATGAGGTTGGGACCGCGAGCTTCTCGCTCCATGACCAGCAGGGCTTCTTCGACCAGGGCGCACTCATCGGCGGTGGCACTGCCCCCGTAAGCCGCTTTCAGCTTGAAGCCGTTATAACGCGGCGGATTATGGCTGGCGGTGATGACCACACCGGCAGCCGCGCCTTTGTCCTTGACGTTGAAAGAGACAGCCGGCGTGGGCGAGTCGGTGCGGGTCAGCCAGGCGATGATGCTGTTGCCGGCCATCACACGCGCCACTTCCGCCGCAAAACGATCCGAGAGAAAGCGAGTGTCGTAGCCGATCACGATCTCTGGCGATTGGCTGCCGGTGTGGGATTTGTTGATCCAATCGGCGACAGCCTGCGAAATCAAGCGGACGTTCTCGAAGGTGAAGGTGTCGGCGATGACCGCCCGCCATCCATCCGTTCCAAATCGAATCATGAGTCTGCTGACTCCTTGTGTTGTGGGGACGCACTTTATGCCCATTGTAACGGAACAACCTTGACGGAAACCAAAAACAAAGCCGGATGTTTGAACATCCGGCTTGCTGAAGCGAGGATAGACGGGCGTATCAGCCGTAGATTTCCAGACCAGTTGTCTTGAGGATGCCTGCCACTTTTTCAGGCGTTGGGTCGAGATCGTTGATGATGCTGTAGGGCAGATCATGGCGGCGGACATAATCCGGCAGCAGATACAGCGTTTCGGCAATGTCCTTTGGCGTAAGCTGATCCAGTCGGATACCAGCCGACTCGATGGTATCCCGGATGGGCTTGATGTCCTGCCCGTGAAGAGCCGCCGCGATCAGGATGCCAGGGCCGACCAGATCGGCATACGGGACGCCGTAGCCACTGGCGGTGCGGCCTTCGATGGCGTAGGCGAAGTACTGCTCGCTGCCTTCCTGGGGGCGGTTATGCCCAAGCTGGTTGGTCAGCGCTACCTCGGTGCACATCAGGTCGAGCAGGTTCCGCAGCGACTCGATCTTGCCCTGACCGACGCCCTGCGAAATCTTGAAAGCCTGCTGGGCGATCCCCGCTGCCAGACCCGCTGCCCACTGCATGAAGCGGGTGTCCTGCGTGGTGCGGTTTCGCTCGGCGGCATAGCGCCAATCCAGCAGCCCAGTGACAATGCTCAGCAGCTCGCAGATGCCGGTCCCGCGCAGGTTGGGCGGAGCATTGCGAATGATTTCCCAATCGATGATGACGGTCTCAGCCGGGCCAGTGGTCACGTAATGAACGCTGCCCGCCTCGCGGACGGCGACCAAGGCCGTGAAGAAACCGTCTACGCTCAGCGCCGTCGGGATGACCACCACCGGAATCTGATTGGCCCAACCAATATACTTGGCGCAGTCAGCTACGAGGCCGCCGCCAACGGCGTAGATCACCTCGACTTGGGGTGGCAGCTCACGGGCCAGCAGCTTGAAGAAGTCATGATCGGCCTTGTGCGGTTCAGCCTGGATCACCAGCGGCAAATTAAGGAACTGCCCGGCAGCAGCCCAGGAATTCTGTCCCGTCAGCAGCGCCGTGGGGCGGGTTTCCGTCACCGTTCGGAGTTCGCGGATTTCGATCCGCGGCAAGTGCCAGATTGTCGTCGTCATCAACCGCGCCCCCTGAGAGAGTCACTCGTGCATGTAACTGTACTAACTATAGTCCGAACGGACGATTTTTCCAACCGCCGAAAGTCCGCGCCCTTTACCTTGCTGGAAACCGCCAGTTAAGCGACAATGGGGGCGTTTTCTTCAAGCCCCACATGCCCGCGCGGGAGTACATTTCGATGCTACAGTCGCCCTTACCCACCAACAAGACTCTGCTGGAATTCAGCTCGGCCATCCCCTGGCAGAGCATCGAGCAGCAAAAGCGCAAGTTCAACCAGGCGCTGCGCGATATCGCCGCCGATGACAACGCCGAGTCGCTGCCGCTGGATCAGCTCTCCGAGACCGTCGGGGCGACTCTCAAAACCTACTACGATCCGGCGCAAACCGATGCGGCTAATGTGGTGCTGGCTGAAGTGAACGGACGGGTGTATGTGTTAGGGGCGGCGGTCAGTAAGCGCTACCGGGGCAAGAAAACCTTCCCGCAAGCCATCGTGCCGTACAACTTCAACCCCAGCGTGAACCACACTAACATCCACGAAACCGATGATCCGACCACGCGGATGCGCTACCTGGGCGCTGAGCTTGAACTCGGCCTGGTACACCGTGACGGCCAAGCCCCCAGCGAAGATGATATGCTCAACTATATCGAGGTCTACCGGGAACATGCCCGCAAGATCGGTGTCACCCCCCAAATCGACCGCGAGGCCGGGCAGTATCAGGTCGAAGCGCACATTTCGCCCGTGCTGGGCTATCACAAGACGCGCATGGCCCTGGGCGGCATCCTCACTTCGCTGCTGCGGACCAGCGAGGATACCGGCCTGCTGACCACCATCATGCCTTCGTATCCGGTCGAGTCGGATTTCAAGCTGACGCAGGACCCCAAGGTCATGACGGCGCTCGATCTGATGCAGGAAGTCAACAACTTCTTCCCGGAACAGGCGGTGCGGCTGGATGAAGCCCACCAGCGCTACCACGTCGATCCCCCTTCAGCCTATTACGTGCAGATGTTCCGCAACCAGGGCTGTCATATCCACCTCGACCTGGCGGGACGCTCGGAGGCGCTGGGGCTGCTGGCCTTCTACACCATGCTGCGGAGCGCTTCGGCTGCGGCCAACGCAGCCATTCTCAAAGGATCACCCTTCGTCAACGGAACTTGCGACCCGGAGCTGCTCTGCACCCGCGAGTACCTGCGGCGCGTGACCGTCACCGGACGCTACCTTGATCTGCCGACGACGCCGCATCTGACGCCGCACGGCCTGGAGCGGTATGGTCAACTGCTGCGCTCCGAGCGCGTCAATTCCCCAGCCCGCGCCATGCTGTACGAAGATGGCCTGGGTACGATGGTCTCGGTCATGCACAACCCCATCGGACGTATCCGCCCCGACCTTTCAACTTCAAAGCGCATCTGCACGGTGGAAAGCACCGGGATGCCTTCGTGCGTGAGCGCCTCGCGCATGGCGGCGGCTCTGATCGACTTTGAGTACAGCCACGTCCTCATTGAAGACTACTTCCGCAAGTATGGCTGTGACCTGGAGCCGATGCACAGCAACCGCGAGATGTGGGCGATGCTGGGGCCCCTGGAGACCGCGACCTATCAAGCCATACAGGATGAGTCCGACCGCCACTGCACCGATGTCACCATTATCACCGCCACGGGCGAAAAGATGAGCCTGGCTGATTTCTACGAGCGCAAGCGGCTGTTCATGCACCGGGCGCTGTACGACATCAATGTGGACATCACCCCGCGCGACATCGACGATGTGTATAGCAGCTTCACGCGGATGCTGAACCCACCCAGCGGCCATCATGCCCAAACGATCCGCGATTTCATCGCCCATCCCAAGCTCAAGAGTACCGGCAACTGGGGCCGCATCCTGCGCAACGCCTTCATTGAGATGGGCGGCTCGCCCGGTGATCACCGGCCCGATCTGGTGATGAAGATCATCCACGAAATTCACGATGCCCTGCGCGAACGCTACCTGATGGTCTAGTCGCCGCGCTGCCCAACCACTCGGCCACATGGCCGAGCGGAATCATCTCGATAATCCTCACGAGTTGGCAGCAGGTCATTCGCGTTTTGCGGCCCCCCTGGAAACGCTTCCCAAAATTTGTGGTACAATATGTTCTGAAAGATTACGATACTTGTGATAACGCCGAATATTGCTGCGAAAAACAACTTTCTTCAAGACCTGTAAAGCGGATTTACGTTCCGACCTGTATTGACAATCAGAAAGGATGACGCCGAGCACGGACAGGTGACGCTCGGTTCTTTAGCGTTATATGGCAAAAGCGAAACTACGTATTGTCCCCCTGGGCGGTCTAGGGGAAATCGGCAAGAACATGACCGTATTCGAACTGGGCACTGATGCCTTCATCGTGGACGCAGGGATCATGTTCCCGGCCAACGACATGTTCGGGGTGGATTACATCATCCCGGACTTCCGTTACCTTCAGGAACGCAAAGACCTCAAAATCCACGGTCTGCTGTTCACCCACGGCCATGAAGACCATGTGGGCGCGGTGCAGCACGTCGTTGAGGCCTTCCCCGGCATCAACATCTGGGCGACTCCGCTCACCGCCGGGTTGGTAGAAGTCAAGCTCCGCGACCACAACCTGCACAAAGCCGCCACGATCAACGTGTTCCAGGCGGGGGCGACGCTCAAAGTAGGGCCATTCAGCATCGAGAGCTTCCACATGTGCCACAGCATCCCGGACTGTGTGGGCTTTGGCATCAACACGCCTTTCGGCATCGTGGTTCACAGCGGCGACTACAAGTTCGACAACACGCCTGTGGATGGCAAGAAGCCTGATTATGCCAAGCTGGCCGAATTCTCCAAGCGGGGGACCCTCCTGCTCATGGGCGACAGCACCAACGCCGACCAGCCCGGCTGGACGCCCTCCGAAAGCGTGATCGATGGCGCCTTCGATGCCGTCTTCCGCCAGGCCAAAGGCCGCATCATGGTCGCCACCTTCGCCTCGCTGATCTCGCGCTTTCATCAGGTGGCCCGCGCGGCGGAAAACCACGGCCGCAAGATCGCCGTGGCCGGGCACAGCATGGCCGAGAATATCAAGATGGCCCGTGACTTGGGCATCCTGCGGATTCCCGACGAGATGTTCCTCGATCTGAACCGGATCAACCAGGTTCCGCCCAACAAGGTGGTTATCCTGGTCACGGGAGCGCAGGGTGAACCCTCGGCAGTGCTGGGACGGCTGGCCACCGGGCGGCATCGTCAACTGGATGTCCGCGAGAACGACACCATTATCCTCTCGTCGCACACCATCCCTGGCAATGAGGAGTCGGTCAACCGTACCATCAACCGCCTCATCCAGAAGGGAGCCGACGTCATCTACGATCCGATTGCGGCCGTCCATGTCTCCGGCCACGCCCGCCAGGAAGAAATGCGTCTGCTGATGAATCTGGTCAATCCGCGCTTCTTCCTGCCAATTCACGGTGAACTGCGGCATCTCCGCGCCCATGCGCGGCTGGCGCAGCAGTCCGGCATCCCAGCGGATCACACCTTCGTGGTCGAAAACGGCTACGTCATCGAAGCCGACAAGAACGGCGTGCGCGTGGGCGAACGGGTTCCGGGCGGTTACGTCTTCGTCGATGGCAGCGGCGTCGGCGACATCGGCAAGACAGTCATCCGCGACCGGGAAATCCTGGCGCGGGACGGTTTCATGATGGTCGTGCTGAATGTGGACTCGCGAACCGGCGATTTGATCGACGATCCCGAAATCATCTCGCGCGGCTTCGTCTATATGCGGAGCGCGACCGATCTGGTCGATCTGATCCGCAGCACAGTGACGGAAGTGCTGTCCACATCGCACGGACAGAACGGCAAGCGCCGCGAACGGCTGCAGGACAACCTCAGCCGCATTCTCTACAATGAAACGCGCCGCCGCCCGATGATCTTTACCGTCATCAACGACCGCTAATCACATCAAGGACGCGCGCCCCATGTTGGATACCCACGCGCTGGAGACACCCAGCGTCCTGATCGACCTTGACCGCATGGAGCGGAACATCCAGTGGATGCAGGAACACTGTGACGGGCTGGGAGTCAAGTTCCGTCCGCATACCAAGACGCACAAAATTCCCGACATCGCCCGGATGCAGTTGGACGCCGGTGCGGTCGGGATCGCCTGCCAGAAGGTCAGCGAAGCGGAAATCTTCGCCGCTGAGGGCATCAACGACATTCAACTGCCCTACAACATCGTCGGCCCCCAGAAGACCGCCCGGTTGGCCGATCTGGCGCTCTATAACCGCGTCTGCGTGTCTGCCGACCATCTCGATGTGATCGCCGGGCTATCCGAAGCGGCCAAAGCCAACGGGCTGGTGCTCCGCGTGCTGGTCGATCTGGTGACGGACATCGAGCGCACCGGCGCGCCTGTCGATCAGGTCGTCAGTCTGGCCGAGAAAATCGACCGGGACGAGCATCTGCACTTCGCTGGGCTGCTGGTCTACCCCAGCAATCCGGTCATGCGCCCAGCCATTCAGGAGGCGCTGGATCGCCTCGACCGTGCTGGGATCGGCGTTGAAACCGTCAGCGGCGGCGGATCCGGGGCGGCGCTGCACGCTCATGAACTCCCGGAACTGACCGAACTGCGCGTCGGAACCTATGTCTTCAACGACTGGTCGTCGGTCGGCAAAGGCTGGGTTAGCCTGGACGACTGCGCCATGACCGTGCTGGCGACCGTTGTCAGCCGCCCGACCGAAACCCGTGCCATCCTCGACAGCGGCAGCAAGACGCTGGCCGCCGACCGTTTCCAGGACAGCCACGGCCACATCCTGGAATATCCCGACGCCCGCATCTACCAACTCAACGAAGAACACGCCTATGTCGATCTGAGCCTGTGCGATGCGCGTCCGCGCATCGGCGAGCGCGTGCATGTCGTGCCGGTGCATACCTGCGTCGTCACCAATCTGCACGATCAGATTTACGGCGTGCGCGGCGAAACGGTTGAAGTGACCTGGCCGGTGGCCGCCCGTGGCAAGGTCTGGTGAGCACCTCCCTACCCTTTTTTCCAGTCTGTTCCTGCCCAGTCGATGGATGTCTTTCCAGCGGTGCTGTGCGAAGATAAGGTCGCAATCCGATGCTTATTCTTTCGCAGGAGCAAATCCATGTCCGATATCCTCCAGACCCTCTCCGACTCGATGGCCGCTGCTGTCGAGACGGCCGGCAAGAGCATCGTCCAGGTAGCCGCCCGCCGCCGCATGTCCGCCAGCGGCATCGTCTGGTCAGCAGACGGTCTCATCCTCACGGCCCACCATGTCGTCGAAAGAGATGACCACATCAAGCTCGGCCTGCCAGACGGCAGCACCGTCCAGGCCAGCCTCGTCGGGCGCGACCCGACCAGCGATCTGGCCGTCCTCCGCGCCGAGGCCAGCGGCCTGACCCCCGCAGCCTGGGCCGAAGCCGAGACCATTCGCGTCGGCCATCTGGTGCTGGCGATTGGTCGCCCCGGTCATGATCTCCAGGCCACCCTGGGCGTCATCAGCGCCTTGAACTACCAGTCCGATGAGAACAAGTATTTCGCGCAGACCGATGTGGTCATGTATCCCGGCTTCTCCGGCGGGCCGCTGGTCAGCGTGACCGGGCAGGTCATCGGGCTGAACTCCTCCGGCCTGATGCGCGGCGTCAGCCTGACGGTGCAGACGCCGACCGTCCGCCACGTGGTCGAAAGTCTGGTCAAGCACGGCCGCATGCGCCGGGGTTATCTCGGCGTCGGGGTGCAGCCCGCCCGGCTGCCTGCCGCTGCCGCCGAGTCGCTCGGCCAGGAGACCGGCGCGCTCGTCGTTTCGGTCGAGCATGACAGCCCCGCCGAGAAAGCCGGGCTGTACCTGGGCGATACCATCGTTGCGCTCGGCAGCCATAAGGTCGAGGGCATGGAAGACCTGCTTGGTGCTTTGGCAGCCGCATCCATCGGCGCGACGGTCACCCTCAAGATCGTGCGCGGCGGTCAGATTCATGACCTCAGCGCGACCATTGGCGAACGTCCGTAGCCTCTCGCTTGAACCGGGGCAGGCCTCTATGTCTGCCCCGCCGCTCTCCTCTACCCATGAATCGATGTGAGGATCACCGTAGGAAACTATGTCTACCCTCGTTGAACAGTTGAACGATGCCGCCGCCGACCGCATCGCCCGGGTCCACGCCAGTCTGGTGCAGATCAGCAATGGGCGCGGCGCGGGTGCGGGTACGATCTGGCATCCTGACGGACTGATCGTCACCAACGCCCACGTCATCCGTGGACGACATCACCTCAGCGCCACACTGCCGGACGGCCGCAAGCTGGCCGCTCAGGTCATCGCCGCCGATGACAGCCTCGATCTGGCCGCGCTGAGCGTCCACGCCAGTGATCTGCCCACCATCGCCATCGGCGACTCGCGCGGGTTGAAACCGGGGCAGTGGGTTATGGCCGTCGGCCATCCCTGGGGTGTGACCGGCGCCGTGACGGCCGGTGTGGTCATCGGCACGGGCAGCAGCCTGCCGGAAGTCAACCAGATACAGCCGGGACGTGAATGGATCGCCCTCAGCCTGCACATGCGTCCGGGGCACTCCGGCGGCCCACTGATCGACTCCGCCGGGCGGCTGATCGGTATCAATACCATGATTATCGGCCCTGACGTGGGCTTCGCCATCCCGGTTCACATTGTCAAGGCGTTCCTCAAGGATCGGCTGGGCACGCCTGTCGCCGCCTCGGTGCTGTAGATCAGCCATAATCGGGGCAGCTTTACCCCAAACGCAAAGCTGCCCCGCTCCGTATCCCTCTATGCCCTCTAGGGTTCAATTCGCCTTTGGGTGTGATACCATTGTGGTAAGCTGGGGCTTGCTTAACCCCTCTGAATTCAAGTACAACTGCCTTAATCCACAATCCATCGCAAAGGCATCCCGGTGAATCCACTCAGCACCTTCCGCGAAAGCTTCTCGCCCCTCCGCTTCCGCAGCTTCCGCATCTACATTGGCGGTCAGGCCGTCTCCTTGATCGGAACCTGGATTCAGACCACCGCCCAGGGCTGGCTGGTCTGGCAGCTCACCGGGTCAGAAGCCGCCAACGGCATGGTGCAGGCCTTGAGCGCCCTGCCGATCCTGCTGCTCGGCCCCTGGGCCGGAGTCTGGGCGGAACGGCTGGATCGCCGTAAGCTCTTGATCGGAACCCAGATTGGTCTGATGTCCCTGGCTTTCATCCTCGCACTGCTGGTACAGACCGGCCTGGTGCAAATCTGGCACGTCTTCGTGCTGAGCTTCCTCCTCGGAGTCATCACCGCGCTTGACCTGCCCGCGCAGCAGGCCTTCCTCGGTGATCTGGCTGGGATGGGTGAGGTTCGCAAGGCTGTAAACCTCAACGCCACCATCCTGCAAATCAGCCGCATGGTCGGCCCCGCCATCGCTGGATCGATTCTGGCAAGTCAAGGGCTGGCCCCGACCTTCTGGATCAACGGACTGAGCTTCCTGGCAGTCATCGCCAGTCTCGTCGTGCTGCAATCCAACCAGGTGCGCCGGCATACCGGCCCCATACATCCGCTGGTCGAAGTCTGGGAGGCGCTGCGCTACCTTCGCACCCATCCACGCATGCAGGATTTGTTTATCTTTGCAACCTTGGTCGTACTGCTGGTCATCTCGGTCATCATGAGCCAGCTTCCAGCAGTCGCTGAAAAACTCCTCGGCGGGGACGCGCAGACCTTCGGCCTGCTGCAATCGGCCTCCGGCGCGGGGGCGCTGGTCTCCGTCCTGATCGTGATCCCTGTCTTCCAGTCACTCAAACGCTCGGGATTGGCAATCACCGGCGCGGCCCTGTGGATGAGCCTCTGGCTGCTGGTCTTCGGGCTGTCCCGCTCGCTGCCGCTCTCGGTCATCAGTCTGTTCCTGGGCAGCATGGGCGCTCCGACCGTGATTGCCACCTCGCTGGGACTGCTCCAGGTAATGTCCCCGCCGGAGATGCGAGCGCGGCTGCTGAGCCTGTTCACCATGATCTCGTTCGGCCTTCAGACTGTGGCTGTGCTGGTCGTTGGGGCAATGGCGGAAAACCTGGGCATCGCCACCGCCATCGAAATCAACGCCCTGCTGCTGATGACCGGGGCAATCCTGATGTTCCTGCTGCGGAAGGGATTGAAGGAGTGGCAGCTCACCACCCCATCCGCCCCCGCCCCCGCCGTGACGGAATTGGTTACGCACTGATGGATCACGCCGCGCACGTCAAGCTGCTGAGTGCGGGTATTCCTGGACGCGGCGGCATCTGGGCCGACCTGGGAGCCGGAAGTGGCGCGTTCACCCTCGCTCTGGCTGATCTGATCGGCTCGGAAGGGGTGATCCATGCCGTAGACCGGGATGTCCGCGCCCTCAAGGAAAACGAGCGGCAGATGCGCCTTCGTTTCCCCAATGTCAAATTGATCGTTCACGCCGCCGATTTTATGCAGCCGCTCAACCTGCCGCCGCTGGACGGCGTGGTCATGGCGAACAGCCTGCACTTCCACCCTGACCCGCTGGCGGTGCTGCGCCAGACCTGGAGCCGCCTCAAGCCCGGCGGACGGCTGCTGCTGGTCGAGTACAACACCGACCACGGCAATACCTGGGTTCCCTACCCCCTCGCCTATCCGACCTGGGCGGAGGTGGCCGCCCGCGCCGGATTCGTGAATATCCGCCAGCTCGCATCCGTGCCCAGCCGCTTCCTCGGCGAAATCTACTCCGCCTGCGCCGCGCGCCGCGCCTGATAACTTACTTCGGCTGCATCCGTACTGCCCCGTCCAGCCGGATCGTCTCGGCATTCAGGAAGGGATTCTCGATGATATGCTGCGCCAGCCGCGCATATTCATCCGGCCGTCCCAACCGGCTTGGGAACGGAATCTGCCCGGCCAGTGATGCGCGGTTTTCTTCCGGCAGCATCGCGACCATTGGCGTCTCGAAGATGCCCGGCGCGATGGTCACAACGCGGATGCCCAACCGCGCCAGATCGCGGGCAATCGGCAGTGTCATCCCAACGATGCCCCCTTTCGAGGCCGAGTATGCCGCCTGACCGATCTGCCCGTCGAAGGCCGCGACCGAGGCCGTGTTGATGATGACGCCGCGTTCTCCATCGGCATTAGTGGCATTCTGTGCCATGCGGAAGGCTGCCAGCCGGATCACGTTGAATGTGCCAACCAGATTGATGCGGATGACCGTCTCGAACAGATCGAGCGCGTGCGGCCCTTCCTTGCTGATGGTGCGCGATGCCCAGGCGACCCCCGCACAGTTGACCACCACTTGCAGCCCACCGAGTTCCTCATAGGCCAGGCTAAGCGCCCGCTGGACATCCTCTTCGTGCGTGACATCGGCTTGGGCGTAGCGCACAGCGCTGCCCAACTCCCCCGCCAGCGCCTTGCCTCGCTCGGCGTCCCGATCCAGGATGACAGCCTTCATGCCCTGGCTGACGAACCGGCGCACGCAGGCCTCACCCAGACCGGACGCCCCGCCTGTCACCAACGCCACATTGTATTGAAGTTCCATGGATCAGCCTCCTTGTGGTCAGATTTTGCCGAGTTCGTCTACGCTGAAATCCAGCGCGATGCAGTACGAGTCGTCGATACCCAGCAGCTTCATTTTACGCGAACGGCCATGCTCGTCATCCAGTTCATAGGGCACATTCTCGTCCAGGCGGGCGCTCAGGCCGTGATGCGCCAGCACGCGGGCCATGCGTTCCGCGCCCGGCAGCGGCATCGTCCCCAGCACGCCGGAACCGCTTTGCAGCAGATTGACAAGCGGCTGCGACCGGTTGAGATCCTTCGCCAGTTCGCGCCACGGCCCAAACGTACTCAGGTAGGCCTGGGTGATGTCCAGCACCAGTTCGTTGACATCATCCGGCTGGCCTTCAAACTGGATGGCCGCCCGTGAGGCATTGTAATGCAGCAGCACCGGATGCTCGTCGGCGAAGAACAGGCTGCCAAAAATCCCCAGGCTAAAGCGGTGTTCGACCACGCCCAGCGCCCGGACGACGTACTGGCTGCGCGGGCGCAGGCCGTTCGCCTGTTCATCCAGCCGCGCTGTCTGGATCATCAGTTGCAGTTCCTGGGGCACACCGCCCATCTGCGCCGCCAGAAAGATGCCGTAATCTTGTTTGCCGCCGAGTTCGCCCAGCAGTTTTTCGCGCTTGTCTCCGAAGTCCATCATGCTGTCCTCATCGCAAATCCGCCTCTGGGGTTTAGAAGCGCCAGCGCCCCACCGCGTTACACCGCCGGACGCAGCCGCCCCGCGGCCCAGTCTACACCCGGACAGCCGACCGACCGCAGATCATCGATGACCGCCTCGACATCGAAGGGCACACGCCGCAGATCGACCGCCGCCTGCCCGCCCTCGAAGGTGATCAGTGCCCAACTCGCCTGCCCACGTTCATCGAACGGCATTCCAACGCTGCCGACGTTAATGATGCGCCAGCCGCGGACTTCGCGGTCGAACTGGCGGTGGATGTGCCCACCCAGCGCCAGCCGCCCCTCCCGATCCATCAGGAAGTCGCGGGCTTCTTCGTCTGGTGTTTCCGGCGTCAGAAATGCTTCATCATCGCCCGGCACGGCATGGTAGCCGATGACCGTTCCGTAGCCTTCCACTTTATGGGACAGCTCGCGCCCGCGAATCTTCTTGAGGAACTCATAATCGTCGAAGCTCAACTGCCCGACTCCCCACAGTAACGCGGCATTGAAGTTCTGCCATTCGGAAAGCATGGCCGTCAGTCCGGCCTGATCTTTGGCCGAAGGCCAGCGTGGACGCTCACCGTTGACGATATAGCGGTCGGTGTTGCCCCCGATGACCTTGAATCGCTTGCCCTCGTCAGCTTCGGCCAGCGCCTTGATGCGCCGGATGCATTCAGCCGGGCGCGGTCCAAACGCCGCCAGATCGCCCAGACACCAGGTCAAATCCGCCCCACCCGCCACCTCCAGGTCTTGTAGGACAGCCTCCAGCGCGAGCAGATTGCCATGAATATCGGATAACACAGCCAGGCGCATCATGCACTCCTCCCGGTGATATCCCGGCGAGTCTAACAACACTCATTCCCGCTTGCCAGCAGGCCGCAGCTTAATGATCTGTGAAAGCCAGTGGAAGATGCCCTCTGGCTGTGATACTGTCAGCAGCGTCAACATGAACCCCCCGAAGGAGGATTTCTCATATGGCCGTGCGTAAGGCAGATGCAGTCTGGAAGGGTACGCTGCGTGAGGGCGATGGCAGCTTCACCGTCGGCAGCGGCGCGGTTTCCGGCCCGTATACGTTCAAGTCGCGTTTTGAAGATGATGTCACCAAGACCAACCCCGAAGAATTGATCGGCGCGGCCCACGCCGGCTGCTACGCCATGTTCCTGGCTGCCCAGTTGACCAATGCCGGTTTCCCGCCCGTGCGCGTCCATGCCAATGCCGAACTCGACTTTGGCCGCGATGACAAAGGCCCGGTCATCAACCACATCACCCTCACCGTCGAGGCTGAAGTGCCCGGCGTCAGCGCCGAGCAGTTCAGCGAACTGGCCGAGAAATCCAAGACCGGTTGCCCGATCTCCCGCGCCCTGGCCGCCGTCCCCATGACCCTCAACGCCAAACTCGTCTAATCATTGACCCCCTGCTTGGGCGCGGCATCTCCCCGCGCCCTCTGCGGATTTCTCTGTGACCCCTGTGTCTCTGTGGTGGAATTCGCATTAACACCCGAACTTCCGCAGCGTCATGTCCACCGAGCCGACGTACCCCCCGCCGAACAGCCGCACATGCACCAGCAGCGGGTACAGGTTGTAGAGGTCCCGCCGCTCCTCGAAGAACCCAGGCCGAAGCGGACGCCGCTGCTGGTACTGCTCGAAGAACGGGCGGTCGAACGTTCCGAACAGCGTGCTGAACGCCAGTTCGATTTCCGGGTCAGCATAATAAATGGCCGGGTCGATGAACCCGGTAATCCGCCCGGACTGCGCCAGGATGTTCGTCGTCCACATGTCGCCGTGAATCAGCGCCGGATACTCCGGCTCGACCAGCCAGCGCTCCAGCCGCCCCGCCAACTGCTCGACGCGCCGCAGCAGCGCCTCCGGCAGCCGTCCCACGCGGGCGGCTTCATGCGCCATATACCGCAGACGATGATCCCGGAAAAAGGCAATCCACGAGTCCGTGCGTAGGTTCGGCTGGTGCAGACCACCAATCAGGGTATCCCGTTCCAGACCATAGGCGCTCCCCCGCACGCTGTGCAGCTCAGCCAGCAGATCGGCAGCGTGGCGCTCAGCAGCGGCGTCGAAGCGGCTGTCCCCGTCGAGGTAGGTCATCAGCAGCAGCTTCGGCGTGCTGAGCAGCACATCAGGAACCGGCAGGCGGCTGTGTTCCCGCAGATAGCGCAGCATGTACCCTTCAATGTCGAGCGCGGCGCTCGACCCATTGCCAATTTTGGCCACCAGTCGGCCGCCACCAGCCAGATCGAGCCGGTACACATCGCCGATGCAGCCGCCGCTTAAAGCCTTCGACTGCCGGATCGCCTGGCCAACCTCCCGCTCGATGATCTGAATCCATTCTGCGTCCATATGTTCCGATCCCCCGCTGGGGCGCTCCGAATGTCGCCTTGCCGTGCTCTGCCCGTTTCTGCTACCATGCGGCGTAGGTTTTAGTAAGAAAGACTGCCTCGATGACGACGGAACTCCAATCGCGCCTGCGCGTCTACTGCTACGTCAAGTTTGACCAGTTCGATGAGGTCGAAATCCCCACCTTCACCCTGCTCGCCACCAACCCGGAAAGCAGCGTCTATGCCTTCACTCTGCAATACCTGCGTGATAGGCAGCCGGAAAGCCAATCGCTGATCCTGAAAACCTTTCAGGACGACATGTACGGCAAAGACCGGACGCTCAAGGAACGCCACGCCCTCAAGAATCTGCACTTTCGCGGCTATCCTGTGCCGCGGCCGCTGGCCTCGGAAACCGACCCCAACCACATTGGAATCCCCTTCATCGTCATGGAGCAGATCCCGGGGCGCCTGCTCGGCGACGTGCTCAAGGAAGCTGCGCCCGCTCAGCGCCCCGCCCTCCTCACGCCCTTCGTGCAGCTTCTCGTTGATCTGCACAACATGAACCTGAAGGCCCTCGTCGATAACCTCATCGTCAAAAACGACTATACCCTCATCAAGCGCGAATTGTACAACCTGAAGGCCCTCGTCGATGGTCACGATGCGCTCACCAGCGTCCTCGGCTGGCTGACCGCCCGGCGCGATACTGTCCCCTGCAAGCGGCCCAGCATCAACCACCGTGATTTCCACCCCTGGAATGTGCTGCTCGGAGAAAACGGCCATCAGACTGTCATCGACTGGGGCTGGCAGATCAGCGACCGCCGCTATGACCTGGCCTGGCTCATCACCAAACTCCACCGTGAGGGTCTCGGCGACCTGAACCCCCTCATCCTGGACGAATACCAGC